>NZ_JBVTQX010000001.1:0-671868 GCF_055755235.1 Alteromonas sp. R7 | reverse complement strand
TATCGAAATATGAATCGTCGTTGTGACACTCTTAACGAGTGCCCACACAGATTGTCTTGTCTAAATTTTTAAAGAACGTTACTAGCTTTTGCTAGCTGCCTCTCCCGAAGCGGATGCGTATCTTACAGCGCATCTTTTTTTTGTCAACAACTTTTGTTTATTTATTTTTAAACTTGGTTTTTAACATCCTCATCAGTTGTTAGCGTTTTGCTGTTCCCTGTTGAGGAGGGCGCATTCTACGCATTCCTGTAGCATCGTCAACACCCTTTTTTAAATAAATATAAAAAAAGCGACCGTTCGGTCGCTTTTTAATCTATTAGTACATTAAGCATGCGTTTACGCTTGTATATCCTTATTCTATCAGTTCAAAAAGGCATATCCTCTTTATTATTTAGCGAAGACATCTGATTATTGCTACGTAATCATTCCTGCTTATTGTCTACACTTTCATTGCTTTTCTTTTTATCGGCATTGAAGTCTGCATCTTCTTCATGGTCGCCCACTACATCGTCTAACGTTACTTTCTCAACGGTACGAAACGTATTGATAGGTCCAGCTAACGCATATAGTGCAAAAACAAGGAACAATACTAAAGCGGGTTCTGTTGCCACAACAACGAATATCAGAAGAACTAAAAGAAGGCCTACAAAAGGCACCTTTCCATGCCAGTTTACTTCTTTAAAGGAATTATATTTAAAGTTGCTAACCATTAGTAAACCAGCTAAACCGGTCACTGCAGCAACTATTAAACCATAGTCGGTACCAACAGCATCATACTCAACTCCAACCCATACAAGACCAGAGACAACAGCCGCAGCAGCCGGACTTGCGAGACCTTGGAAGAAACGCTTATCGGCAATACCAACTTGCGTATTGAAGCGAGCTAAACGAAGAGCTGCCCCCGCTACATATATAAAGGCCGCTAACCAGCCTAACTTGCCCAGCTCAGTTAACCCCCAATTATAAGCAACAAGTGCAGGTGCCATTCCAAATGAAACCATATCTGCCATTGAGTCATACTCAGCACCAAAGTCGCTTTGCGTGTTCGTCATTCTTGCCACACGCCCATCTAAGCCATCAAAAATCATAGCAACAAAGATAGCCACTGCCGCGGCTTCGAACCTGCCGTTCATTGACGAAACCACAGCAAAGAAACCCGAAAACAACCCTGCTGTTGTTAATAAGTTGGGAAGTAAGTATATCCCTTTACGTTTTTGATCAGACATATGTCCTCATACTTCTACATATACAATTGCACTAATTATTTCATAGATATGCAGGAACGCATAGCAAAGTAAAAAGACTGCCTCGTTCCTTTACATAACGCCGTTGCAAAACGTTATTAACTTTGCATTGATTACACGTACTCCTACCACAATGCCGGCGCTTGGCTTCTATTTATTCAGGCCGCGTATGCTCACGATTAAACAAACAACTAATAACTAGGTATACGGTTACATACCTTAAATAGCTCACCGTTCATATATCATACAAGTCCATGTTGAAATTAGGTACTACCAAGTTTGTGTTCGCATAATGTGCGCACACATCACTCGGCGTGTACTTGAAGTGCTTTGCGCTTCATATATAGGAAAGCAATTATGCGAACGCTACAAAAAACGTTTTCTTTGCAAACTGTACTATTACTTTCCACAGCTTTGCTATCTACCCTGAGTGCTAATTCAGCATTCGCTACCTACTATAAAAAGCAAAGTTATTCTCACTGTGGGTCATCGAGCCAAAGCAACGAACAAAGCAATGTATGTAACTCTCCGTTGGGAGAATACACTTACGATCTAGTCGATGACAAAGTGACACAAACCAATCAGACGAATAATTCCTTTGTTCAAATAGACGGATTAAATATTAATATGTCCGCCTTTTCTGACACACAAGGGGTTACCGGCGAAACAGTCGTTGGCGCCAAGTTAGAAAAGATCTCAGATAAATGGGCTTACGGCATAACAAACAATGATGAAGCATACTATCGTGGCGACGCTGACCACGCTATTGACAATATCAACTATTACTCTCAAGGTAGCGCGAACGCTTATTATAGTGGTATGACTAACGTAGAACGTGACTATGACTTCGTGTTGTTATCTTTCGACTCTGCGGTGACATTAACGGGCGCAAGTTTTTCATGGCTTTACAGTGGCAGCGACAGCCAAGTATCTGTTGCAGCACTAAGTAATACTTCGAAACTAACCTCAGGTGTTAACACGTGGAGCGATATTGTCGCTAACGCCTTAACTTCAGCCTCATTTGATATTGAAAACTGTGAATATTTAGATCACCGCGCTGACTTTACTTTCACTGAGTCCGCTCAATATTGGCTGGTTGGCGCTTATAACACCGTATTCGGAAATATTGGCGGCCATGTAGGTAATGATGCCTTTAAGCTTGCTAATGTTGGCTTCTCAGTAACAGAGTCTGCCGGTACGCCAACGCCAACAGAAGTTTCTGAACCTAGAACCATTGGCTTACTCATGGCTTGTTCACTTCTCGTGATGTGGCGTCGCAAAAAATCCATTTGAAGAAATTAGACTTTAGATCACTGACAGGTTGGAAAATCTGTCAGTTTTTTTTACCCTCTCTCATATCGCCCCTTTTCAAATTATAACATTAACTTAAAAATCAGAAACTTAAACAAACTGGCACGAAATAAGCTTAACGTTAGAAATAATCATCTAATTTTGCTTTTTGGGTAGTTCAAAATATGAAGTTTTCTACATCGCTGACAATACTATTACTTGCTGTTAGTTCATCAGTTTTCGCTACAGATTCAAGCCTCAACAGTGCAAAGTATGATGCACAATACACACTCGCCAATTCTAATGGCAGCGCTAATTACTCACAAACGACCAATGCGCAAAACAGCAATACCTCAATCGAGATCAACGGCGTTACAGTTGATGTAGGAATCACTGCTTGGTCAAACTCTGCAGGACACGCCGACGACAAACTTGCCCAGGGCAATATTCAAGGTTGGTGGAACTGTACGCTTGGTAATAATGGTTGTACTTTAGCAAATAGACACGTTGGCTACGGAATTAAAAATAGTGATTATTCTTGGGGAGGTGATAGTCACGCAGTTGATAATAGCGGTGACGGCGGTGGCAGAGATTTTGATATGTTCTTACTGTCATTTAGCGAGTCAGTGACTCTTGAAAATGCAGCCTTCACTTGGGTAGTCGGCGACAATGATAGTAAAGAAGTTACTGTTGCGGGTCTTAATAGTATTGCGGCATTTGAGAGCGGAGCCAACTCAACTTGGAACACTGTTACAAGCGCTATTGTTGAGAATACACTAGGTCACTATGGCGTAGGTTCAAAAGGCTCAAACGGTTTGTACGAATCAACATTTACGAAGCTAACTGGTAGTGCAAAATACTGGTTAATAGGTGCATACAATACCATTTTCGACGATAACGCTAAGAGTAACTTTAACAGCGTACAATTAAAACTGTCTTCCATTGGTGTGTCAATGACTCAACCAACCGCAGAAGTTAGTGAGCCTGGCGCCCTAGCACTGATGGGGTTGGGTTTAGGTCTTGTTCTTTATAGACGTAAGCGCCGCGTTTAATTGTTTAAAAACGCATAGAAAACACGTATCTTTAGAAGGTGGCTTAGGCCACCTTTTTTTATGCTATTTTTAAGCCAGCGGCTAGGCTAAGTTTCGAAGGTATATATGGATTTTTTTAATAATAAAAAGCGTGTTGTACAACGCGCTATTGTCTCTGCAGTTGCCTCATCATTAATCGCTTTTAACAGTTTTGCTTCTACGTCAGAAGACTACGAAAAAGCACTGACCGCGTTTAATCAAAACGAATACGACGAAGCCTATATCCACCTTAAAAACAGCTTACAAAAAGATCCTGAAAACCTTGCTGCAAAAATCCTAATGGGCGAAATACTGCTTATTAATGGCTACTTAACTGCAGCAGAAATGGAGTTTGTAGAAGCGTTGGAAATGGGTGCAGATATCAACCTTCTGGCAGAGCCTCTCGGCAACACTTGGTTGTTTTTGAACAGGTACCAAGAAATTGTAGACTTCTCTGATCTAAACAAACTGTCAGGTGATGCGGAGCGCGAGTGGCTGATGATACGTGCAACTGCGTGTATTAGACTGCAAGACGAGTCGTGTGCCCTACGTGATTACAATACAATTGTTTCACGCACGCCTAATTTTGTACCTGCAATAAATGGCTTAGCCTCCATAGCTCTTCAAAATGAAGATTTATCCAAAGCGACCTCGCTTATCAATAAAGCCATGTCGTTAGAACCAGAAAATGCAATAACATGGCGATTGAAGGGGCAACTCGCATACCGACAGGGTGATACAGACGCTGCAACCGCACACTTACAAAAAGCACTGACTTTTAATCGAGACGATCCCATTGCATTACGGAATCTTGTTGATTTGTATTTAGAAGCGAAAGACTACGACACGGCAAAACTGTTCGTAGATGAGATAATCCAAGATACACCCAATGATCCGCTGGCAATTTTACTTAATAGCTGGTTACAAAGCAGAGACAACCAGCAAGCTATCGATAACGAAAAACTAAAAGAACTTAACGACTTCATGGCTCAACTGGATCCTGAGCTTATTACCTCACAGCCCATGTTGCTTTACATAAGTGGTTTAACAAACTTCTTTAATAACAACATGGAAACAGCCGCGAAAGACTTTAACGCTTATCTGCAACAAGAGCCTGATGACTTACAGGCGGTATTGATGTTGAGCCAAGTTTACATGGCGACTCAACAAGATAAACAGGCCCTTGCCCTGCTTGAACGTCATCAGGATGCGTTAATGGAAGACCCAGACTCAGCACTGCTTTTAGGTGACTTATTTATTCGCCAAAACAAAGCCTTTAAAGCCGAGAGACTTTTACAAAATCTTGAATATAAATACCCGAATGAAAACAAGCTCCAGCTATTTAAGATTAAACTAATGGCTGCCAGAGGTAAACAAGATGAAGCGCTATCGATTCTTGAAAATAACTTATCTACCTACAAGGATAATGCCGGCTTTCTTTTCACTTATTCATTGATGAATTTACAAGCTCAGCAGTTTAAGAATGCATTAAAAGGCGCTGACTTACTAAGCGCTTTGTTTCCAAACGAAGCAGAAGTTTTCAATCTTAAAGCCGGTATATTGATTAGACAGGGCCGATTAGAAGAAGCCAAGGTCAACATAGAAAAAGCGCTAGCGCAAAACCCGACGCTTTTCCCTGCGAAATTCAATTTAGCAGCCACGGAAAGCCGTTTAGGAAATGTCGATAAATCTAACCTGCTAGTAGAAGAGTTACTTTCTCTGTCTCCCCAACATAATGAAACGCTGATGCTGAAAGCGTTCAATTTAAGCAAAGCAGGAAATCTAGAAGAAGCTAAGCAAATTTATCTCGATATATTGACGCTAACGCCTTCAAATACTGGAGCGAGAGAGCGCGTTTCATCTTTGTATCAACAACAAGGCGACACAAAAAATGCGCTCTATCACTTAGACCTCTTAATCAAAGACGATTTCGACAACGCCGATTATCTCCTTCGAAAAGCAGCGCTTCAGTTAGAAGCAGGTCAACGTGCCGATGCAGAAAAAACGCTAAGTATTGTGAGGAATTTTATCAATGACGATGCCGGCAAGCTTATCGCATATGCTGATCAAGCTCGAAGTGTTGATAATGATGAAAACGCCTTAGACGCCATGGCCCGAGCGTATGAAATAGCGAATACAAGTACGTTTGTCACGTTGCGTTATGTGAGCCTACTGCTCGACATGCAAAACAACGACAAAGCACAATCATTGCTAACAACCATTCCCGCAAACCAACAACAAAATCCGGTTTATTATTTCTTGAAAGGCCGACTGGCAGCAAATAAGGGAAACAGTGAACAAGCTATCAAAGAGTTTGAAAAAGCGTTAGACGTAGACGCTACTTTTGCACAGGCTTTTGTTGCCATTTACAACTACGCACTGAACGATCAGTTTGTCGATGTATTCTTGAATACGGCAAGAAAACTGGTGAGCGAGAATGAAAACAATCTGCTGGCAAAAAACCTGTTGGCGCAATACTTATTCTTCATTCAAGAGTTCGATGAGTCGATAGCGCTTTACAAGGAACTTGTTGAGCAACCAAACTTACTCAACCCTGCTGAGGCTTACAATCGCCTAGCGATCATGCATATCGAGGAATCGCTAGTCACTGCAAAAAACTATGCACGTCAGGCCTACGAGCTTCAACCAAACTCAGCAAAAATATTGGATACCTACGGTCACATCAAAGCGCTACAAGGAGACTATGAAGGCAGCCTTAAAATGCTGAGGGATGCGTTCGCCAGAGACGCCAACGACCCAAATATTCGCTATCATCTGGGCTACACGCTAGCCAAGCTCAATAGAATTGAAGAGGCGAAAAAAGAGTTAGAATATGCAGTAAAAGTGGAACGCCCTTTCTTTAAGCGTCCTCAAGCAAGAACGCTATTAGAGAGCCTATAAGGCTCTCTTCGCATGCAGCTATAGGCAGCACGAACAATTGCGTTTGTGCTTTTCCATTTTGCCAATACCAGGGTTAAACGTATTAGTTGGATCTAAGTCTTTGTAAAATTTCTGCAAGTTACTTTCGGCTTCATACAAATGGCCTACATTGTGTTCAGCCGGATACTTAGCGCCACGACTGTCTAATAGTGCCAACATATCTGCTTTTACTTTTTTGGCGTCGCTGCCTTTTTTAAGTATGTAATCTTGATGGAAGACATGGCAGAAGAAATGTCCATAATAAAGTGACTTTTCAACGTGTTTGGCGATGTGCTCAGGCAGGTTCTCTACCCATAAATCATCGTTGCGGCGCAATGCGATGTCCAATGCTAAGATGTCTCCTACTTGCTTATGGTGTAACGTTTGATAGCGAACCGCGGCGCCAGCTGCAGCAAAACGTAATAAAAACGCCTTAGACGCTTCTTCTTCATTACAAGTAATGAAGTCGCCATCTAGCTTCTCTTCGTTAAACAGCTTGGCCAAAAGCGTTTTAACCTCTTCGATGCCACCATCGCTCATTTTAAGGATTAGATGATGCTCGTACTTGTCGCGGTAAGTTCTTATACTCGAGGGTATTTGGTCAGAAAAGAACTTACTACCGAACTGCATCAATCTATCGCTTAGGTAAGGAGGAAGCAGAGGTAACTTGTTGAGCACGGCATCCACCCGCCCTTTGAGTGCAAACATTTTAGGTAGCGAGTCAGTTCCCAAACGCTGAATACTTATGATGGTATCTTTTCCGTAAACATCTGCAATATCGAACATTTCTCTATGAAGATATTCACCCACCTCAGGAACGTTTTTACATTGACTCAGTATGTCTCTGCGAATACGAGTAAGTACAGAGGCATCATTCGTACCGATATAAAACGTTTGTTCTTCATTAGGCACTTCGAATGTATCTAAACGCACCGCGAACACAGCAATTTTACCTGCGCATCCACTGGCTTCGTAAAGCCGTGTTGGATCGGCATTAAAGCGGCTCGGCGTATCAGCATTTACGTCTCTAACGATGTGTTCATAATCACTTGCCGACGCTTTCATACTGGTTTCAGGTAGAGATTTTGGAAAGTTGCCAGAAGAAAGGTTTCCGATAATTTCTTCTGGCGTGTCGCCTAAATGTATCCCTAGGTGATTAACAAGCTTTAGCTCTCCGCTTTTATCCACCTGAGCGAACAGCGATAACTCAGTATAGGCAGGTCCCCTTTTGACAAGTGCCCCACCTGAGTTGTTTGCAACACCACCGACAATAGACGCACCTAGGCATGACGAACCAATTACAGAGTGAGGCGCACGCCCGAGTGGCTTTAGTGCCTTTTCAAGTTTGAACAGTGTTGCTCCCGGAAAGCTCAATACTTGCGTTCCGTCGTTAACCAGAACAATATCGTCCATTGCTAACGTATTTATAACCACCACTGGTCTATCGTAGTCGCTTCCACTTGGCGTTGAGCCTTCGGTCAAGCCGGTTTTCGCGGCCTGCATAATAATGATGCAGTTATATTCAACGCAAACCTTTAGCACTTCCCAATATTGCATTAGCGTATGTGGAAAAAGTACAGCCAATGCTTCGCCCTCGCCTGACCGCCACCCCTTGCGATAGTGCTCAGTTTGGCGCGTTCCTACGGCAAGATTGCTTTCCCCGAGTACGCGTTTAAAAGCGTCAATAATTGGGGTTGTTTGCATGTATAACTCCTTAGAACAGTGCAATGCGTATTAAAAAATTAGTTTGTGCCGACTAATGGACCGCCGACGTCAAACACATAAACCCCCAACCATACTAAAATACCTGCAAATGCAACGTAATATATAGTTGGGATAACAGTCTTTCTTAAAGTAGCTCCCTCTTGCCCCATTAATCCTACCGTTGCCGACGCAGCTACAACATTGTGTATTGCAATCATATTTCCGGCAGCCGCCCCAACGGCTTGCGCTGCGATAATTAGTGCAGGTGACAATTGGAGGCTAAGTGCTGCTTCGAACTGAAACTGGCTGAACATCATATTTGATACTGTATTCGAGCCTGCGATAAATGCCCCTAATGCTCCAATAGTAGGGCTAATTAATGGGAAAGCTTCGCCAAACATATTGGCGAACAATTGCGCGCCAGCTATCGGCATACTGACGATGTCGGCGCCATTCACACCTGAATTTATAAAAAGCCTAACCATAGGAATTGTGAACATCAATACAAAACCAGCACTTAGCAACGTTTTGCTGGAATCATTGAAAGCCTTAAACAACACTTCTCCCTTGGATACCTTTTTACTTTGAATGATTACTGCAACCAATGCACCTATTAACAACAACCCACCAGGAAGATATAGCGGACTGATTGATGCACTTACACCGGTTTCACCCAGTATGTTGTCAAATGAGAGTGTCAGCGACGTAGTAAATTCTTTTATTGTTGGAAACACTCTGGATATAACGAGCAAAAGTGCAACAACTAAATAAGGGACCCAAGCCGTAACCCAATGCATGGCCTTTTGTGACGTTATGTCGTCTGCTTTTATTTCCAAATTACCCAGCCAACCTTTGTCCCATGACGCTTTCGGCGGGAAATCCCATGTTGTTTTAGGCATCAAGAAACCATTTTTAGCTGCAGTAACAACCACTGCCAAGCTCACCAATCCTCCAATCAACGATGGAAATTCAGGGCCTAATACAATGCCGGTAAATACGTAAGGAATGGTAAAGCTGACGCCTGCGAATAAGGCGAAAGGTAGAATTTGTAACCCTTCGCGCCAAGACTTGTTGGAGCCAAAAAAGCGAGTGAGTATTACAGCCATTAAGACTGGCATAAATGAGCCAATAATTCCGTGGATAATTGCCACTTCAGAGGTGATTAGTTGAATAAACTGCTCCCATTGCCAGCCTTGAGCCTGCAAAGTCTGACTGATCGCTTGGCCGTCTAAGCCTTTGTTTACACCAATGACTATAGGCGTTCCCACTGCGCCAAAAGAGACGGGTGTGCTTTGGATCATCATACCAATAAGTACGGCAGCCAATGCAGGAAAACCGATGGCAACAAGCAAAGGAGCCGCTATAGCGGCCGGCGTCCCAAAACCAGAAGCACCTTCAATAAAAGTACCGAAGCACCAAGCAATGATTATTGCCTGGACTCTTCTATCAGGTGAAATGTTGGTGAAACCCTGGCGGATAACATCAATTGCTCCAGTATATTTCAATGTGTTGAGCAGAAAAATTGCACCAAATACAATCCACAAAACAGATACTGTAATCACTAAGCCTTGTAGAATTGAAGCGCCCACCCGTACTGCCGACATATCCCATGCTAAAAGTGCCATAAGTGCTGTACTTGCTAATACAACTGGCATTGCTCTTTTCGCAGACCACTGTAAACCCAATAGCAGCACTGCTGAAAGCGTTATAGGTAGCAATGCTAATAATCCAAGGGTTATCTCATTCATGAGTTTTCCTCTTATTATAATTAGTTAATTATTCGAGTTTCTAACGTTAGAAAATCGATGTTAATGCAGGGTTAAAATTTAGGTATGCGACTGTACTAATTTCTCACGTGTTGATATATATGCATTAAAGACAAAGTTTATTTCCATTTTTGGACTAATAGTGGCAAAAGCAGACGATATTATCCTTTTTGTGAACGTAGTTGATGAAGGCTCTTTTTCAAAGGTCGCTCAAAAACTCAACCTAACTAATTCTGTAGTAAGTAAGCGTATCGCACGATTAGAGTCAGATTTGAACGTTCAATTGCTTTACCGCTCTACACGAAAGCTCAATTTAACTGATGCAGGAAGAACACTGTACAATAAGGCGAGAATCGCCAATTTAGCCATTCAAGACGCAGAAGATGCCGTCAGTGGTTACAGTGATGAAGTGCGTGGAAAAATCCGAATTACTATGCCCAATGTATCGGCAAAACTGGTCTTAAATCGCGCAATTGCCGAGTTTTGCAATTTACACGAAGAGGTGGATGTAGAGCTTGCAATTACCAATCGCGTCACCAATATCATTGAAGAAGGTTACGATCTCGCCATTCGTACAGCACATCTTGAGGACTCCTCGCTTATTGCTAAACGCCTTATAGATTCCAAATGGATAGTATGCGCAAGCCCCACATATCTTAAAAACAAAAGCCGCCCAAATCATCCTGACGACTTAACTGAACATAATTGTTTAATTTACAAGTACGATAGCACTGGCCCAGACTTCTGGCCGTTTCATATTGAAGGAGAGCTTCATAACGTTCAAATTGGCGGGCGAATACAGTCAAATAACTTGGATGCGTTAAGGCAAGCCGCTATTGCAGGTGTGGGTGTAGCATTTCTTCCCAAGGCATTAGTGCATGAAGATATCGAAGATGGGGCGCTTTCGCCTCTACTTGCCGAGTACGTAACTAAGACTATGGGTATTTATGCCGTTTATCCTCGTTCGCGTCAGCCTGACAAAAAGCTAAAGCTACTGGTCAACTACTTTCAAGAGGCATTTAGCAATAGAAGCGCCTATTTTTATTGATAAACATTGAAGTAATCTCAGTTTACATCAAAAACATGGCGCTAAACATAATTGAAGCGATCTTAAAACGCGAACTTAGCTGACGCTTGGATGTAATTCGAGTCAATGCTGTCTATGTTGTCATCATTGATAGAATAAGCACCAAACTCTAGGCCAACATCAAGGCGCGGCGCTACCGTATCAATAACATTCACCGCCCAGTGCGAACGTTTGCGCCCCAAAATATCTGTTTTAGCTGCTCCATAAAATACAGTGCTGCGGAGGGTTTCGGTCCAAAAATGGCGATACGCTACGGTATAAGCCAGCGTACTTTCCGTTTCCAATGTTTGAGTTGCAGGATCCTCAACAACATCAGCAGTCATGCCGGCCGCAGCATACCGACCGGGCTTACCCGCGGTTAATTGAAAACGTAGATCATCTTTTGCAAAAAGTGGTATTTTGCCTGCGATATTTACTGCTGCTGTAACTTCTTCAACCCCTCCTTGATCGACAAGTCGTATTACAGAGCCGAAAGCATATTGCCCATATTGACTATCTAAATTGTATCGTACAACAAAGTCGGGTGTAGACTCATCAGGGTCAGCGGCTACACCTGTAAGCCCTACGGCATTGGCAGGTGCGTCGGTATCACCATCCCCAATGGTCTCTGGGCTTTCGATGGCAAATTGCCAGTTTCCTGAGGTGTATCTAACCTGAACTTGCCTTGCAAACACTTCTCCTACATGAGGACCACCAAAATCTAACGACTCAGGAATAACGTGAAGCGGCATAAAGGTGCTCCAGTTTTGCCCCGCACTCCAGTTCTTATAGGTGATGAAGAAGTGGCGTAATCGCAAGTTGGTAGAGTTGCTTACCGCTTCGTTGCCCCCTCCGCCATACATATCGACCTCTATAAAAGTACTCACCTCCCCTATAGAAACGCCCATATTTAAGCGTGACTCTCCTACATTGAAACCTGTGTGTGACGTCTCTATTGCTTCCCCGCCAGGAAAATTACCAATCCAATAATCCTGATAAGCAATATCCCCTTCAACATGCCTGACATCTACTTTGGCATAACCTCCAACACTAACCTTAACGTGTTCGTTACCGACCTTCCCGTTGAACAACTCTATGCCGTGAGAAGGGTTAAGAATTAGCGCTAATGCACAAGCAGATAAGCGTAGGGTGTAATTATTGTTTGTTTTCATTATTCGTCCTAATAGCTGAAACTATTTAACATGTCATTAACGGGCGGATAATGTATTCGTTCGTGCTTAGAGGATAAACCGAGTTTAGAATATTAACTTTTTCCTAAATTCGCATAATCAGAGGTTTACTTTTTGAATGTTAATTGTGTAAAGAGATGAAGAATATTGAGCATAAATCGCTCAATAGAAAAATAATAAAAGGCTACTTGTTGCTAATACTATAAATGAAAGTAATGATATTGCCTGAAGTGCCTTACCCCAACTTTGCGAAAACCAACTTAAACACAAAGACAAAGAAAACACGGTAAGTGCAGATATAATAGTATCTGCAGGCGAGAATGTTGCTTGATTTACACTCAATGCAAATACGGCAAAACCGGTACCTATGGCACCGACTGCGCTCACAATTATGCATAATATGAAATGCGCACAAAGCTTAGCTATATCTCGGGGCATTGAGCGCGCAGAAACTACCGCTTCGTTTGAATTATATAACTGCATCGCAACCTCTTAACCCTCTCAACAATAAGTTAATGATAATAGTTATCATTATTAAATCAAGAAAATTAATTAGCTGTATTAGGAAAATTCATTAAACAAGAAAGCGTAATCTGTCGCTATTCGACCAGTGGCTTTTTGGTAAATCGTTTTTTGTTATGAAGCTGCCGATTAATGGTCTTTCGCGGAATCTACTGGCAATAAAAAAGGCACTGTCTCCAGTGCCTTTTGGTTTTAATTGCTGACAACGAAAAGTCCGCTGTCATCTGCATCAATACGAATGGTTGATTCCGGTATTAATTCGCCAGCGAGTAATTGATGCGCGAGTGGATTTTCCACCTGCACTTGTATCGCTCGCTTAAGCGGACGTGCGCCAAACACTGGGTCGAAGCCCGCGTCCGCCAATTTATCCATAGCCGCAGCAGACAGAGTAAGCTTATATCCTTTTTCTGCGAGCCTAGCGCGAAGTGAGGCAAGCTGAATTTTAGCAATAGATTTTATTTGCTCCTTCCCTAATGGATGGAATACCACAATATCATCGACGCGGTTGATGAACTCCGGTCTGAAGTGTCGCCCTACAACACTCATTACCGACGCTTTCATATCGCCATACTGACTTTCGTTGTGCTTATCTTGAATGATATCTGAACCTAAGTTGGACGTCATGATCACAACGGTATTTTTAAAATCTACAGTACGTCCTTGCCCGTCAGTCAACCGGCCGTCATCTAGTACTTGAAGCAGAATATTGAATACATCCGGATGTGCCTTTTCAACCTCGTCCAACAAAATGACCGAGTATGGCTTGCGACGCACCGCTTCGGTTAAGTAGCCACCTTCCTCGTAGCCAACATAGCCAGGAGGTGCACCCACTAAGCGTGCTACCGAGTGTTTTTCCATAAACTCTGACATATCGATACGCACCATGGCATCTTCAGTATCGAACATAAAGCCTGCCAAGGCTTTGCAGAGCTCAGTTTTGCCCACGCCAGTTGGCCCTAAAAATAAGAATGAGCCAATAGGTCGATTTGGATCCGCAAGCCCAGCACGTGAACGGCGAATTGCGTTTGAAACCGCTTCAACCGCTTCTTCTTGTCCAACAACCCGTTTGTGAAGTACGTCTTCCATACGCAACAACTTCTCACGCTCGCCCTCAAGCATTCGCGCTACAGGTATACCCGTCCATCGCGAAAGCACATCTGCAATTTCAACGTCCGTCACTTTATTTTTAAGTAACGTCGTCTCGCGAGTTTCGTTTTCAGCCGCTTGCTCTAACTTTGCTTCAAGCTCTGGAATACGGCCGTACTGAAGTTCCGACATGCGATTCAAATCAGATGCACGTCGCGCTATCTCCAAGTCAAGTTTAGCCTGCTCAAGCTCCCCTTTAATGGTTTGAGTGCCCTGCATGGCGTCTTTCTCATCCAGCCACACTTTCTCAAGCTCTGCGTACTTGGTTTCCGCTTGCTCACGCTCTAGCTCAATCATCTCAAGTCGCTTATGACTCGCATCATCTGTTTCTTTGGCCAGAGCTTGCTCTTCCAATTTTAGCTGGATGATACGACGCTCCAGACGATCCATCTCTTCGGGCTTGGAGTCTATTTGCAATCGAATGCTAGACGCAGCCTCGTCTATAAGATCAATGGCTTTGTCTGGTAATTGGCGGTCGCTAATATAACGATGCGACAAACTTGCCGCTGCAACGATAGCGGGATCAGTAATATCTACCGAGTGATGGAGCTCATAGCGCTCTTTTAAGCCACGCAGAATAGCAATAGTGTCTTCAACGCTAGGTTCTTCAACTAATACCTTTTGGAAACGACGTTCAAGTGCTGCGTCTTTTTCAATGTACTGACGATATTCATCCAGTGTTGTAGCACCAACGCAGTGAAGTTCACCACGGGCTAACGCAGGTTTAAGCATATTACCTGCATCCATCGCTCCATCGCCCTTCCCTGCACCTACCATGGTGTGCAGTTCGTCAACGAATAAGATCACGCGGCCTTCTTCTTTAGCCAGCTCATTAAGCACTGCTTTAAGGCGTTCTTCAAACTCACCGCGATATTTAGCTCCCGCCACTAACGCGCCCATATCAAGGGCAAGAACACGCTTGTTCTTTAAGCCCTCAGGCACTTCGCCATTAATGATGCGCTGAGCCAACCCTTCAACAATAGCCGTTTTACCCACACCCGGCTCACCAATGAGTACTGGGTTGTTTTTGGTTCGACGCTGTAGTACTTGAACAGTTCGGCGAATCTCATCGTCTCGACCAATGACCGGGTCGAGCTTGCCTTGTTCTGCTCGCTCGGTTAAATCTGTCGTGTATTTTTCAAGCGCCTGACGTACATCTTCAGCATTAGGATCCGTGACCTTCTGGCCACCACGCATGTCGTCTATTGCGCTTTCAATAGCTTCTTTAGTGATATTCAGGCTTTTGAGGATTTCCCCCAAGCGCCCTTTATCTTGTAGCGCCGCTAGAACAAAGATTTCTGAAGTGATGTATTCGTCTTTTCGCTGCTGCGCTATCTTGTCACAAAGATTTAGCAAAATGCCGCTGTCTTTACTTAATTGAACATCTCCCCCAATGCCTTCAATACGAGGTAGGCGCTCAATAGCTTGGCTCAGTGCTGAGCGTAGCGCATTTACATTGATGTTTGCTTGGTCAAGCAAAGGGCGTACTGACCCGCCTTGCTGATTTAGCATGGCAGTCATTAAATGGACAGGTTCAATGTATTGATGATCTCGCCCCAATGCGAGTGATTGAGCATCGGATATTGCGAGCTGAAATTTACTGGTAAATCTATCTAGTCTCATAATTTCAACCTAATTAATGAACAACTATACCTGCGGTAACACGCCGCAATTACGAACATTTTAACTCTCGCTGAGTGGGTAATGATCTATGCGGAATGGTATTATTTATGTTCTAGTTATGTAGGCTGCTCAATTGCGATTCAAGTATGAGATTAAAAAGTTAGCCCAAAAGATAACAAATAATGTATGAAGTTTGATCTAGCGCAACTGTGTGATCAGACTAAAACTGCCGCCTTTTTTCGAAACAATTTAAAGCAGGCCTATTACGCTAACTATACGCCCAGTCGTGCGCTTGTTTTGATGCGTAGCTCTTCGATGGGAGTAAAAACGCTGTTCGTCAGTGTAAGTACACAAGTTACTTTGTGTAATACTCTCAACGCCAGCTTGCTGCAATTGCACCTGTGCCACTAGAGGTAGATCTAATAAGTACTTCCCTCTATTAGAGCTATTGGCAATGGCACCGTCTATATGGCGAAACTTACTCGCCAACTGTACATCAACTTCGTAGCAGGGCCCGCTGATTGCAGGACCAACCCAAGCGATGAGTTTTTTTGCTTCGCTGCCAAAGTGTGAAACAGCACTTCCAATAATGTTAGTATCGAGACCTTTCCAACCAGCATGTACTGCCGCCACTTCTTGACCGCTTTCATCACACAATAAAATGGGCACGCAGTCTGCGGTCATCACCGCACAAAAATGCGATGTTGAAGAAGAATACGACGCATCAGCGGTGGTATCTGCGCTCGGCAATGACACCACGCGGTTGCTGTGCACTTGCTCCAACCATGTGATCTTTTCACTATGTGGAATCAGGCTTCTATTGGCTTTTACTAGTAGGAGGTCGTCCCCCACGTGGGCGCCAACGTTTAAACCTGCAAAATCACCTATGCTTGTACCTCCCATTCTTGTCGTTGTGTATGCAACAACATTTGCGGGACATGACCACGCTGGAGTAATCAAATCCAGCGTGGATGATATAGGTGAATTTGCAGATGACAATGTCATAAGTTCGCCTTACTCATTAAAGCATATCTTGTGGATTGTCCGCGGTGTCCTTTTTCACGGCTTTAAGCAAGTCCTGCATATCTTGAGGTAGGGGAGCTTTCCACGTCATCCACTCTTCCGTTTCAGGGTGAAACAGCGAGAGCTGTGCGGCGTGCAACGCCTGACGTTGGAATCCGCGAAGCGCAGCGATAAATTCTTCTGACGCCCCTTTAGGAAGACGAGGACGCCCGCCATAAACTTGGTCGCCAAGCAAAGGATGCTTAATGTGGGCCATGTGTACGCGGATTTGGTGCGTACGGCCAGTTTCAAGCTTCAAACGCAGGTGCGTGTATGCGCGAAATTTTTCGATAACACGAAAATGAGTGACCGCTGGTTTGCCCATTTCACGTACTGCCATATGCGTACGTTTTGTTGCGTGTCTACCAATAGGCGCATCTACAATACCACCAGCGACCATCGTACCTAAGGCAACGGCTTCGTATTCACGACTCATTTCCCGACGTTGAAGTTGGTCAACAAGATGCGTTTGAGCAGGAATTGTTTTTGCTACTACCATTAACCCCGTCGTGTCTTTGTCAAGGCGATGGACAATGCCCGCACGTGGAACTTTGTCTATCTCTGGACAATGATTTAACAAGGCATTTAGCACGGTACCGCTTGGGTTCCCTGCACCTGGATGCACAACCAAATCTGCTGGTTTGTTTATGACTAGGATGTGTTCATCTTCATAAACAATGTTTAACGCGATGTCTTGCGCTTCGCTCGTTACTTGTACATCCATTTCGGCCTGTACAGTAACAAGTTCATCCATTTGCATTTTGTGGCGAGGCACGGTGATTACTTCACCGTTTACAGCAACATTCCCATCTTGGATCCAAGTTTTTAGCTTAGAACGAGAATATTCAGGGAACAAATCAGCCAAAACCTGATCTAACCGTAAACCAAAATGCGCAGCTTCCGTTGAAGCTTCTAATTGTATTGTGTTCGGCGACTGTGTCATAACACCATTGATTACGTCTAAAAAAGGGTATTATAACAAGTATTCACGCTGTACACTGCCTTGTTTACGTTTTTGTATGGTTTTTCTCATCGTTAGTACGTTAGAATGCAATTAAAGTGTTGTTGTTTAACACATGAGCTTAGACAGCGAAGTATTAAAACTGTTTAGCAGGAAAATAGAATTATTATGAAATCATTTCGTCTACTGGCCCCCGTTTTATTGGGTGCTATGGTATCTGTCGCAGGATGTAGCTCTTCAGATAATGAAGAAAAAGCCGTATTAGCTAACATGGGTGCGCAGCAACTGTACGACAGAGCAAAGCAGAGCATGGAAGTAGGTAACTTCAGCGCTGCAGCACAAACGTTAAGCGCGCTAGATTCGCGCTACCCGTTCGGTCCCCTATCCCATCAGGTACAGCTAGACCTTATTTATAGCTATTATAAGTCAGGTAAAAACGAAGAAACGCTTGCCACTATCGACAGATTTATTCGTCTGAATCCAAACCATTCAGATGTTGATTACGCGTATTACATGCGTGGATTAACTAACATGGAATCAGATAGCAACCTTTTCCAAGAATTAATGAATATTGACCGTACGGATAGAGACCCGTCGAAGTCTCGTGCTGCGTTTGAAGATTTCCGCAGACTGATTCAACAATATCCAGATAGCAAATATGCCGCAGATGCGAAACAGCGCATGGTTCATATTAAAGACCGCTTGGCTCGCTATGAAATCGCTATTGCACGTTTCTACATGAGACGCCAGGCTTATGTTGCTGCTGCAAACCGTGGTCGCTATGTTATAGAGCACTTCCCGAATACCACTCAAGTGCAACAAGCACTCGAAATTATGGTTTCAAGTTATGAGCAGCTTGGCCTAGATGAATTGCGTAACAATGCGATGAAGACACTAAAGCTTAACTACCCTGACAGCGAATTTATTAGCTAGATTTGGCTATTCTGTTTTGCTAGAGCTTTATGCAACCAATAAAAAAACGCACATTTGTGCGTTTTTTTGTATCTGGATGTCACATATTGACTGCGTTCGCTTGATTGATTACTAGCGGAAAAACAAGTGACTAAAAGGGTTTAACAATCTTGCAAGGCCCGAAGTAAAGTGCAATGGCTGATCGACAATGCTAAATACAAGGCAGCCTTCTTTACCTTCGGATTTTGGCGTGTGCGTTTTATCTCCATCCATGAAAATAAAGTCGCCGGTATCATAGCAACTTAGCCCATCACTGAACTCACCATCAATGACTAATGTATATTCCGTTCCACGGTGCGTATGCTCAGGTACACTACCGCCACTTCCCATGAAGATAAAATTAGCTACACCTTGGTTTCCAAGGTCAACTGGAGCCTGCCACAGCTTCCCAACCAAACTTGACCAGTTACCTGTCTTATCGATGTAGCGGTGAAGCGTTCTGGGTAAAGTGAATACCCTTCCATCTAACTCGATGGTATTTGCACTTGCCTGCGCCTGCAAGGCCGCCCGCTTCTTTACGGGCTCACGATACGCTATGGGCTGTTCCATCAAAGCATTATTTTGTTTCGATGATGGGAGCTGCGTAATTTGGGATAGCATGTCACCGAACTGAAGCGACATTTCAGCTCTGTCGCTTGCCGATGAATTGGCGTTCGAAACCATTTGAGCAGCAAGACTTTCCGTTTCAATTTCAACAAAACGCTGACATTTCTCACACATGTCACAATGTGCAGAGACCATCAGTGATATAGCAGGTGACAATGTGCCCTCAACAAAATCTTTAAGTTGCTGGGCACTTGGGTGAAACCTAATCATTATCGTTTAACATGACCTTTAATCGTTGAAGTGCCAAACGTGTCCGCGACTTTACTGTACCTAATGGAATTGAAAGCTCATCGGCGACTTCTTGTTGTGACTTGCCATCAATATAGATAGCTTCAACCACTGCTTTCTGTTTTACAGGTAGTGATTCGAACAAATAGCCAATCTGCTCTAAAGTAACTTGTTCGTCAAGTGGCGCCTCGTTTGCATCGGCTGTTTGTTCGCATAAAACTGGCCATAGGTCGTCAGAACAAACATCCTCTTTTCGATTCTGCAGCTTTCGAAGCATATCAAAGCGAATGTTGCGTGCGATTGTGAAAATCCACGTTGACGGAGAACCTTTTTCTGCATTGAACAGGTGCGCTTTCTGCCATACATTCGACATAGTATCTTGTACCAGTTCCATGGCCAGTGCCTCATTACCCATCTGTTTCAGTGCATATGAACGCAGCCGAGGCGCGAAGTAGTTAAACACTCTCGCAAATGAACGCTTGCATCGGGTGTCTGCAACCGCGACAAGGTAATCAGACATTTCAGTTGCACACTCTTTAGGCTTGATTGTGCTGTTACTTTGTTCCAAAGGAATTCCAACTAACATAAGATTCGTCCGCTTTTCCGTTTTGGTTGTATCATTCTACGGCGTTATGACTTAAAACGTTTGCGAAAATCGCTAATATTGGATTACGAATTTGTAATGTCTTTATCCGACTCAACGACTAAGCGATTAGTGCAGAGAGATAGTTCAGTAAACTGGTGCATTCTCTTTGCGCTAAAAAGTGCTGTTTTTGCGAGCCGTCTACTGGCAATAATTCTAACCACCGATTTAATACCCAATTAGGGCAATCAAACTTTGGTGATTCATAAAGCGATGCCAACTCTTCGTAATTTCCAAATATTTCTTTAAGTCGCTCGTCCATAGGCGCTATTTGTTGAGGAGCCAAATCGCACTGCCAAGGTTCTAACACCTTGCAACTACCGGTACGAAGACCATCTTTTTCAACTTCTATGCTACTTACCTCAACTAAATGAGAACCAGCAACCTTTATGCCAAGCAACCCATCATCGAGCATGTCGAAGTCAACAACCTGCGCATAAGTACCTATTTTATGAATATGCTCATTCAAATTTTTGTCACCGTTAGCATTAAGCATACACATCACAAAGCCTTTATTTTCAGCACATGCCTGCTTAACCATTCGCACGTATCGTGGCTCAAAAATGCGCAATGCCATTCTACCTTCCGGCAAAAGGTGCGCAGATAAAGGAAATAAAGGAAAACGTTCTACACTCATACTCAGCACTTCCGAAAACACGAAAATAATTACGCAAGTGAGAACAATTAGGATCGAATGGGAAAATTTTTCACATATAAATGGAAAAACATGATCTTTAGCACGACGATTAATGTAATTTAGTTTTTAAATAAAACATTAACAGATTTCATATCAGAGACTTGCAATTTCAACGTGAAAATAACCGCGAATTTTTTTAAGCGTCGACATTACCGATATGCAAATCTGATTTTGAATTATGAGTTAAGGAAAGGCCATGGACGTCATTGGACGCTTTTGTAAAATTTACACAGACATATGTCAAATTTCTCCAGACGACCTAGAACATATCTATGCCGACGACATACTGTTTATCGACCCAATCACTACACACCATGGCATTGATGAAGTAAAACGCTATTTTTCCAACTTATTAACGCAAGCCGAAAGCTGTAAGTTCGACATTGCGGACATTTTTACTTGCTCGCCCAATGGCTCAAAAGAGCATCCATCAAGTCATTCAAAGGTTACCCATATCGCAAACTGGACGATGACCCTTACGCTGAAAGATAGTGATAAGCAAATTACGCTAGATGGCACCACGCAACTTGGTGTCAGCGATGACAGCATTATTTACCACAAAGATTATTACGACTTGGGCGAAATGGTCTATGAGCACGTACCCATCCTAGGTTTTGTCGTTAAAAAAATTAAAGGGAAGCTAGCAAAGTGAAAAGTATTCTAATTACTGGCGCCACATCGGGTATTGGTAAAGCATTAGCAATAAAGGCTGCAAACAGCGGTTATCAAGTGATTGCCTGTGGTCGAAATGAAGACACACTCAACGAGCTCAGTAAGTACAATAATATTAGCGCATGCCAGTTCGATGTCACTGATCTTGACGATACTCGACGGGCGCTAGCAACGGTTAAGTTTGACATTGCTGTACTCAACGCTGGTACCTGCGAATATGTAGATATCGACGACTTCGAGCCAGACATGTTTCGCCGCGTATTCGAACCTAATTTCTTTGGCGTTGTTCATTGTGTAGACGCTCTTCTTCCACGACTTAAGCAAGGCGACAAGCTTGTGATTGTTGACAGCATGGCTCGCCTACTTCCTTTTACGCGAACGCAAGCGTACGGTGCGAGCAAAGCTGCCCTACATTATTTTACTAAATCATTAGAAGTAGACCTTCACCACAAAGGCGTGAAAGTGCAAGCGGTGTCTCCTGGATTTGTAGAAACGCCCCTCACAGATAAAAACGATTTTGAAATGCCAATGAAAATTAGCGCTGAAGAAGCCGCTAACGCTATGCTTAAAGGAATAGAGGGCAACAAACAAACAGTTTTCTTCCCTCGGTTCTTTGGTTTTATTCTGCGCTTTATGCATATACTGCCAACCCCACTGCAAAAGCGATTGTCGTTGGCAATGAGAGAAAAACAATAAGAGAAGATGAATGAACAATAAGATTGCCATCATTGGCACAGGTATTTCTGGTTTGACCTGCGCGCACCTTCTAAATAGGCAGCACGATATCACAGTGTACGAAGCAAATGACTATATAGGTGGTCATACTGCAACGAAGAAAATAAGCGACAATGGGGAAACTCACCATATCGATACAGGTTTTATCGTTTTTAATGATTGGACCTACCCTAACTTTATAAAGCTCATTAATCAGTTAGATGTTGAGTATCAACCAACAGAGATGAGCTTCTCTGTAATGAGTAAAAAGGCAAACCTAGAATACAACGGCAATAACTTAAACAGTTTATTTGCACAGCGGCGTAATATTCTGAGGCCTAAATTCTGGCGTATCGTGAAAGACATATTGACGTTTAACAAAGCGTGTAAAGCGATGGTCGCAGAAAACCGTGATACTTCTTCACTTACGTTAGAAGACGTCATTAGAGAATTAAAACTAAGCGATGACTTTGCACGTTATTATATTTTGCCTATGTGCGCCGCAATTTGGTCCAGCAGCTTAGAGCAAACGAGAAAGTTTCCACTCACGTTCTTTTTGCAGTTTTTCAACAACCATGGCTTGCTCAATATTACCGACCGTCCTCAGTGGTACACAATTAAAGGTGGGTCAAGCCAATACATTCCGCCTTTAATCGCACCATTTGAGTCTAAGATAAAACTATCGACGGCCGTTCTGTCGGTAGCGAAAAGCGATGATAAGTGGCAGGTTACCGACTCTTCAGGCAACGCTGCGATGTATGATCATGTGGTATTTGCGTGCCACAGTGACCAAGCGTTAAAAATGATTCACTCACCGACTTCGCTGCATCGAGATATCCTTGGAAATATCCCTTACGCAGAAAACGACGTGGTGATGCACAAAGATATTTCACAGCTGCCTAAAAGAAAATTAGCTTGGGCGAGTTGGAATTACAGCTTAAAAGAAGACGCAAGCGAGGAAGCCCGCCCCGCTTCTGTCACTTATAACATGAATATTCTTCAACGCCTTGAAGCACAAAGCACCTACTGTGTAACGTTAAATAATACTGCGGAAATAGACCAAAAGAGTATTCTTCGAAGCTATCAGTACGCACATCCGCAATACAGTGCCAGCATGGTCAACGCCCAAGCAAGAAGAAATGAAATTTGTGGCGTAGACAACTTACATTTTTGTGGAGCCTACTGGTATAACGGTTTTCATGAAGACGGCGTAACTAGCGCACTTGATGTTTGTTCTCGCTTTGGTGAAGCCCTGTGATAGAAAGTGCCATCTACAAGGGCAAGGTTTATCACCAACGGTTTAAGCCTACCCAGCATAAATTTGACTATGACATTTATTTATTTTGGCTAAAGCTTGAGAGCAACGAACTCGAAATCTTGTCCAGTTCGTTAAAACGCTTCTCTGCATACGACAAGGCTAGAGTGCGTTTCAAGCGTGAAGACTACTTAGGTGATCCCTCTTTACCTCTAGGTCAGGCAGTAATAGACAGAATGAC
The DNA here is from genome assembly GCF_055755235.1 of Alteromonas sp. R7. Taxonomy (NCBI): domain Bacteria; kingdom Pseudomonadati; phylum Pseudomonadota; class Gammaproteobacteria; order Alteromonadales; family Alteromonadaceae; genus Alteromonas; species Alteromonas sp. R7. The sequence continues at coordinate 648,277 of NZ_JBVTQX010000001.1, read as the reverse complement.
AGAGTTAAACGGAGGGAAGACGCTTCAAGGCGATGTCTTTATGCTGGGACAACTGCGTATGTGGGGGCTGTATTTCAGCCCGGTGAATTTCTATTACCTACGCAATACCGAAGGTAAGTATACACATATGCTTGCCGAAGTAAGTAATACGCCGTGGAATGAGCGTCATCACTACCTTGTAAATCTAGATACTCAAGACGATACGCCAAAAGCTTTTCATGTTTCCCCGTTTAATCCAATGGATATGACCTACAAATGGTCGATATCGCAGCCGTCGACTAGACTGTCACTTGCGATGGATTGTGTAAGAGACGACAAAGAGTTCAGTGCAGGGATAAATTTGACTAAATTTACTTTAGATAATGCGAATCTATCTGCGGCACTTAAACGTATACCCAGTATGACAATAAAAACTGTGGCTGGAATTTATTGGCACGCGCTTAAACTATTGCTTAAACGAACGCCACTGTATACACACCCAGAAAAAAGTCAGGAACAATAACAATGTCTTTTGGTGAATCTGTACTACTGACCACCTCAGAGGTCTCCTTTGTAGATAAAGCGTGTAGAACTCTATTCCTACAATGCTTAAAACAACTGCCTTTTGGCAGTTTAACCATTCAAGAAAACGGCGATGTCGTTGCGCGTTTCGGCACAGACGAAAGCGATTTGCGTGCAACGGTAAATATCAAGGATGTACAAGCCTATCGACGCTTATTGCTTGGCGGAAGTGTGGGCGCCGGAGAAGCATTCATGGATGGGTTATGGGACAGTGACGACGTAACAGCCGTGGTAAGAGTGTTTGCTAGGAATTTATCTACCCTTGACGAATGGGAGAATAAATTTAAATGGGTGACTATGCCCATCAACAAGATTCAACACTTTGCACGTCGAAATACAAAGGACCAAGCCAAGAAAAATATCGAGGCGCATTACGATCTGGGTAATAAGCTTTATACCCGCTTCCTTGACCCAACAATGATGTATTCGTCAGCCATATACCCAGATCCGAATGCAACTCTCAATGATGCACAAAATTACAAGCTCAAAGCCATTTGCGACAAGTTACAGCTTAGCGAAACCGATCATCTTCTAGAGATTGGCACGGGCTGGGGCGGGCTAGCCGTCTATGCTGCTAAGCATTATGGTTGCCGCGTAACGACCACTACCATTTCAGAAGAGCAGCATGCATGGGCAAAAGAATGGATTGCCCGAGAAGGACTTGAAAGCAAAATCACTTTGCTGAAAAAGGATTATCGCCTACTTGAAGGCAAGTACGATAAGCTCGTGTCTATCGAGATGATTGAAGCTGTAGGCAAACAATTTTTAGGAAATTTCTTTGAGAAATGCTCGTCACTTTTAAAAGACGACGGCCTAATGCTGCTTCAGTCAATAACCATTGATGACAGACGTTACGACAGCTATTCAAATAGTGTCGACTTTATTCAGAAATATATCTTTCCGGGTGGATTTTTACCTTCTCAGCACCAGCTTAACGCTCACCTGAAAAAGTATACTAATATGATGATTCGTGACTTACACGACATCGGGATTGACTATGCGAAAACATTGAACCATTGGTATGAAGCATTTATTTCTGCAAAAGATGAGCTTTTAAACGACGGTTATGACGAGCGTTTTATGCGAATGTGGACCTACTACCTGAAATATTGTGAAGGTGGTTTTTTAGAAAGAACAATCAGTACCGTTCAGCTTGTGATTTCAAAGCCTCATTACAGACTTGATTTGGCTCGTGTTTAACAACGCTAATTATCGATAGTAGTGACAAAAAAGCGGCGCCCTTTTGGCGCCGCTTTCTTGTTTGAAGCTGACACTTGGTCGAAGCACTACTCATCTACAACTGATATAGGCTTCGACAGCATTGGCTTACCCTGATTGATATTAATTTCAACGCGGCGATTTTGCGCTCGGTCTGAAGGTGTAGTGGCATTTTCTACAATTGGATCGGTATCTGCCTTACCCACTACCGACATACGACTTTCGTCAAACCCTGGCGCGGTACGCATGGCTTCAGCGACCGCGACAGCGCGCTGCGCTGACAAGTCCCAATTAGAACGATAGAGTTCATTAGCAATATGCTGGCCGTCACTGTGCCCTGAAATTTCGATTTCTCCAGGCACATCCGCCAACAGCGTACCTATTTTTCTCAACACCGGTTGGAATTGGGGCTGCAAAAAGGCCGAGCCCGCCGAGAAGGAACCGTTTTCACGGATTCGAATGGTTAACTGCTGACCCAACGATTCCATTTCCACCGAACCATCTAGAATTTGTTTTTCTAATTGCTGCGCTACTTTTTTCATCAGTTCAGCCATTTGCGACTGATCGGTGCTTTGCTCAGCCGATGAAGACGACTCAGTAGCCGTTTGTTGAGATTGTCCGCCACGCTGCTCGCCGCGCTGCTTCTGCCTTCCTCCGGCAGAGTCTTCGTTACCAGCCTGAAATTCCAGCATTTGCTGGGTCATTTCGTTAGTTTGCTGCTGAATGGATTCAATGGGCGTAGGGTCAGGTTTACTCGGACGAAATTCCATAGCAATAACACTGGTGCCCTTTGGAATATCTTTTACTTCAATTTTATTTTGCACACCAAAAGCAAACTTCATAGAGCCTGCAATTTGTTTAAACTTCAGTACGTCCATTTCCGAAAACGAAAGTAGCAGTACAAAGAAGCACATAAGCAACGACATCAGGTCTGCGAAGGTTCCCATCCAGGCTGGAAGCCCCTCGGGGGGACATTTTGGGCATTCTTCTTCGGCCATTACTCTTCCTCTGCGCTTCCGCGTTTACTCGCCGCAAGGTAGTTCTTTAATACCCCTTCGATAACACGTGGGTTCTGGCCGTCGGCTATACCCACAATACCGTCAAGAACAAGACTCTGGTTTAACTTCTCTTCTCCAGCTCTTACCGCCAGTTTAAAGGCAATTGGCAAACACACGACGTTGGCAAAAAAGGCACCATAAAGCGTGGTTAATAGCGCTACCGCCATGGCAGGGCCGATGGCTTTAGGGTCATCCATGTTTGAAAGCATGGCAACCAGACCGATCAAAGTACCAATCATACCCATCGCTGGTGCTACGTCACCCATTCCTTTAAATATAGAAGCGCCGAACTCATGCCTTTCCGTTGTCATAGAAATATCTTTAGCTAACGTTTCTCTCACCACTTCAATGTCGTGGCCGTCAACCAGCATGTCCACACCTTTTTGCATGAACTCATTTGAAATTTCCGCTTCTTCTAGTGCCAGAAACCCGCCTTTTCGCGCAGCGTCTGCCATTTCAACAATCTTCTCGATAAGCTCTTCAGGCGTTTCAATTTTGAACATGAATGCTTTGCCAGCAACTTTACCCGCACTGAAGAATTGGCCCAACGTAAACTGAGATAGGACAACAAATAGTGTTCCCCCGAATACAATAAGTATTGATTGCACGTCGATGAACATGCCCAAGCTGCCGCCCAGAATCATAGCCATAACTATGAAACCAATGGCGCCCAACATACCTATGACGGTTGCTAAATCCACTCACTCTTCCCCATTTATGCGCAGTCAGTGCTGTTAGTGTACAAATACCCTATCGGCAAAAGATAGAAATACTAAAACGACATTATTGAAAAATATCACATTTATTTGTTTATTATGAAGTAGGTTCTATGCAAAAGCGCAGCTTTGTCTTTTTTCTAAACTAAAATACCTAGCGCTTTTTCAGCTCCTTACTTTTTCCTTCACAGTAAATAACACGGTTACTTCTGAAAGGTTACTGAGCCTTGCATCGAATATAGCACAATTTGCTTGTATGTTGCCTTTTGAACTGGATGAAAAAAAAGCTATGTTACTGTGATATAGGCGATATACGGACAAACCATTTGACCCTTGTGCAACCCTCGGTTAATGTGCGCGGTATACGTATTTTGGCCACTATATTGAGTGTTTTTATGACGACAGAAAAAGCATCAGCGTCTTTTGAAGAAACTTTATCAGAACTAGAAGCTATCGTTAACGAAATGGAAAGCGGTGATCTGCCTCTTAATAAAGCACTAGAAAAATTTGAGCGCGGTATAGCACTTTCCCGCCAAGGCCAACAATCTCTTGAAAACGCCGAGCAAAAAGTAAAGATACTGCTCAGTGAACAAGGCGAAGAAACGCTCCACCCTCTTCCTGAAAGTGAACAGCCATAAATCGTTCATTTTTAACTAACAGGCAATCTATGAATTTTTCTGCTTTGCATCAGCAAGTTAAACAGCAAACTGATGCATCTCTTCTTACATTAATTGACGAATTACCCGATTACGCGCCGCGCTTGAAAGACGCAATGCGTCACGCCTTACTTGCTGGCGGTAAACGGATGCGACCACTACTTGTTCAAGTGGTAGGTAACACCCTAGACGTGCCCAAAAAAGACCAAATGGCTATTAGTATGGCCATTGAATGTGTGCACGCCTACTCGTTAGTCCACGACGATTTACCAGCCATGGACGACGACGACTTGCGCCGCGGTATGCCAACCTGTCATATCGCCTTTGATGAGGCTACCGCTATTTTAGCTGGCGATGCGCTGCAGGCACTTGCCTTTACAGTGTTAGCTGATGCGCCATTAAGCACGTATGCTGAAACAAAGCGTAGCCAGTTACTGTCTGTACTTGCGAAAAGTGCGGGTTACATAGGTATGTGCGGCGGGCAAGCTATCGATTTAGCCAGCACCGGCAAAACCATCTCGCTAGAAGAACTAAAACAGCTGCATAGATTGAAAACCGGTGCATTGTTAAAAGCCTGCATAGAAATGGTCGCCATTGTTAGTGAAGGCTTACTGCCTCAAACTAAAATTGACTTAATGGCTTATGCCGCGGATATTGGGCTAGCTTTCCAAGTTCAAGACGATATTTTAGATGTGGAAGGCAGTAGCGAAAAATTAGGTAAGCCCGCGGGGTCAGACGAAGCGTTAGGGAAAAATACCTTTCCAGCCAAACTTGGTATTACAGGCGCTAAACAAGAATTAGAAATGCTTCACGATAATGCACTTCAAGCATTGGCGCGTTTACCCTACAATACTGACAGTTTAATTGCGTTTAGCGAGCTTTTGGTAAAACGCGACCATTAGCCACGCGCCATGTTGAAAAAGATAATAAGTACATGAGTTTAGATCTCCAACATTACCCAACGCTTGCGCTTGCGCAAACACCCGATAAATTGAGGCAGTTGCCCCAAGACAAATTACGCGAGCTCGCCGATGAGTTGCGTGAGTACTTACTTAACAGCGTAAGCCAAACTAGTGGGCATTTTGCATCTGGTTTAGGCACAGTGGAACTGACCGTCGCTTTGCACTATGTGTACGACACCCCCTTCGATCGACTGCTGTGGGATGTAGGTCACCAAGCTTATCCGCACAAAATCCTTACAGGTCGTGCAGAGCGCATGAGCACCATTCGCCAAAAGAATGGTCTGCACCCTTTCCCATGGCCGCCTGAGAGCGACTACGACACCTTTGCAGTTGGTCATTCGTCTACATCGATTAGTGCAGGGCTGGGCATGGCTGTGGCTGCCGAAAAAGAAGGCAAAAACAGAAAGGTTGTAGCGGTAATTGGCGACGGTGCAATGACCGCTGGTATGGCGTTTGAAGCCCTTAATCACGCTGGTGATATCAAGAAAGACATGGTAGTTGTACTTAACGACAACGAAATGTCTATTTCTGAAAACGTAGGGGCGTTGAACAGTCACTTAGCTCGCTTGCTTACAGGCAACTTTTTCAACTCTATACGCGATGGCGGCAAAAAGCTGCTAAGCAATGTACCTCCTATTAAGGAGTTTGCCAGCCGTGCAGAAGAACACATTAAAGGCATGGTTGTGCCGGGCACGATATTTGAAGAGCTTGGCTTTAACTACATTGGCCCTATCGATGGCCACGACGTAAATGGTGTTGTCGATACGCTACGCAATATGCGCAAGTTTGACGGCCCGCAGCTACTTCACGTAGTCACCAAGAAAGGTAAAGGTTACGCGGTTGCTGAAGAAGACCCTATCAAGTTCCACGCGGTACCAAAATTCAATCCGGCTGACAACGCTTTGCCAAAATCTAAGCCTTCAGCCCCTACCTACTCTGCAATCTTTGGGAAATGGCTGTGTGATATGGCGGCACAAGACCCTAAGCTAATGGCGGTAACGCCAGCCATGCGCGAAGGTTCAGGCATGGTTGAGTTTTCTCAGCGTTTTCCAGAGCAGTATTTCGATGTTGCGATTGCTGAACAGCACGCGGTAACCTTTGGCGCAGGCCTTGCCAAAGACGGTATGAATGCGGTTGTTGCTATTTATTCGTCGTTCCTGCAGCGCGCCTATGACCAGCTCATTCACGATGTGGCGATTCAAGACTTACCCGTATTGTTTGCCATTGATAGAGCCGGTATTGTTGGCGCAGATGGCCCTACTCACCAGGGGGCGTTTGATATCGCTTTCCTTCGCTGTATTCCGAATATGGTGGTTATGGCGCCTTCAGATGAAAATGAATGTCGTCAAATGCTCTACACGGGTCACAAGCTACAAAAACCAGCTGCTGTTCGTTACCCTCGCGGTGCTGGCATGGGTGTCACGCCTGACGAAGCTATGACAGAGCTTGAGATTGGTAAATCTCGTACGTGTCGAGAATCATCAAAAGGCAAGTCTGAAAGTATCGCCATTTTAAACTTTGGCTGCCTACTGCCCTACGCGCTTGAAGCTGCAGAGGCGATTGACGCTACCGTTATCGACATGCGTTTCATTAAGCCGTTAGACGGCGACGCAGTATTAAAAGCTGCCAGTGAGCACAGTGCACTTATTACGTTGGAAGACGGCTGTATTATGGGTGGAGCTGGTAGTGCCGTACTAGAACACTTGCAGCAAAATGGCGTATTAAAAGCGGTGAAGATGTTAGGGCTGCCTGATAGTTTCATACTGCAAGGCACACAGCAAGAAATGTACAAAGAGCACGGCTTAGATGCTGAAGGTATTATTGCGGCGGCTAGCAGTTTAAGTGCTAACTAATTAAGCTTTAAAATCATTACTAAGACATTAAAAAGCCCGCTATTTTGCGGGCTTTTTCGTAAATAGTTCGCTCACCGTCAACTGGCTTTCCTTTGAGGTAAGTCTAACAAAATGGCGGCGGATATTCGTAATGAATTAAAACAAAGCCAATGCGGCAGGCCAAAACGCTATTAGTAAATGTAGACAACCGCATGCCATGGCGCCAGCGATAAGATCGTCAAGCATAATGCCTGTACCGCCGTGTAAGCGCTTATCTATGATACCTATTGGCCAAGGCTTTAAGATATCGAAAAGCCTGAATAGAACAAAGCCTACAAGTAAAGAGGACGCTGAAATAGGTACAAACAGAAAGGTCACAAACATGCCCGCTATTTCATCCCACACTATAGAGCCATGATCGTGAACCTGCATATCGTCAGCAGTCTTGCCACACAGGTAAATGCCTACAACTGAGAATATCAGCGTAAGCGCGATAAAGGAAATTAGGGAAATCTGGCTACAGGCAATAAGTAGGGGCAACGCAGCAAGTGAGCCAAAGGTTCCCGGCATGAAAGGAATAAGTCCACTGCCAAAGCCTAGTGCGAGAAAATGCACGGGATTTTTCATACTCACTCTAGCGCGAAACTCAGCCTGCATGCTTTTTCCTTTTTATTGCTTTTGTCGGACAAATAGGCCGCCTAAAAGGCGTGCTCGTAACCTGACACGTTAACAGGTGTGTACTTTTCGTTGTCTTTGAGCAATGAAAGTGTGCCGTTATGGCCGGTTAATTGGCCAATACATGTGGCTTTCACGTTTGTGCTTGCCAACGAGGTTTCAAGACTTCCGCGCTGCTCTTCACTTACGGTGAAAATAAGCTCATAGTCATCGCCTGCTGACAGCGCGTATTCGATAGCTTGCTCTGGTGTAACCGCGCTTGTTAATGCTCGTGACAACGGTAAACGCTCTACATGAACATTTGCACCGCAATTAGACGCTTTTAGGATATGACCTAAATCTGAAATTAAACCATCAGAGATATCAATGCACGACGTTGCAATACGTCGGATAGCTGTGCCCACCGCTACGCGAGGAGTTGGGAAGTAATGACGATTTACCAAGACATCTTTCGCTTCACCACTTACACTCAGCTTATTTTGCAGGATGTCTAAACCTGCACCCGCGTCACCCAGCGTTCCTGTGACATAAAGCCAATCACCCGGCTTAGCGCCGCTACGCGTTAGCTCAGAACCCGGCGGTATAAAGCCTTGAGCTGTAATCGTGAACGCCATTGGGCCTTTAACCGTATCGCCACCGATTAGCTGTACAGAATAGTACTGAGTTAGCTCATAAAGGCCCGAAACAAAGTCATCTAGCCAAGCTTCGTCCACTTCCGGTAATGACAGAGATAAGCTAATCCACGCTGGCTCTGCGCCCATTGCGGCAAGGTCGCTTAAGTTTACCGCCACTGTTTTATACGCAACAGACTTCGCCGGTGCGTCTTTCAAAAAGTGCACACCTGCAACCAGGGTATCTGTGGTAACGGCAAGCTGTTGGTTTTCAGGAACCGTTGTTACAGCACAGTCATCACCAATACCAATAACAACGTCTTTGCGTTTGTGGCCGCTGTTTGAAAAGTAGCGGCCGATAAGATCAAATTCTTTCACGGTAATTTTTAAACCCTTTTAGCGGCAGTCCATGCCGCCACGGTAAGGTTAGTCGCGCTCGTCTTTGCGCAATGTGCGCACTGCTTTGTCCAGTGCACCATTAATGAACTTGTGACTTTCTTCAGCACCAAATGCTTTAGCAAGCTCAATCGCCTCATTAATAATTACGCGGTAAGGGACGTCAATGCGCTCGGTCAGTTCCAGCGTCGCAATGCGCAAGATTGCTTTTTCAATAGCGTCTAACTCTTCAGGCAAACGGCCAAGGTAAGGCTTGATGGTCGCATCAAGTTTACTTGCGTTGTGTGCAACACCGCGAAGCAGAGCTTGGAAATACGCCATATCTACCTTTTGCATGTCGTTACTGGTGGCTAGCGCCAGTTCAACCTGCTGAATATCGTTGTGACTCATTTGCCATGAATACACGCCTTGCAGAGCGAGTTCACGGGCTTTACGACGAGCTGAAACTTTCACTTAATGTTTACCTTAAAGCTTTTCAACAGCATCGATAACGTTAACCATTTCCAGCGCACCAAGTGCAGCTTCTGCACCTTTGTTGCCCGCTTTGGTTCCTGAACGCTCGATAGCCTGTTCAATTGAATCTGTTGTAATTACGCCAAATGATACGGGTACACCGTATTCAAGAGAAACTTGCGCAAGACCTTTGTTGCATTCGCCTGCTACAAAATCAAAGTGTGGCGTACCACCACGAATAACCGCACCTAGTGCGATGATGGCGTCAAATGACTTTTTCTCAGCTAATTTCTTAGCTACTACAGGTAACTCGTAAGCACCAGGTACACGTACTAACGTGATATCGACATCACTCACTTCACCGTGACGCTCTAGTGTATCTAGTGCACCTTCAAGTAAGCTTTCAACTACAAAGCTATTAAAGCGTGATACAACGATAGCAAATTTCTTACCGGTTGCTCTGATATTACCTTCAATTACCTGCATGGATTCATTCCTCGAGAAAAAACGGCGCGAAGTATACCACAACTGCGCCCAAACTAAATCGATTGTTTCTTTAACTTCAACTATTCGTAAACGGGTACGTTAGCTTGACTCAATGTGGGAAGGGAGTGCTGGTCGCAAACCCTATCCACTTTAGCTCCGCCCTACAGCTAAGTACTAGTCGTGCACGTACTCCACTACTTCAAGGCCGTAACCTGAAAGTGCGTGATATTTAATTGGTTTACTAAGAAGACGCATTTTGTGTACGCCCATTGATGCTAGAATTTGACTGCCTACACCAATAGTGCGTGACGATCCCTGCCAGTCAGCGCCAGTCGGGCGCTCGCCTCGGTCTTCTGCGGCAAAGCGGCGTACCTGACTTTCAATATGCTCTTCTTTACCTAATAGCACCAATATGCCACCGTCTTCTGAAATTTTGCGCATGCCATCTGCAAGCGTCATCGAGCGATGAATACCGCGGGTAGACCCAAGAAGATCACTAAACTTATTGTGAAGGTGTACACGTACAAGTGTCGGCTCATCTTCTTTAATTTCGCCTTTTTTAAGTGCGAAATGAAGTTGGTTGTCGATGCTGTCTTTAAACGTGTGAAGCTCGAAATCACCATACTCGGTTGGCATATTGCATTGAGCGACCTTTTGAATGGTGGTTTCGTTGAGATTGCGATATTCAATTAAATCAGCAATGGTGCCGATTTTAAGATTATGTTTTTCAGCAAACTTTTCTAGTTCTGGACGACGGGCCATCGTGCCGTCTTCATTGAGGATTTCTACAATAACCCCAGCAGGCTCTAACCCTGCCAAACGCGGTAAATCTACACCGGCTTCTGTGTGACCTGCGCGGTTTAACACGCCACCGTCTTTAGCAATTAGCGGAAAAATATGACCCGGCTGTACAATGTCTGTCGCTTTCGCATCTTTCGCTACAGCAGCTTTAATGGTTGTTGCGCGATCTGCCGCCGAAATGCCTGTGGTCACGCCGGTTGCCGCTTCAATAGACACAGTGAAGTTGGTAGAAAATTGTGCTTCATTTTTATCCACCATAAGCGGAAGATTCAGGGCGCGACAGCGCTCTTGCGTCATTGGTAAACACACTAAACCACGAGCGTGGGTTACCATAAAGTTAATGGCTTCAGGCGTCACATGCTCTGCCGCCATTATCAAATCGCCTTCATTTTCCCTGTCTTCGTCATCCATCAAGATAACCATTTTACCTTGGCGAATGTCTTCAATTATTTCTTGTGTAGTGTTAAATGCCATGTTGTGTGCTTCTTGTAGGGTTATTTTCTTAAAAATCCGTTCTCGGCAAGAAATGCCATGTCAATGCCTTTGCTTTTTGGTTCGGCGGCTTTGTCGCCCAACATCAGTCGCTCTAAATAGCGCGCAATAATATCAACCTCTAAGTTCACCGCTGTGCCCACCTTATAGCTCCCCATAATGGTTTCTTGCAATGTATGAGGAATGATCCAAAGCATAAATTCTGCGCCATTAACTTCGTTAACAGTTAAGCTGATACCATCAACGGTGATACTACCTTTATGCGCAATATATTTAGCCAAGGCTTCTGGCGCTTTTACCCAGAACTCTATGTAGTCTGAGTGCTTAATGATTTGTGTAACCTCGCCTACACCATCAACGTGACCGGAAACGATATGTCCGCCTAAACGGTCGCTTGGACGCATCGCTTTCTCAAGATTCACCGTAGAGCCTGCGCTGTAATGTGCAAAGCCTGTTAATTTGATGGTCTCTGCCGACACATCTGCACAATAATAATCGGGGCCCATATCAGTAACTGTTAAGCAAACACCATTGGTCGCAATACTGTCGCCGAGTGCGACATCAGACATATCAAGCGTAGGCGATGAAACGGTAAGTCGAATATCGTTGCCACGGTTATCAAGCTTCTTGATTGTACCTAGCGCTTGAATAATTCCTGTAAACATAAAGTTCCTCTTTAATCGCGTTAACCACGGGTGTTGCTAACATCAGGACGGAAGATAAGCTTAATATCGTTACCCACTTGACGATTTTCAATAAGCGAAAGCGAAATACATTCATTTAGCGACGTGAGCGCGGGTAAATTAACCATACTGACTCCCTTATCACCTAAAAGCTTAGGCGCTTGGTAGCAAATAAGTTCATCCACCAGCCCTTCTTGCAATAATGCACCGGCAAGGCCAGGGCCTGCTTCCACCCAGACTTCATTGTATTGCTTATCGCCTAGTGCTGACATAAGTGAATGTAAATTGAGTTTACCGTCTTTTTCATCTACCGAAAGATAGTGCTGTGTTGCCGTATCTGGGTGGGCTTGCGATGTAGCAGTTAAGGTTAGGTTGCCGTCATTAAACAATGCGTAGCCTCGACTAAGCGCGCTTTTGCCATCGATAACAACACGGGCAGGTTGACGAATGTGTTCCAGAGGATAATTAGTGAACTGTGCTTCTTGTTCTCTAACCAACAAACTAGGGTTATCGGCTTTCACCGTACCTGAGCCTGTGAGCACCACGCAACTTTGTGCACGATACTGTTGCACATCCCGCCTTGCTTCTGCACCAGTAATCCACTGACTCACCCCATTTTGAAGGGCTATTTTTCCATCTAGGCTAATGCCTAATTTCACGCGAACAAAGGGCTTACCAGTAAGCATGCGTTTAATAAACCCGGGGTTTAGCGCTGCGGCCTCAGCAGCCATCACTTCGCTTACCACTTCGATGCCTGCTTCCTGCAGAATGCTAATACCGTTACCGCATACGTTTGGATTCGGGTCGGTCATAGCAATAACAACACGCGCTACCTTTGCTTCTACCAAGGCAACAGCGCAAGGCGGTGTGCGACCAAAATGACTACAAGGTTCAAGTGTAACGTATGCCGTCGCGCCCTTTGCGCCTTGCGGACGTGCGTTAGATGCTTGTCTTAATGCATGCACTTCGGCATGGGGTGTACCAGCTTGAATGTGATATCCCTGACCAAGCAAATGATTGTTTTCGTCAACAATTACACAGCCTACGCGAGGGTTAGGAGAAGTGGTAAAACGCCCTTGTTGGGCAAGCTGAATGGCTTTTGCCATCCAAAAATAATCGTTTTTAACCGTATCGTGGTTCACTTGGATTCCTGTTGTAGCCCTAAGTGCCTGATGTTTGAGAGGTCGCCGACTTAATCTCCTAATCGCGCAATCTCTTCTCCGAATTCACGAATATCTTCGAAAGAGCGATAAACGGAGGCGAACCGGACATAAGCAACTTTATCGAGTTCTTTGAGGGCTTTCATAATTAGGTTGCCGAGCAGTTCACTGCTCACTTCACGTTCACCGGTTGCGCGCAACTGTGACTTAAGTGAGAGGATACATTGTTCAACTTTTTCTGTGCTCACAGGGCGCTTTTCGAGTGCGCGTTGCAAGCCTGCACGAAGTTTATCTTCGTTAAACGGTTCACGAGAACCATCGCGTTTAATAACGCGAGGCATCACGAGCTCAGCACTTTCAAAGGTCGTGAAGCGCTCGTGACACACCATACATTCACGGCGTCTACGCACCTGTTGCCCTTCTGCAACCAAACGAGAATCAATGACTTTTGTTTCTTGTTCTGAACAAAACGGGCAAAACATGAATAATCCTTAAATATTGCGTACTTAGGTATCTAAATTAAACCTAGACTAGTTAGTCCAGCATTAGTACCAAAGTACGCAATAAAACACAAACCTATTTATTTATAAACAGGGAATTGTGCGCAAAGTGCAACCACTTCGTCTTGAACACGTTTGATAACAGACTCATCGCCCATGTTATCTAGAATGTCGCAAATCCATGTTGCAACTTGCTTAGCTTGTTCTTCTTTGAAACCACGGCGAGTAATCGCTGGGCTACCAATACGAAGACCGCTGGTTACAAACGGTGAACGCGGGTCATTTGGCACTGAGTTTTTGTTTACCGTAATATTTGCGGCACCAAGTGCTGCGTCAGCATCTTTACCGGTAATGTCCTTGTCGATTAGGTCAAGAAGGAACAAGTGGTTGTCAGTACCGCCAGAAACGATGTTATAACCGCGCTCTTGCATTACAGAAACCATAGCTTTCGCATTTGCAACAACCTGCTGCTGATACACTTTAAATTCTGGCTGTAGTGCTTCTTTGAATGCAACCGCTTTAGCTGCGATCACGTGGCAAAGAGGGCCACCTTGGTTGCCTGGGAATACCGAGCTGTTAAGCTTTTTGTAAATCGCTTCATCGCCACATGAAGATAGGATAAGACCACTACGTGGACCCGCTAGCGTTTTATGAGTAGTCGTTGTTACCACGTGAGCGTGAGGAAGCGGGTTTGGATAAACGCCCGCTGCTACAAGACCTGCTACGTGCGCCATATCTACGAGCAAGTAAGCGCCAACGCTATCAGCGATTTCACGGAATTTTGCCCAATCAACAATGCCAGAATACGCAGAGAAACCACCGATAATCATTTTCGGCTTGTGCTCTTTAGCAAGTGCCTCAACCTGAGCGTAATCGATTTCACCGGTTTCTTTGTTCAGACCATACTGAACAGCATTGTAGGTTTTACCAGAGAAGTTTACGTGTGAACCGTGAGTAAGGTGACCACCTTCAGAAAGGCTCATTCCCAATACCGTATCGCCTGCGTCAAGTAGTGCCATGAATACGGCAGAGTTAGCTTGTGAACCAGCGTGCGGTTGAACGTTCGCGTAGTCTGCACCGAATAGTGCTTTTGCACGATCGATAGCAAGTTGTTCAACAACGTCTACGTGCTCACAACCACCGTAGTAACGCTTGCCTGGGTAGCCTTCCGCGTACTTGTTAGTAAGCTGCGAACCCTGTGCTTCCATTACACGTGGGCTACAGTAGTTCTCAGAGGCAATTAGCTCTATGTGATGTTCTTGACGCTCAACCTCTTTAGACATTGCATCGGCTAATTCAGGATCGAAGTCGGCTATATTCATTTCGCGAGAAAACATGGGGGCTCCTTAACTGCGGTTTTTATATGGCGTTACGCACTGATTGCTCAAATTCGAGCCATATTCTAGTCATTTTCGGGGGCTTGTATACCGCTTTGTGACCAAATTAATATAAATGGCGCAGGTTTAACGAAATACCTGCGCCAGCGCGAGATCAGACCTGTTTTTCCAGGGCTTTAACACGGTCAAATAAACTACCAATTTTGGCAAGGCGAACCGTATTTTTGCGCCAGTCACGGTTGGTTTGTGCTGGCTGGCCAGAAGAATAAACACCCGGTTCAGTGATATCTTGTACAATCATGGTATAGCCAGTCACCTGAACATTATCGCAAATGCTAATGTGACCATTAATGCCCACTCCACCACCGATAATAACGTGCTTGCCGATATGACAGCTACCAGCAATTCCTGTAGCGCCGCAAATACAAGAGTGATCACCAATAATACAGTTGTGGCCAATTTGTACTTGGTTATCGATAATAACGTTAGTGCCTAAAATCGTATCTTCCATGGCGCCGCGGTCAATGCTGCTGCTTGCGCCAATCTGACTGTCGTCACCAATGCGAACCGACCCTATTTGTGGAATAGGGATCCAAACGCCTTTATCGTTTGCGTAACCAAAGCCTGCCGCGCCAATCACCGTTTGGCTATGAATCGTCACGCGCTTACCAATTACTACGTCATGATAGATAGTCACGTTCGGGTGAATGGTACAGCCTTCACCAATATGAGTACCTCTGCGAATAACGGTATTTGCGCCAACCGTAACTCTATCGCCTAAAACCACGTTCTCTTCAATGATTACATTGTGGCCTAGCGACACATCACTGCCGATGCGGGCAGATGGCGCAATTACCGCTGACTCAGCAATACCTGTCGCTACCGCTGGGGTAGTATCAAACAACTGAGCGATTAGGGCGAACGCTGCATGAGGGTTTGCCACCACCAACGCTGGAACTGGGCTATCATCTTTCAAGTTTTTGTGCAGAATTACCGCACCAGCCTGAGTATCTTTTAACTGCGGCTTGTATTTAGGATTTGTTAGAAACGAAATTTGGTGCGATGCTGCACCGGATAACGTACCTACTGCAGAGATAGTAATGTTTCCATCGCCCTGCACTTCCCCACTTACATGTTTGGCAAGCTCTTCCAGACTGTATGTGCGTTTACTCATAGCGGTCATCATAATTACCTGTTCAGAGATATGAATAGTGTTGAGTCTATCGCTTTGGGTTCTTTATTGCTGTTTGCTAGCTCACCCTAAAGCCCATGTTTACTCATGCTTATAAAAACAAGTTTACCTTAAATCAACTCGCCAACCGATGCATAAATCGATCTTTTTGGCATGAGTGATTAAAATATCGCCAAGCACAAATACACTAAGCGTAAGTAACTGGCACAAACTACCCTGTTACGAGTAGAATAGACCACAATCACTTTTTTATTTTTCACCGCTTATTCAGCGAGGATAGAGCATGGCGCAATACGTTTACAGTATGCATCGCGTGGGCAAAATCGTCCCACCTAATAGACACATTCTAAAAAATATCTCACTTAGCTTTTTCCCAGGCGCCAAAATTGGTGTGCTAGGTCTAAACGGTGCAGGTAAATCTACCTTACTTCGCATTATGGCCGGCGTAGATACCGACATCGAAGGTGAAGCGCGTCCTCAACCGGGCTTAAAAGTGGGCTACCTTCCACAAGAGCCTCAGCTTGATGAAACAAAAGATGTTCGCGGCAACATAGAAGAAGCCGTCGCCGACGTTAAACACGCATTAACTCGCCTTGATGAAGTGTATGCAGCGTATGCAGAAGCAGACGCTGATTTTGACGCCCTTGCTAAAGAGCAGGGCGAGTTAGAAGCTATTATTCAAGCCAAAGATGGCCACAACTTAGAAAATGCATTAGAGCGTGCTGCTGATGCCCTTCGCCTTCCAGCGTGGGATGCGGACGTTAGCAAACTATCTGGTGGTGAACGCCGCCGTGTAGCGCTGTGCCGCCTACTTCTAGAAAAGCCTGAAATGTTGCTTCTAGACGAACCCACTAACCACTTAGACGCAGAATCAGTCGCATGGCTAGAGCGCTTCCTTCACGATTATGAAGGTACGGTAGTCGCTATTACCCACGATAGATACTTTCTTGATAACGTTGCAGGTTGGATTTTAGAACTTGACCGTGGTGAAGGTATTCCGTGGGAAGGTAACTACTCTTCTTGGTTGGAGCAAAAAGAAAACCGACTTGAGCAAGAAGAGCGTACCGAAACGGCGCGTATGAAGAGCATGAAACAGGAACTTGAGTGGGTACGCTCAAACCCGAAAGGTCGTCATGCTAAAAGTAAAGCTCGTATGGCCCGCTTTGAAGAACTATCTACCAGCGATTACCAAAAGCGTAATGAAACCAATGAGCTTTTCATTCCACCAGGTGAACGCTTAGGTGACAAGGTTATTGAAGTAAGCAACCTTAAAAAGTCGTATGGCGATCGCGTACTTATCGACGACTTAACGTTTAAAGTACCAAAGGGTGCCATTGTAGGTATCGTTGGCCCTAACGGCGCGGGTAAATCAACCTTGTTCAGAATGCTTACTGGTGCTGAGCAACCTGATTCAGGGACCATCGATTTAGGTGAAACCGTTCAAATTGCTGCGGTAGAACAGTTCCGCGACCACATGAACGAAAACAACACCGTGTGGAAAGAAATTTCTGACGAACAAGACATTATTCGCATTGGTAACTTTGAAATTAACAGCCGCGCCTACTGCAGCCGTTTTAACTTTAAAGGCACCGACCAGCAGAAGTTCATCAAAGACTTGTCAGGTGGTGAGCGTAACCGTGTTCACCTTGCGAAACTGCTTAAAGCAGGCGGTAACGTATTGCTACTGGATGAGCCAACCAACGACCTAGACGTAGAAACACTTCGCGCCTTGGAAAACGCGTTGTTGGAGTTCCCAGGCTGTGCCATGGTTATCTCGCACGACCGTTGGTTCCTAGACCGTGTAGCAACACACATTATGGATTACCGCGATGAAGGTAACATCAACTTCTTCGAAGGTAACTACTCAGACTACGAAAGCTGGTTGAAGCAAGAATTTGGACAAGATGTGGTTGAACCGCACCGCCTTAAATATAAGCGTATGTCTAAATAACACAAATTCAGAGATGTAAGATCTGTATCTCTGCTTTACGCCTAAAGCCGCTATCGCTGATAGCGGCTTTTTTATTTGTTCGCTTTTCATTGCGAACCCACGCAAATTGGCCAATACTGAGGTCGTAGACAAACATTAGGTATTTGAGTAATGACAGATAAGCGCCAATTCCAACGGGTATCTCTGAATGTAAATGGCACACTGGCACACAATGACGTTAGTATTGATGTGGTAGTCAGCGACGTATCGCTTCAAGGCATTAAACTTCAAGCTACCGAAACGGCGTTGTCACAATTACCCTTCGACAGTCACGACCCTTATACTGCTACCTTCCAAGCAAATGAAGACAGTCCTGTAATAACCCTCTCTATTTCGCAGTTGTATCGTCATGCCGACAGTAGAAAAGAACGGGTTTCATTAGGCTGTAAAGTTGAACGAATGGATGTAGACAGCATTAGCGCTCTTCGCCGTTTAATTACCTTAAACAGCGACGACGCCAGTATTGAAGAGAAAGACCTGAATGCATTAGTTAATGCGGTTTATCAGGCGCCACATTAACCTCTAAAAAACGCATTTCACTCGTTTAATGCAGGAAAGGCCCATTCAATAGGCCTTTCAATTTAACAGGCACCGTCAACACTTTACTTAAATGTTGAGCCTTTCGCATTACTCAAGCGCGTCTAACGCCTCAGATAAGCGCGCTACCGGCACCACTTTCATACCATTAATGGCTTGTTTAGGCGCATTGGCTTTTGGCACGATCGCCCGCTTAAAACCATGTTTCGCTGCTTCGATAATGCGTTCCGTTCCGTTAGGAACCGGGCGAATCTCGCCGGCTAGCCCGACTTCGCCGAATACAATTAAATCTCTGGGCAGCGAGCGATTTCTAAAGCTTGAAATCATGGCCAATAATAAGGCTAAGTCTGCACTGGTCTCTGATACTCTTACACCACCTACCACGTTGACAAAAACGTCTTGATCGTTCATTTGCACATTGCCATGGCGATGCAAAACCGCGAGCAGCATAGACAAACGGTTCTGGTCCAACCCTACAGCGATTCGCCTTGGGTTCGACATCTGCGAATAGTCTACCAACGCCTGTATTTCTACAAGTAACGGGCGGGTGCCCTCCCAGATAACCATAACGCTAGACCCTGGCGTTTCATTGTCACCTCGACTTAAGAATATGGCCGATGGGTTGCTTACCTCTTTAAGGCCTTTTTCTGTCATGGCAAACACGCCGAGCTCATTTACCGCACCAAAGCGGTTTTTATGACTTCGAAGCGTACGGTAGCGACCATCACTTTCTCCTTCCAGCATCATAGAGCTGTCGATACAGTGCTCAAGAACTTTTGGACCCGCCAAGTTACCGTCTTTTGTTACATGGCCAACAATGAACATAGCAATATGATTTTGCTTGGCAAAGCGCGTTAAATACGCCGCGCTTTCTCGTACTTGCGACACACTGCCTGGCGCAGACTGCACGTCTGACACATGCATCACCTGAATAGAGTCGATAACCATAATTTTAGGCTTTTTCGTAAGGGCTAAATCGCAGATGGTTTCCACGTTTGTTTCGGCTAACATCATCAGCTTGTCGTCAGGTAGATTTAAGCGCTTTGCTCGCATGGCGACTTGCTGAAGCGACTCTTCCCCTGTGACATAAAGCGCGGTTTCACTTTTTGCCATCTGACACATTACTTGAAGCAGAAGCGTACTCTTTCCCGCTCCTGGCGAGCCACCAATTAACATAGCTGCCCCAGGGACTATTCCGCCCCCTAACACTCTATCTAGCTCTTTAAATGTTGACGAGAATCGCGGTAGTGATTCGAGATCTATTGCATTTAATGTCTCAATTTTGGCAGCGGTTTGCCCTGCATAGCCTGACGTGGTTTGGCGTGCGACACTTTTGGCACTTGCAACCACAAACTCACTTATCGTATTCCACGCTTTACACTCCGAACATTGACCTTGCCAGCGAGGGAACTCTGCACCGCAGTCAGAACACACATAAGCAGTTTTACGTTTTGCCATATTCCAGTTTTATCCATTGCTTAAAAAGAGTATTCTAACACTTAACAACGGTGAAATAAGCACAAACCTAAGGTCAGTTCTCCTCCAGTAAAACTGGTACAAAAGTATAACGACTTTACGGGTTAATGAGTTTTGCTGATTTGCCGATAACAACTAAAATAATGATACTAAACAACAAAGTTGCGCATTCATGAGTCAAGATTTAAAGCAATATGCTGATATTATTGAACAGCTAAAGCCCATGGTTAATGAGCCTGAGTTTAACCAGGTATTGCTTCAAACTGCATCTGATGTGCCGAAAGAAAAGCGCTTCCTCATCAAAATGGAAGTGAAACGCCTAGCCAAACCCTGTATGCGCACCATAGACTTGCGTGGTCATGTTGACGGAAAGTGCAATAAATATGTACACGAAGGACGTAGCCATTACATGGATGACGTCGCTGTTGACAAGTTTGAAGAGCAGTTGAGGGTATTTGGCCGATATACTTACGGTGTTTACGAAGCGGTACAAAACACCGAAAACAACTTTCGCTTAATGCGCGAAAAAGAACTCGCACAAGAACGCGCTGATAAAGAAAATCCTGAACTCAAAAAGCGCTCAGCAGTATTGGAGCAGTTTAAAGTTCCTACCGTAAACCTGCTTGATTACAGACAGCGCAACACTGAACGCATGAACTTCGCTGTGGCGGTAGAGTTATTTAATAGCGCCAATCAATCAATGCGCGGTTTGAGTGTTGATATATCTCTTGAAGGCTTGCAGGTAAAACTCTCTAAAGACGCGTTTTTCAAAAAAGGAGAAACGCTGTTTATATTCTTTAGGGGCTTAGAGAATGAATTTGCCATGGACAAAAAGAATGGCATTGCATATAAGCTCGTAAAGATAATAACTAAAAACGATGTTAACTATCTTGCCTTGCAACGAGATAAAGAAAAGCCAAGCCCCGCATTCGACAAATTCTTAGAAAGCTTTATACACGGCAATAAACGCCGATATAAAGTTAATATGAGCAATACGATTGAGGCGATTACCAGTAAGATTTGTGAGCAGTACTTTTCGCCGCGTAGCCCCACGCTGCCGGTGTATATAGACGTCATTAATAAAACGCTGGTTCCCCGGTTTGCTATGGTTAACGAAGTGAACCGCGAAACCGTGCAGTATTGGCAAGACGAAGACGATAACTGTCGATTGAACTTCTTACTCACCCAGGAAAGGCTTATGCGCTTGTTGCAGAAGTCAGAAGAAGTAAGAGAGATTTTCGTATTTAGTTTTACTCATTTGCAGAACGACAAGGTCTACTTTTACTCAGCGTCTTACGAGGAACTCTTGCAAAAAGACGTACTAACCCGAGTATTTTTAGGGTTTGGCTCTAAAAAAGCGAGTTGGCGTGTATTTAAAATAACCTTAACAGAGGTTGACCCTGAGCAGGCCCATATTCCGCTTTCCATTCCGGATTCTGTAGGTAATAAAGTTAAAAAACTGAACACTCCGCCATCGGCTCGACTAATGTCAAAGCTGAAAAACCTGCGATTCTTGGCACACGTAACCGATGTAACCTCAGTAACAGGGCAAGAGACCTACAACGAGTTTAAGTTTAATCGAGAAAACCTCTCTCATCTGCGAAATTTTGGGCATCCGCGCAATCGCGCTCCTTCGAATGTTCAGGTTGTCAGGTTTAAATATGAAGAGCAACGCATTGAAAGTCGCTATCAGCTGAGAACCCAAATTGAAGCTCGCTTCAATAATGAAGAACTGGTGCACAAAGGGATCAGCGAAGATATTTCGGTGCATGGACTTGGACTTCGTATAGAGTTGAGCAAAGAATATAAAGGTAATTTAGAGGGCAAAGTAGAAGTCGCCTTCCCTCGTCTGCAAGAAATTGCCAGTTCCTTTGATGTCATGCATTTGCAATACGAAATCATTTATCACAACGTCGACAAGAACATTCTTCATTTAAAAACTATGCCGGGCGACGAAGGCAAAAGTGCTAGAAACTTCTTTGAAGAACTGATTAAAAAGAACAAAGGCAGCCTTAAAGTAGAGAACGACGAAGAAGAAGTACCAGGCATGGGACAGGCGCTTCGTTGTATTAATGCGCGAAACGCTACTTCCCTATCCTTCTTAATGAGTAAGGAAGGTGTTCGCTACACTCCACAGGCTTGTATTGTCGGAAAGCAGGACGAACGCATAACCACCCTAACCACGCAATACGCCGAACGTGGGCAAGTGAATTTAGAGTTTCTCTTTAGAGACAGAAAACAAGATATACCTTTTGTACAAAGTGGCATTAAGGCCGTTAAGCTTGAAAATATGCCGTTGCGACAGGAATTATTTATCTCATTCGATGCATCACAAAAAGAGCCGCGAATGGCGATCATTCCTCGCTATTCCGATAAATTCGAAAATAACGAGCAGCGCCGAGCGTTTATTAGAGAAGCTATGGTTCGCGGCCAGTTCGTAGCTATTCATGTCATGCTAACCACAACTGGCAAGCCAGACATGACCATGCTGCAAACGGAAATCAATTACGTCACCATGTACGCCATGCACCGGGCCCGTGAGCTAGAGAAAAAAATGTGGAGTATTGCAGCGTGCTCTCACCTAGTCGATGTCACAGATGAAGTACTTATAAGATACGGCTTTACAGTGGAAGACATCACGGCAAATAAAACGTTAAAAAGTGCGGTTCAACCTAAAGCTATTGCGCGCAACGCGTAGTGAAATAGCAAAGCCTATCAATTTAAATGAGCCCGTAGGTTAAGACCCATCACGGGAGGATTTTAATCACAAGATTTTGGAAACTTGTGGCTGGTGAAAGGTAACCGATAAAGTGTGAAGCGCTAGTTTTATTGCCCCAAAACTAACGCTTGTATTACAGACTCTCGCTAACTACTTGTCTAGAAAATACAGAAGGCTATGTAAACTGCCAATGCGGATTGCCACATCCGCCTTTTCATTAACCAGTGGCTTACCGTGACACGCCACGCCTAGCGCTGATTCAGCCATCATGACCAAATCGTTAGCTCCATCACCCATAGCAACGGTTTGTTTGGCTGAAATTTGCCACTTCTCGGCAAGGGCGTTTACGGTTCGCGCCTTAACGTCTGCATTGACAATTTCACCCTCTACTTTTCCAGTCAGCTGCTCGTTTTTCACCGCAAGCGTGTTAGAAATGGCAAAATCGAGTCCAAGCCTTGCTTTTAGGTGGTCAGCGAAAAAGGTGAATCCACCTGAGGCGATCGCTAATTTCCAATTATGCTGTTTCAAGTGAGTAAGCAAGGCTTGAATGCCGGGCATGATAGGTATGCTGTCACGAATTTGATTAAGGTGACTAACTGGCACGCCTTCCAAGCAGGCCACTCTATGCGTTAAGCTATCATTAAACGCAATTTCTCCACGCATTGCCTTAGCGGTAACTTCTGCCACCTGCTCGCCAACACCCGCCAATTTAGCTATTTCATCGATACATTCAATCGCGATGACAGTGCTATCCATGTCCATGACCAGTAGTCCTGGCTCAGACAATGAGGGGCGAGAGCCCTGCAAACCAACATCAACATTATATGCCTTGGATACGTCGCCCAGCAGTGGCTTAATCTGCTCAAGTTCAGTGTTTTGCAAAGCACCTCTAATTTCTATTACATCATCCCCCATTTGCTTGTGTAAATGATGGAAAGCAGCGCTAGAAGGAGTAAACACATCGTTGAGTTTAATTAAAACGCTGTGCAGTAGATAAGGTGTTACAGCTTGACCAATAACGGTTAACGTATGTGAATACGCACTGTCGTTGTGACTATTGCTAACTACATGAGACAAAAAAGAAGCTAAATGGATATCGTCATTATCGATATTATTAAGAAGAGTGTCTTTCATAACGCACACAGAAACTGCGGTGATTGGCAAATGGTGCTCTAATGCTAACCAATTAGGCTAACTAATAAAATATCTCCTTTTAAATTATTTCGAATTATCCTACTGTTAGGCAACCCTCGTGACTTTATGGAAAAGCGAATTGGTAGACGGGCTAAGCAAAGCAGCTTCACAAACAAAGAATGACTCGCATTCGTTGTACACAGTTCTAAAGCGATTGTTCCACACAATAGTAGTGAGTGCGGTGTTTGCTTTGATAGTGGTATTGCTTCTGTTATTCCAACAATACCAAAACGACTGGCTTACCGTGCAAACTCGCTTCTCTGGTGAGAGCATAGCAAGGCAGTATGCAAAACTGCTACAACCTGCCTTTATCGCTGACGCACTTTCGAATCAGGAAACTGAGAACAATGTAGATTCCGCGCTATCTGATACTCTCACTCAACGGGAGTATATTGAAAGTGTCGCCTCTATTTTGGTCGACGAGCCACACATTCTTGCCTTGTCTGTGTTTGATAAGGACGGGAGGTATATTGCTCCTTTGCCTCAAATTGCCAGTGTGGTGTCGATGAGTCAGTCGCAAAGTGTAACGCCGCTAACCTATGTTGGCGTTATCACTGACGATAATGAAAATTTACTAGGTTATGTGAATATTCACATGAACACGCAGGCTGTCCTCGAGAGTCCACTGACATTGCGTTACCAGCTTGCTCTTATTGCGTGTATTCTCGTCTTTTTAGCGCTCATGCTAGGTATTTACCTAACCCGGGCCTTTTATAAATCTCGCCCATGGTTTATTCAGGTAATCGAATCAAAAAGAAATAAAGAGAAGCGCTAGATAGCTAATTTGGAAGTCTATGCTTCACTTCCAGCATCAATATCAAATAGTCGAGTGTAGTTCGCTGTGGTGGTGGACACTATTTCTTTATGTGACATGCCATAGCGGTCGCTTATAACATCAACGACATCTGATAAATAACGAGGTTCGTTTGCTTCTCCTTGTCTACCGCACATGGGCATATCAGGGGCATCCGTTTCTAAAAGCAATTTATCAAAATGGTGTTCTAACAAAAAACCAAGGGTGTTTCGTGTTTTTTGAGCACGCTCATAGGTAATCGTACCGCCTATACCTAGGTAAAACCCTCTTTCAATATACCCTTTGGCCGCTTCAATACTTCCTGAAAAAGCATGTACAACGCCTATACCTTGGTATTTGGTTTGCTTCAATGCTTCAACTAGCAGATGATGACTTTTTCTGTGATGTAAAATTACGGGTAACGATACTTTATCGGCAAGTTTCAAGTGGTTATGTAGCGCTTCCTTTTGAAGCGCTAATGGCACGCTTATATGCCCATCGATACCTGTTTCCCCCACGGCTTTTACCGAAGGGTGCAAGTTAGCCGTAGCGTCCTCAAGTTGACGAAGACTCTTCTTGAGTGTTTGCTCTGGCTTTTCAAGCTCACTGCCAGTTAAAAAATAAGGATGGAGTCCAAGCGCAGTATCAATAGATAAAAGGCTTTCATAGCGTTCATTGAGCGCTTGTAACGCCTGCCAAGATTCGGGGGTAATGCTAGGCGCCATGATGCGGGTAAGCCCTGCGGCTTTGGCGCTTTCTAATGCAACTCTAAGATCTTTCTTTTGTGCAAGTAAGTCGAGATGGCAATGACTATCAATCACGGTTTAGATGCCTCCTTGTTACTTATCTCGCCGCACGCTATCTACAAGCTCAATAGTTAAACGGGCTCACATTCTAGTGAAGTACTTTAGCGGGAACGAAAGGTGAACGTATTCCCTACGGCATAAGGCGCTGTGTTACCCACGCGCCATCTTCAGTTTTGTTGTATTCAAAGCGGTCATGTAGCCTATCTTCTCCACCTTGCCAAAACTCAATTTGATGAGGCACGATCCTGAAACCGCCCCAAAAGTCCGGCACGGGAAGCTCTTTGTTAGCAAACTTATCTTTTAACTGCTTAAACTGGGTCAGTAGAAGCTCCCTGCTGCCAATAGGTTTGCTTTGTTTTGACGCGTACGCTGCTAGCTGACTGTCTTTCGGTCGCGAAAAGAAATAAGCAGCATTCTCAGAAACAGAAAGCTTTTCAACGCTGCCACATACGCGAACCTGACGCTCCATAAAAAACCAGGGAAAGTGGCACGACACTTTAGGGTTTACCGCTAACTCTTGTGCCTTACGGCTGCCTAAGTTAGTGAAAAACACAAAGCCCTTTTCACTGACATCTTTTAACAAAACGATACGCTGAGAGGGTTGGCCGCTGGCATCGACGGTGGCAACCGTCATTGCAGTAGGATCAGGAATTCCGGCGTCTATGGCGTCTTTTAACCATTTATCGAACATGATAAATGGACTTGAAGTAATATCTGACTCACTCAAACTGCCCTTTGAGTACTGCCTGCGCATATCTGAAATTGCCATATACCGCTCCTAAAAAGAAGTTGTTGTGCCTGCTAGAGATGTTGAAACCGAGTAAATAAACCACCGTGTAAATGCTCACATAAGCGCATCTAACTGAGGTAGTTGTCCACAAGCCATCAGCTACACCACTTGGCGAAAATGCTGACTCACTCTATTTGCTAATATAACGCCAGTTACAGCTAACTAGCGTTATAAAGATAATATTAGCGTGAACTAGAAGTTACTGTCGTCACCGTAACCTAGAGAGCGTAGAGCACGTTCATCATCAGCCCAGCCTTGTTTCACTTTCACCCAAAGTTCTAGAAATACTTTGTTGTCGAACAAGTTTTCCATATCTTTACGCGCTTGCTCACCAATGGTTTTCAAATGCTTTCCGCCTTTGCCGATGATCATGCGTTTTTGGGTTTCACGCTCTACCAAAATCAGACCGCTGATACGATAAACACCATTGTCTGCCATTTTGAATTGCTCAATTTCCACAGTAGTAGAGTAAGGCAATTCATCGCCAGTAAAGCGCATAAGCTTTTCGCGAATGATTTCAGCAGCCATAAAGCGGCTTGAGCGGTCAGTAATGTAATCTTCTGGGAAGAAAAACTCACTTTTAGGTAGCGACTTGGCCACTAACTCTCTAATTTCGTCAACCATTCGGCCCTGTTTAGCACTGATAGGGATCATGTGCTCAAACGGGTGCTTTTCGCCAAGCTTTTTAAGGTGAACCATAAAGTTTTCTTTATCTTCAACCTTATCCATCTTGTTTACGATGAGATAGCAAGGAAGGTTTGCTTGTTTAACCTTACTTAATACCATTTCATCTTCGGCGTTGAATCGATCGCCTTCAACAACGAAAAGCACAAGGCCAACTTCAGCCAAAGAGCTTGATGCCGCGCGGTTCATGTAGCGATTGATCGCGCGCTTTTCGTCTTGGTGAAGCCCTGGGGTATCAACGTAAATCGCTTGATAATCACCGTCGGTATCTATACCAAGAATGCGGTGGCGCGTGGTTTGCGGCTTACGCGACGTAATGCTTACTTTTTGACCTAGCAAGCGATTGAGCAAGGTCGATTTACCTACATTAGGGCGACCTACTATGGCAACTAGGCCACAGCGAGTTTGAATATCAGGCATTTCTGGCAAATTCGATTCATCATGCGTTGTCATCAAGCTTCTCCAATGTTAAACGAGCAGCTTCTTGTTCTGCTTTTCGGCGGCTATTGCCAGACGCCACTACCGCTTCTGGTAGACTTTCTACCTGACAGCTAACTTCAAAAGTCTGAGCATGATCTTTCCCTGAAATAGACAGCACTTCATAGGTTGGTAGCGCTTGTTTACGACCTTGTAAAAACTCCTGAAGACGAGTTTTGCTGTCTTTAGGGTGGGCATTAGGGTCTAGTTTGTTAATGCGGGTTTCCCATAAACGGTCTATAACGCCTCGTACCTCGTCCATACCGGAATCGAGGTAAATAGCCCCTAAAATAGCTTCAACTGCATCGGCTAAAATCGAACTTCTGCGATGACCACCGCTTTTGAGCTCTCCTGGCCCTAAGTTAAGTAGTTCACCCACACTGGCTTCCTTTGCAAGTTCTGCCAGTGTGTCTCCTTTAACCAAAGTAGAGCGCATTCGTGTGAGTTTGCCTTCTGGCACAGTTGGGAATCGCTTAAACAGCGTTTCCCCAACAATCATGCCTAAAATAGCGTCACCCAGAAATTCTAGTCGCTCATTGTGCTGTTTAGCCGCACTGCGATGAGTAAGTGCTTGTTCCAATAGAGCTTCATTGGTAAATGTGTAGCCTATCGCCTTGTACAGACGACGATATTTATCAATTCCCTGCATTAATGAATGCCACCTGCTCGCTCAAATCGAACACCTGTTGGTACCCAAGTTGGAAGGAAGTCTGACGGACTGCGCTCAAATTCAAATGAAATCCAAATCGCCACCGCTTTTCCAACCAAGTTTGCATCTGGCACAAAACCCCAAAAACGGCTGTCGCGGCTGTTGTCACGGTTATCGCCTAGCACGAAATACTGACCTTCTGGCACAATCCACTCATTGCTGCGCGTTCCAGGCTGGGTATAAAAATTAACCGGCGAAATCTCGCGTACTGGGTGGCGCAAAATGTCATGCTTTACTGTGCCTAAATCTTCGGTGTAACGCATAAGCTGGGCCATGTCCTGTACGAACTCACCACGCTCTTGGAACGTCAGCGGTACGGCTTTCAATTTAGGACAGTTGTTGCCAGTCTCACACTTCGGTTTGATATAAACCTGTTTATTTTGATAAACCACAGTATCGCCCGGTAAACCGATCACGCGCTTAATGTAGTCTATTGAAGGCTCTTCAGGGTACTTGAAAACCACCACATCACCACGCTCTGGAACGCCAGTTTCAATAAGCTTACTTCTGAAAACCGGGTCTTTCACGCCATAGGCAAACTTTTCAACCAAAATGAAGTCACCCACTAACAGAGTGGGCATCATTGAGCCTGAAGGAATTTGAAATGGTTCATATAAAAACGAACGCAATACCAACACGAAAGCAATAACAGGAAAAATCTGTTGCGAAGTATCAACAAGGTACGGCAGTTGAGGATCTTCTCCATAGCCCGCTCCTTCTGCGGTTGCCGCAGCCTGTAAGCGTGCTTTTCGTTTTGGTGCAAACACTAGGCTATCCACTAGCCAGATTAATCCTGTTATTAAGGTGAGTGCCACCAAAATCAAGGAGAAGTAATTCGCCATTATTTGCCCACCTTCAATACTGCAAGGAACGCATCTTGTGGCAATTCAACATTACCCACTTGCTTCATTCGCTTTTTACCTTCTTTCTGCTTTTGAAGTAGTTTCTTCTTACGGCTTACGTCACCGCCGTAACACTTCGCGATTACGTTTTTACGTAGCTGTTTAACTGTACTTCTTGCAACAATATGGTTACCGATAGCCGCCTGAATAGCGATATCGAACATTTGTCGTGGAATAAGCTCGCGAAGCTTTTCGACCAGCTCACGACCACGGCCTTGAGAGTTTTCTCTATGTGTAATTACTGCTAACGCGTCTACACGTTCACCGTTAATAAGAATATCAACACGCACCATGTCTGATGTCTGGAAACGCTTAAAGTTGTAATCAAGCGATGCAAAACCACGGCTCGTAGATTTCAAACGGTCGAAGAAATCGAGCACCACTTCTGCCATTGGCAACTCATAAGTTACCGCCACTTGCTTACCGTGGTATGTCATGTTGGTTTGCATACCGCGCTTTTCAACACAAAGTGTAATTACGTTACCCAAGTATTCTTGTGGTACAAGAATGTTGGCTTCAACCATAGGCTCACGAATTTCAGCGATATCATTTACCGGAGGTAATTTAGCTGGGCTATCTACGGTAAGAGTTTCGCCCTTGGTCGTTTCTACTTCGTAAATTACCGTTGGCGCAGTAGTGATAAGCCCCAAGTCATATTCACGCTCTAAACGCTCTTGAATGATTTCCATGTGTAGCATGCCAAGGAAACCAATACGGAATCCAAAACCTAGCGCTGCAGAGCTTTCCGGCTCATAGAACAGTGAAGCGTCGTTCAGACTTAGTTTCGCAAGGGCGTCGCGGAAGTCTTCATAGTCATCAGAGCTTATTGGGAAAATACCGGCATAAACCTGAGGTTTAACCTTTTTAAAGCCAGGAAGCATTGCGTCAGCTGGCTCGCGAGCCAAGGTAATGGTGTCGCCCACAGGCGCGCCTTGGATATCTTTAATTCCTGCGATGATAAAGCCTACTTCGCCGGCTCTTAATGTGCCCGTATCGAGTGGCTTAGGCGTAAATACACCAATTTTGTCAACCTGATGCGTTTGACCATTTGACATAATTTGAATTTTGTCTTTCTTAGTCAACTGGCCTTCGACAATACGTACCAGTGAAACAACGCCTTGATAGTTGTCAAACCAAGAATCGATAATCAACGCCTTAAGTGGCGCTTCGCGGTCACCTTCTGGCGGCGGGATTTTATTTACAATAACTTCAAGTACATCTTCAATACCGATACCGGTTTTTGCTGAGCAGCGCACAGCGTCCAGCGCATCGATACCAACAATATCTTCAATTTCTTCTGCAACGCGGTCTGGTTCAGCCTGAGGCAGGTCGATTTTATTTAGTACAGGCACCACTTCCATATCCATCTCGATGGCGGTATAGCAGTTTGCCAATGTCTGTGCTTCTACGCCCTGACCTGCATCAACAACCAAAAGCGCACCTTCACAGGCAGCAAGAGAACGAGATACTTCATAGGTAAAGTCAACGTGTCCAGGAGTGTCGATGAAGTTAAGCTGATAAGTTTCACCGTCGCGCGCTTCGTAGTTCAGCGTTACGCTTTGCGCTTTGATAGTAATACCGCGCTCTTTTTCCAGGTCCATTGAGTCGAGAACCTGTTCAGCCATTTCACGGTCTGTTAGCCCTCCACAATGCTGGATTAGACGGTCTGACAGCGTAGACTTACCGTGGTCGATGTGGGCGATAATACTGAAGTTACGAATGTGCGATTGTTGCATAATGCTGGAAATTACCTGCAGAAAAATTCATTAAACAAAAAATGCTGCTTGCCTTGCTTAAAGGGTTATACGCAGCGCGTGCGGATTTTACCCATTTCTTGCGCGAAAAGCGAATTGGCGTGGTGGAAAATTTATTACTTTCAAGAAACATAACGAATGGAAGTGGCAACCTGACGTGACTTCCTCGGCCTATCTCAAAACTTGGCTACATTGATGAGCGTGAGTTAACACTATAATCTCGTATAAATTGGCCTCGTATAAAACGGCATGTATGGAGCAGTCCCGTATTAAACCATTGAGCAGCGTAAAGCCCTTCAAAAAATCAATGTTCTACTGCACTGTGATCTTGTTGACCCAATAGGACAGGTTGATATTTCGTACGTTCTACACGACGCAACTTGTAAGCAATTAGCTTATAGGTAAAGAAGGTTACTAACCCACTTGGCAGCATGGCCCATAACTCGTGAGTAAATCCGTTACTACTAAGTAATGATATAGACACCGAATATGCCCCGATAAACGCTATGAGCGGTAGTAAATACAACCAAGCCGATGCACTTAAAATACCTGCTTCCGGTATGCCTACAGTCACTTCTTGGCCAACCCGCACAGGCATGGGAGTGCGCAGCGTCAACTGCTGCGTTTTCGGTGCAAGCGCACGAGAAATAACGCCGGTACCACAATCACTTTGTGCTTGGCATGCGTTACAGGTCGATTTAATCGCTGCTTCTACGGTGACCGTATCGCCATTAACGGCAACTACGGTGGCGGTTTCTCTTATCATTGTTACTCAATTGCGCGGTTATTCACTTACACTGCTGACGGGGCGTAAAGACGTAGCAATAGCGTTAGCGGTTTGCAAAGGTATTTCTCCCACCACTGTCACCTGGGCTTTGCCGTCTGTTAACGTTAAGAACGTACTCACTTCATTGCGCAGCGCCAGCGTTTCACCTAACGCATCTTCCGCAGGCTGAACATACACAGATACGTCAACCAATCCATCTGAAAAGAGTTTATATTCTACAATCTGTCCTGTTAAGGCCAATCGTCTTGTATCTTGCTTTATTTCTCGCATGCCAGCCGGCAAATAGGTGACATCCCATTTGTGTGCACGATTTGGCGTATTGCTCAGCGCCATGGGCGCGGGTAACGACGCAGAATTAATTCGTGAGAAATAATCAGCAGGCTCTGGCGATATCGCAAATGCCGTGACCTGAATCTGCTCTAATAGCGCCCCTTGCAAATCAAGCATATTCAGTTTGAGCAACATACCAGACGACTCATCCAGCCACAGTTGATAACCAAATCGCGTGTTATCTCGGCTGACTATTCGAATTTGTTGCGCTGAACGTCCTGCCACCCGCGCTCTTCCCACAGCGACGAACTCATAGGCTTCGGCAAGCTGTTCAGGATGATACAATAATACGCTTGGTATTGGGCCGTTGATATGCTTTGAACGCAAGCTATAGGGTTGTACATCTGGCTCAAATACACTCACCACATCGTTCACACGAATAAGCTCGCGGCCTGGTCCATTTTGAAGATTTAACTGCTCTAATTCAGAGCCATCTTCCATAATCCCGTGGCGCCATAAATATGGAACGGTTTCCTTTCCTGCAATAGTTTGCACAAAAGACACTTGGAAATTGGCATTGGTTATAATGTTTTGAAGTTCAGCTAGCCACTGATTGGCCGATTGAAGCTCTCGTGTGCGAGAAGCAGATGCATTTTGCTCGCTTCGACTTTGTTCAAGTTGCTCTTGAATCACGTCTTCTCGCACTGCTTCTTCTTGATCAGCTTCATCTAGTCGGCCAGCTTTCGTGTTTGATTCTGAGTTAGCGTCTAATTCAACGTCGCCATCATTCACGTTTTGGACTGGGGCAATAGGAGCTTTCGTTTCTTCGCTCAGCGAAGTAGTTTGGGCAATAGTGGGCTGAATAGCCGCGCCCGAAATGAAAAAAAGTGCAAGGATAGAACTACAGCGCATTTTTTCCTGCCTTAAAACAAACATACCAGCAGTATATGCTGGTATGATTAAAATATGAAATGTATGTCAGTCGCAATTTACTTGCGAAAGCACATTCCAACTAATGTTGACTGGCTGCGATAACTTATGGGCGCTCTGGTCCACTTGTTTCGCTTTCACCTTCGTCCTCTTGCGCTTGCTTAAGCTTTATTTGCTGCTCATGATCAGCAATCAATGCATTAATTTTGCGCTTCTTCTCAAGCATTTCATTCATGTCGTTACGTGGTAACGTTCTGGTTTGTTCCAAACTCACTGGAGACAATCCACCTTGAGGAGCAATCGTTGGCGCTGTCATAAATGGCTCGGTAGGCGCTTCTTGATTAGTGTATTGAACACCAAAGATAACTGCCACTGCCACCGACGCAGCTACTGCAAACTGGCCTGACTGCTTCGCAAAAGGAACAACATTGCCAATCAATGGTACCGACTGCCAGCGCGAGCGTTTAGGTGCGACTATAGCTGGCTCGTTTTCAAGCGCAGCTGCTACGCTTGCGGTGATGTCCAACTGTGGAGCAACACTTGCTTCTTTTCGCATTGCACCGCGATACACATGGTAACGTTGCCATTTGGCCTGAAGCGCTTCATCTTGCTTAATCGCATCGATGATGTCATTGCCTTCTATCTCACCATCCATGAATGCGGACAATTTTTCTTGCTGTTGCGTCATATATTCATTTCCAGATCAAAGTGATCGTTAACTACCCTAACACAGCTGTTAGTCATCGTGGAAAAAAGAAAGTTCATCTTTTTTTGATTTTATTTCTTTTTAATTTTCTAACAACGGTTGAATAACTTTATCAATCGCCTCGCGAGCCCTAAAAATACGGGATCTCACCGTACCCACAGGACACGACATTACGTTCGCGATTTCTTCATAGCTCAACCCTTCAATTTCACGCAGCGTTATCGCCATACGTAAATCGTCCGGCAGCTTCTCAACTACCTTAAACAGGGTTTCTTCAATTTCCTCAGATAACAGGCTTCGCTCGGGTGTAGATTGCTCTTTTAATGCATCACTACCCTCATAGAAATCTGCTTCGTCAGCATCGACATCGCTTGCAGGCGGCTTGCGACCTTGAGATACAAGATAGTTCTTGGCACTGTTTACCGCAATCCGATAAAGCCAAGTATAAAATGCACTGTCGCCACGAAAATTAGGTAAGGCACGGTATGCTTTGATAAACGCTTCTTGCGTTACATCAGCAACGTCACCGGTATTTTTCACATAGCGAGAAACGAGATGCATCACTTTATGTTGGTAACGAGTTACCAACAAGTTGAACGCATTTTTATCGCCACGCTGTACTTTTTCGACCAGTTGTTGGTCGGTTATCTGCTCGCTCATTCGAGCCATTACTCCCTACTTCAACTACACAATAGCTCTAACAAGCATGTGTATAGACGCGTTCTTTTTACAAAAGTTCTGTAAAAGCATTAAATATTTTAAAAAATGCTTAGGCCAGGGGGCAAGAATGATTGTGTTTTGCTACTCATCCTTTAGACTTGCCGAACCTTTGCTCGTTTGAATTGATATAAAAATACATGAAATCTGTATCGTCTTCACTAACTTCCACATCAAATGCAATAGAACACCGTTGTGACGTATTGATTATTGGGAGTGGCGCGGCAGGATTGAGCTTAGCGCTTAAGCTTGCCGACCATTGTCAGGTTATTGTACTTAGTAAAAGTGACCGCAATGAAGGCTCTACCCGCTATGCACAAGGTGGTATTGCCGCAGTATTCGATGAACAAGACTCCATAGACGCACACGTAAAAGACACGCTTGCTGCAGGTGCTGGGCTTTGCGAAGAGCCAGCCGTAAGATTTACTGCAGAACGAGCAAAGGCGTCACTTGAGTGGCTTATCAGCTACGGTGTACCGTTTGATACAGAGAAAAGTGAATCTGGTGAGGAGCGCTTTCACCTTACCCGCGAGGGTGGACACAGCCACCGGCGAATTCTTCACGCTGCAGATGCCACTGGCGAAGCGCTTCAAATTACATTAAACGACGCGGTATCGACCCATCCAAACATCCACATATTTGAGCGCTATAACGCCATTGATCTCATTCCTTCAAAGGAAGAAAAGAACAGCGTGGTGGGTGCTTATGTTTGGAATAGACAACAAGAGCACGTTGAAGTAATTCGCGCCCCTTTCGTTGCGCTAGCGACTGGCGGTGGTAGTAAGGTGTACCAGTATACATCGAACCCCGATGTGTCGAGCGGTGACGGCATTGCCATGGCATGGCGAGCGGGTTGTCGAGTGGCCAATATGGAATTCAATCAATTTCATCCGACTTGCTTATTCCACCCGCAGGCACGTAACTTTTTGATTACAGAAGCGCTGCGCGGCGAAGGCGCAAATCTTTGCCACGCCGACGGCACCCGCTTTATGCACAAATTTGATGAGCGTGGCGATCTTGCGCCGCGCGACGTAGTCGCTCGCGCAATCGACTATGAAATGAAGCGATTGGGCGCTGACTGCATGTACTTGGATATCAGTCATAAGCCTGCTGACTTTATCGTTAAGCACTTCCCTAATATTTATCGAAAGTGCCGCTCGCTTGGTATCGATATAACCCGTGAACCTATCCCAGTCGTGCCTGCTGCGCACTACAGCTGCGGCGGAGTGATGACCGACTTTAATGCCAAAACCGACTTGAATAATGTATACGCAATCGGTGAAGTGGCCTACACAGGTCTGCATGGCGCCAACCGCATGGCATCTAACTCTTTACTTGAGTGTGTGGTTTTTGCCAGCGCTGCAGCGGAAGATATTATTAAAAATCTTTCCAGTGCAGACTGTGAAGAGTCTATTGCGCCTTGGGATGAGAGCCAAGTGTCTAACTCTGACGAAGAAGTCATCATTCAACATAACTGGCACGAACTTAGGCTGTTTATGTGGGATTACGTAGGTATTGTACGCACTGATAAGCGCCTTGAACGGGCCATGCGCCGCATTAAGCTATTAGAGCAAGAGATTACTGAGTATTACTCACACTTCAGGGTAAGTAATAACCTGCTAGAGCTTCGAAACCTTGTTACGGTTGCAGAACTCATTGTGCGATGTGCGATGGAGCGAAAGGAAAGCAGAGGGTTACACTTTAATTTGGACTACCCTGAACAGTTAGACAACCCCGTTCCTACAATACTTATTCCCAGAAAACAGCTGTCAGGCGCTGACGTTGGCTCGCTAATTACTCAAGACAGCTTCGCCGATGCCGACTAGTGCATAAAGTAAGATCTGTATCAGTCTAAAGAAGGCGCTAATATTAATGCGCCTTTTTTTAATAACTGGACAATACATTCACACAGCATCATTTAGCGCTCAACAAAACACGTCAAACAAAAAGAGAGCATCACAGCACGCTCTCTTTTCACCGTCCACAGTATTATACCAGTCTGTTCCCTTTCAGATTCCCACGCTTTGCTAGGAAACTTGCCAGCGCCTTCTGAGTGAGCAATGATCTATGCAGATTGGTATAAACCTTAGGTTATCTCCCGCTTATCTTTTGCAGATCTACACCTGATTAAACGTTAATTCAGGCCTGGTTAAACACTAGACTAGCAGATAAGTGCACAAGGCTGTCATTACTATCGGTAACGTCTATTAGCACACTATTATCTGTTTTACAGTGTTGTTGAATATGAATGTCACAGGGCAAAAACACGGGTTTTCTAAAGCGGCAATTTACTTCTTTTACGCTCATAGATTGTCTGAAGTCTTGATGACTTACAAACGCCGACACAGCGCGTGACAATGTCCACATGCCGTGTGCTATAGGCTGTTTAAACCCAAATGCTTTGGCAGATATTGCAGACAAGTGAATAGGATTATAGTCGCCAGAAAGCTTTGCATAGCGGCGACCTGTATTAGCCGAAGCACTAATTTCGCCGATGAGCGCCCTATTCTCTAATTCACAATCGTCATGTAAGTCATTTTTTGCACCAAGTGGAGCTACATGAACGGCTTTCACCTTCACTAAGTAACTACTTATCGCCCTGTAAACCAGGTTCCCTGCCTGCAGCGCCTCTAACATTACATCTACTTCCCAACCTCGGTTATGCGGTCTCACATCGTGAAAGCGCACGCGACATTCAAAGGGTTCGCTTAAATCGCAATGGTCTATTACCGATACTTTGTTAGCGGCGTGGATAAGGCCAAGCAATGGAAATGGGCTTTGTTTGTCCAGCAAACACTGCATTTGCAATGGTAAGGAAAGCATCTGCAAATAAAGTGGATGGACATGCTCATTTGCCGGCCAGTCAACTTCCTGACAAAAAGAAGCGTAGTGCACATTGTCGACATTGAGCGTTTTGGTATAGATGCGCTGAGGCAACGTAGGCGGTTTAAACTGCATAAGCTGCCTGGCGTCAACGCGTTTAAATAACGCTTTGGTATACTCACGAAACATCTTTTTAATTCCTTTAAGGCGTTGCTTTTCGGGCCAAGATAATGGCTCTAGCCAACCGGCGA
The DNA here is from genome assembly GCF_055755235.1 of Alteromonas sp. R7. Lineage (NCBI taxonomy): Bacteria > Pseudomonadati > Pseudomonadota > Gammaproteobacteria > Alteromonadales > Alteromonadaceae > Alteromonas > Alteromonas sp. R7. The sequence goes on along the minus strand of NZ_JBVTQX010000001.1, from coordinate 611,173 downwards.
TAGTCTGCTTCGCAGCACTCACCTTTTAAGATCCAAGCGAGATGGCTATGATCTTTTTCAAACCATCTGCGTTTTTGGCGCAGCACATTGATACACAGCCCCCAAGTAAAGAGCTGGGAAGAATGATGAATGTTCATTGATGTGCCGTCGACCTGAGCATCAACTAACAAGCTACCTTTTGGCATGCTTTGCAAATCCAGTGGGAGCGTGCTGTCGTCAACAACCCGGATAATACCATCGCTGGTCAAAGAGAGAGCGTATTGAGTAGCAGAAATTTTGTTACTAAACGCGTCATAAAGACGCCAGAAAATAACTAACGTGGTTGCAACAGCAACAAGCGCTATCAATTTTGAGAAGCTCAGCCAAGACCACAAGTATTGAGGAAGGCTGCACAATGCTGCGAAAAGACAAACAGCAACGCATACTTCCCCAAATAACCTTCTAAACCTATTGTGCGTAATGCAAATTCTATACTTTGACACGGTTGACGATAGTCGCCACCATGGCGGCTAGTTCAGGGTCTTCGCACTTTTGGTGCCCCATGATCCATGCAAACAAATCAGGGTCATCACTGGTAAGTAAACGTTCAAATGTTTCTTGATCTTCATAACTTAAAGAATCGAAGGCTTCTTCCACAAAAGGAAGTAAAAGTACGTCTAATTCTAGCATGCCTCTGCGACACGCCCACTTTAATCGCGCTAATCTTTTTGGTTCAAACATATGTCTTTCATACCGTTTTTTATTCGCTAACAATAATACCATGCCCTATGCGTGGGGATCACTGCTCTTTTGGTCAGATAGGCAAACTAAATAGAACTTAATCTGCGCACATTCCCATGTATTGCCCTTGAATATTGGTGGTTTTACCATACCTTGAGTACATACAGCGAATTTTACAGTGGTGAATATGACATCTATCGCATCATTACAAAGTCTTCCAAGTGAATTTGTGGTCAAGCTTTCAAATGCCATGATAATTTCTTTGGAAGGAGAACAGGCCGACAGTTACCTGCAAGGGCAAATTACGGTCAACATTAATAAGCTAACCGAGAATACTGCCAGGCATTTCGCCCATTGTGATAATAAAGGCAAAACGTGGTCTACCGGGTACGTAACTCGCCACCAAAACAAATTATTGTTGGTTACCAATGAAGATGCGGGTAGTCATTCATTAGCACAGCTTAATAAGTATGGTGTGTTCTCTAAGGTTGATATTCTCGACGACACACGAACATACAGCGCTTATTTTATTTCGCTTGATGCAGTGAAAACTAACGAAGTAAAGGCAGCGTTAAGCCAGCTTTTCTCCGAAAACGAAGTGGAACGCCTTCTTGAGAGCGATACTCCTGACAATGGTTCTCTTGAAAAGGTCGAGAGCGAACACGGCGTCGCCTATTTTGCCAATACTAGCTGCAAAGGAATTATTGTTCTTTTAGATGATAATGGCGCAAAGCAAATAAATTCGTTAATAGAGGCGCAAACCCTTTCTTGCTATCCCCAAACCGTGTTTGACGCTATACAAATTCAAAGCGTACACGCTTTAGTGCAAGGCGACGCAGTGGCGGAATACGTGCCCCAGATGATTAATGTGCAGGCGCTCAACGGTATCGACTTTGATAAAGGCTGCTATATGGGGCAAGAGGTGGTTGCGCGAACCCGCTTTCTGGGTAAAAACAAACGCGCCGCCTACAGCTTTAAGCTTGAAGGTAACGTAAATATTAAACCTGGCGATGCATTAGAAAAGCAGTTGGGCGAAAATTGGCGTATAGCGGGCAAAATACTCAATGTTGCATCGCTTGATAATGAAACCTGGTTTATTGCAGTGCTCAACAACGATACCACCAGCGAAGATTTACACAGATTGGCTGATAATAACGCCATTACCTGTTACCCTAATACTTTGCCGTACAGTATTGAGCAGAAAGCTAGCAATATTGTGAAAAAACGTCGATAAGCAGTTTTTACTGCATTACATTTATTGCCCTTTATTAAAGGGCCAAGATAGGATTTGTTATGACAATTACTTCTGACAGCGTTGTAACGCTACACTACACCGTATCTACCGAAGACGGCACAACGCTAGACTCTTCAGAAGGGAAATCGCCACTAGTAGTACTACTAGGCCGTCGCTTCTTAATTGAAGGACTAGAAGATGCACTTATTGGTAAATCGAAGGAAGATAGCTTCAACGTTTCAGTAAACCCTGAAAAAGCTTACGGTGAACGTGCTGACGAACTTGTACAAACTGTACCACGCTCAATGTTTGACGGTATGGATGTTGAAGTGGGTATGTCTTTCCGCGCAACTACGCCACAAGGTGAGCAATCGGTCATTATCATTGAAACAACTGACGAAGAGGTTGTTGTTGACGGTAACCACCCTCTTGCCGGTATTCCGCTAACTTTTGACGTAACTGTTGTTGACGTACGAGAAGCAACGAAAGAAGAGCTTGAGCACGGTCATGTACACAGTGAAGGCGGTTGTGGTCACGACCACTAAGTCACGTTGCTATTAAGCTTTAATAAATACTTAATATATTAAAAAAGGAGCCATTGGCTCCTTTTTTTAATAAACACCATTTAATTAAATCGCGTCTTCGTTTTGTTCACCGGTACGAATTCGTACGGCGGTCTCAACGTTGTAAACGAAGATTTTCCCGTCGCCAATTTTGCCTGTCTTAGCTGACGTTTGAATAGCTTCAACCGCTTGCTCAACGCGGTCATCGTCCAATACAAGCTCAATTTTGATCTTGGGTAGGAAGTCAACTTGGTACTCAGCACCGCGATAAAGTTCAGTATGGCCTTTTTGACGACCAAACCCTTTCACTTCTGACACTGTCATCCCTGCGATACCGACTTCAGCTAGCGCTTCCCTAACATCGTCCATTTTGAACGGTTTAATGATAGCTTCAATTTTTTTCATGACTACAACTCATCGTAAATTGTTGGAATTGGCACACGTTTATGCTGTGTACGCTCATAAATATAGAGCAATTTCTCTTCCACTTCCGCAGAAACTGGCTTTCCTTCCAAAAAGTCATCAATTTGGTCGTAAGACATGCCCAATGCTTGCTCATCGGCTTTTTGCGGAGACAGGCTTTCCAAGTCAGCAGTTGGCGCTTTAGTGATGACGTTATGTGGTGCACCCAAATGGGCTGCCACTGCACGTACTTGGCGCTTACTGAGACCAAACAACGGCGCAAGGTCACATGCACCATCACCATACTTGGTATAAAACCCTGTAATATTTTCAGCCGAATGATCGGTACCTAGAACGAGGCCATCAACCATCCCAGCAATTTCATACTGGATAACCATACGAGTACGTGCTTTAACATTTCCTTTCACAAAGTCTTGTTTCGCTTCATTGACGGGAAGAAGGTTAGCACTGGCAAGCGCTTGTGAAGTAGACGTATGAATAGCATCTGCGCCAGGTTTTACATTCACTGCAAGAGAATGAGAGGGCTGGATAAAGTCGATAGATTTCTGTGCATCGTCTTCATCGGCTTGGGTATCATAAGGTAAACGAACCGCGATAAATTGGTATTTTTCGTGGTGCTCATCGTTTAATTCATTTACTGCTAATTGAGCTAACCGACCCAATGTGCATGAATCAATGCCGCCACTAATACCCAGTACCAGCGAATTTAAACCAGAAGTAAGTAACTGCTTTTTTATAAACGAGACTCGACGTGCGACTTCGTACTCTACGTCAATTTCAGGCAGCACTTTCATTTCATCAATAACTGCTTGTTTTTGCATCATTATATCCACGTATTTTTGGGGCGTCCTGGAACTTGATTCTACGACAATCTGACCGCAGATGTTAGTGGTATCCGCGCATCTATTTGGATTTACTCTTCTGGTATTGCAGTTGTGCAGCACTTAAGGTCAGCAATTTATTTATTATTAAGTTGAGATTTAAGCACAGCAGAACGACAAGCCATTAAACGTAAGGCGTATGGCCAAATATGCGGTTGCGCGGTAAAACATACCTTTGCCAACTCAAATTAGTTTACCCTAAAATATGAGTAAGTAGCGTAAAATTATGGCGCTACAACATTACATTGGAGAAAGGCGGCGCAAAAGCAAACCCGCCTGTTTCTCTTTATAGCAACGCGTGGAATCGAATACCGTTTATGACAAACACTAGGCTTACAGCACGACTATCCATAATGTCGAGACAGCAAGGATTAACCCTTCTAGAAATGCTTGTTGCCGTCGCTATTCTTGCCATTATTCTCACCACAGTTGCGCCTGGCATTCAAAATATCGTAATCAAGAATAGAATTACCTCTGACTTAAACAATTTAAGTGCAGTGGTTCAACGCGCTCGCTTTTCTGCGGTAGACGAACAAACCAACGTAGTGCTGTGCCCTACGCAAAACTATACAGCCTGCACGTCGAGTTGGCGCAATGCAAAAATGGTGTTTATAGATGCAAATGGAAACGGCAGCCGGGATAACAGTGAGGTCTTAATTGTAGCAAGCGATCCACTAAGTAATGCCAATACCATCTCCGGTATAACCGGCAGCCTTGTCTTCGACGAGCAAGGCGGAATAGACCGCGCCGCAACCATCACTTTATGTCCCAATAACAACGATGCAAACTATGCGTCAGCACTTTTATTATCGCTTTACGGAAGAATATCTGTTGCCGTAGACAGTGATGACAACGGCAAAAAAGAAGACCTAGAAGGTAATGAGTTAAGCTGTAGCTAACCGTTCACTTTTCGTATCGTTAAGTTTCGAGCATTTTCTTACCAACATTCTGTGGGCGTCAGTGCGTCTTCACGTATTTTTATTACTCTACAGCTGTCCGTAGATGGTCTAGATGTCAGTGTAGCACTAATTTCATACATTCCCGTGTCGCTGATGGTTTGTGAGATGCGTACGCTGGCTATTCCAGAGGGTGGCAACGCATCGTGCGTTACGTACTCGCCTGTAAGTAACCAACTTCGCGACTGAATTGCTTGGGCAGACAGAAGGTACGCTTTGACCTTGTTGAGCTGACTTAGTTGTTTGCTAGCGGTAATTGCCGACGTAGTCGCAACGCACAATATGCCTGCTATAGCCGTTGCAACCAGTATTTCTACAAGCGAAAACCCTTCAGTCAGATGATGTTGTATGTACGCTTTATAATTCCCTTCCATGGTACAGCTATCTCTCTAATTGAATTTCAGTACATTGAGATTACCAATATGAATTAAGCAGGGTAACTGGACTTACGCATGGCTTTTCACGCTTACACATCCAACAACAAGCTAAGCATTCCACAACGGAGATTGAATGGGTTTACGCTTTTAGAAATGCTAGTTGTACTGGCAGTAATCAGTCTCCTATCGCTAATTGCTATTCCTTCATTTGATGCATGGAATGAGCGAAATGCCTTTAAACATGCTGCCACCGGAATAGCCTCACTCGCAAAACAGGCGAGAATGAAAGCACTAATAAACAAAAAGAACATGTTCCTGATTGCGCAAATTGAACACAATAGCTGTGTACTCGTGAGCGAAGAAGACTCGTGCTCTTGCGCCACCCGCCAAAGCTGTGCCTTGACTGAGTCGAGTTTCTTGTCACTGCCTTCGCGGTGGAATACAGAATTGAGCACAACCAATAATGAGGACAAGATTGTCGCGTTCAATAAAAACGGTACCCTCAATTTTGCCAGTAATACGACGCTAACGCTTTCAAGCCAGCGCTTCAGGGCAAAGTTAGTTATTAATACATTGGGGCGAATAAAGCTATGTAGCGTTCAGTCTATTTCTGGAATAGCGCCATGCTAAAACATGTAATGCGTCGTGGCGCAATCAAGCCGTATTGTGGATATAGTCTCACCGAACTGCTGGTGGCCTGTGGCTTGGCAAGTATAGTGATTTCAGCCGTTGCAACTCAAGCGGCGCGGTCGCACATTGCACACTCATCAATTCAACACGCTACCAGCGTAGAAGACGACATACGTGCGCTACAAAGTACAATTACACAACACCTAAGCAAAGCGGGTTTTGTTTACTCCCCTAACACCCTATCACCTTTCGGTGCGACCACAATCGAAAATACGGTATTCGAAATAACCACTGGCCACCGCGCAAATGAACCTGAAAATAGCTGTGTTACCTTTTCTTATGATAAGAACAAGGACGGCGTGGTATCGCAGGCTCAGGGGGAGTTTTTTGGATACCGATTGCACGACAATGCCATCGAGTACCGAGTAGCAGGACATTCCTGTATACAAAGCGGTTGGTACGACTTAACCGATACGCAAACTACCGTTGCCACCAAATTCACGGTTAACCGAAGGAACAGCAGTAGCTGGGGAAGTGCCTATGAAATTGAAATAGAGTTGCACAGTAAAGTTGATCCTACCGTCAAAAGCGCCAGAACGTTCATAGTTGAGGCTGTCAATGCCTACTAATAATACCGAAATGCAGTGGCCTCAAAGAGGCAACAGAAAAACTGAGTTTAGAACAAGCCATGGAGGGGTTGTACCTACACGCCCTACTGCACCGCTTCGTTTTCAGCAAGGCATCGCCGTGTTGGGAATTGTGGCCATAATATTAAGCGCTATTACCTTCTCAGCTATAAGTACATCACAGCAGGTTCAACAATTTTATACGATTGAAAAGACAAAGCGGGATACCGAGAAGGCGCATGTTACACACATGCAGCAAGTCAAAGAAATCGCCAAGTTGTTACGAAGTCATTCGGCCTCGCAAACGTTGAATAGGATAGACACATCCAATGCAACGACACTTATTGAGCAGACCGATTTAGTTGGTGAAGAACAGCAGTCTTTGCAACACTTTGAAGTGCGGGTTTCCCAAGACGAAAGTAATACGATTTACACAGCTAAATTTCTGCGCTATCCGTCACTGTTAAGGCTACCTACTTCAACTCAACAATTATCATGGGACAATCATCTTACCGAATGGCTTTTTAATCGAAGCATAGAGCACCTGAGTGCGACGTATTTTCCTCAAAGCGTTGCCAAACAGGATTGTGTGAACCTTCCGCCTGCCAGTATTTTCTGGATAGAGGGAGATTGCCAATTGGATAACGAAGATATTGCACACTCAGACGAAAACCAGCCTTTATTGCTACTTATAGTGGATGGCGACCTTTCACTTCACGCCGATACGCAATTCCATGGTTTGATAGTTATGCTTTCCACCACGCCATATACGCACACTCTGCATGTTTCGCCTGAGGCATCTATAAAAGGCGCCTACGTTTCCAACCACCCCTTGAACACGAGTCTTGATGGGTCATTAACACCGTCCACCACGGTGCTAAAAAACCTTCAATCGCACACTGCACTCGCTAAAATTATCCCTATCCCGGGTTCATGGTATAGGAATAACTCAACAAACGATTGAGCTGAATATTAGGTAAACGAAAAACCAGAAATAAAGGATCCTCAAAGATGCCTAAATTGAAAAATACAGGAAGTATTTTAATTGAAGTGTTGCTGGCACTGCTTATTTTAACAAGCACTACCACCTATCTACTTGCCACTCGCATTGACTCTAGGCTTCTCTTTCAAGTGACTTTGGATGAAAACGCTGAGCACAATGGCTCATTGAATTCGGTTCGACTCGCCCTGGTTAACGACCCGGTTGACCAACGTTGGGATGACATCGCAATATTTGGTGAACCGTCATTACTGGTAATTTCCGCCCAATAGCACATCAACGCTACGTTTTTTTAAGGCGTCAAAACGACCTGTGGCATTAATCGGTTTACGAATATCTACCAGTCTTAATAATTAACATGACCAGCAATATTCATCGGACTCAAGGGATCCATTGTTATTTTTATCCCAACCCTTTCTCCCATCACTGAAGTAAAACAACGTGCCATCTGATGCTTGACCTGTACCGCTGACTGGCGTTGCCCTCAACTCATAAGCTGTTGCGCTGGCCGCTTGTATAGTTAAATTATAACGGCGATTTGCTTGGGGCTCAGAAGACGGAGAATAAGTAGAAAAAACGGCTGGCGCGCCGGTGTTTGCGCCACCACTTGCCGCACCTTCATAACTGAAAGAACCACTGTGATGACGTTCCATTGCAGATGCGAACCCCAACAAGTCAGCCTGCCCTGTGCCGCGGTATCCATCGGCAATAACACCTTGGTAAGAAGGGTATGCAATGGCGGCAATAATGCCCACTATCGCCACAACTATCATAAGCTCAATTAATGAAAATCCGCTCTCTGTTTTTTTATGCTTCACAATTATTCCCTCTCTGTTTCTGAGTGCCAACTACCACGCTGAATTCGCTCGAATCTTCCGTAAATATTTTCAGCTAAACACTCAAATGCGTTAGTACATGCCTCGTCGTTGCCATCTTCATCAACGTCAATCACTGCTGAGACACATTCAGTACCCAAGCAAACCACTGGGCTCACAATATCTTCTATAAGAATTTTGGTCTCTGGTGCGATGCCAGTTTGTTTTAATTCTGCTGAGCGGTCTGCGTCGTTAACTTCTCCGTCATTATTTACATCTGTGACGGCGTTGCCATTAAACATACTGACTAAATAAGCGCGACTATTACCCGTGGGCGGAGCACATGCACTGGTACTACTCACCGCCGGAACATAGGTCGTAAAGAACACCTTGTAATCGATAATTAGCGGAGAAGACAGTACCTTTTCACCGTTAGTGGTTAAATTCAAATACCACCCAGCCTTGTTAGCAAAGTCCTGTGAAGCCAACTCGCGCTCCCCCTCGTCACTACTATTTAAGGCATGACTCGTGGCGTTGTACATTCCACTCTCATAAACCGTTTGCATAAATGTGTAATTCCCATTTACATCACGATTAAATACGCCGCTGTCTTTAAGCATATAAAAGTTGTCTTCAACTACGGTATCTAGCGGAGATGCACGCCATCCACTGCCAAGGGCTATGCCATAATACAACTCATCGCCTAGCGCTATCTCTGTTACGTCTGGCCCATAGTAGAAATGTCGGTTGGTTTCTGCTGTGTCGCCACCGAAGTCGGCAATGCGCGCGCCTTTTATAAAATTCGTACCTGAATTTCCATTATAGATGTCTAACCTGAATAACTGGCCGCCCATATCGGCCACATACATATGGTCCGCAAACCCATCGTTATCCCTATCAATAACTGAAATTCGCCCTGGAACGCTGTATGTCATATTCGTTAAGTTTAAATCCGCATCTTCATTACTTGCATGCCACAAGAGGCTGCCAGTATCAGCGTCGAACATAAACACAGCATTGCCAACGACATCATTTGCTCGAATAGCACGATCATCTTGTGCGTCATCGTAGCCACCGCCAACAATCATGACATTTTTAACTTGTCCGCCCATGTTCACTTTAGTAATTGTTGGTCTCGACCACGTCTGGCCCAACTTTGTCAGCGTCCCCGCCCCGCCTTCAATTTTGAATTTCAGCGTGGGTGAGGTCTTTTGCGTCACATCAAAGACATAATAATTACGTCCCCCCCTGCGCATACCAACATAAAGGTACTTGTTGTCTCCAACTGTTCTTAGAATCATGTCACCATCTAAGCCATATTTGTGCTCTAGCGATGATGTGTCTTTATAAAAATGATGTAGATTCTGCAGCAATGTTTTAGGCATGATGGCAAAGTTCTCTTCGCCTGTTGAAGTGTCGAATGAATGCAACATTCCTTGGTTGGTGGCGACAAAAATGGCCGAGTCGTCAGTACCGTAGTTAACAATTATAGGCTGAGAGTGAATGGGATCGCCCATTTGAGAGCGATAGTCAGTTGTACTTCCATCGCCGTTACTGTCTTTTACGTCCACGCCTCGAGTCCACTTTAAGATGGCATCTCTTAGTGCATTCGCATCAGTTTCATCCTGAATGGCAAGATCAGCATTCGTTATATTCGTATTGTTTTCGTGTAATTCATTGGCACTTCTTACAATGCTGCCCGTATCATTGAACACGTATATATTTCGGTTCCCGCCCAAGCGACTGGCTGCTCCACCTTCACTCACCTCGCTGCCGTCAGCAAGGGTTGACCAATAGCTGTGTGCATTTTCAGCGAAGAATCCCGTAACGCTATCCACCGCATTTAGGCTGTTTTTATCGAGAATTTCATCACCACTTAAGCGATAACGTTTAAGGTTCCCAGGCCAAATCGCCCCCTCGCTCGGCTTAAACAATGCGAAGTATAATTCATCTCTATGGGTTAGACGGTTTAGCTGGTTAACCGCCACACCAGGCGACACAAAGGTTGCATTAATATCTTTTACAGAACGCAAAATAGTATTAAACGCCTCGAGCAAATCCGTACTGTTATCAGCCTGATAGAAACCACCACCACTTTGCAAAGCAAGCTGATTAAGGAAGTTGTTGGCGTTATTGTTCGCCGCAAACCCGATGGTGTGTGTAATAACCCTTGGGCCTATTACTGACGTTGACGCTTCACTGATATTTCTCACTAAATCTAGGCCGCACTTCTCACCGCTACTTCCGGTACAGCTTTTACCAAGTAACGTCTGAATTTTCGAAACACTGTGGTTGTTGTTCGCTTCACCGTCGGACAATAAAACAATGTGGTTGTTCGTTTGGCACTGTAGGTCAGACACTGGCGAAATGTAACTTGCCGGCGTTGGGATCTGCTCAGTGATACAGTCGCTGTCTGACAAGTTGTCTTCCGAGCAGCCCGAAGGCAAAATTGAATCTGCACCTATGTAAGAGCTTCTGTGGCTCACACGAGTACTTCTTCGCACAGAGCTGCTAACGTCACTTTCCCCACGTTTTCGCCCATAATCTACGTCTCTACCGCCATAATAGTTAGCCGCTTCCAACAATGTGTCTACTATAGGGGTTAGACCGTTGGCGCTAAGCTCATCTATTTTACTGATTAAATGTTCACGGACCGTTGCTGAAGCGCCAGGTGTCGCCGAGCCGTTAAACTTCACAATAAGCTTCGGTGCTTTAGATGGCGAGTTGTTATACGTATGCGCACCGCGGTACGACACAAAATCATCAAGAACAAATGCCATATCGTTACCTGACTGCCACCCTGAACGATCAACAATTTGCTTAACAATGTTGCTCACGTCAGGCGTACGGTAGGTATAATTGTTGTAAAAATCAGGCATGGACCAAGTAATACCCGATGTTTTAGGCAAATTTCGTAAGCGGTTACGACGGTCTGGATGAAAATCAGACGCATCATCATCAGCTACGCCCCTAATGCGCATGCTCGGGTTACCATAGGTCACCGTACTGTAAGCAGTAAACTCAAGATACGCTTCTGTTACTACCGCCCCTTGAGGAATGTTCACATTGCGAAATCGAACGCCTATGTAATCATTGTAAGATGGGTGGAAGGTCAGTTCACTGCCGGTATTCGGGTAGCCGTTTACGTTCTCTTCCAAGTTATCTCGTGAACTGGCTACTTGATAAATTGCTTCGCCTTGAACACAGCCCGTAGCGGTAGAGTCATCATAAGTTACCACCAACTGTGGCGCACCACTTTGGCCTACGTCACTGGCTCTTACCTCACGAGAGCTTGCTGAATCGGTGCTAGAGCCTTCTATTAAAATATTAAGGTTCTTGCCGCCACACCATGCCGATAAATCGACGACTTCTTGAATGACTGCACTTATATCAGGTGTAGTTATCACCTCGCCTGAGGCGGGAAAGCTATTATCGGTGGCCCACTCAACGTTAGCCGCGGTCTTCGTTCGCGCACTCAAATTGTTCGAAGACGAAGCAAAGGCTGTACTTGATGCCGATGCTTCAGCTGATATGACAAGGGATGTACCCGCCACATTGAATTTTTCTGAAGTAAACCTAATGCTGGCATTAACGATTGTCGCGCCTTGAGGTATGTTTAACTCGGTAAAACGCAGACCAGAGGTTACGGTTTGGGTACCGCTGCTTAATACAAGGTCATTGCTGTCAGTGGTAACGCTACCGTCTATTTCATGTGCGTCGTGATCGTCTTCGTTGGTTGAAATGATAATTTCAGGTCTTACCGCTTCATCTATATTGCGAACCGGATAGAGGATTGGGCCACCGTAACCCGAAAAACGCATCAAACCTGCGTTAATATTGGTCGCCGAACCGAGCGCTTCTTTTAGTGCATTCTGTACGCGCAACATTCGAGTTTGGCTGGTGTTATCGTAAGATCCCATACTTCCCGATGAGTCCATGATAAACAGCACATTCGGGTTATAGGTTACGGCGTTATTTGCGTTGCCTAGGTAAATATCAAGGTCGTCACCAAACGCAGAGAAACCGATACAGCTAAATAATGTAATAGAGGCAAGGTAAGTCGAGAGTTTCTTCATATTAATACCTATTGAGACGCAGGGCCAAATACAGAGGCAGCCAAGCTGTTCGCCACAACAGAAGATTTACCCGCCACTTTCCCACATCCTCTGATAATGAATACATGGCAATTGACGTTACTTCCACCAATCACGTTACTCGAGCCTCGACAAGCCTGCTCTCTGATAAACGCAGTGCGCGACCAACTCTTTGACGAGGCCTCACTTTGATACGTGCCATCCACCACATGTCTGTCACCAACAGCAAGGCCGCCTTCAGTCATATATCTGTCAGTCCACTCCCCGTCATCGAAACAGCTCATTGAATCTGCTTCAGGGTCAAACACGTTACCCTGCCGAGCTTCCGAGAGCGGGTCTGTCTTATTCGGGTCGGTAAGTAGGGTTTCATCTTCAGATTCAAAGAAAACGCCCGCGATCGCTGCTTCAGCAGCATCAAAAGCCAAACCACTTTGCTGCATAGACACTGCCATTTTAGACTGAGACAAGCTACTGGTTACCGCGCTTACCCCTAAAACAGTGATTGAAAGCAACACAAGAAGTGCGAATACCATCACTAAGCCTTGTTGTTTCATCGCGAACTCCTGACAAAATTTTTCATATTTCGAAGTGCCAACGTTTTTGAGAACACTTGATAATAATGGGCCGTGTCCATCGTTTTAGATGCTTCGTTTAACAGCGCATATTTCTGAGACTGTGTTTGTCTCACTTCATTTTGATAGCTTTTAAGCATTAGCGCCCAGCGCAGTGACACAACTTGTTGATTAAGCGCCCTTAAATCTTCAATTTCATCTGCGGTTACATACGAAACAGCTTGCCCTTGAGAATTGGTAATGCTGCTTGAAACGCCGAACTGCACTTGGAAACTTTCGACGTTATCGAGCAATGTTACGGTAAGGGGCGACACTGTCTGCACCTTTAGGCCACGAAGTACCCGACCATCATATCCTGTGCACTTAAGTGTACTGCCGCTTACAAAGTAGTGATTAACAACGTGAAACTCGAGACCGCCATAGCCGTGCTGGTTTCCAGTACAATCTTCGTCACTTAGTAGGCTCACAACCAGCTTATCACTGCCGCCACTAGAGGTTTGTATGCTGCCTAGTGTAGCGTTGGTAGCGAAATCCCCTGCTACAGCGATGGGGTGATTTTCCACATAGGCCGCTTCGGCAACGATATCAACGGATGTATCCACATCCGCGACTATCTGATCATAACGGCCGACTTCATAGAATTCTGCTGAGAGGCGAGCCATGATAAAGCGGCCTGACTCTTGTACTTGAGCCACGGCTTGATTGAGCTTATTCGTCACGCTACTACTGACGAGCACTTGAATAATCGCGCCTGATATCACTAACCCCAGCGTTAACGTAATCATTAACTCGACAAGGGAGAAACCCTGCTGTGGGCGGTGGCGACGTGCATTCATAATGTAATGTCCTTAAACACACATGCGTTACTGTCACCTTCAGATTCGTTACATCGCGCATTAAGGGTATAGGTCTGATTTCCCGAAGAAGCGACAGGCCACGTCAACAACACTTCTACACGAGAACCTGCACTACAGCTGTAAATATCTGCCGTATTGTTGTCGTCACACGATACCGACACTTTAGTTTGAGGATTGGTTTGTACTGCTGAGCACGATAGCGCCCAACCATCGTACTCAGCCATCTGTGCTTCAGTACAGGCCTGGCCTTCGCAATTTGGGATCCCTGCCGGCCTTGCCAGACAGTAGCAGTGATAAGGGTGAGACGAGCCAGAACAACTTAACGTGGCAAAATTATAGGTATCGCTAGAGAAGTACGCATTGTTGACTACCATGCCGTCTCCCACTGTTGCTGGGCGAGCGGCGGCTCTCAATCGTTCTGCAACTTGTGCTGCCACCATCTCGGCCTGAGTTCGGCTTATTGCGTCTTTATTGGCAAAAGAGCCCGTAAACTGGAGCGCAGCAACACCCAGTAAGCCCACAGCTAATATAAATAAGGTGATTAAGATCTCTATAAGACCTGCACCGTGTTGTGCGCGAATATGACTTCCCTTCACTCGCTTCATTATCACCTTTTCAGCAATCATCTTTTTTGCCATATACCTAACATTCAAATTGGTGTTATCACCAATGTAGTATAGTAAGACAAAAGCGTATAACACTGGGTATCAATGGTTATTAAAACGTATAATTTTCTGTGACCTGTACTAGCAAGCAAGTACAGGGCAGACTGTTCAACCATTTTATCTTTAAAGTAACCGGCTCTAAAAGGTAAGCGAGCTATAACACCGCTTTACGATGTACGTTTACGGTATAAAAGGCGCTACCTCAAAGCCGAACCGTGTAGCCTGTTCATGTTAAAATACCCTGTTCTAAAGGTATTATTATCCATTCGCAACTTGTTGAATTTCCAGTAGACAAAAGCATAAAAAAACACCGCAACTAAGTGCGGTGTTTTTTATTTTGATAGTGAGGATAAATTAAACGACCTGCTTAACACGCAGCTCTTTAGGTACAGCAAATTCCACATTCTCTTCGCGTCCAGCACGCTCAGAAGCTGAAACAGCACCCCACGCTTTGAGCTTGTTTACCACACCTTGCACTAACACTTCCGGTGCAGACGCGCCTGCAGTAACGCCAATATGCTCTACACCTTCTAGCCATTCCTCTTGAATGCAATTAGCGTCAGCAATCAAATACGCTTTTGCGCCAATTTTTTCAGCCAACTCGCGAAGACGGTTCGAGTTTGAGCTATTCTGTGCCCCAACAACCAGTAAAACCTGACAATCTTGGGCTAGGTCACGCACCGCGTCTTGGCGATTCTGCGTGGCATAGCAAATGTCGTCTTTTCTCGGACCATTGATTTTGGGGAACTTAGCGCGAAGTGCGTCAATAACATCGGCGGTATCATCAACAGACAGCGTAGTTTGGCTACAATAATAAAGATTGGTCGGATCTTTAACTTCAAGCGTTGCCACATCAGCTTCAGATTCAACTAAATAAATACCGCCATCTTCGTTGCTGTACTGACCCATGGTGCCCTCTACTTCAGGGTGACCAGCATGACCAATCAAGATACATTCAGTGCCCGTTTTGCTAGCGCGGGTAACTTCCATATGTACTTTCGTCACTAAGGGGCACGTGGCATCAAAGACCTTTAAACCGCGATTTTCCGCTTCTTTTCTTACCGCTTGTGATACGCCATGGGCAGAAAATATTACTATGCTGTCGTCTGGTACTTCGTGAAGCTCATCAACAAATAGCGCACCACGCTCACGTAGCCCATCTACCACAAATTTATTGTGTACCACTTCGTGGCGTACATAAATGGGCGGCTCGAACATTTCAAGCGCGCGTTCAACGATGGTGATAGCTCTATCAACGCCCGCGCAGAAGCCACGAGGGTTAGCTAAATGAATTTGCATAACTAGTTTCCACCTTGTGCTGACACGCCAGGTTTAACATCAATAATTTCAACGTCAAAGATAACCGTTTGCCCTGCTAGCGGATGATTGAAATCTACCGTAACAGAGTCTCCAGCAGCACTTCGAATAATACCCGGAATCTCTGAACCATCAGGCTGAGCAAAGGCTAAAATCATGCCTTCCTCAACTTGCAAGTCTGCACCAAAGCGGCTTCTATCCATATAGTGAATATTATTCGGATCAGACTGGCCGAATGCATCTTCAGGGCCTAATTTAAATGACTTTTTGTCACCTTTCTTAAGCCCAAGTAAACACGCTTCAAAATTCGGCGTAAGGCTACCGTCACCCATCACCATTTTGGCAGGTTTGTTGTTTACACGAGTACTGTCAGCGGCAGAGCCATCTTCTAGCTTTAAATCAAAGTGAAGAATAACTTCGTTGTCAGCACCAATTATCAATGAGTCTGTCATAACCTTTCCGAATACTACTTAATGGTTTCGCTATTGTCAGCGGCACTGGCTCGCGCGTCTGCACCATTTCCTTCACTTTTTTTGTCGCCATTTTTAAACATGTCGATAATAAGTAAAGCTGCGCCTATAAATATTGCGCTGTCAGCAATGTTAAACGCTGGCCAGTGGTAATTGTTTACGTAAAAATCTAAAAAGTCGATGACATAACCATGGACTAAACGGTCGTAAACGTTACCTAGTGCACCACCTAGAATAAAGGCAAACGCAACGGGCAGCATTTTTTGCGAACGGGGTGACTGCTTCAGCCACCACAAAATCACTACACTTACCACGACAGCAATGGCAGTGAAGAACCAGCGCTGCCAACCACCTGCATTTTCTAAAAAACTAAATGCGGCGCCGTAATTATGTACGTAAGTAAAGTTAAAAAACGGCAATACCTGTATCGACTGATACAAAGACATATTGTCGATAACCGTGTACTTACTCCATTGGTCGAGGATAAACGCAATTGCGCTTATCCACAAAAAACGCAAGCCTGTTTCGCGAAAAAGCTTAAGCATAGTGGCGTTCTTCTCCATCACCGTCAATGTTTGTCACACAGCGACCACAAAGCTCTTCGTGACCTTCATGTGAGCCTACATCTTCACGGTGATGCCAGCAGCGAACACACTTTTCACCGCTTGCTTTATCAACGCTCAACCATAAACCTTCAACGTCTGTGGCTTTCGCATCAGACGGTGCACTGTCAACTTTCGTTAGCGTAACGCCTGATGTAATAAGTACGAAGCGTAGCTCGTCTTCAAGCTTTGCCAGTACGTTGTACAACGACTCGGTAGCATAAAGCGAAATGCTTGCTTCTAGTGAGCCACCTAGCTTGCCATCTTTACGCGCCTGCTCCATTGCTTGGTTGGCCGCGTCTTTAACGCTTAACACTTGATGCCAAAGGGCATCGTTAAACGTATCGCTTTGCGTGAAGTTATTAAACCCTTCGTACCAGGTTTCAGTGAATACAAACTCGCTGCGCTCACCTGGTAACGTTTCCCAGATTTCTTGAGCAGTAAAGCTGGTAATCGGCGCCATCCAGCGAACCAATGCTTCAATGATATGATACATGGCCGTTTGGCATGAACGACGGGCTAGCCCATCTGCTTTAGCTGTGTACTGGCGGTCTTTAATCACGTCTAAATAGAATGAGCCCAGCTCAATTGAGCAGAAGTGCGTAAGCTTCTGTGACACTACCAGCAAGTCGTAGTTGTCATACGCTTCGATAAGCTCTTCTTGAAGAGCCTTAGCACGAGCAACAATCCAGCGGTCAAGCGCGACCATATCTTCTTCTGCAACCGCATCTTCAACCGAGAAACCGTTCAGGTTCGCTAGCAAGAAGCGTGCAGTGTTACGTACGCGGCGGTAGCCATCTGCAGCACGCTTTAAGATTTCATCCGATACCGCAATCTCGCCGCGATAGTCAGTAGATGCTACCCATAGACGAAGGATGTCTGCGCCTAATTTGTTAGTGACTTCCTGAGGCGCCACAACGTTACCTACCGACTTCGACATTTTTCTGCCGTGGGCATCTACCGTAAAGCCGTGTGTTAGCACTTCTTTATAAGGCGCGTGACCGTGCATGGCAGTTGATGACATAAGCGAAGACATAAACCAACCACGATGCTGGTCAGAACCTTCAAGATATAAATCGGCAGAGGCCGGAATGTCATCGCGACGATCGACAACGAAGTAATGCGTTACACCCGAGTCGAACCAAACGTCTAGGGTATCGGTCACTTTTTCATAGTTGTCTAATTCGCTACCAAGCAGGGCTGCATCGTCGAGATCCCACCACGCTTGAATGCCTTTAGCTTCAACTTCTTGTGCCACCTTTTCCATTAACGCCGCAGACTCTGGGTGGATTTCACCGGTAAGTTTGTGCACATACAAAGGAATAGGCACGCCCCACGTACGTTGACGAGAGATACACCAATCTGGACGGCCTTCAACCATTTTCTCAATGCGGTTTTGGCCCCAGTCCGGGATCCATTTGGTTTGCTTAATTTGTTCAAGTGATTCAGCGCGAAGGCCTTTTTTATCCATGCTTACAAACCACTGAGGCGTAGCGCGGAAGATGATTGGCGTTTTGTGGCGCCAGCAATGCGGGTAGCTGTGCTCGTATTTTACGTTTAGGACAAGGTTACCCTTCTCTTTTACCGTTTCGATAATTTCATCGTTGGCTTTAAATACAAACTGACCTGCAAACAGCGGTGTGTTTTCAAGGTACACGCCATTGTTGCCTACCGGATTGTACACTTCGATATCGTATTGCTTGCCCACGTTAAAGTCGTCAACACCATGAGCTGGCGCTGTGTGTACACAACCTGTACCAGATTCAGTCGTAACGTGGTCGCCTAGAATTAACGGAACTTCAAGGTCTAAGAATGGGTGATTAACTTTAAGCTTATCAAGCGCAGCACCAGTACAGGTTGCCACTTCACGGAAATCTTCAACGCCGTAACGGTTCATGCAGCTTTCAAGCAGGTCCTGCGCTACCACTAGCCATTCATTTGAAGGCTGAACTTCAACAATCGCATAGGTAAGCTCTGGGTGTAAGCTGATTGCACGGTTGGCTGGCAGTGTCCACGGTGTGGTAGTCCAAATAACTACACCTGCTTTGTGTGTGGTTAAATCATCTTCAGACACACCAAACGCTTCTGCAATAGCAGCCACATCAGCTACTGGGAACTTAACGTCAATTGCCGGTGATACTTTGTCTTTGTATTCCACTTCTGCTTCAGCAAGTGCCGAACCACAATCTGTACACCAGTGAACAGGTTTGAAGCCCTTTTCTAAGTGACCAGAGTCTACAATTTTACTTAATGCACGAATGATGTCGGCTTCAGATTTGAAGTCCATCGTTTTGTATGGGTTATCCCATTCACCAAACACACCTAAGCGTTTAAAATCAGCCATTTGGCCGTCAATTTGCTTTTGTGCGTATTCGCGACACTTCTGGCGAAATTCAGCCGCAGTAACTTTCTTACCTGGCTTACCAACTTTCTTTTCTACCATCAATTCAATCGGCAAACCGTGACAGTCCCATCCAGGAACGTACGGAGAATCGAAGTCAGAAAGGTTTTTCGACTTTACAATAATGTCTTTGAGAATTTTGTTAACCGCGTGACCAATGTGAATATCGCCATTTGCATAAGGAGGGCCATCGTGAAGAATAAATGGCTTTTTGCCTTTTTTCGCTTCACGAATTTTGCTGTATACCCCTTTTTCCTGCCAGTCTTTAAGCATTTTCGGCTCGCGCTGAGCAAGGTTACCGCGCATAGGAAACGCAGTTTCTGGAAGGTTCAGTGTGGCTTTGTAATCACTCATAAAATTGTATTATCCGGTTACCTTAATTTTCACCCAATGCACTAACACATTGTGAAGGCGATATTCATTTTGCGATGTTCAAATTAAAACGCTGAATGTAAAAGGTTCAACGTAAAACTGTGTGTCGTTCTTACTAGCGCAAGGCTGACATTATATGTTCTAGCACAGCGACTTACTTACGCGTTTCGCGAACAAGGATCCACGTTTAAAAAATCAAGCTCAATAAAATTAATATGCGCAGAAACTTTTCGTGACTTTATCACGTTTAACTATGCTAATAACAGACGCGCTTGTGCTGCATCTGCTTGAATTTGATCTTTCAACGCTTCAAAAGAATCAAATTTAATTTCATCTCTTATTTTTGCCATCGGAAACACCGTAATGGGCTTGCCGTAAAGGTCAGATGACAAATCAAAAATATGGACTTCTAACTGATTTCTTACCCCGTTAACAGTAGGACGGGTACCAATGTTCGCAACGCCGTTATAGTGTTTTCCATCTACGTCGACACGAACTGCGAACACGCCGTGAATTGGCGTTTTTTGACGTTTTAGCATGACATTCGCGGTGGGAAAACCAATGGTGCGACCTTTTTTCTCGCCGTGAACCACCCTACCGTGAATAGCAAACGGGCGCCCTAGCATTTCGGTAGACAGACCAAAGTCGCTGTCAGCCAACGCTTCTCGCACCGCGGTAGAGCTTATTCGATGGGCATGCATGGTAAAGCTGTGGGTGCTTACTACTTCGAAACCGTATTGGCGACCTGCCGCCTCAAGCATTTCGAAATCCCCTTTGCGGCCATTGCCAAAACGGAAATCGTCACCAACAACAAGAAATTTAACACCCAGTTTATCCACCAGTAAATCGTGGACGAAGGTATCGGCACTTTGCTTAGCAAACTCCGCGTTAAATCGCACAGCAAGCAGCCTGTCGACACCTTGTTGGCGCAGCAACTCGTACTTTTCGCGAAGAGGGCTTATACGCGCTGGTGCTTTATCAGGCATAAAGACTTCTTCAGGCTGAGGTTCGAACACCATTACGGTGGCAGGAAGTGATAGCGATTTCGCTTTTTCAAGCACGTTAGCCAACACAGCTTGATGACCACGGTGTACGCCGTCGAACTTGCCAATAGTGAGCACACACCCTTTATGGTGCGGTTTTACATTATTTAGCCCGCGGATAAATTCCACTGTTAGCCACTACCTTTTAACTGCTAGAAAATCAAAGCTCGCGATTATAGCCGACCGCGAGCACAATACCAAGCACACGGGCCATTCTGACTCCATGCGCTATTTCGCATCTATTGAATACTAATCGCCGCCGCTTCTGAAATGTCTGGGTCGCATGCCCAGCACCACCATGGTGGTCACAAACAATATAACCGACAGCGAAATGGTTATTCCTACCTCTACCATTTGGACGGGAAGAGACAATTCAAAGAAAGCTAATCCTTGATCGCGATAATAAATAAGCCCGCCCATGGCAGCACTTGCAATAACCACACGGGCAATAAACAAAACCGATGTGCGGCTTAACGCAAATACACCTTGTCTATGCAGTGTTATATAAAGCAAAGCGGCGTTAAGCGTAGCTGACATACTGGTAGCGACAGCAAGCCCTACATAACCAAACGGAATCGCTAAAATAAGGTTAAACACCATGTTTGCGACCATGCACCAAATACCAAACTTCACGGGCGTCTTAGTATCTTGACGGGAATAGAACCCTGGCGCGAGAATTTTTACCAGCATAAAGCTGAGCAAGCCAAACGAATACGCAGTAAGCGAGTAAGACGCCATAATGGCGGTTTCGGCGGTAAACGCACCGCGCTGAAAAATAACGGTTAGAATAGGCCTTGCCATCACGCCAAGCCCTACTGCCGCGGGTATGCCCAACAAACACACCATGCGAAACGCCCAATCTATATTCGCAGCAAACGCTTTGGGATTGTTACTCACGTGATTTCGGGAAAGCGTAGGTAAAATGACCGTTGCGATGGCAATACCAAACAACCCTAGGGGAAATTCAAGCAGCCTGTCAGAATAGTACAACCAGCTTATTGAACCGGTAACTAAAAAGCTGGCGATGAAGGTATCAAACAACAAGTTGATTTGCCCTACTGACACACCGAACAAGGCAGGGATCATCAGGGTGCGTACTTTTACCACGTTTTCGTCATGCCAGCCCCACTTTGGCTTTACCAAAAGCCCCGCCCTGAACAAAAACGGTAGTTGAAACAAGAACTGTACAATACCGCCGATAAACACCCCCCACGCTAGCGCGTATGCGGGTTGCTCCAGCGTAGGTGCTAAGTATATTGCGCATGCAATTATACATACATTAAGTAAAACCGGAGTGAAAGCGGCAACCGCAAATTTATTGAGCGTATTGAGTATTGCCCCAGCCAACCCAGTCAGAGAGATAAACGCCAAGTAAGGAAAGGTAATTTTTAACATGGTCGACGCGAGCACAAACTTATCTCCGGCCTCGTCCCCTTCAAGCCACGCCACAAACCACCCTGTTCCGAATAAAGCCGCCAAAACAGGAGATGCAATAACCCCTATAATAGATACCACAAAAACAATAGCGCCTAATGTACCACTGACTTTTGCAACGAACTCTCTAAGCTGCTTTTTATCGTCGTTCTCATGCACTTCAGTTAGTACCGGAATAAACGCTTGCGCAAATGCGCCTTCAGCGAATAGACGACGAAGAAAATTAGGAATTTTGTTAGCAAAGAAAAATACGTCAGCGGCTGCCCCATCGCCCATAAGCTTGGCAACAACAACATCACGTACCAGTCCTAATACTCGTGAGACCAAGGTCATAACACTGACGATAAGACCAGATTTTATTAACTTCCGTGACACGTCACACTTCCAATAAGAGATAAAGAATAGGCTGAATAGCAGAAGCCATTTGAAGGATAATCGAAGGCATTTGCTAAGCGTAAAGCGGCAACGCTAAGTTGCAGGCGAGTCATAATAGCGAAAGGCTATGATAGGTGAAACGATTTATTCAAAATAGTTGTGCATCTTTAACAACTTTCTTGTTATAATCCGCGCCCGATATGGGGTGCTAGCGTTTATGCATGTCTATCGCTTAAATGTCTTGAAAGAATATCGCTACGAATCTCTTTCAAAAAATGTCGCAGAGAAATGTCGCAAAGAATGTGCAACGTGTTGAGCATACTTTGTGTTCAATAGCTTGCGCGTTTTAACGCGGAACGATTTAAGTTTTAAATCGTTTGACATTTGGGCGTTTGATAGGCACAATCCGCACCCTCGTTTTTGACATGAATTTATTTTGGGAGTTACACCTTGGCTAACATTAAGTCTGCTAAGAAGCGTGCAATCCAAGCCGAAAAGCGTCGTCAGCACAACGCTAGCCGTCGTTCAATGACTCGTACAAGCATCAAGAAAGTTATCGCTGCAATTGCAAGCGGTGACAAAGAAGCGGCACAAGCTGCACTTACTGCTGCTACTCCAGTACTTGACAGAATGGCTACTAAAGGCTTGATTCACAAGAACAAAGCTGCTCGTCATAAGAGCCGTCTAGCTGCACAAATCAAAGCACTAGGTTAATCTTTACGATTAGTAGTTAAAAAAGCGCCCTTCGGCGCTTTTTTTGTATCTGTAATCGACGCTAATTAGCATGGGTTACTGATTTCAAATTTAGACTTAAAGGCATAAAGCCCACCACTAGGCGAGCTCTGTTACAGTCTTTGCGGTGTGTTCACATCCCAGCTATCCGCTTATCAGCTCATTTTTCTTATTGAGCTTGCCGGTGCAATACGCATGATCCAGTGAAGGATGGCCCAAGGCCAGCTTGGCACAAACGCATTCGCTTTTTCTTTATTGATTGCATTGACCATCGCGCGACAGCCCACATCGGTATCAACAATAAACGGTACTTTCTCTACTTTTTCGTTTATTTCGCTGCGAATAAAACCGGGGTGAATACAGGTGACGTTAATCGGCGTATTCATTACATCCATTCGAATACCTTCTGTCATAGACGTAAGCCCTGCTTTTGTAGCTGCATAAACTGTCATAGCACGCCTAAACCCGCGCACCGCGCTTATAGATGAAATCGTCACAAGATGACCACTATTTTGTGCCCTAAAGATAGCCATTGCCGCTTCACATTGTGCTAGCGCCGACACAAAGTTAGTCACCGCCGTTTGCTTGTTAGCGTGGAAATACCCAGTACCAATCGACGCGCCCTTGCCCATTCCTGCGTTCACAATGACTCTATCAAGGGTTCCCATGTCGGCTTTGAATGCGTCGAACACTTCAAACACCGCATCGTGATCATTGACATCCAGCGAGCGAATATACACATCAATGTTTGGGTTAATTGAATGCAATTCTTCTTTCAATTTTTCTAAATTCTCAAAGCGTCTTGCGCATAGGGCTAGGTTACAACCCTGTTTGGCAAACTCAATCGCCATTCCCTTGCCTAGGCCTGAACTCGCGCCTGTGATCAGAATATTGCGTCTTGTTGTCATTATCGTTTTCCTGATGCTTTTATGGCCTTATTACAACGCCACATTAAGTAATGAATGAAGATCCAAAAGTTCTTAAACGCTGGATTATTGGTTTGCTTGTGGTGGTATCGATAGTAGATTTGCTGGGCAATACCGGCTAAACGGAAAAGCCCGTATACCTCGTAAAAGGTAAAATCATCTACATCTATTTCCATCTCTTTGCAGTAGTATGCAACCACCTGCTTTCGAGTTAGCATACCGGGTAAGTGAGTAGGCTGGCGGCGCGTTGATTGGGCCAAAAAGTCATCATCCGGTTGTACCCAATACGCCAAGGTATTACCCAAGTCCATAAGCGGGTCGCCCAAGGTCGCCAGTTCCCAGTCCAATACACCGATAATTTGCGTATAGTTATCTGGCTTTAACACCACGTTGTCGAATCGGAAGTCATTGTGGGTAATACATATGCGTTCATTAGCAGGCATGTTATTTTCTAGCCAGCGCATTATTTTTTTACCCGAGGGGACGTTCCAGGTTTTTGCTTTACTATAGCGTTCGCTCCACCCGCTTATTTGGCGTTCTATGTAGCCAGCACCTTTACCTAAGTGCTCAAGCCCCGCTTTCTTATAATCCACTTTATGAAGCTCGATTAAGCTATCAAGTACATTAGTGCAGAGCTGTTTGGTTTGCTGCTCAGACGTGTTTAAGCCTTTGGGTAAGTTCTTACGTGGTATCACGCCGGTAAACTTCTCCATTACGTAAAACTCTGTGCCTATAACGCTCTTGTCTTCACAAAGTCCAAGCATTTCTGGCACATAGCGGTAAACAGGCTTTAACGCATGCTGTAATCGAAACTCCCGCCCCATATCGTGAGCCCCTTTGGCTTTAGTACCTGCCGGTGCCCGACGCAAAATTAACGACGTTTGTTCGCTCTGGTTTTGTTTACTGCCTTGATAGTCCAAGCAGTACGTCCAATTAGACGCGCCCCCAGAATACTGGGTGACTTGAGGCAAGCTATCGCTACTTTGTATCATGGCCTTCAATGATGGATTCGAGGCACTAATATTTTCCTTAAGCCAATTGTGTACAGCGCTCACGTCTAGCTCTTCGCCTGCACGTACGCTGTCAGCTTTATCTACGACCTGTTGTTGCATATCTCAATCTTCTTGTAATTCTGTTTCAAAGGGCCTATTCAAAGTGCTAACTCACAATCTTTGGCTAGAAGATACTTCTGTTTGTGCCTGTACAAGAGCAGCTCGACAATTATCTTCAGATAGCTTGGCGACAAACACAGGTGAGCGCGTTTCCGTTTTACCTAATTTTGCTTTAAATTTGCTTTAAATTTGCTTTTCCATTGCACGCTTCATCATCTTCGTTTGATTGAGCATATTTTTGATATAACGCTGGGTTGGCAGCAGCTTCTTTAACAGGAAAGCGCGTTTACCCAGTTTATGGGTAAGAATAAGAAACTGCTTTTTACCGACTTGCTGAAATATGGACTCAGCCACGTCTTCTTTCGTCATGTCTGCTTTGGCAAAGAACTTATTGAGCATTTTGTGCGACGCTGGGTTGCTGCTTCGCATCGACTCATCTAAATTCGTTTTGAAGAAGCTTGGACAAACTACACTAACGTCAATATTGTCAGGTGCTAATTCCAACTTCATGGTTTCAGAAAACGACACGACTGCAGCTTTAACCGCGTTATAACTTCCCATATAAGGAATAGGCGTTAGCCCCGCTTGCGATGCAATATTAATGAAATAGCCACCGCCTTGCTCTCGCATTAACGGTAAGAGTGCACGACTGACTCTCACCATGCCTAACACATTAATATCAAACACCCACTGCCATTGCTCAATGCTCTCATCTAAAAGGCTGCCACCAGAAGCAACACCCGCATTGTTAAACACAGTGTCAACACCGCCCCAGCGAGTTTCCAAGGTGTTCGCTAACGTTTGAACATCATTTTCAGAGGTTATATCGCAATGGATGTAAAACGCATTGGCACCTTGGGCGGATAGCGTATTTACTGTTTCATCGCCTCTTTCTTGGTTAATATCGGCAATGCAAATATCTAACCCCTCGTCTTTGCCTGCCCACTTTTCCGCCCACTTAAGGGCAATGGCCTGACCTAAGCCGGTAGCGCCACCGGTAATCAATACGCGCATGATGTGTTTCCTAACTGTTCTTGTTTCATTATTCTTGTATCGGCGTTTATGTTTAGTTGCGCTTTATTGTGTTAAGCGCTAATCAGTACTTCACTATTCTCTCGAATTGACCGCCTTATCAATCCAATCAAACTGATTCCGTCTTTTGCAGTGATACTGATGGCTGTTCGTTACGCATTTTACGTTTTGCCCACAGGGCCAATAGTGCGGGCCCAATGTACATTGCAACGCCATATACACCAGGTGCAATCGCGTAATCAGGCGCACCTAAAAAGGTAATACATATCAGCATTGCAAGCGCCGCGTTTTGCACGCCTATTTCAATGGCCAGCGTGAGCGAGTCTTTAAATGCTAGGTTTGAAAGCTTAGCAAGCCCGAGCCCTAGCAATACCGATGATAAATTTAACGTTAAGCAAACCAAAAATGCGCTTTCAAAGGACGCGGCTAAATTGTTTCTTTCTGAAACCAGCACGCCCACAATCATGAGCAACATGAAGTACATAGAAAACTTCCGAAAGAAGTTTTCAGTTTTAGTGGCAAACCTGCTGTTAAAGCGACGAATGGTCATGCCTAACGTGACCGGTACAATTGATATACCAACCAGCCCGATCACTGTTTGAATAATAGAAAAGTCTGGCGCGTTTTCTTTTACAAAGTAATCAAGAGCAAATTGAATGATAAAGGGCGTTGAGAAAACGCAAGCGATGGTAGAAATAGCAGTTAAGCTTACTGAAAGGGCCAGATTTGCTTTTGCGATGTGGCTGATTAAATTACTGGTCGTGCCGCCTGGGCATGCCGCTAAAACCATGACACCAACCGCAATATAATCGGGTAGACCAAAAACAAAGCACAGCCCTAGCGCCAACATAGGCAGCAATATAATTTGCCCTATAAAACCCGTTATAACTGCTTTAGGTGCTTTAAGTAGTCGGGCAAAATCAGCAAGGGTTAGCGTTAGCCCCATACCAAACATAACAAATGCCAACGCTAGAGGTAACAACACCTCGGTAAGTACAGATGCCTGCATGCACACGCCCCTTACAAAAGAAGCCTCTATAAAAGAAACCTTTTATTAACATTTAAGCCAGTGTACCCTGTTTAATAATAAATAAAAATGATGCCTTATTATGGAAACCCATAAATAGTATGCATGGAAAACTAGACCTAAATTTGTTTGTTGTGCTGCGCGCGGTCTACGATCACAGCAGCATTACGAAAGCCGCCAACGCACTACATATTACTCAGCCTGCGGTGAGTCACGCCTTAGGTCGTCTGCGAGAGAAGTTTGATGACCCGCTGTTTATTCGTCATGGACGACAAGTCGTGCCTACCCCATTTTGCCAAGGCATTATTGCATCGGTTGTGAAATCAATCGAAACCCTTGAAAGTACGTTAAAAGGTAAAGTGGGCTTTGATATAAGTGATAAACCCCGTCAGGTGAACCTTGGCTTAAGAGATGTTTTAGAATCTATATTTTTTCCCGTGCTTATTCCTGAGCTTGTTATACATACTCCCAATATCACGGTGAATAGCAGACAGGTTACCTGGCCCGAGCTAGCTCCCGCGTTAGCCGCTAAAGAGCTTGATATCGTAATTGACGCATTAGTTCCCACCAGCCGTGACATTCGTTCACAGTTTATCTGCGAAGAAACGTTTGTCGTGGTATGCGCGCCTTGCAATAGCTACGTAGACAACCCGAGTATCAAGAGCTACTCAGTTGCACAGCATGCACTTGTATCTTTAAAAGACTCTAAATTAGATACGGTAGATCTAGCCCTTGCTCAGCACAATTTACATCGCAACATCGCATTGCAGTGCGAACACTACTTTGCCGCCGTTAATGTAGTTAGCCAATGCGATCTTTTGCTGACCATGCCAACGCGATTCGCGCAACAATTCAGTAATAAATTCGATATCGAAATTCTGCCCCTACCATTTGACGTCCCCCCACTCCCCGTACACATGTACTGGCATAAACACGCCGATGAAGACTTAGTGAATGTATGGATGCGAGATAGGCTTTTAGACGTGTCGAATAAGTTGGGATTGTAGCGCGTATTTGTGTTGCTGTAACACAATGGTCAAGCAAGCGTCACGGTAGTGTCAATTTGCAAATCTATAGTGACGGTTCAAGGCATCGCTTTGGGAAACCGCTATGAAAAAGACACACTATCGAACACTTTGGCTTTCAGATATCCATTTAGGAAATCGCGACTGCAAAGCTGAATACTTACTATCCTTTCTTGATAGCATCACTGTAGACACCCTCTATTTGGTGGGTGATATTGTTGATATGTGGCAAATGACCAAGCAATTTCGCTGGCCACAGGCGCATAATCAAGTCATGCACAAATTCATGCAAATGAGTCAAGACGGGACGCGAGTGGTGTACTTACCCGGCAACCACGATGAACCAATTCAGTCATATTCTGGTATGGCATTCGGTGATATAGAAATAGAACGAGAGTTGGTTCACACCACGGTACAAGGGAAGCGTTATTTAGTCTTACATGGCGATCAGTTCGATGGCGATGTAACCATGGGCAAATTCCATGCGTGGATTGGCGATAAAGGTTACGACCTTTTGCTTTTTCTAAATAGAGAGTTTAATCGCCTACGCGCGTGGCGCAAGCGAGAATACTGGTCACTTGCGGGCTATATTAAAAAACACATTAAAGGAGCGAATGAAGCCATCGCCCGTTATCGAGAAGCATGCTGCAGGCGCGCCGATGAAATGGGGCTCGACGGTGTAGTGTGTGGCCATATTCATCACCCTGAAAGCAGCTTTGAAAACGGCATTCACTACATTAATGATGGGGACTGGATAGAAAACTGCAGTGCACTGTCAGAAGACGTGAACGGTAACTTATCTCTTATTCATTACCTTGATTCATTAGAGTCAGCCACCGTAACACCAATTACAACCAAAACCTCTCGCTCAGAAGCAGCATAGCTGGCATTACACAAATGGGGCTGTAACGGCCCCTGACTATTGCTATTCACCAAGCAACAGGTTAATTCCAACCCCATCCATCAAGGTTAGAGCCTGCTGACCTGTGCCTCATATCATAGATTAACAGGTCATAGTTACAACTTTTTAACACTGTCAAATAACTGCCATGAAACTGTGTGAAAAGCGTCACATTGCCCTGCTATTGTTCGCCAAAACCGGAAGAGAAACAGGTTCTATGTTTACTGTAAATGACGTACTGAACAAGCATTACCCTCAAGTAGCAAATAACCCCATTCTATTTAAGTCGCTGTCTTTCGTATTAAGGCACCTTCTTCACGAACGTGAAATTACCGAATTTGGTGAAACCTATCCGCATTACGAAGATATCGATTTCGTAGAGCAAGTGCTTGAATATTTTAATATCAGCTACTCCACCCGCGATGTAGAAAAAGAACGCATTCCAAGTGAAGGTAGAGTGGTGATTATTGCTAACCATCCGATTGGCTCACTCGACGCACTTGCGCTTATAAAGCTGGTTAGTGAAGTACGTCACGACTTGAAAGTGGTCGCCAATGAAATGCTTATGGCCATTGAACCGCTTCACGATATGCTGTTACCCGTAAACAATATGCAGGGAGGCACACCAAAACAGCATTTATCGGCAATTCAAAAACACCTTAACAGCGACGGCGCCATATTGATTTTTCCTGCAGGTGAAGTGTCTCGATTACGCCCGCAAGGTGTTCGCGACACCAGATGGCACACAGGTTTTTTACGCATTGCAAAGCAAGCAAAAGCACCGATATTGCCGGTTTATATAGACGCGAAAAATAGCCCGCTTTTTTACGGCGTTTCCATGGTATACAAGCCATTAGCCACCGCGCTGCTCGTTAAAGAGATGTTCAAACAGCGTAAGAAGCATTTACCTATGCGCATTGGCGAACTTATTCCATTTGAAGCGTACCAACAAACCAATATACCGCTAAAAGAACAGGTAAAACTGTTTAAACGCCATCTATATCGCATTGGCAGCAACAAGAAAGGCGTATTTGAAACA
Organism: Alteromonas sp. R7; assembly: GCF_055755235.1. Lineage (NCBI taxonomy): Bacteria > Pseudomonadati > Pseudomonadota > Gammaproteobacteria > Alteromonadales > Alteromonadaceae > Alteromonas > Alteromonas sp. R7. Next base: position 580,952 of record NZ_JBVTQX010000001.1, on the reverse strand, counting down.
CAAGCTTCCATTGCCATGCCAGAAGACAGAAAAGAACTGGCCCGTGCGATGCGAGACTGTGAACATTTAGGTGAAACTGGCGACGGAAAATCTATTTACCTATACCAACACAAAAGCTGCTCACCGATTATGCGAGAGATTGGCCGCCTGCGCGAAGTGGCGTTTCGAGCCGTGGGCGAAGGTACCAACAAGCGTAGAGACATCGATCAGTACGACTCCCACTATTATCACCTTGTACTTTGGGATGACAACGATTTAGAAATTGTGGGTGCCTACCGCTTTGGCGATGCTGAGCTTTTGACAGCGCCAGACCACCCTACCGGGCTATACTCTGCGACCTTATTTAATTACGGTAAGGACAACGATAAACTCTTCAAAGAAGGCTTAGAGTTAGGACGAAGTTTTGTGCAGCCTCGCTACTGGGGAAAACGCAGCTTAGATTATTTGTGGTTTGGTATTGGGGCATTTTTGAGCCGCTACCCAAAGTATCGCTATCTGTTTGGTGCGGTGTCACTCAGTAATGCCTACCCTGAACCCGCTAAAGATTTATTGGTACAATTCTATTCCACGTACTTCCCTGCCAAGTTTGGCGAAGCGACCTGCAAGCGACCTTATCAAATGGCGAACGACGCGTTACATCAATTTACAGGTAACGATTACAAGGCAGAATTTACGCAGCTAAAGCATTTACTGGCTAACATGGGCGTAAACGTACCAACGCTGTATAAACAGTATTCTGAAGTGGCTAAAGACGGCGGGGTGGCATTTTTAGGCTTTAATGTCGACCCAGATTTTAACGACTGTATCGACGGACTGGTGGTGGTTGACATGCAAACACTTACTGAGAAAAAGCGCAAACGCTATCTAACCGATATTCAGCTTAAAGCCACAGCCTAAGCGAAGAGGGAGCTTCTGACAAACGCTCCCTTTCTCATTCTACAGCCTTCCGCTTTACTGAAAATTTCAGAAGTCGTTATCGCTCGCCAACATACTTAAGAATGTCAGTATAAATATCTTCAAGAGTGAGCAAATCAGACACATGAATGTGTTCGTTTATTTGATGAATGGTGGTGTTTGGCACACCCACTTCAACCACTTGTGTGTGCTCACTAGCAAAGAAACGCCCGTCAGAGGTACCACCAGATGTACTGATAATAGGATAGCGCCCTGTAGCGCTCTTTATCGCTTTTTCTACGCAGGCAATTAAGCAGTGCTCCGCATTACTCTTGGGCTTGCTCAAGTAAGCTTCACAGGGTCTTGAAAAGCTAACTTCGGCTTCCGTATCAATGTTATTGATAATACTGCGCAGCAATACCGATAAACTGTTTTGATTAAACTGCCACGAATATCTGACATTAAACTCTATACGAACTGCACCAGGCACTATGTTATCAGTGAAGCTTCCCGTATCCATATGTGTTATTTGAAGCGAAGTACCAGGAAAATCATCACTCCCCTCGTCAAATGGGTGCTGTGTTAGCGCATTAATCACGTTACTCGCTTTGTGGATAGCATTTACCGCAGTCTTTGGATAAGCCACGTGACCTTGCTTTCCTGCAATATGGATAGTGCCGGAAAGTGAGCCTCTGCGTCCAATCTTAATCGTATCGCCGGTTGATGCAGATGCAGAAGGTTCACCGACTAGGCACATATCAAGCTGGACATTTTTAGATGCCAAATACTCAGCTATCCATTTAGAGCCCCACTCCGCCTCCCCTTCTTCATCACTGGTGATTAGCCACCAGAAAGAGACCTTTTCCTTATCTAACGAGGTAATGGTTCGCTCTGTGGCCGCTAGCATGGCTGCGATGCCTGTTTTCATATCGGCAGCACCACGTCCATATAATTTATTTTTGCTAATTACGGGACTAAAAGGCGGTGACTTCCACTTATCAAGAGGACCTGGGGGCACTACATCAGTATGGCCGCTAAATGCAAAGTGATTCGGGCCCTGCCCCCACCTGGCGATGAGGTTGCTCACACCATTAATTGTGTATTTTTCACAAAAGAAACCGAGCTTTTCGAGCTTGTATATCAGGTAACTTTGGCAACCAGCGTCCTGTGGGGTAATCGACGCTCTTGCCATAAGCACTTCGGCAAAATAAATACTGCGAGCTGGCGCTATGGAAGGTAAAGGCTGAATTGACATGCATAAGAAACCTTTATGAAACGTGAGTCTATTACACAAATGTAAAGTGACACGGCAATAACAGATTTACGACAATGCCATGACAGCGGACAAAGTAACCTGAAGCTAAAAATAATAAAGGGTGATAACAAGGAAGGCGACAATGGGTGAGTTGGCGACTAGGACTGGCTCGTTAAGATTTGTCTAAATCAACGCGCGTTGTTATAACTAGAACATAACTTAAAGAAAGGCATTACTGTGTTAAAAATCATTGTTTTAATACCCCTTATTTTGTCACTACTCTGGTTTGGCTATTTACAAGCCAACAAATACACTCTGGAGCAAGGCAAGCAAGGGTTTCTGTACATATTCGTGTTATCTGGTGTTATTGCGGCATTTTATACACTGATGCTGTTCTTAACGAACTAACGCACTTCAAACAAACACCCAATCACTGTGTTGTATAAAAAAAGCCAGCATCTATGAAAGAGGCTGGCTTTTTAGTAATTACCGGTGTCACTGCTAGTCGCAGCGACAGCTTTTACGCAGCAGTGCTTATAGCGTCTGTGAGATAGTCACTTCTGCATTTGCGCGAAGCGCATCAATATATTGTTGATAAACGCGCTGGCCTTGTACCTGAGCAAGGCGCTGCTTCAGGCTTTCACCCAACTCATTCTCAAGCTCTGGTGCTGCGTTAACGTTTTCAAGCATAACAACAGCAACGTCACCGTTTACCGTTGTTGCAACATCAACTTTATCTTCGCCTTCAAGGGCAAGAGAGAAAAGCGTGTCAACGAGTGCACGTGCAAGTGTACCGCCCGCTCTCGGAACAGCAGCTGCTGTCTCCCAAGACACAGACTTTTCAGCTAGCTCGCTTTCAACGCTTTCTCCAGCACGCACTTTTTGTGCGATATCAAACGCCCAAGCTTCTGCAGCTTCTTTTGACTTTTCAGCCTTAACAGAGGCTTCGATGCCTTCGCGTACTTCTTCAAGAGATTGAGTACGCTGAGGCTGATGCTCAATAACACGCGCAACAACAACGGTTTCGTCGTCTAGTTCTATAATATCGCTATTAAGCCCTTCATCAATAAGTTCAGAAGAGAAAGCAACGTCTAGTAAACCAGGGAAGCTTAGATCAGCAGGTGCGGTGTTGCGACTAAATACCACTGACTCTTGCACAGGCAAATCAACCGCGTTCGCTGCATCTTCTAGCGTATCAGGTACTTCAAACGCAATTTCAGCTAACGTATTTTGAAGCTCAAAGTACTTTTCCATAGCCGCGTCATAAAGAAGCGTATCGCGAATCTCACCCGCTACTTCATCGAAAGATTTAACTTGTGCTTCTTTTAAGTCTGTTAACTTGATGATGTGAAAACCAAACTCGGTTTCAACTACGTCGGATACATCGCCAACATTTTGTAAAGCAAAAGCTGCTTCATCAAACGCTGGGTCCATCATTTCTGGTGTAATGAAGTCTAAGTCACCACCGTTTTCGGCAGAGAATGTGTCATCAGAGTTTGCTTCTGCAAGAGCCGCAAAGTCTGCACCGTTGTCGAGTTCTGCTTTTAATGATTCTGCTTTTGCTTTCGCTGCATCGGCATCATCGCCCGCTTCGATAAGAATATGAGAAACACGGCGCTCTTCTTCTTTGCCGTAGCTTCCCAGGTTATTTTCGTAGTACGTGCGAACCGCTTCTTCATCAACCGAAACGCGATCTTTCAAGTCATCGACACTTAACTTAACGTAAGCAAGTTTAACCTGCTCGTCAGTATCGAAAGAGGCGATGTTGTTATTATAAAAAGCTTCAACATCCGCATCTGTCACTTCGATTGAGCCGGCGAACTCATCAGAGCTCACTAGCACGTATTTCGCATCACGAGTTTGGCGCTGTAGCGCATTCGCTTGCTGTACTTCACCGTCCAACGCAAATGAAGAATTCGTTAGCGCTGCAGCCAACTGGTTTTGTGTCATTTGAACGCGCAGATAATCACGGAAATCGGCTACTTGAAAACCGTTTTGACGAAGAATGGCTTGGAAACGTTCGTTATCGAACTGACCACCAAACTGGAATTCAGGCATTTGTGTTATGGTTTCGCGAATTTGTTTATCACTTACGCGCAATCCCATGTCCGTCGCTTGTTGCTGAATTAATTTTTCAGCAATAAGTCTGTCCAGTACATTTCTTCTGAAATCTGCGAGGTATTGCTCACTAGAGAAAAGCTGTGCGATGCTTTCGCCGTATTGTGACTCCATTTGTGCACGCTGATTCTGATATGCACGCTCTAGTTCTTGTGCCGAAATTTCTTCGCCATTAACAGTAGCTACTGCAGTAGTACCTGATGATGTTAGGTAGCTACCTACACCTGCGAATACGAAACTTAAAACGATAAGCGCGATAATCGCCATCGCCCATGGGCCTTGAGAACCTTCTCTGATTCTTTCTAGCATGATTGTTCTTCAACTCCGTTGCTTACTACAGTTACCTCAATCCATCACAAATCCGTGAGTGCGAGATAAAATAAGCGCTGATTATAACCCAATGCTGCCGAATATAAACGACCAAAACACACTATTTGTACTGTCTTTCGTTAAGTTCGAACGTTGCGAGGACATGTATAAAACTCATCAAGCCTCGTAGGGTTATTTCTACTCTTAAAATATTGGGGTCAGAGTCATTACTTTGACCCCAATATTGAATTCTTTGTTTTAGAAATAAAAAAGGCGATGGACTAGCCATCGCCTTTTTCTATAATTTTTGTGCTTAGTTACAAGCGTCTTTCAGTGCTTTACCAGCTTTGAAAGATGGAACTTTCGCTGCTGAAATCTGAATAGTCTCACCAGTTTGTGGGTTGCGGCCACTGCGAGCTGAACGTTCGCGAACTGAGAAAGTACCAAAGCCTACTAGTGCAACTTGGTCGCCGTCTTTAAGCGCCGCAGTTACTGAGTCAGTGAATGCGTCAAGAGCGCGGCCAGCAGCTGCTTTAGAAATGTCTGCACCAGCAGCGATTTGGTCGATAAGTTGAGACTTGTTCACAATTATGATCCCCTTCGATTGTTATTATACTGTTTGTCCAAAACGATTTTGCTTGAACGTTATAGCAAGCTTGATTGTTAACATCAAGCTTCAGTCACAAATAATTAACTTTATTAATGAATCGCTGCAATCCCTTTTGTGGCAAGGCTTCAAGCGAATACCACTTAAAGGTAACACAACTTTTGCGACTTGAAAGCCCTAATTTTAAAAAAATCAGGTTTTCTTTCGCCCAATGCACATTTTTTGTTCAATTATTGCAATTTTATAGCAAAAAAACGGCTACACGCCTTTAAAAACAAAGGATTGTAGCCCGTCGATTAAGTTATTTTTTAACCACCTTGACGCTTTCTACAGGTTCCTGCAGTGCAATATCAAGAACTTCATCAATCCACTTAACCGGATGGATTGATAAATCTTTCTTCACGTTGTCTGGAATTTCTTCCAAATCACGCTCGTTATCTTTTGGAATAACGACAGTTTTAATGCCGCCTCGATGCGCAGCTAATAGTTTTTCTTTAAGTCCACCAATAGCAAGCACCTCACCACGTAGGGTGATTTCACCGGTCATAGCTACATCGCACTTCACAGGGTTACCCGTAAGTGACGAGACAAGTGCAGTGCACATAGCAATACCTGCGCTAGGGCCATCTTTCGGCGTAGCACCTTCAGGTACGTGCACGTGAATATCACGTTTCTCGTAGAAGTCATCGTTTATGCGAAGCTTTTCTGCACGACTTCTTACCACCGTCATAGCAGCCTTAATAGACTCTTGCATCACATCACCTAACGAACCCGTTGATGTCATTTTGCCTTTGCCCGGAACCGACGTTGTTTCAATGGTCAGTAAGTCACCACCTACCTGCGTCCAAGCAAGTCCTGTAACTTGGCCAATTTGATTGTCTTTGTCCGCTTTACCGTAGTCAAAGCGTTGAACGCCAAGATAGTCCTTAAGGTTATCCTGAGTTACTACTACTTTGTCTTTGCTCTTCTTAAGCAAAATATCTTTCACGGCTTTACGGCATACCTTCGATACTTCGCGCTCTAAGCTACGAACCCCGGCTTCACGGGTATAGTATCGAATCATACCGATAACGGCAGAATCGGTAATTTCCAACTCCTTCGCTTTAAGCCCATTGCGTTCCATTTGCTTACCAATTAAATGGTTCTTTGCAATGTTGAGTTTTTCATCTTCTGTGTAGCCAGATAGACGAATCACTTCCATACGGTCAAGTAATGGGCCTGGAATATTCATGCTATTAGAGGTGGCTACGAACATAACGTCTGACAGGTCGTAGTCGACTTCCAGATAATGATCACTAAAGCTATTGTTTTGCTCTGGATCTAGTACTTCAAGCAGCGCTGACGCAGGGTCGCCTCGCATATCTGATGACATCTTATCGATTTCATCAAGTAAGAAGAGCGGGTTTTTAACCCCTACTTTCGCCATTTTTTGAACTAGCTTACCTGGCAATGAACCAATGTAGGTACGACGGTGACCACGGATTTCAGCTTCGTCACGTACGCCACCTAGTGCCATACGCACATATTTGCGACCTGTCGCTTTAGCTATCGACTGGCCTAATGAAGTTTTACCTACACCTGGAGGACCAACAAGACACAGAATTGGGCCTTTTAGCTTCTTAACACGCTGCTGAACGGCTAAATACTCAAGAATGCGCTCTTTCACTTTCTCAAGGCCGTAGTGGTCTTCGTTAAGCACACCTTCTGCGCGGGAAAGATCTTTCTTAACCGGCGAGCGCTTGTTCCACGGCACGTTAGTCAACCATTCAATGTAGCTTCGAAGCACGGTAGCTTCTGCAGACATTGGTGACATCATCTTAAGCTTTTGAAGTTCAGCTTTCGCTTTATCTTCCGCTTCTTTAGGCATTTTAGCGTCGGCTATCTTTTTAGATAACGCTTCAAATTCGTCAGGTGCGTCATCCAGTTCACCCAACTCTTTCTGAATGGCCTTCATCTGCTCGTTCAAATAGTACTCGCGCTGGCTCTTTTCCATTTGCTTTTTAACGCGGGTACGAATTTTCTTTTCGACCTGCAGCAAATCAATTTCGCCTTCCATCAGCGCCATCAGATATTCAAGACGCTCATTGACGCCCTGCATCTCTAACACTTTTTGCTTTTCAGTAAGCTTAAGAGGCATATGTGCAGCCATGGTGTCGGCTAAACGAGGCGCATCTTCAATGCCATTTAGTGATGTCAGTACTTCTGGTGGAATTTTTTTGTTTAGCTTTACGTAGCCTTCAAACTGAGAAACCGCAGAGCGAATAAGCACTTCTTGTTCACTCTCATCAATCTCTTCATCAGTTTGTTTGTCTACATTAGCAACAAAGAACGGCTCTGATTGCTTATAGCTTTCAATTTCACCGCGTACACTACCTTCTACCAGCACTTTAACCGTACCGTCGGGTAGCTTTAGAAGTTGTAGGATAGTAGCAATAGTACCGACGGTATAGATGTCGTCCGCTTCAGGCTCATCTACGCCAGCGTCTTTTTGTGCTACTAGAAAAATTTGTTTGTCATTATCCATTGCCGCTTCTAGACAACGAATTGATTTCTCACGCCCAACAAATAGGGGTATGACCATATGCGGGTAAACAACCACGTCCCGCAAGGCAAGCACAGGAATTTCAATGCGATTTTCACGCTCAACTGTCATACTTGTTCTCAATTAGTTTGAAATGTCATTTTTATATGGGGATGCAAGAGCAAAGTTCAATCGAAACTTATTAAAGTGCGTTAATTCCTTAACCTTACCTTCCCTGCTCTAGGGCCTGTTGACCTTAGTATAACCATTATCGATTTTGCCTCGAATGGCAATACTAAACGCAAAAATCTAGTAGAAAGGATAGCGAGATTTGTTTTAACCGCTCAAAAATCACCCACTTTCAAGGTATACCCTTTGGTTAAACGTAGATCAGATTAGACAGCGAAGTCTGAAACTTTGGCTGTTAAAAACAAAAAAAGGCCCTAAAGGGCCTTTTTTCACAAAACCAGCATCTATTCAGAGGCGGCTTTCTTTTCGTTGCTGTCGTAAATCAAGATAGGTTTTGATTCACCGCGAATAACGGTTTCATCAATAACAACTTTGCTCACGTCTTCCATTGAAGGAAGGTCATACATAGTATCAAGCAAAACCGCTTCAACGATTGAGCGAAGACCACGTGCGCCTGTTTTGCGATCCATTGCCTTTTTAGCAATAGCATTAAGTGCATCGTCACGGAACTCTAGCTCTACATCTTCCATCGAGAACAATGCACCATATTGCTTGGTGATTGCATTCTTAGGCTCGCGTAGAATTTGAATTAGTGCTTCTTCATTCAACTCTTCAAGGCTTGTTACTACCGGTAGACGTCCAATGAACTCTGGAATCAACCCATATTTCACTAAGTCTTCAGGCTCAACTTGCTTAAACAGTTCACTGATTTGTTTGCTGTTGTCTTTCGACTTAACCGTAGCACCAAATCCAATACCCGTGTCTTTTTGTGCGCGTTGCTCAATAACTTTATCAAGACCAGCAAACGCACCACCACAGATGAACAATATCTTAGAGGTATCAACCTGCAGGAATTCCTGCTGTGGGTGCTTACGTCCACCTTGCGGAGGAACAGACGCAACCGTACCCTCAATCAACTTTAGAAGCGCCTGCTGTACACCTTCACCCGAAACGTCACGAGTGATAGATGGGTTGTCTGACTTACGAGAAATCTTATCAATTTCATCGATGTAAACAATTCCGCGCTGCGCTTTCTCTACGTCGTAGTCGCACTTCTGCAGTAACTTCTGGATGATGTTCTCAACGTCTTCGCCCACGTAGCCAGCTTCAGTTAGCGTGGTTGCGTCAGCCATGGTGAACGGAACATCAAGCAGGCGCGCTAGGGTTTCCGCTAGCAGCGTTTTACCACTACCGGTAGGTCCTATTAGCAAAATATTACTTTTGCCAAGTTCTACGCCTTCGTGAACGTCGCCATTGCGCAAGCGCTTGTAGTGGTTATATACCGCTACTGATAATACCTTCTTTGCATGTTCTTGCCCGATAACGTAATCGTCTAAGTGAGCATGAATTTCACTTGGTTTAGGTAAAGCGTCCTGCTTTTGCTTAGGCGCGATTTCCTTAATTTCTTCGCGAATGATATCGTTACATAACTCAACACACTCGTCGCAAATGAATACCGACGGGCCTGCTATTAACTTTCTTACTTCGTGTTGGCTTTTGCCACAAAACGAACAGTACAGTAGCTTATTATCACCGTCACCGCTTTGCTTATCACTCATTACTTTTGCCTCTGCCTTGCCTGAGCCGAAAACCAAAACGTGCTATGCACTGGCTCAGGTCTACTATAACTATACTACTTAGTTGCGGCTACGTCAGATCGATTTGCTAAAACTTGGTCAACAAGGCCATATTCTTTTGCCTCAGTTGCACTCAAGAAGTTATCACGGTCTGTGTCACGCGCGACTTTTTCATAGTCTTGACCAGTATGGTCCGCCATAAGGCGATTCAATTTCTCTTTAATAGACAGAATTTCTTTCGCGTGTATTTCAAAATCAGATGCCTGACCTTGGAAGCCACCAAGCGGTTGGTGAATCATTACGCGCGAGTTAGGTAGACAGTAGCGCTTACCTTTTGCTCCTGCAGATAGTAGAAATGCGCCCATGCTTGCAGCTTGGCCCATACATACTGTACTCACGTCTGGCTTGATAAACTTCATCGTATCGTAAATTGCCATGCCAGCAGTTACCGAACCGCCTGGTGAGTTAATGTATAAGAAAATATCTTTCTCTGGGTTTTCAGCTTCTAAGAACAACATTTGAGCAACGATGAGGTTGGCCATGTGATCTTCAACTTGTCCTACCAAGAAAATTACGTTTTCTTTCAATAGGCGAGAATAAATGTCGTATGAGCGCTCACCTTTAGAGGTTTGCTCAACAACCATAGGAACAAGTGCATTCATTGGGTCAAACGGGGTATTAGTCATAGCTACCTTGATTATCTAGCGTTAAAAACAAAAATGCTCGGAAGGCTCCGAGCATTTAAGCAGTTGCTGACAAGTAATGTCAATCAGACAGTAAAAAATTACGCCTGTTTGTTCATAACCTCGTCAAAAGCTTTAGTTACTTCGGTAACTTTTGCTTGCTCAAGAACCCACTCAATAGCTTGTTCTTCTAGTGCAACGTTCTGCATTTGTTGCATAAGCTCTTGGTTGTTGTTGTAGTAATCAACAACTTCTTGCGGATCTTCATACGCTGAAGCAGCAGTTTCGATCATCTCGTTAACTTTAGCTTCGTCTGCTTTAAGTTCGTTCTGCTTGATCACTTCACCTAGAAGAAGACCAATAGATACGCGACGTTTAGCGTTGTCAGTAAACAATTCAGCAGGTAGGTCTGGAAGGTTCTGACCACCGCCTTGCTGGCTGAAACGTTGTTTAGCTTGCTCGCGAAGTGCGTTCACTTCTTGATCGATAAGCGCTTGAGGAATATCAATCTCGTTAGCTTCAACTAGCTTAGCAATAACGTCTTCTTTAACTTGCGCTTTTAGCGTTTGATTTAGTTCACGCTGCATGTTCTTACGAACTTCTGCTTTAAGCGCGTCAACTCCGCCTTCTTCAACACCGAATAGTTTAGCAAACTCTTCGTCAACTTTTGGAAGGTTTAGGCCTTCTACTTTCTTAACGGTAGTTTGGAAAACTGCATCTTTACCTTTTAGGTTTTCTGCGTGGTAGTCTTCAGGGAAAGTTACTTCGATAGTCACTTCTTCACCCGCTTTCGCGCCAACAAGTGGCTTTTCGAAACCAGGGATCATGCGATCTTTACCTAGCTCAAGAGCGAAGTCTTCTGCTTTACCACCTTCAAACTCTTCACCGTCGATAGAACCAACGAAGTCGATGATAACTTTGTCGTCTTTCTTCGCTTTACGCTTAACTTCTTTCCAAGTTGCGTGCTGCTTCTGAAGTGTTTCCATCATGTTATCTAGATCTTCGTCAGTAATTTCTACTACTGGCTTTTCGATTTCGATATCGCTAACACCTTTCACTTCTACTTCTGGGTAAACTTCGAAAGATGCTGTGAATTCTAGGTCCTGACCGTCTTCGTCTTTAGTCAGTTCAAACTTCGGCATACCAGCAGGCTGAATTTTTTCTTGAATCACTGCTTGGTAGAAGTTTTGCTGCATAACATCGCCAGCAACTTCTTGGCGAACAGCTTGGCCGAAACGCTTTTTGATTACGTTTACAGGAACTTTACCTGGACGGAAGCCGTTGATGCGTTGTGTTTTCGCCAATTGCTGTAGACGTGACTTAACTGCTGAATCAACCGTGTCAGCTGGAACGGTGATAGTAAGACGGCGTTCTAAACCCTGGGTCGTCTCGACTGAAACTTGCATTATGTTACCTCAACTATACGCCTTTACAGGCGTTTTGTTCTCAATCCCCTCTCCCGTCATGCAAGAGTTGCATATCACTCCGGGGTAGAGGTCGTTATTCGACGTTTATAAAATCAAAGTTAGGACACGAAATTGTGTCAAAAAGCCAACCTGAAACAAACGTACTGGTTAAAAAAAGACGCGGTAGTATACAGCCGCATACCACAAGAGTCGAGAGGCAAACACAAGTTTGTAACAACCATTTGAACGCATTTTGACCAAATAGCGAAACTAATAGCCTAAATAGCGAAAAAGACGGAATTTATGCGAATTTATTGAGCAATGAATAAAGAGGAGAGAAAGATAATGGTCGGTGAGACAGGATTTGAACCTGCGACCCCTTGTACCCAAAACAAGTGCGCTACCAAGCTGCGCCACTCACCGACAGATATATCTTTTTGAAAAGCCCTGCGAGAGCTTTAAATATGGTGCGGAAGGAGAGACTTGAACTCTCACGCCGTGAAGCACTGGAACCTAAATCCAGCGTGTCTACCAATTCCACCACTTCCGCGAAAAAGTGGGGTGGACGATGGGACTTGAACCCACGACAACCGGAATCACAATCCGGGGCTCTACCAACTGAGCTACGCCCACCACAGTAATCCTGTTCAGTCTTATGTGTGAATTGATAAACACATAAGCGCCTACCGAGCTGTCAGGATCTTACATAGCTACTCGGTAGTTAAAGTCGACTCATACCCTAGCCCACAGATGATTTATCACTCTTGGCTAGAAGTATTTACTGAATCGAAGAAAGCATAAATGGTCGGTGAGACAGGATTTGAACCTGCGACCCCTTGTACCCAAAACAAGTGCGCTACCAAGCTGCGCCACTCACCGACTGGAATGCTTACATTAAGCTTTTGATAAAGCTTGAAAATATGGTGCGGAAGGAGAGACTTGAACTCTCACGCCGTGAAGCACTGGAACCTAAATCCAGCGTGTCTACCAATTCCACCACTTCCGCAAAAAAGTGGGGTGGACGATGGGACTTGAACCCACGACAACCGGAATCACAATCCGGGGCTCTACCAACTGAGCTACGCCCACCATAGGGTGTGTTTGCAATTTACACGCTTTATTTTAGCAGTGTAAATACGAAAATTCAGCCTTGCTATCAGGACCTACCTGACTCGCATGGCGCGCCCGGCAGGATTCGAACCTGCGACCCACGGCTTAGAAGGCCGTTGCTCTATCCAGCTGAGCTACGGGCGCTTGGCGAATCTTCGCTGCAAAAAGTGGTCGGTGAGACAGGATTTGAACCTGCGACCCCTTGTACCCAAAACAAGTGCGCTACCAAGCTGCGCCACTCACCGACTATCGTACCGACCTTAAAGCGTTAGCCTCTGTGCCGTTACGGGGTGCGAATATTACTGACATCCCCCCACCTCGTCAAACACTTTTTTAAATAAAATCATCAACCGCTCACAAAGCATCCATTCTCACGTTTTTTTGAACAATTACCCTTGTATTTACCTATTTTTAGCCTAGGTTTGCGCTTCTTTTAAGGGTAAGCATCAGGCTTTCCATTAACGGTTGTTTACGTTGAACATTTGTGGCGAATAATTGCAGAGCAATAACTACTAGAGTATTAGTCCTATTTTATGAAACAATATAGGGCACTTGTTGACCACCCAACCATATAAGAATCGTACAAGACTATGACCGCCCATCTTATTGACGGCAAACTAATTGCCAAACAAGTTCGCCAACACGTAACCTCCTATGTTGAATCGCTTACGCAAGCAGGTAAAAGACAACCAGGCCTAGCCGTTGTCCTTGTTGGCAGTGATGCAGCTTCTCAAGTTTATGTTTCCAATAAACGTAAAGCGTGCGAAGAAGTGGGGTTCGTTTCTCGCTCTTTCGACCTTCCTTCTGATACCACAGAAGAGACCTTGCTAAATTTAGTGGACGAGCTAAACGAAGATAAAGAGATAGACGGAATTCTGGTACAGCTTCCTTTACCTGCAGGGTTAAATGCAGAAAAGGTACTTGAACGTATTCACCCTCATAAAGATGTCGACGGATTTCATCCATACAATATTGGCCGCCTTGCACAGCGTATTCCTGCACTACGTCCCTGCACGCCAAAAGGCATCATGACCATGATAGAGTCAACCAAGCGCCCTGTAAAAGGTTTAGACGCGGTCATTGTAGGTGCGTCGAACATTGTGGGGCGCCCTATGAGCCTGGAACTGCTTCTAGCTGGCTGCACCGTTACTACCTGTCACAAGTTTACTCAAGACCTTAAAAGTCACGTTCAACGTGCAGACCTTCTGGTGGTCGCAGTAGGTAAACCGAACTTTATTCCTGGTGACTGGGTAAAACAGGGCGCGATTGTCATTGATGTAGGTATTAATCGCATTAATGATGGTTCACTTGTTGGCGATGTTGATTTCGAAAAAGCGAAAGAGCGCGCGGGCTGGATAACCCCCGTTCCAGGCGGAGTTGGGCCGATGACAGTAGCCAGTTTGATTGAGAATACGCTGGAAGCTTACGTAAAATATCATTCTTAAAGCACAAATAGTTCAACCAAAATGTTAGGCAGAAATCAAATTTCTGCCTTTTGGTTTTATACTCCCCTCACGTTGAACACAGACTCAAACTGACCTACACCTTTTATGGCAGAACCAACATCTCCTTTATGGGAACAGCACGTAATTGATGCAACGCTTAAATGGGTTGACGACATTGTGATAAAACACAACTTTTGTCCCTTTGCGCGCTATGTAAGAACACCTCATCAAATTCGGTGTGTGGTAATTGAGGGCGATGCGGGAAATGTCGTTCAATCGCTATACGATGAGTTGCGGCATTTAGAAGATAACGACACCACCGCTACAACACTAATTGCACTCACGCATTCAACCCTTGATGATTTCAACGAATATCTCGATGTATTGGCTATTAGCGATAATATGCTGCACGACTGGGGATACAGCGGCACTTACCAACTTGCCAGCTTCCACCCCAATTATGTATTCGACGGTAGCGACGTAGACGATGCTGAAAACTATACCAATCGTTCACCCTACCCGCTTTTGCATTTAATTCGTGAAGCTGATATCACACGCTACATGAAGAAAGAAGAAGATGCCGAAAAGATATTCAGCCATAACATTGCAAAAGCACGGACGCTTGGGTGCCCTTATTTTGAGGGTGTGTTAGACACGCTTAAAAAAGATAAGCCCGCTCGATAAAACACGGGAAGCTTACCTTTTTGTGCAATGTAAAAAACACGCACTAAAAAGAGAATAAGCTCGTGATGCGAGCAGGCCCAAAGTATTGGATTACTCCAGGGAACCCAAATAAGCAGCTCCTTATAACAAGCAGGATGTTTATTTGGCTCAAGCTTTCACTTGAAACGTCACTTTACCTGCAAATTATGTGAGTAATATGACAACGTTACACATTTTTGACTTCGTTAAGGCTAAAACGTGAATACCCACAATTCATTTTCTCTCGAGGCGATAGCGACCGTCGCTACGCCTTTCAAGCAAAAGTTTGCTATTCCAAGACAGCCCAACTTGGCTAACGCCGAAGGTGTTATTACCTTCGAAGAAGGCTTTAACGATATCAATTTGCTTAAAGGGATAGAGAATTACAGTCACCTGTGGCTGCTTTTTATCTTTCACCAGAACATTGAACGCGGTTGGAAAAATACGGTAAAAGCCCCTCGTCTAGGTGGTAATGCAACTATGGGCGTATTGGCAAGTCGCAGTACCCACCGACCTAATGGGATTGGCATGTCTGTGGTGAAAAACAAAGGTGTGGTTAGCAGTAATGGACAGACACAGTTAGTGGTTGAAGGGGTAGATTTAGTCGACGGCACACCACTTGTCGATATCAAGCCCTATATCGCGTACGCTGATAGTGTTCCTAGCGCCAGCGATAATCTTGATGACATTAACCCCATACCCAATCGCGACGTATCATTCGCCGATACAATCCAGCCCACGCTTGCTGAAATAGAGAAAAAGCACCGTGGTTTTTCTGCCTTGGTGACTGCGGTACTGTCCCAAGACCCTCGCCCAGCCTATAAACAGCATATTGAAAATGATGAGAAAACCTACCGCGTGACGCTATACGATATTGATGTAGGGTTTGAAATAAGAGATGCCGCCGTTAAGGTGACCGAACTGGTTCATTTAGGATAATTACACTATTAGTGTTAACAGTCTGTGGCGAAATAGCTCACAGTTAATTAGAATACGCCCAAACGTGTGACACCTTATCTCGGTTCAAGCATTTCGCAATGTTTTGTTTTGCGAATTGCCGTTTGCGAAAGAGCATCACACTAACCGTCATAAATACATTTATAACAGGATACCTGCTTTACATGCGCACTAGTCAATATTTGCTTGCCACGCAGAAAGAAACACCTGCAGATGCAGAGGTTATCAGCCACCAGCTTATGCTAAGAGCTGGTATGATCAGAAAGCTTGCCTCGGGTCTATACACATGGTTGCCATCTGGTCTTCGTGTACTTAATAAAGTAGCCAATATTGTTCGTGAAGAAATGAACAAAGCAGGCGCGATTGAAGTGCTAATGCCCGTTGTTCAGCCCGCAGATTTGTGGGAAGAATCTGGACGATGGGAAGAGTACGGTCCAGAGTTACTTCGTATTAAAGACCGCCACCAGCGTGATTTCGTATTAGGTCCAACGCACGAAGAAGTTATTACCGCGCTTGTGCGCAATGAAATTAGCAGCTATAAGCAGCTTCCGCTCAATCTATACCAGATTCAGACTAAATTCCGCGACGAAGTGCGCCCCCGTTTCGGCATTATGCGTGGTCGTGAATTTACCATGAAAGATGCGTACAGCTTCCACTTAGAAGACAGCTGTTTAGAAGAAACGTATCAAAAAATGTACGACGCTTACTGCAATATATTCTCGCGTATGGGCTTAGACTTCAGAGCAGTCATTGCCGACTCTGGCTCTATTGGTGGTAATCACTCTCACGAATTCCACGTACTTGCCGCATCAGGTGAAGACGATATCGCTTTCTCAAGCGACAGTGATTACGCAGCCAATGTTGAAATGGCTGAAGCTGTTGCGCCTGAAAAAGCTGTCGCATCGGGCGCTGCAGTTGAGACTAAAGATGCCAAAGGCAAAGATTTCAATGCCATCTTAAAAAGCGTAGAAGCCGAAGTGACAAACGCGGTCAAAGTCGTAGTAGTGAAAGCCGCTAATGAAGCAGACAGTAAAGGCGAAGAAGTAGTTTCTGACAAATGGGTAGCCCTTGTACTTCGTGCTGATCATGAGCTTAATGATGTAAAAGCAGAGAAGTTAGACGGCGTTGCAAGCCCGCTTGTTGAAGCATCATTTGAACAAGCAAAAGATATTCTTGGCGTGTCACCATTGTTTGCTGATGCAACCAACCTGCCCGTACCCGCTTTTATTGACGCCAGTGCAGCTGCCCTTGCTGACTTCACTACGGGCGCAGGCGCAGGCGGTAAGGTAAATATTAACGTAAACTGGTCTGAAGATATTACTGGCGTTGATATTCGCAACGTTGTAGCAGGCGATGCATCTCCTGACGGGAAAGGCACGCTAGATATTAAACGCGGCATCGAAGTGGGTCATATCTTCCAGCTTGGCAGCAAGTATTCAGAGGCCATGAACTGCGGCGTACTAAGCGAATCAGGTAAGCACCAAACCTTAACTATGGGTTGTTACGGTATAGGCGTATCTCGAATTGTTGCGGCAGCTATCGAGCAAAACCACGATAAATTTGGCATAAAGTGGCCAGATCCTATTGCACCGTTTAAAATTGCATTAATACCAATGAATATGCACAAGTCTCATCGTATTAAAGAAGCTGCGGAAGCGCTTTATGAAGAGCTTGTTGCCCTTGGCGTAGAAGTGTTGTTTGACGACAGAAAAGAGCGTCCGGGTGTCATGTTCAATGATATGGAATTAATTGGCATACCTCACAGCATTGTTATTGGTGAAAGAAACCTAGATAATCAACATGTTGAGTATAAGAATAGACGTACTGGTGAAAAACAGTTGTTAGATATTAGCGCAGCAAAGGACTTTGTAGCCGCACTCTAGCGCCTGATCTCGCCGATTAGATTAGAAAAGAGGGCGTATGCGGTTAACATTTTATGGCGTAAGAGGGTCAATCCCTACCCCGGGAGCAGCTTACGTCCGCTATGGTGGTAATACTGCATGCGTTCACATTGAGCTTGAGGATGGTACCGATATCATCCTCGACTCTGGCACAGGGATTCGCGTGCTTGGCGAGCGCCTTATTCAAAAAGATACACCCATTAATCTGCTGTTGAGCCACAACCATTGGGATCATATTCAAGGCTTCCCTTTTTTTGCGCCTATCTATCAGGCTTCACGCGAAATCAACATATACCCGGGTCAAACCCTCCTTGATGAACCTGATCAAATTTTAAAGCAAATGGAAGGGTCGTTATTTCCAGTCCCCCGAAGTGCGCTGAAAGCTAACATTTCTATTGTCGATATTCCCAAGTCTACAAGCCGATTTTCAGTAGGAAGCGCAACCATAACTCGCTTAGCCATGAACCACCCCGGTCGTGGCAGTGCTTATTGTATTGAAGCCGATGGCGCAAAGGTGGCTTACATAACAGATAATGAGCTTTACCCCCCCTACAAAAAAGAAACAGACTTTATCGATTTCGCAAAATTTGCACAAAATGCCGATCTGCTAATACACGATGCACAGTATATGTTGTCTGACATGCCAGCGAAGAACGGATGGGGTCATTCGGTCGCGGAAGAAGCGGTGAAACTAGCAATGGCATGTAACACAAAAAAATTAGCTTTATATAGTCATGATCCAGAACGGACTGATGACGATATAGATGATGTTGTAAACCATTGTAATGTATACGTCACAGTGGCAGAGTCTAATCTACAAGTATTTGCATCTTCAGAAGGCCAAGCACTGGACTTCAGTTAAGCATAACAACAACCCCACGTTACGGAGAATTAAAGGTGTCTGTGTTAAAGCCTTTTGTATTTTTGGCAGCATTTGCTGCTTGCACGCCTGTTTGCGCTCAACAATCACAAGAAGTGGTAAGCGAACAAGCGTCATCTTCAGAAAATAGTGAACAAGAGCGCACTGTTGAAAATGAAGAAAATCAATCGTCTCAGGAAGAAAGCGGTATTGAAGTTATCGATATCATCAAACGTGACACCATCACGGAAAGTGCACTGGATAACCGATTAGAAGGCGATAAAGAAGCACTGGATAATGTGTTTGCTATCACTCAGCATAGACAAAACTATCTACTTCCAATTACTTACGTTTCCAACCCAAGCTCTGTGGCAAGTGAAGAACTCACAAACGAGAACATAGACAATAAAGAAGCAAAATTTCAGGTAAGCGCAAAGCTGCCGCTTTATTTGGAAGATACAGGGTTCGACGGTGTTTACTTTGGCTTTACGCTAACCTCTTTCTGGCAGCTTTATAACAGCGAAGCGTCGAAGCCGTTTCGCGAGACCAATTACGAACCAGAAGTCTTTTGGCAAGAAACAGCCGATTATTCCGTGCTTGGCTACAAATTTAATACTTTTCAAGTTGGTTTCAATCATATGTCTAACGGTCAAAGCGGGCTGCGCTCTCGAAGCTGGAACCGTATATTTGCCTCTATTGTCTTTAGCGACGATGACGATATCTACTACCTAAAGACGTGGTACCGTATTCCTGAAGACGAGAAAACAGACCCGCTTGATCCTACCGGCGACGATAACCCTGATATACAAGACTATTACGGTAGAATGGAACTTGGTTATGGAAGGAAAATTGGCGCGTTTAAAGTACTGGCGCTTTTACGAAATAACCTCGACGTAGATGAGAACCGAGGCAGCATCCAGCTAGACTTCACCTACCCTATCTCTGACCGCTATGAAGTCTTGCTTCAATACTTCAATGGCTATGGCGATTCGCTTATCGACTATAACCGCTCACAAGAACGTATTGGTATCGGTTTTCAGCTGCACTTTTTGTAATAAATAACCACGTAGACACAGGATGGGCACGCCAAACCGCTTTTGCATGGCGTGCTCTTCTCATTTCGACATCACTGTTTGCTAATCAATCACGCCTGCCGCGCGATAAAGCTGAATATGCACCTCTACCAGCGCTGCAATATCTCTTTGGTAGCCTCCACCAATTACCGCAGCAATCGGAACGCCTAAACGCTCGGCTAACGCAAAGACTTGCGTATCTCTCTCGTACACGCCTTGCGTAGAAATATGTAAATGACCAAGGTCGTCGTTTACATGCACATCAACGCCTGCGTCATAGAAGATGGCATCGGGCTGAAATTGCCTCATTACCATCGTTAGCGCTTGTTCTAGCGTAGTTAGATACTCATCGTCTTCGGTGCCCTTATCGAGTCCTATATCAATATCGGAACGCTGCTTTCTGTGAGGGAAGTTCTTTTCACCATGAATAGATAAGGTAAAAATATCACGGTCGTTTTCGGCAAGTTTTGCTGTGCCATCGCCTTGATGCACATCTAAATCGACAATAAGCACATTTTCAACGGACGGGGTTTGCTGCATAGTTTTCGCTGCCAAATATAAATCGTTGAACAAGCAAAAACCTGAACCAAAATCAGCAAACGCGTGATGATACCCGCCTGTTAAATTCAATGCTTTTCCATGCTCTAGAGCTAGCTTGGCTGTTAAACAAGTTCCAGCAACGGCAGTACGGGTACGCTCAATCAGCTGCTGCGACCAGGGAAAGCCTATGCGGCGCATGGCTTTCTTATCTAATGCGCCAGTACTTAATGCATCAACATAGTCCGGATCGTAATAGGCAGTGAGAAAAGAAAGATCAACCGGTGATGGAGTAACAAAACGCGATGCTTCCACACCACGATTTAACAATTCATCGCGAATACCTACGTACTTCTCGATGGGAAATCGGTGTCGCTCAGGAAGATCTAACTGGCTATAAATAGGATGAAATACGAGTGGTGTTGTCATTATTATCAATACTAGTTTAGGACGCACGCATCTATAACAGATAAAAGAAAAGGAGCGTGAACATTGTTCAAACACTCCCTTTTAACGTGTTTATACTGACAAAGCACAGTTAGCGGGTCAAACTGTTCACCACCTTTTCAACGTTTTCTGACATACTTTTCATTGAGCGTGACATGTCATCACGCTGAGCAAGTTGATGATATTTTTCAGATGATGTGACCACATTACTGATAATTGTTTCCACCTGCTGAAGTACAGCCTCTTGCTCATCTGCGGCTTCGTTAAGCGCCACAACTACGCTCGCCGTTTCTTGAATATCCCTCACCACGTTATTGAGTGTTTCAAGCGCTGTCGCTGCTTCTGCTGCGTTTGTGTCTGACAGCTGCTTGCCTGACGACATCGCCGCAACAGCCCCTTTTGCTTCAGCTTCAAAACTACTTAAAATGTCGTTAATTTCCTTGGTCGACTGCTGTGTTTTAGCTGCAAGTGCTCGAACCTCGTCGGCTACCACAGCAAAACCACGGCCATGCTCACCTGCCCTAGCAGCTTCAATTGCTGCGTTTAGAGCCAGCAGGTTAGTCTGATCGGCAATTTCATTAATAACATTTACCACTTTTAGAATATTGGTACTGCGGCTTTGCAGTTCTGACACGATATTACTTGATTCGGTTACCGTTTTTGCTAGTTGCTTAAAGCCTGCATTGGCGCTTTCAAACGTGGCATAACAACTTGCCACGTTCTTTTCTGAGTTATTTGTCGCCACAGCAACTTGGTCGGTGATTGCCACTAAATTTTGCACAATCTCTTTAAGTTTATCCGTACTGCTATCAAGCGAGCGCGACGCATCCCGTTGTCCATTGGCGCCTTCCATAATGGATTGGCTGACGTTACCGAGGGTGCCAAACGCCTTTTCCATTTCGGTCTCCGCTTGTTGAAGCTGCGCAACCGAATCTTTTAATTTGTTTTGTAATGCCCTGGCTGATTCTGCCAGCATGCCCAATTCATGGTCGCTGGAATACGTTAACGCGTAGTCGTAACGGCTATGAGCCAAGTTGGATATACACGCCGCAACCTGCTTCGTTGGTTTAATAACCTGAGAGCGTAAACGAGCAATCACATAAGCAACAGAAAGCACAGAGAGCGCAATAGCCGCCAGTAGAATTATCCAGAGCATAGTGCGCGTATTGGCTTTAAGCTCAGCAATCGCGTTCGCTGAATCGGCTGCAATTTCCGCCGCGATACCTGAGAGGAGCTTAGCAGGCTCTCTATCAATACCTCGAACAAAGCTATCTCCAACCTTTGGATCAAACCCTGAGTTAATAAATGCGTCGTATCCTTCACGGTATTTCTCGGCCATGACTGCATGGGCTTTTTGAAATTGCCTGATATCTGACTTCACGTTTTCACTTATCACACTACTTGATAGCATCAGGTCAAACTGGCGAGTGATATCGGCCTCTCTCTGCTTGAATCGCTCCCAGTATTTTTCTCGGTCGTCTTTTTTGTGGCCACGCAACAATACGTTCTTCCACTCTTGCACTTGAGTTTTGAAAGTACTTAGCGTGGTATTGACGTCTCGTTCTGACTGAACAAGGGTGTTTTCTAACTCATCGAATGAATTAAGTAACGAGAAAGACTTTAGAATTGAGGCACCGTTTAATAGTACAAGAATTAAAAAGCTGGCGAGAACAGGCGTCATCACCAAACGGCTGATGCTTGTGTAATTGAACACGGCTTAACCTTTAGTATAAATTTAAAGAAGGACGTCGCCATTAAATGATATTTTTATGACGGTATGGTTACAAATTTGGTATGAATCAACATACCAATATATGCGAAAATATACACCCTTATAGTAACAGGCTTATTAACTTGTTCTTTTTTAAGTAGATAAAAAAAAGAGCCCGAAGGCTCTCTTTTCATTTCGGTAAATTTACACCCGTTTATTCCCACTCAATTGTAGCAGGTGGCTTACCAGAAATGTCGTATACTACGCGGCTAATGCCGTCAATTTCATTGATAATACGATTCGACACTTTACCTAGGAAGTCGTAGGGTAAATGTGCCCAGTGAGCTGTCATGAAATCGATGGTTTCTACTGCACGAAGGCTTACTACCCAGTCGTATTTACGCGCATCACCCATTACGCCAACTGAGCGCACTGGAAGGAATACGGTAAACGCTTGGCTTACTTTTTGGTATAGGTCAGCTGCATATAGCTCTTCAATGAAGATAGCGTCAGCACGACGTAGTAAGTCGCAATATTCTTTCTTAATTTCACCAAGTACACGAACACCTAGACCCGGACCAGGGAACGGGTGACGGTAAAGCATGTCGTACGGTAAACCTAGCTCTAGGCCGATTTTGCGTACTTCGTCTTTAAAGAGTTCACGCAGTGGCTCAACAAGACCCAGCTCCATATCTTCAGGAAGGCCGCCCACATTGTGGTGCGACTTAATTACGTGCGCTTTACCCGTTGCAGAACCCGCTGATTCAATAACGTCAGGGTAAATAGTACCTTGCGCTAACCACTTCGCGTTTTCACGCTTACCCGCTTCTTCGTCAAATACACGAACAAACTCATTACCGATAGCTTTACGTTTAAGCTCAGGATCTTCAATGCCTTTTAGGCGATCAAGGAAACGCTCTTCAGCGTCTACACGGATAATGTTAAGGCCGAAATGGTCACCAAACATTTCCATTACCTGATCAGCTTCATTTAAGCGAAGCAGGCCATTGTCTACAAACACACAAGTAAGTTTGTCACCTATCGCGCGGTGAAGCAGCATAGCTGTTACTGAAGAATCTACACCGCCTGAAAGGCCAAGAATAACTTCTTCATCGCCCACCTTCTCTTTTATGCGCTCAATGGCATCGTCAATAATAGCGCCAGCTGTCCAGAGTTTTTCACACTTACAGATGTCCATCACAAAGTGAGTTAATAGACGCATGCCTTGGCGAGTGTGAGTCACTTCAGGGTGGAACTGCACGCCATAGAATTGCTTCTCTGCGTTATACATTGCAGCATGTGGGCATGAAGCGGTTTGCGCGATGGTTTCAAAACCTTCGGGAATAGCTGCCACTTTATCGCCGTGGCTCATCCATACATCAAGCAGCGCCGCGCCGTTATCGCCTATCGCATCTTCAATTTTATCCAGCAGCGGGCTTGGCTTAATCACTTCTACTTGCGCATAACCAAATTCACGCTTGTCTGAACCCAGTACGCCACCACCTAGCTGTTGTGCCATGGTTTGCATGCCATAGCACACGCCTAGCACTGGCACGCCGGCTTCAAATACGTACTCGGGCGCGCGTGGTGAGCCTTCTTCGGTTACTGACTCTGGGCCACCTGACAGAATAATCCCTTGAGGATTAAATTCGCGGATTTGCTCTTCGGTCACATCCCAAGCCCAAAGCTCACAGTAAACGCCTATTTCGCGAACACGACGTGCTATCAACTGCGTGTATTGCGAGCCAAAATCCAAAATAAGTATGCGTTGGTCGTGGATATTTGTGGTCATGTTTTATTTTTACCCGTTAAATAAAAGAACAAAGGCTGGTGTAGTACCAGCCTCGCAGTCGTCGGTCGCCTTAACCTAAACGGTAGTTTGGCGCTTCTTTGGTAATGCTTACATCGTGAACGTGGCTCTCGCCCATTCCGGCTGAAGTTACGCGCACAAATTGTGCCTTGGTATTGAGCTCTTCAATCGTTGCGCAGCCCGTTAAGCCCATGGCTGAGCGCAAGCCGCCCATTTGCTGATGGATAATATTAGCAATTGGACCTTTGTACGCTACGCGGCCTTCAATACCTTCTGGTACTAATTTCTCAGCGTTATCAGAATCTTGGAAGTAACGGTCTGACGAACCGTGGCTTTGATCCATAGCGCCTAGTGAACCCATACCGCGATATGACTTGTAATAACGGCCTTGGAAAAGTTCTACTTCGCCTGGCGCTTCTTCAGTACCTGCTAGCATGCTGCCAACCATTACGCAGCTTGCGCCAGCAGCCAACGCCTTAGCAATGTCACCCGAAAAACGAATACCGCCGTCAGCGATTACTGGAATGTCAGTATCTTTAAGCGCTTCTACTGCATCTGATACCGCAGTAATTTGAGGCACACCGCAACCGGTTACGATACGGGTAGTACAAATTGAACCAGGGCCAATTCCCACTTTAACAGCATCTACGCCGGCATCGGCAAGTGCTTTCGCGCCATCGCCCGTCGCAACGTTACCCGCAATAATTTGTACATCTGGATAGTCTGCACGTACCTTTTTCACGCGGTCAATAACACCTTGCGAGTGACCGTGAGAGGTATCGATAAGTAGAACGTCAACGCCTGCATCTACAAGTAGTGCAATACGTTCGTCAGTACCTGGTCCAACGCTTACCGCAGCACCTACACGTAGGCGACCAAGCGAGTCTTTACATGCGTTAGGCTTGTTTTCTGCTTTCTGGAAGTCTTTAACAGTGATCAGGCCTGTAAGCTTAAACGCGTCGTCGACGACAAGAATTTTCTCAATGCGGTGTTCGTGCATTAGGTCTAACACCACATCAGAGCTTGCACCTTCTTTAACGGTAACCAGATCATCCTTACCGGTCATTACGTTTCTAATAGGCAAATTCAAACGCTTTTCAAAGCGAAGATCGCGGCCTGTCACAATACCAATTAGGTTATTATCTTTGTCAGTCACCGGGAAGCCAGAGTAACCAAGACGCTTAGAAAGCGCGATAACTTCACCGATGGTCGCATTCTCTTCAACCGTTACCGGATCAGATACCACACCACTTTCGTATTTCTTAACTTCACGTACGTGTTTGGCTTGCTCTTCGGGCTTCATGTTTTTATGAATGAAACCAATACCACCCTCTTGGGCTAGCGCAATAGCTAGACGGGCTTCAGAAACCGTGTCCATGGCAGCAGACACCATTGGAATATTTAACGTTACGCCACGCGTAAGGCGTGTTTGTAAGTTGGCTGTGTGAGGGAGGACGGTCGAGTGGCCGGGAACCAGCAACACATCGTCGAACGTCAGGGCTTCTTGGATGATACGTAGCATGCAACAACACCTATTCAGTTGAGGGTTAATTGCGGCGCAATTGTAGTGTTTTTTAGTTTTCAGGTAAACTCTAAATGTATTAAACCCAGTGATTTTTTTTATGTTTACAAATTCGCCATCTACGTCTCGACAAATTTTAACAGTTACCAAGCTAAATCGCTTAGCCAGAACCGTACTGGAAGGCGAAATTGGCCTTATTTGGCTATCTGCCGAAATATCCAACTTTGTGGCAGCCGCATCAGGGCATTGGTATTTCACGCTCAAAGACAACAAAGCCCAAGTTCGCGCGGCCATGTTTAAGGGATCAAACCGCAATGTTCGTATTCGCCCTAAAGAAGGCGACAAAATTTTAGTGCGAGCGTCGGTTGGCCTTTACGAAGCACGCGGCGACTATCAACTGGTTGTCGAACACATGGAAAGCGATGGCGAAGGTGCGCTTAAGCAAGCGTTCGAAGCCTTAAAGTTCAAACTCAACAATGAAGGCTTGTTCGATACTGCTAACAAGCGTGCGCTACCTGAACGTATCAATCGCATCGGCGTAATAACTTCATCAAGCGGTGCAGCGCTTCACGATGTATTAAGTGTATTAAAACGACGCAGCCCACAAACCGAAATCATTGTTTATCCGTCGATGGTTCAGGGTGAAACTGCACCTTTACAGTTAATTAATGCGTTGAGAACGGCTAACCACCGCGCAGAAGTGGATGTGCTGTTACTTACGCGAGGCGGCGGTTCATTAGAAGACTTGTGGTGTTTTAATGATGAAAGCTTAGCAAGAGAAGTCGCTGCAAGTGCCCTTCCAATAGTTAGCGCCGTAGGCCATGAGGTAGACTTCACCATTAGTGACTTCGTCGCCGATGTTCGCGCCCCTACCCCATCTGCTGCTGCCGAAATCTTAAGTCAGGATTCTGCCGCTCTTTACCAAACGCTAAGTCAGCAAAAACAACGCTTAGCAAGGGCAATACATCAGTACCTTCAAACGAGTAAACAACAGCTTGTTTTAAAGAAACAACGGCTAAATGCGTTGCATCCACAAAGCCGCATCCAATCGCAGTGGCAAACGTTAGACAGACTACAACTTCGTTTAGCGCATAAGATGCAAAACGACTTGGCAAAAGCAGAGAAGCGATTACAAGGTCTTGATTACAGGCTAAACAAACAATCGCCATCAGCAAACGTGGCGCGTGCAAAAGACAAATTAAACTATGCTAGCACCAAGCTCTTATCAAGCATGAACACACTTATTAGAAGCAAAAAAAATGAACTTGGTGGTAAAGTTAGCCTCTTACAATCCGTAAGTCCTCTTTCAACGCTCGCCCGTGGTTACAGCATTACTTTGTCCGACAAAGCAGCCATTAATAGCGTGAATAAAGTAAATGTAGGTGATGAGATAAAATCTCGGGTGACTGACGGAGAAATAACCAGTACAGTGACACACATTCAACGGCAATAGGTAGCCTTAAGTATTATGCCCGTTCATGTAAACGCGTTTTCCTTTTCCAGTATTTACCAGCGGGCCTGTGCATTTTGGAGCCTAAAGTCACAGCGGTTCGCTGTACCAAAAATTTTGACACCTTTGTGCGTTTTTGTTCTGTTACTAGTGCCTGACTTCACCTTTGCTTCTATGGTCAATCAACCTGTCTCTGTTTTTTCTACCTACCCGAGCGAGACGTTACTCAGGGCTTGTGGAGCCCAGCGAGCATTAAGCGAAGCTAATGCTTCTCAATCCACTAATTTGTGTTTTGAAGATGCTATTTCGCCCGACAGCTTTATTAAACTCCTAAGCGAATCAGGAGAGTTCAGTCATTTGTTCCCTTATGGCGAAGGAAACGACTACGAACTATTGATTGCTAATGTTGGCGCAGCGCCTGGCATGCATCGACAGCACGCAAAACAATTTGCAGAATTCACTTTACAATGGCGAGGGATAGAAATTGACTCATCTTCATTTGATGCGAGTGCTCTAGAAAACACAGATGTGAAAACGGAAACCGCTTTAGCCGAAGAAGAAGCTCAATCGTTGATTACCCGCTGGATTCAACATGCCAAACATTCTGGATTATTTACCAGCCAGTTTTTGTTCGATGCGCTAGAAGCTAGCGACTATAAGGGTGGATTACAGGTACCAAACGCCATTGGCGACTTCACTAAATTAGATACTCAGTTATATCCAGACCCGTTTAACGGTGCAATTACTCGCTATATACACCCTGAGTTTGAAGATGCGCTCGTTGACGTCACCGTATATCCCTTTTTAGATCAGCTTTCTTCAGATGAAAACGAGCTACTTCCTGAGCAACTAGAAAGTGATCTGCAAAGAGCTAGTGCTACAGCCGATTTACAGCAGTTAACTTTGTCTCAAATCAGTCCAGCCTCACGCTACGAGGTTAACAGCGCATTAAGAGGATGGAGGTTGGGGCTAAGCGCGACATCTGAAACATCACCAACAATTTACGCGACAACCTATGTCTTTAAGCTACAAGATAAAATCGTAAAAGTGTCTACGACTTTTCCTCCTGACTTTTCAGACAATATTGTCAATCAATTGATTGTTAACGTAGAAGTTCCGCAAGAGTCTGAAATGATGAAAAAGGTTCGCTCTCTGCTTTTAGAAAGCGCCAATTGATACCATAGAAAAGATTAGTTGTATCACTAGTTGCTAAACTTTGGCCAATGGGTAAGAGCGAACCGTTGCTGTTTTTATTTTTCAATAAATCGCATTACAGGATTAATTGACTTACGTTTCACGTCACTGCTTAAAATGTGAACTTTCGCCTGTTCTCTCGGTTTATACCTATCAAACCAATTGTAAACCTGGTCTTTTTGAAGCGGCTGCTTCGCTGAGTGTAATTTTTCCACTGACATCATTCTTCCTTTGTCTGGATTATAAACGGTCGAAATTGTAATAATCGATAGACGTTACACTCATTTTTTGATTACTTTTCTTCTGTTTGATAATAAGAACAAAAGCCCTGCGCCAAATAAGCTAAATGCCGCTGGCTCAGAAACACTAGTGGCTGTCGGGGCGTAATCGAACTCTACGAATACTTTACCCCAAGAACCCGTTGAGAATTCATTTGTAAAGCTACCCGTTCCCCCGTCTACTTGATTAAATACGTTCGTTCTCGCATCCGTTGAAAACAAAAATTCGATTGGAGTTCCGGCTAGAAAGGCCGACAAGTCTACGTTTGCTAGCATCCCCGACCGTTCGCCTGTTGTCACATCAAACTCAAATTCGGCAGAATCTTCACCTGGAATCATTGTGAATGTCCCCTCTGGTGAGCTTTGTGCAGAGACAAGCGGATTAACGAAATTTGCTTGTTCAAATACAAATGTTTCAGCTACGCTACTGGATACTTGCCAGTTCGACGCTAGAAAGATATCTACGTCAGTGCGACCTGCTTCAGAGCTTCCATTAACGGATCTTCCTTCGCTGTCTATCTGTCCATAGACCGTTATATTTACAGCGTTCAGTGTACCCAGTGTTTGATCAAATGCGTCAATAAACACACTTTCCGATAGCGGCGATACTTCTGCCACGTCGAAAGGACTTCCTTGTTCACCAAAGGATACTTCTTGCGTAATAATTGCTGCTTTTATTGGCATTGTAGTCGCTGCGATGATGGCAGCGGCAATAATTCGCTTATTCATAAATTCATCCTGCTCATATAGTTAGAATTACCCCGACGGTCGAAGGGGCTCCCTGTGACTGCAAGAAAGAAACCATAGATTAATTTATGTGCAATACCGCATGTAGCATGGGTTAACAAAATTTAAGGTTATATAATGAAAGCTAAAAATTATTCACTGATAGAAAATATTACACTTTAGTTGTAATTATGACCGACAGAATATAGTTTGGCACGGCTGATGCTTTAGTAAAATCAGCAAAGGAGGGTTGAAACTTAGGTAGGCTGATGCAATGCATGCAGTACACTGATAACGCTATAGATACTTGGGTCTGTTAACGCGGCAAAAACTAGCGTGGTAAGAAAGAGACATTAATACTTTTTATAATAGCGGACTTGTACATCACTACGCTAATAAGCGCAGCGATGTACTTAACAAGGCTACTTTTTATCTTTGTAATAAGACATCATACGACGGCGCTTGCGCTGCTGCGCCAAGGTCAAATTAGCCTTCTTACCTTCAAACGGGTTGTTGCCTTCTCTGAACTCTATCTTGATAGGCGTGCCCATAATTTCTAGCGCTTTTCTAAAGTAATTCATCAAGAAACGCTTATAAGAGCTTGGTAAGTCATCCACTTGATTACCGTGAATAACAATAACCGGTGGGTTGTAACCACCTGCGTGAGCATACTTCATTTTAACTCGGCGCCCACGCACCAGCGGAGGTTGATGGTCATCCTGAGCCATTTCCATAATTTGTGTAAGCAGCGCGGTATTAATACGCTTGGTCGCGCTCATATACGCTTCTTGTACAGACTCAAATAAATTACCAACACCCGAACCATGAAGCGCAGAAATAAAATGAATTCGAGCAAAGTCGATAAAGCCTAAACGACGGTCCATCTCGCGCTTTATGTCGTCTTTCACGTCAGTACTTAATCCGTCCCACTTGTTCACGGCAACTACTAATGAACGACCTGAATTAAGCACAAAGCCTAATAAGCTAAGATCTTGGTCGGTAATACCTTCTCTGGCATCAATAACCAATAGCACTACGTTAGCTTCTTCAATTGCCTGAAGAGTTTTAACAATAGAGAACTTCTCTACGGCTTCACTAATTTTCTTGCGCTTTCTCACGCCCGCGGTATCGATTAGGATATATTCACGCTCATCCCTTTCCATTGGAATGTACACGCTGTCACGGGTGGTGCCTGGCATGTCGAACACCACCACGCGCTCTTCACCTAAAATGCGGTTTGTCAGTGTCGACTTACCCACGTTGGGCTTACCTACGATAGCAAGTTTGATAGGTAACTCTTGCAGGCGTTGACGCTGCGTTTCAGCATCCTCTTCTTCTTCAGGCTCCTCATCGATAATTTCCATGTCCGGGAAATCAGATTCAAGTGGCTTTAAGGCGTCCTGCAGCAATTGGCTAACACCGCGACCGTGCGCCGCAGCTATTTGCTTAATATCACCTAAGCCTAAGGAATAAAATTCCGCACTTTCGCTATCGCCGTCAATTCCATCAACCTTGTTCGCCACAACAAACACTTTTTTGTTTATGCGTCGAAGATGATCAGCAATACCTTGGTCGGCTGGCAGCATACCTGCTCTGGCGTCAACCAAAAACAATACGACATCAGCCTCTTCTATAGCTAACAAAGACTGTTGTGCCATTTCAGCATCAATGCCCTCTTCATCGCCCGTAATACCGCCGGTATCCACTACTATGAACTGGCGCTTTTCAAATTTCGCTTGGCCGTATTTACGGTCGCGAGTTAGCCCCGGGTAGTCAGCAACTAGTGCATCACGGGTATTTGTAAGGCGATTAAACAAGGTTGACTTACCAACATTAGGGCGGCCAACCAAAGCAACAACGGGTAACATTTATCAGATCCTAGGGGTCATGAAAGCTAAAAAAGCACAAGCCGCATACACCATCTATTACAACTAACGTTCGGGAGCTGTATTCTCTAACGAGAGGTGAATTACTATGAGGCTTTTGAGAATGGGCGCATTATACCTTGTTCACTACCTAATACCAATGGCGTTCAATAACACGAAGAGAAACCGTCTACCCATTGGTAATTCCCAAGTTTAGGCCCGAAAAAACCGCGGGGTATAAAAAAAGGCGCTTTAAGCACCTTTTCTGTTTAAATATTAGCGAAACGTTCCTGTTACTTTGGAACTTGCACCGACGCTATTACGCCATTACGTGTTACCGCTATAATCTTATCATCAACCTTCAACGGCGCAGCATAGATTGAATCATCTTCGTCATCGCCGCCAACATCTAGGCGTGCAACAACTTCACCTGTTTCTTGTTCAATCCAGTGTAGAAAGCCCCAGTTATCACCAACAACCACATGGTCGCCTACTGGAGTAGCAGCCGTTAATGAGCGATGCTTAAGTGAACCTTGAGACCAAAGCTCTACGCCGTTTCGTCTATCAAGGGCATAAACGTTAGAGTTGTTGTCTACAACAAAAATTTTATTGCCGTCGATATTCAAATTGCGAAACGATGCATATTCACGTTTCCAAATTACACGACCTGAACGTAACTCTACAGCAGCTAATGTTCCGTTGTAAGAAACCGTATAAACCGTGCCGCCAAATAAAACAGGCGTTGTGTCGATATCAACAATACGCTCTAACTCTGTTGCACCAGAAGGCGTTGCAATTACCGTTTCCCAAGCAAGTACACCTGTTTCGATAAGATTAACCTGAATTTTACCTGTAGGTGTGCCGATGATAGCACCACCGTTAGATGCTATTGGGCCAGAAATACCACGTAATGTTAGCGGAGGAGTATCACCTTCGTGTCTCCACAACTGTTCACCAGTGCGGGTATTAAAACCAAATAAGCTACCAGCACCCGTGTTAACCACTAAGATACCTTCATCAGCTGCCGGAGCCGCTAAAATCTCACCGGGAACAGACGCATCCCAAACTAACTCTCCGGTTTCTGCATCCATTGCAGCTACATAGCCGTTTTCTGTACCAATGAATACGTGTCTGTCTGCTACGGCGATACCACCAATACGTGCAGTCTCACCGCTACGCCACAAATTAGTGACTGAGCTTAGCATGCCCTCAGAGCGAAACTGTGCGAAATCTTTCTCCCACAACACTTTACCCGACTCAGGGTCCATCGCGACAACGGCGCCATGGCGATCGGCAGCATAAAGCTTGTCATAGGCATAAACAGGGCGAAGACGAGAGAAGTAATGATTAACGCCATCACCAATATCGCGATCCCACACTAATTTAGGTGTGAATTTAGCCTCAATAGGCTTTAAACGACGAATCTCTAATTCTTCATCATCTGCAAACCAGTCTGAAATAGTTGAGCAGCCAGACATTGTGATAGACACCGCGAGTGCCATACCTATCGTGCGAGCAAATCGACCTTTACGGCCACACGTGTTGTGAAACAAATTGCGTACCTCTTTATTATTTATACCAGCCCTAAGGCTTTCGCTTATTGCGCAGCAGATACCGATAGGTTATCTAACTTCATTTGTAAAAGCGGATTGTTGGCATTTTTTTCTAACGCATTTGAATAAGCTAAGCGAGCATCATCAAACTTGCCTTGTTTTTGATACACATCGCCTTTTAATTCAGAAACTTCTGCTGCAAATGCGTCGTTTGTTACATTGCTAAGCGTAGACAACGCCGCGTCCAGCTGGTTCATTTCAATTTGCACACGCGACAAACGAAGTGAGGCAAGTACTTTCAATTCGTCATTTTCGGCAAAGGTTACTACGCTATTTAGGTGAGAAGCTGCAGCGTCTAAATCACCGGCATCTACCGCTTGCTTAGCAGCAAGAAGACTAGCGATGCTTGCATAACCACTGTCTTTGTTCTCTTCGATAAAAGCTTTAACTTTTGCGTCACTGCCTTCGGTACCAAAAGTCTCTACGGCATTTTGATAGGCAACCGATGCCGCTTCTTTAGTTTCAATTTGCGCTTCTGAATACGCTCTCCAGCCCCAAAGGCCACCTAGACCAAGCGCTGCACCGACAATAATTGCAGTACCGTGCTCTTTCCAAAAACGTTTAATCGCTTCTACTTGTTGTTCTTCTGTTGCGAACTGTTCCATGATGTCCTCTTTTTATTTTGCGCTCAGCATCTCTGCAACCTTATCAGATAAGGTATCGAAGCTGACTGTAACTTGTTCTTGACCATCGCGCAGTGGTTTAACACCTACTTCGCGAGACTGCATTTCGTCATTGCCTAAAAGCAGCGCTAAACGTGCACCTGTTTTATCTGCACGCTTTAATTGTTTTTTAAAGTTGCCGCCGCCACAGTGCATCATTATGCGTGTATTAGGAAGCGTATTTCGAAGATGTTCTGCTACCTCAATAGCGTATGACTGTGCCTCTTCGCCCATCGCCGTTACGTAAACATCCGCGAAACTTGAGTCCTGACCTTCTTCGGTTAACGTGGTTAGCAACAGTACCAAACGTTCAATACCCATAGCAAAACCAACCGCAGGCGTTGCTTTGCCCCCGAGTTGCTCTACCAAGCCATCGTAACGGCCTCCAGCGCACACTGTACCTTGGGCTCCCAAGCTATCTGTCACCCATTCAAACACAGTACGGTTGTAGTAATCTAATCCGCGCACTAGTCGAGGATTTATTTCAAACTCAATGCCTGCTTGCGTTAAGCGCGAACACAAGGTTTCAAAATGTACTTTAGATTCTTCATCAAGATGATCGATTAGCGCTGGCGCATCGGCAATAGCAGCTTGAACATCAGGGTTCTTTGAATCGAGTACGCGAAGTGGATTCGTTTCAAGTCGACGCAGTGAATCTTCGTCGAGCTGGTCTGCACGCTGTTTTAAGAATTCAACCAGCGTATCGCGATATGCAGCGCGAGCTTCGTTTGAACCTAAGGTATTGATTTGAAGTTTTACGTGCTGCTCAATACCAAAAGCTTTCCAAAAGCGTGCACTAAGAAGAATCACTTCTAAGTCGATGTCAGGGCCGTCCATACCGTAGGTCTCTACACCGAACTGATGGAACTGGCGATAACGCCCTTTTTGTGGACGTTCATGACGGAACATTGGCCCCATGTACCACAGGCGTTGCTGCTGGTTGTACAATAAGCCGTGCTCGTTTCCTGCGCGCACGCAACTTGCCGTACCTTCTGGACGTAGCGTTAAGCTGTCGCCATTTCTATCTTCGAAGGTATACATTTCTTTTTCAACGATATCGGTAACCTCACCGATAGAGCGCTTGAACAAGTCGGTGCTTTCAACGATGGGAGTACGTATTTCTTGGTAACCATAACTCGCCACAACCTGACGAAGTACAGATTCTACCTTCTGCCATGTACCGGAAATCTCCGGTAGGCAGTCATTCATGCCTCGAATTGCCTGAATAGTCTTAGCCACGTGAAATTCTCATACTGCTAAATAGTGAAAAGCCCCGCATTATAGGGGCTTTGGGAATAAACAACAATGAACAAAAAATGTCTCAGTCTTTAACCGAGACCTGAATTTTATTTTGTTCACTCATACGCGATGCTTTGGCGCGAATCTTAGCTTCAAGCTTATCCACTAGATCGTCGTTAGGAAGACGTTCTTTAACGCGCTTACCGTCTTCATATAGGCCGCTCATGTTACGTGCGCCAGTGAGGCCCAAATCAGACACTTCTGCTTCGCCTGGGCCGTTAACCACGCAACCGATGATAGAGACATCCATTGGCGTAAGAATATCTTCCAATCGCTGCTCAAGAGCATTCACTGTGCCGATTACATCGAATTCTTGTCGTGAACAACTCGGGCAAGCAATAAAGTTTATACCGCGCGAGCGAATACGCAGTGACTTCAGAATATCAAAGCCTACCTTGATTTCTTCCACCGGATCAGCGGCTAACGATACGCGCAACGTATCACCAATACCTTCAGCCAATAGCATACCTAAGCCAACGGCACTCTTCACGGCGCCGGCGCGCTGACCACCGGCTTCGGTAATACCTAAGTGAAGCGGCTGGTCTATTTTTTGTGCCAATAAACGATAGGCGCCAACAGCTAAGAAAACATCTGACGCTTTAACGCTGACTTTGAATTGATCAAAGTTAAGTTTATCGAGAATATCCACATGACGCATTGCGGATTCAACCAGCGCTTCTGGCGTTGGCTCACCGTACTTCTCTTGTAAGTCTTTTTCTAACGAGCCACCGTTCACACCAATGCGAATAGGAATGTTCTTGTCTTTTGCACAATCGACCACAGAGCGCACACGCTCCATATTACCTATGTTACCTGGGTTAATACGCAGACAATCTACGCCGTATTCAGCAACCTTAAGTGCGATACGGTAGTCGAAATGAATGTCTGCAACGAGTGGCACACTCACCTGCTTTTTAATTTCTTTAAATGCTTCAGCCGCTTCCATCGTGGGCACAGATACTCGAACGATCTCCCCACCCACTGCAACAATACGGTTTATTTGATCGACGGTCGCTGCCACATCAGTGGTCCGCGTATTCGTCATAGATTGAACAGCAATGGGAGCGCCATCACCAATGGGGACGTTACCTACATTAATACGCGTAGACTTTCTGCGCTTAATAGGGCTTTCTGCAAACATCTAATTACCTATAAAGGAAGTGCGAAGCGAGCTGTTTTACCGTTTTGGTATGAAGAAATATCAACAGACTCGCCGTTAACTGATATGCGCACATTATCCGGTGCACCGAGCGTAACTTCAACAGGAGGAACGCCTTGAATTTCCATAACTCGTCCTTTTAGCTTTACCCCATAGGCAATAGCTTCTCCAGACGCGTCTTTTATATTAACCCAACAGTCATCGTCGAAAGTGAAAACCATAGCAATTGGCGCTGCATCAGACTGACTATTCACATTAAGGTTGGGTTGGGGTTCGTTACTATTCGCAGAATCAACCAGAGCGGTTAGGTTATTGCTATCATTCACCTCTGTATCGGGTGCTGAGATTGCACCATCATTCAAGCTACCGTCTTGGTTAAAACCGCTATCTTGGTCGCTGAACGCACCGCTGGTTTCTGAGTTTGAACTATTGCTCACGCCCGTGTCTAGCTGATTGTTTCCAGCCGTATCACCCTGCGACGACGAGGCGTCAGTAGTTACATTGTCGGTATCTGTGCCCGCCGATGGGACAGGCGTATTAGCGGCTTCTCGCTTAACAGCCTCACTAAGTGGCAGTTCAGCTACCGTGTCGTCACTAGGCTGTTGATACCACCACACGACAACGGCGGCAATGATAAGAAGTAAAATAACATAAGTTACCATCATCCACCTGTCATCGTGTGTCTGTTTTGCGACACGCTTTGAAAAGCTCTGTAATTTCTCGGAAGACGGTACAGATGTTTGATTGTGGAAGCGTTCGAATGCCTCTATAACTTCTTGAGAATTCATGCCTAATTGCTTGGCATAATTTCTCACGTATCCTTTTGTAAAAGTCACCGAAGACTTTTCATCAATGACATCATTTTCTAAATCATTGATTTGTTTAGCTTTCAAAAATAATTTATCAGCAATATCTTGTTGAGACAAACCTAGCGTTTCACGGCGCGCTTTTAGCATTGCCCCTGGACTTGGCGTGTTTTCTTGTTGTTGCGAAGTAACTTCTTGATTCGCTTTTTCTTCCGACACCATTAAACCTTATTCCTCCTGCATACTCGGTGGTACTAACCAAAGCGTCTGACCAGCAATAATAGCGCCAGTATTTTCAAGGTTATTCCACTCTTGCAGTGTTGCCATTTTGATATTGTGCAATAAAGAAATACGATATAAGTTTTCACCTTCTTTTACTACATGGAATTTATCACTTTGCACAGATAATTCAGTATTTTGTGCTTTTTCTGGTGTGTTAGCTGTGGCTGTAGGAGCGTTGTCGGTGTTATTGCTCTGAGATTGACGCTGAGCGTCGTTGTCTTGGGCGACGCTCTTTTCATTTTCTTTATCATTTGATGATGTTTGTGCAAGCCCATCGGTATTTGCTTGGTTTTCGCTTATTTGTGTTTCAGAATCGTTTGGCTGTGTAGATTTAACGGTTTTAACCACTTTGTTTTGCATACTTTCACGTTGCACTAAGTAACGTTTAGTAAGCTCACTTTCAGGGAACAATGACATCATCATTTCGCCATAACCCTTTGCAGTCTCTAGATCCCCTTTCCCTTTGGCTATTTCATAAGCTAACCACAATGAATCTGGCGTAACTTTGGCAACACGTTCGTATTTTCGTAACGTAGATTCAGCAAGTTCCCACTGTTCTGAAACCGTGTAAAGTTCACTGAGTAAGAACAGACTTTTGCCCCGGGCAGGCTGATGTTTTAATGCGTCTTGAAAATAGCCGATCGCTTCATCTAGCTTACCTTGACTTTGCGCGCACAATGCCAAGTTCTCGTAGGTTTGCGCTGCGTTAGCGTAAAGCCTGTTATTTATAGCATCAAAGAAATACGCTTTGGCTTTTTCGTATTCGCCGTTTTGGCACTTAAACGCGCCATAACTGTTGGCAATATCACCATTGTTAGGCGCAAGGTCGATAGCAGTTTCATAGTACTCTTCCGCTCGAAGGTTATCCCCCACCAGCTGATAGTAATATGCCATCGCAAACTGAACCTCTGCAGAGCGTGGATTAAACTCAAGCGCTTTGTCGAGGTTCTTTTTTGCCTGCGTGTAGTTGTTATTTTGAAGGTAGGTAAGACCAAGGGACATGCGTGTTTTGGCGGCTTCTTCGTGATCGAAGTTACCGCCATACAACCCTGACTGGCTATTACTGACACAGCCAGAAGTGAAAATAATCGCGCTTAAAAAGCCAATTTTAAGTGACGTTCGCAATCCCGCAACCATAGTCTTACCCTAATATCTTAATGATTATTGGGCCATTTTTACTGAAATTGCTTCGCCCTTCACCTGTTTTTTTAACATTCTTTTCGTTCTGTCTACCACATCACCCACTAATTGACCGCATGCTGCGTCTATATCATCACCTCGCGTTTTACGCACAACGGTTGTAAACCCATATTCCATAAGCACTTTTGCGAATCTATCAATACGCGAATTGCTTGAACATGTATAAGGCGAACCTGGGTAAGGGTTAAATGGTATTAAGTTTATTTTACTAGGTGTGTCTTTCAATACCTTTGCCAACTGGTGCGCTTGTTCAGTGCTGTCATTGATGTTTGAAAGCATAACGTATTCTACCGTTACACGGCCTTGGTTCGCTTTAGATTTGGCCAGATAACGACGTACGCCCGCTAAGAAGGCTTCGATATTGTACTTCTTATTGATAGGCACGATTTCGTTGCGCAACTCATCGGTGGGTGCGTGTAATGAAATAGCTAAAGCTACGTCTATTTGGTCACCCAACATATCTAGCGCTGGAACCACGCCCGATGTACTTAGCGTAACGCGGCGTTTAGACAGGCCGAAACCGAAATCGTCCAGCATAATATCCATTGCTGGTACAACGTTTTTAAGGTTAAGCAGTGGCTCACCCATACCCATCATTACTACGTTAGTGATAGGGCGTTTGCTTGAGTCTTTTGAAAGACCAAGGAAAGTAGCTACACGCCATACCTGACCAATAATTTCACTTACACTTAGGTTACGGTTAAACCCCTGCTGCGCGGTTGAACAGAAAGTACACTCTAGCGCGCAACCTACCTGTGATGACACGCAAAGCGTTGCACGGTCAGTTTCTGGGATCCAAACAGATTCAACTTCCTGACCACCTTCAAGGGTAAGTGCAAACTTAATAGTTCCGTCGCTCGCTTCTTGAAAGTATGCAATTTCAGGCGCTTTAATTTCGCAATTTTCAATGAGCATCGCGCGAAGGTTTTTATTGAGGTTACTCATTTCCTCGAAATCGCTGATACCGTGCTGGTAAATCCATTTCATTACCTGATCGGCACGAAACGGTTTCTCGCCCATTTCTTTGAAGAAATTGCGCAAGCCTTCGCGATTTAAGTTTAATAAGTTAGTTTTTGCCATGAATAAGATGACCCTTTTACCTTCGAGGGATGCCCCTCTTACTACTGAATACGGTGTAAAAACCAGCGATTCGACTATGTCTTGAACGACATTTAAGAAAAAGAAAAGCGCTGATTAAAATTTGCGCGGATTTTACCACAGATGAGATTTGAGAAAAAGCCGATTTAACGCAGAGAAACGTTAAGTTTGGCGATGCGCGAGAAGCGTGGTTTAGCTTGCCTTAATGAGCGCCGAGCAAAGCGGCATAAAGCGTGAATCTTTCTTCTGAGTGACTGAGCGCGCTTTAGGCAATGCGCGAGAAGCGTGGTTTAGCTTGCCTAAATGAGCGCCGAGCAAAGCAGCATAAAGCGTGTTCAGGCGCTCAGAAACAAAAAACGGGGCCTTAGGGCCCCGTTCTTTCTACCTACGTAATCTTAGCGAGTACGTGGGCAGATTTCTTCTTCAGAGAAGAAGTAAGCAATTTCACGTGCTGCTGACTCAGGTGCGTCAGAACCGTGAACTGCGTTTTCGTCGATTGACGCAGCGTAGTCTGAACGTAGTGTACCTGCAGCTGCATCAGCTGGGTTAGTTGCGCCCATGATTTCACGGTTAGCTAGAACTGCGTTTTCGCCTTCTAGTACTTGAACCATAACAGGACCAGACGTCATGAAGTCTACAAGTGCGCCGAAGAAAGGACGCTCTTTGTGTTCTGCATAGAAGCCTTCTGCTTGCTCTTTGCTCATGTGGATCATCTTAGATGCCACGATGCGAAGACCTGCAGATTCGAAACGGTTGTAAATTGCACCGATTACGTTTTTAGCTACCGCATCAGGCTTGATAATCGAAAAAGTACGCTCAAGAGCCATGTTCTCTCTCCAAACAAATAGTGTGTGTATCTTTAAAATTTTGGCCGCGAATTATAGGCAATAAATAGCAGCTTGACCAGAGCCTTTATCAAATCAGATATAAAGTACTGTTTTTATGCGCAAATGTAGAGAAAGGTTAGCCTGTTGGCGATGACAATATGATGACAGCGTACAGATTATTTTGCACAGAACTAATTATCGAGGACTCACCTGCCCCACTGCCTTTACTATGGAACCCTAAAACGGCTTAAAGAAACCAACGCTTAAAAAATTAAGCGTTGGCTTTTGCTAATTCTTGGATTTTACCCACAATGGCGCGTAAGCCATTACCGCGAGTTGGCGTGATATGACGCTCTAGGTCTAGTGCTTCAAAATAGCCGTCGATATCAAACGCTAAAATATCTGTTGGCGTTTTGTCATTATAAGCGGCAAGTACTAACGCAAGCAGTCCTTGAACGATAACTGCATCGCTGTCTACGTCAAAGTTGATTTTATTGCCGTCGTAAGACTCCACCAGCCAAACGCTGCTCTGACATCCTTTGACCAAACGCTCAGGTGTTTTGGCATCTTCAGGCAAGCCCGGAATAGATTTCCCTAAATCAATGATGTACTGATAACGCTGTTCCCAATCGTCGAAGAACGCTAAATCATCAATAATTTCGTCACTGCTAGGTAGTTGCATTGCTATTTCCGCTTAATTTGTTTGAAAAATTGTGTGATTAAATTTCACTGCGTGAATGACTAGAAGAACAGACCCGCTTCAAGCTGTGCTTCTTCACTCATCATATCACGGGACCATGCAGGGTCGAATACAAGCTCTACGTTGACGTTTTTAACATGGGGAACCATGGCAACGCGGTATTCAACGTCGCCAACCAATACTGGGCCCATGCCACAGCCTGGTGCGGTCAGGGTCATATCAATATTGACGCTGCTAGTATCTTGATCAATTTCCACTTTGTAGATAAGACCAAGGGATACGAGATTGATAGGGATCTCAGGGTCAAAGATAGTTTCTAACGCGTCCCACACTTGCTGTTCGCTTATGTTTCCGTCTTCTGGCGCGTCAAAGCTCAGAGTCATCGCTTTTCGGCCAATAGCACCTGCATCAGTACCATCGATGCGGTACATGTTGCCACGCCACGTTACCGTATAGTTACCACCGAGCTCTTGGGTGATATTCACAAACTCGCCTTCAGGGATCACGGTAGGATTGCCCGCTGGAACTAAGCGCGCTTTACAGTCGCGCTCGGTGGTCACCATTTTTTGCTTCATAAACTACTTAGTACTCTTTGTTCTACCACTGTTGGCCTTTGACGTGGCGCTTAGCCTACGTTAAAGCTTTCACCGCATCCGCACTCATCAACCACGTTCGGGTTGTTGTATTTAATGACGCCGTTCACACCTTCTGTAACGTAATCAATTTCAGTATTACGCAGTAGGTCGGTGGCATCTGCAGCAACGGCTACGTTAAGTAGTGGCGAAATTTCAACAATTTCGTCATCGGCTTGCGCACTATCTGCGAAATCAAGCACGTAGGCGTAACCTGTACAGCCGCTTACTTTTGTCGATAAACGAATTAACTGACCAGGCTTGTCTTTAAGCTTACTTTCGAAATGCTTAACGGCACTGTCAGTTAGCGAAATGAGCTTTGTACTAGGTACGAAAGTTTCAACACTCATAATGCCTCCTTAGGCCAACATCATTTTTGCTTTTTTAAGCGCAGCAAATAGGCTGTCTACTTCTTCAAGCGTATTGTAAATTGAGAACGACGCACGGGCAGTACCCGGTATACCGAAGCGCTTCATTAGCGGCTGTGCACAGTTGTCACCGGTGCGGATCGCAACGCCTTGTCTATCGAGAATGAAGCCCACGTCCGCCGGGTGCGCACCTTCAAGTAGAAAGCTCAGCACGCCTACCTTATTAGGTGCCGTACCGATTATCCGCATACCGTCAAACGCTTCGGCCTGCTCTGTAGCATAGGCAAGCAGCTTTTGTTCATGTTCATGCAAAGCATTGACATCAAGAGCACTAAACCAATCTACTGCAGCGCCCATACCAATGGCACCTGCGATGTTTGGCGTACCGGCTTCTAATCGATTTGGCAATGCTCCCCATGTGGCTTCATGGTAGGTCACATCTTTGATCATCTCGCCGCCTACCTGCCAAACAGGCCAGGTTTCTAGCACCTCTTTTTTGCCCCACAGACAGCCAATGCCTGTTGGACCGAATAGCTTGTGGCCTGAAAACGCGTAAAAATCACAGCCAATGTCTTGTACGTCAACACCGCCATGAGCAATACCCTGTGCGCCATCAACCAGCACCCATGCGCCTACCGCTTTCGCTTTTTCAGTAAGCAGTTTAATTGGGTTCACCGTACCTAGTGCATTCGATACGTGAGGAAACGCCACTAGCTTTGTGTTTTCAGACAGCAGTCTATCGAAAGCGTCTACGTCTAACTCTCCGCTGTCGAAAATAGGTACAACATTTAGCGTTGCACCAGAACGGCGACACGCTTGTTGCCAAGTAACCAAGTTTGCGTGGTGCTCAAGCTCAGTCACCATCACTTCGTCACCTTCGCTTAGTAGCTGTCCAAGACCATTGGCGACTATATTGATGGCTTCTGTGGTGCCCGACGTCCAAATAACTTCTTCACGCGCTTTCGCGTTAATGAACTTTGCAACGCTGGTACGTGCATTCTCGTAACGGCGCGTGGCTTCATCCGATAAATGGTGCGCACCGCGGTGCACGTTTGCATTCGTCCCCGTGTAAAAATCTACTAAGGCGTCGATAACGGCCTGAGGTTTTTGTGTTGTTGCCGCGTTATCTAGGTAGACCAGCGGCTTGCCGTCTACCGTTTTAGATAAAATAGGAAACTGGGCACGAAGTGCTGCAACGTCTAAGCTCATTTCACCTCCATTTGGGCGAAGCGCTCACTTAAAATTGGTGCTAGCCATTCACGGACTGCCGCATTAGGCACGTCATTTATAAGCTCTTGAATGAAGCCAAAGTTGAGCATTACAAGTGCCTTACTGCGAGAAACGCCGCGGGTAAGCATGTAATACAAGGCTTCTTCTTCAATTTCAGCAACCGTTGCACCGTGAGCACATTTTACGTCATCAGCATAAATTTCAAGCTCAGGCTTGGTGTTGATAACGCCACGGCGAGATAGCAACAAGTTGCGGTTATTAAGTTCAGCCAATGTCTTTTGCGCATCACGATGAATATGAATGCGACCATTGAACACGGCACGTGCTTTATCGCCTACAATCCCACGCGCGTTTTCTTCTGTCGTACCATTAGGCATGGCGTGCT
The DNA here is from genome assembly GCF_055755235.1 of Alteromonas sp. R7. Taxonomy (NCBI): domain Bacteria; kingdom Pseudomonadati; phylum Pseudomonadota; class Gammaproteobacteria; order Alteromonadales; family Alteromonadaceae; genus Alteromonas; species Alteromonas sp. R7. The sequence continues at coordinate 537,545 of NZ_JBVTQX010000001.1, read as the reverse complement.
CAATGGTAGAGTGAAGGTCAAATAACTCGCCTTCCGCGAGAAGATAAATGGCGTTCATTTTCGCATCGGCAAATTCGCCGGCGTGATGAATATCTACATCTAAACGGGAAAGCTCACTTCCATAGCCCACCATGGTGCTGTTAAGCGTAGTGCGGTTATGTAGCTTAAAGTGGCTACCACCTAATTGCTTAGCTTTGCCGGTAAACATAGCAAAACGATAGTGCTCTAGGTGTGCATCATCAGCCAAGTCATATTCAGCAAACGCTGTGGTTAAACTTTCAGTATCGCCAAAACCTTGCTCGATAACAGTAGCACTTGCGCCTTCAGCGACCTTCACCACCACACGCGTATGAGCATCAACATTTTGCGACGCCATGTTCACAATGCGCACTGGCGTGTCGATTTTCGCGCCTGCTTCAACATTAATAAATATACCGTGTTGGCACAGCGCATCGTTAACTAGGCCAAACATATGACGGGTAGGTTTAACCTGACCGTATACACTGCTGATCGCTTGCTGCGTGGCAGTATCATCATTATTAAGTGACGTGATGCTCATGCCAGCTGGCACATTTAGCGTGTTAACCTGCGTGACCAAGACACCGTCTACAAATACTAGGTCGATAGCATTTAGGTTATCGATAGCGGGTACCGGTAAACTGTCTGCCTGAACCGCTTGCTTAGCTTCACGCTTTTCAACGGGTGTTAGCGGCGTAAAACGCCAGCTTTCGTTTCTACGGGCTGGCCAACCATCAGCTTTTAACTTTTCTAAGGCCTGCTGACGCACGGGCGCTAAGTAATCGGAGATTTGCGCCGCATCAATGACCTGTTCTAGCCATTGACTCATGCTTCAGCCTCCTCGTACGCTTTACCTAGGAATGCGTATCCGCTCTTCTCAACTTCTAGCGCTAGTGACGCGTCACCGCTTTTCACAATTTTGCCGTCGGCAAGAATGTGAACAAAGTCAGGCTTGATGTAGTCTAGAAGACGCTGGTAGTGGGTAACAACGATGAAGCTACGCTCACCGTCGCGCTGGCTATTAACACCATCGGCAACAACCTGAAGTGCATCAACGTCAAGGCCTGAGTCTGATTCATCTAGAATACAAAGCTTTGGCTCTAGCAAAATCATTTGCATGATTTCGTTACGCTTCTTCTCACCACCAGAGAAACCTTCGTTTACACCGCGCTTCAAGAAATCCAATGGAAGCTGTACCTGCTTGCACGCTTCTTTTGCTTTCTTTAAAAACTCAGCAGCTGTTAATGGCGCTTCGCCGCGCTGTTCGCGCATAGCGTTAACTGACTCTTTCATGAATTCCATATTGCTTACGCCAGGAATTTCAACTGGGTATTGGAACGCAAGGAAAAGGCCTTCACGGGCACGCTCTTCTACTTCAAGCTCTAATAGGTCTTTACCGTTAAGCGTGGCTTCGCCTTCGCTTACTTCGTAGCCGTCACGACCAGATAGGACGTAGCCTAGTGTACTTTTACCGGCTCCGTTGGGGCCCATGATAGCGTGTACTTCACCAGGTTTAACTTCAAGGTTAAGACCTTTTATGATGTTTTTCTCTTCCACGCTGGCATGTAAATTCTTGATACTAAGCATTGATTACCCCACTGAACCTTCAAGACTAATTTCGAGCAGCTTGCCGGCTTCTACGGCAAATTCCATTGGCAGCTCTTTGAATACTTCTTTACAGAAACCGTTAACAATCATAGAAACGGCCTTTTCTGTGTCTAAGCCACGTTGCTGACACAGGAATAATTGTTCGTCGCTCACCTTCGATGTTGTTGCTTCGTGCTCAACAATGGCTGAAGGGTTACGGCTTTCGATATACGGGAATGTGTGCGCGCCACATTTGTCACCGATAAGTAGCGAGTCACACTCGGTGAAGTTACGTGCTCCGTCGGCGCGAGGGCCCATTTGAACCAGCCCGCGATAGGCATTGTTACTGTTACCCGCTGAAATACCTTTAGAGATGATGGTCGACTTGGTGTTTTTACCAACGTGGATCATCTTAGTACCGGTATCAGCCTGCTGGCGACCGCGCGTTAGCGCTACTGAATAGAATTCACCTACACTGTTGTCGCCTTTAAGTACACAGCTTGGGTACTTCCACGTAACCGCAGAGCCGGTTTCAACCTGCGTCCACGAGATTTTCGCATTGGTATGCGCTACACCACGTTTTGTCACGAAGTTGTAGATACCGCCTTTACCGTTCTCGTCACCTGGGTACCAGTTCTGTACCGTTGAGTATTTAATCTGCGCATCATCCATTGCCACTAGTTCAACCACTGCCGCATGCAGCTGGTTTTCATCTCGCTGTGGTGCAGTACAACCTTCAAGGTAGCTTACGTAGCTGCCTTCATCAGCAACAATCAAGGTACGCTCGAACTGACCGGTGTTCATTTCGTTAATACGAAAATAAGTAGAAAGCTCCATTGGGCAACGTGTGCCTTTTGGAATATAGACAAATGAACCGTCAGTAAATACAGCGCTGTTAAGCGCAGCAAAATAGTTATCTGTGCGCGGCACTACCGAACCAATGTATTTCTTTACAAGGTCTGGGTACTTCTGTACTGCCTCAGAAATTGGGCAAAAGATCACTCCCGCTTCTTCAAGCTTATCGCGGAACGTAGTTACAACCGATACCGAGTCGAATACCGCATCTACCGCGACGCCTGCCAGCATTTCCTGCTCGTGTAGAGGAATGCCCAGCTTTTCATAGGTGCGAAGTAGCTCAGGGTCAACTTCATCTAGCGACTTAGGTTTATCTTTCATACTCTTTGGTGCCGAGTAATAAGAAATGGCCTGATAATCGATTTTCGGATAGTCGACATGCGCCCAATCAGGCTCTTCCATTTCTAGCCATGCATGATAAGACTTCAAACGCCATTCAAGCATCCATTCAGGCTCGTTTTTCATTGCTGATATGCGGCGGATAACCGACTCGTCCAGGCCGCTTTCAAACGTTTCCGATTCGATTTCTGAATAGAAACCCGCATCGTACTTTCTTTCTAACGCCTGTTCGATCTGTTCACTCATGTTGGGATCTCACTTGTTTGCCTGCATTTGCTGCCACTAACCTTTCTATTTAACTGGCAAATAAATCACCCCACGGTCTTGGTAATTTATATCGACTTTCAACTTCAACAACGTCATTTATTTGGGTTTACGCCCAAAAGAGTTGCCAAAACTGCCAGTTACATTGCGGACAGCCTAAAATTTTGGTGCCGTAGTATATAATACCCGACTATTTCACTCAAATATTCAGCCATTAATTTATGGCCACTTACGCGTTTTAAACGCTGCTTAAAGGTCAATTTCCTTCAAACGCGCATTAATTTTCTTCCACATTCACTGAAATAAAAAAGAATGCGCTAACACTAACTACGCTTTGTCTACTACAAAAACCCGCGCTCAACGACGGTATAGGCGTTTATGCTGAAACCGCTTGGCGTAGTCTTGTGGTTACATCCACTACTTTTTGTATTACGTAATCGATGTCTTCTTGGGTCGTAAAACGCCCCACGCTGAATCTAATTCCTGCATGCGCCAATTCGTTGCTGCGGCCAATCGCTTTCAGCACATACGAGGGCTCTAGACTCGCTGATGTACATGCCGACCCTGAAGATACAGCAATATCATTTAAGCCCATCATCAAGCTTTCACCGTCTACACCCGCAAAGCTCACATTTAAAATACCCGGGATACGCTGTGTTGCGTGCCCATTTAAATAGATATCGTCGAGCTGTTGAAGGCCTTGCCACAGCGATTCACGCAGCGCTAATATGCGCGCACTGTCCTCTTCCATTTTTGAAGAAGCTAGCGCGATGGCTTCACCCATTCCAACAATTTGGTGGGTGGCTAATGTACCCGACCGCATGCCGCGCTCGTGGCCCCCGCCATGAATTTGTGCAACCAGATTGATTTTAGGACGGCGACGCACATATAGTGCCCCCATACCTTTCGGGCCGTATATCTTGTGCGCCGATATAGACAGCAAATCTATAGGAAGCTCAGCTAAATCAATGGCAATTTTGCCCACACTTTGCGCACCATCCACATGAAAAAGAATGCCTTTGTCACGACAAAGCTGGCCAATAGCTTGAATGTCTTGGATAACGCCAAGTTCATTGTTCACATGCATCACCGACACCAGAATAGTGTCGTCGCGCAACGCGTTTTCGAGATCATTTAAATCAATTAAACCGTTTGGCAATACTTCAAGATAGGTAACCTCAAAGCCTTGGCTTTGTAAGAACTCACAGGTATCCAACACCGCTTTATGTTCGGTGTTAACGGTAATGATATGTTTGCCTTTATTGGCATAACCTTCGGCGACGCCTTTTATAGCAAGATTGTTCGATTCAGTGGCCCCCGAAGTAAAAACAATTTCTCTAGGGTCGCAATTAATCGCGTCGCTGATTTGATTTCTAGCAACATCAACCGCTTCTTCTGCCATCCAGCCGAAGCGATAACTACGAGAAGCTGGGTTACCAAAGTTGCCATCCAGCGTTAGGCATTTTGCCATTGCCTCGGCCACACTTGGGTCTACCGGTGTTGTTGCTGCGTAATCTAAATAAATGGGTGTTGATAAAGCCATGCGTTACTCAATACCAATTTAAAGTTGAATACTAACTTCGATATCTTTGGTGATATGACGAAGTGATGCATTACCGTCTTGGCGGTCGGCTACTTCTTGCACATCACGCTTTGCCATTAACTCGCCCAACGTAATTGAATTCAAAAACGCCGCAATGCGATCACTTAGGTCTTGCCACAAGCTGTGCGTTAGGCAGCGATCGCCGCCTTGACAGTCTGCTTGTCCTTGGCAACGTGTCGCATCAATGGACTCGTCGACGGCGCGAATGACTTCGCCTATCGCAATTTTGCTTGCTTCACGGCCTAACAAATAGCCGCCGCCAGGCCCACGAACACTGTCTACTAATTGCTCTTTACGCAATCGAGAAAAAAGCTGTTCAAGGTAAGATAAAGAAATTTCTTGTCGTTCTGAAATGTCGGCAAGAGGCACTGGACCACGCTTTGAATGCAAAGCGACATCAAGCATTGCGGTAACCGCATAGCGCCCTTTCGAAGTGAGTTTCATTGGATTCTCCCGCCGTTTTATAGTGCGGGAATTTTCACATACCCGACTAAAATGGTCAAGTATAAGACCCAGTAAATTAGTCAGGTATTATTGATTCGATTCATCGCTTTTTTGTATCAGGACTTTCGTTTCGTTTAAGCACCATCCTATTAAGCACTATTAGGCGCAAAATTTGCGCGGAAAGGTCTGCTAATAAAAGGCGATGAATGGCTTATTTGAAGGGTAAATAATATTGGCGACCATAAGCGCTATTTGTTTGCATTTAAGTGAATATGAGCAAGAATACTGTCTGCTATCCGATGTGATTGAACGGTATCTATTTGATGGCGCAACCCGCGCAATATTTGATGTTTAGCACCTGATATAGCCCTGGCTGTCGCAACACCGCCACTGGGATGCACCATGTGATCAACATCTCCGTGTATCACTAATGTTGGGGCTTTGACATTTTGAAGCATTGGCGTTCGGTCCCCAGATTTCATAATAGCACCGATTTGCCGGAACATCGCTTTTGCATCACTTTTGCCACCATTTCGCTGCCATGCCAAACGCGCGTACTGATGCCATTGATTTACGGCTCCGTTTGCAGCTACATCGCCAATATGCGTCATCATTGCCTGATAGTTTTTTACTGCGTCTTTTTCGTTCATTGGCGCTTTAGCTCTTGCCATTCGCCATAGCGTTGAATAAGAGGGTTGCCCTACGCGGCGATTCCCTGTCGTCGAGAAAATAGACGTCATAGATATCACTTTTTCAGGATGCAGACTTGCAAGAGTCTGTGCAATCATCCCTCCCATAGACATTCCTGCGATATGTGCGCTTGATATATTTAGCGCCTCTAACAACTGTGCAGTATCTTCAGCCATCCGTTCAAGTCCATATGCACCTTTCGGCGACCTTCCTCTTAACTGCTGTAATAGGCTGGGATGCGGTGTGTCGCTGCGTACTGACCTTCCTGCATCACGATTGTCAAAGCAAATAACGCGAAATCCACTAGAAACTAAACGCTCAATAAGCGCGTTTGGCCAATAAACTAACTGAAGACCTAAACCCACAATGAGTACAATGGTGTCGGTATTTCCGACACCATGTTCGGCATAGCAAAACCTATCACCGCTTTTAAGCGTTACGTATTGCTCATGATGCTGGGCTAAACTCATTTAAAGCTCTCGTGATTTAATAAAAGTAAGTGTGCGTCTATTAAAATTTCTATTCAAACTTAAGCGCTGGATCGTCTACACGACCTTTCCGAAAAATCTTCACGTCTTGTGCATAATTGAACGACATAGACCAAGGAAACTGCATGCCTTGACGTGGCAATTGTTCTAAAGAGCGTTGGATGTAGCCAGCGCCAAAGTTTAGCAACGGTTGTGTTTCCATATTTGGGTCTGCTATAGGTGTACACTGTGTAAAGCCGTGCTCTTCCATATGATTGAGCAATCGCGTGAAATGTTCACATAGAAGGCCAATTTTTAGTGTCCACGATGAAGCTGTATAACCCACCGCGATAGCAAAATTAGGCACGCCACTGAGTAACATACCTTTATACGTAACACATTCTGGAAGCGAAACAGCTTCACCATCAATTTTTGGCACTATCCCTCCTAGAGGCAGAAGGTTTAATCCAGTGGCTGTTACTATAATATCTGCTTCAATATGCTGGCCCGAATCAAGTTTAATGCCCGTTTCAGTAAACGTTTCTATAGTATCTGTTGCAACCGACGCCTTACCTTTCGAAATTGACTCGAATAAATCTCCACCCGGAACTGCACACAGTCGCTGCTCCCAAGGATTGTAAGGAGGGTTAAAGTGTATATCTACTGGATACCCTTCGGGTAACATTTTTGCATTAAGACTGCGTATTATTTTGCGCGCACGATGTGGAAAGCGCTGACAAAACGCGTACACCCAACGCTGTTTCGCTATGTTAAACCAACGCGCAGCTTTAAACGCTGTATCCTCGCTAAACCACGCGCGTAAATGTTTTGCGATTGGGTCATCTACGGGAACAGGCAATACGTAGGATGGCGTTCTTTGCAGCATAGTCACGTGCGATGCGCTTTTCGCTAGTGCGGGAACCAGCGTTACCGCCGTTGCACCGCTTCCGATTACCACGACGCGTTTGTTTTCGTATTCCAGATCTTCGGGCCAATGCTGTGGATGTACAACCTGGCCGTTAAATTGTGATTGCCCTTTGAAATGTGGTGCATAACCTTTATCGTATCGATAATAACCCGAAGCGTTAAATATCCATCTGGCGGCAATGTGCTCATGCTGCCCACTCTCTTCTGACTTTAACGTAACCAGCCAATAGTGTTTATCGCTTTGCCAATTTATATCTACCACACGAGTTAAAAAACGTATGCGCTCTTTAATACCGTTTTCAGCCGCGGTTTCTTCGACGTAAGCCTTTATTGAACGACCATCAGCAATGGCCTTTTTCTCTTTCCAAGGTTTGAATTCGTAGCCAAAGGTGAATAAATCAGAATCTGAGCGTATTCCCGGGTATTTGAATAAATCCCATGTGCCGCCCAAATCACTGCGGGCTTCTATAATAGAATATGAAAGGTCAGGACATTTTTTTTGAATATGGTAGGCGCAGCCGATACCCGAAATTCCGGCTCCAACAATTAGTACGTCGAGTAATGGCGCTGTTTCTTGCATAACGTCCCTGAAAAGTGATGATCAACCTTTCATCTCAATGTATGTTGGAGTTATGCATGAGTCAATGTGCTTGTTAATGTTTTGTAAAAACAAGCTTTTGTGAATTTTTACTATATAAGGGTGAAGGTTCTCCGCCTTAGCACCCGAAAATAGTATGCGGAATTAGAGTTAAATAGCGGGGTCGAAAGAAGAATGAGCCTTCTCTCGCTCTTGGGTTTCCGTTAGGTCGAAACCCGTTTCTGCGAAATCTTCAGCGCTAATATTGTGTAAATTATCGGTACACACATCGCCACCTAGTGACTGAATGACCTTGCACATCTCTTCCACTTTGGTGTCCATTTGGTGCATGTGCTCTAGCATTATGCCCATCGCATTGGCCACAGGATCAGGGTTATCTGGCGCGACAGCATAGGCATCAAAACCATATTTCTGGGCAATTTTATCTCGCTCGGGGTTTACCGACGCATTCATCTCTTTTTGCTTCGAGATAATGATACGCCCGGGGATCCCCACTGCCGTAGCGCCATCAGGAATATCTTTTACGACCACAGAGTTAGACCCTACTTTAGCGTTTTCACCTATAATAATAGGCCCCAACACTTTGGCACCAGCCCCAACTACAGCGCCTTTTTTAAGGGTTGGGTGGCGCTTACCTGCTCTCCAGCTAGTGCCTCCAAGAGTAACGCCGTGGTAAAGGGTAACATCATCGCCAATTTCTGCTGTTTCACCAATGACCACACCCATACCGTGGTCGATAAATACCCGTCGTCCTAACGTGGCACCAGGATGAATTTCAATCCCCGTAAGCCAGCGGCTAAAGGTTGATAAACTGCGTGCCAACCATTTCCATTCAGCCTTCCATAGTTTGTGACTAATGCGATGCAGCCACACCGCATGAAGGCCAGGATAGTTGGTGAGCACTTCAAAGGTGTTTCTGGCCGCTGGGTCGCGATGAAATACACCTTGAATATCATCTTTTATACGGGCGAACATAGTGTTTACTCTTTTTCTTCTATCGCTGGTGCAGGGTCTGCATCGCCAGAGTTAGCATTCTTCACCGATTTATCGATAGACGCCAATATACCGCGCAATATATTAAGCTCTTGAGACTCAGGGCGTGCTCGGTTAAACAAGCGGCGCAGCTTAGTCATAACCACACCCGGGTGACTTTTGCGAATGAATGACGTGCCTTCTAGCGTGGTTTCCAAATGCGTATAAAAACGCTCTAAATCGTCATTCAGTGGATATTCTTCCTCAACACTTGGATAGGTTTCGCGATTTAGATAGGCCATGCGAATCTCATAACAAAGGGTTTGCACTGCTGCAGCTAAATTAAGTGAGCTATATTCAGGGTTGGCTGGAATACACATATGGAAGTGACACTGCTGCAGCTCTTCATTAGTTAAACCACTGTTCTCACGCCCAAACACCAAGGCTACCGGGTACTTTTCTACTTCTTGGACCAGCTTCTCTCCACAGTCGCGCGGGCCTAACATAGGCCATGAATGAGTGCGAGAGCGTGCTGACGTCCCTACTACCAAGCCACAGTCTTTAACTGCCTCTTCCAGCGTGCTTACAATTTTCGCGTTAGCAAGCACATCACCAGCCCCTGCCGCCAATGCACTGGCTTGGCCGTCTGGCTCATTTACTGGGTCGACAAGATATAAGCTGCTCAGCCCCATGGTTTTCATAGCTCTTGCTGTCGAGCCGATGTTTCCCGTGTGAGACGTGTTAACTAAAATAATGCGAATATTCTCGAGCATGCGTGTAATACCTACGTACTTATTTGGATAGCGTCTTTAATTCGATAATACGCGCTTTTGGCGTGCTATCTTACAGACCTTAATAGCGTGAAGTTTAACACAGCGGCAGTATAGATGGCTATTCACGCTATTGTGCTGGGATTTCATTTGCATCGCGCATAGATTCTGGTAGACTCCGCCCGTTTTCGAAAACAACTAGCTATTTTTTGTACAGTTAGTTTGTTTCATTGGTCTTTTACAATTGGTGGTTTATCTATGCATCCTATGCTGAATATTGCGGTGCGCGCTGCGCGTGCGGCTGGAACAGTTATTGTTCGTGGTTTTGAAAAACATAATGAAGTAGCAACAGAGTCAAAAGGCTTAAACGACTTCGTTACTCAAGTTGATAAAGAAGCAGAACAAGCAATTATTGCCAAAATTCAGCAGTCTTACCCGAACCATTGCTTCCTAGGTGAAGAATCGGGTGAAGTTTTGGGCACAGAAACTGATTATCAGTGGATCATCGATCCACTAGATGGCACCACTAACTTTGTAAAAGGCATTCCTCACTTTGCCGTTTCAATTGCACTTCTTCACAAAGGTCGCTTAGATCAAGCGGTTGTTTTCGACCCAATTCGCAGCGAACTATTCACCGCGAGCCGTGGTCAAGGCGCGCAGCTTAACGGTTATCGTATTCGTGCTTCTAAGCCTCGTGACCTTTCTGAAACCATTATTGCTACTGGCTTACCGTTTAAGAACAAATCTCAGTTTGGCGAGTATGCACTAAGCTTAAACAAGATTTTCCACGAAGTGGGTGACATTCGCCGCGCAGGTAGTGCTGCGCTAGACCTTGCTTACGTTGCAGCCGGCCGCCACGACGGTTACTGGGAGCGCGGCATTAAATCTTGGGATATCGCAGCAGGTGAGCTTATTGTTCGTGAAGCTGGCGGCTTGGTAACTGACTTTAAAGGCGGAAACGACCCGCTTCACAAAGGCGAAATTGTTGCTGGTAGCGTGAAGGTTGTTCAAGGCTTAGTGAAGCATCTTAAGTAAGAAGCATCTTAAATAAGAAGCATCTTAAATAAATCGCTCGTAAGCACATAAACTGAGCCGATAAACCAAGCACAGTTAAACAGTAAAGGCGCTATGACACGAATGACGTGACATAGCGCCTTTTTCTTTTTCTCACTTATTGGTTTCGTTATACCTGCGGTAACACACCGCGATTACGAACACTTTACCTCTCGCTAAGTGGCTAATGAGCTATGCGGACTGGTGTTTAACTTTAGGCCAAATAAAAATCTAAGTATTAAAAAGCGCTTGGCGACTTCGTATGTCAGTGCGCACCCCACAACGGTTATTAGCGTTATTAAAATAAATTCTCCGAGTGTCGACGATACACGGGAGCTCAAAAAGAACGCCGCCACCACAATTATCGTTTGATGCACCATATAGTATGGCAACACGCCTTTGTTCAAATAGCTCACCACCTTACTCGGGTTAGACAAATATTTTCGACCGAACCCCAATATTGCTGCCAACCATGCCCAGTGATTAAGTACAACGATTACACCAACCAAAACACGAAACCCAGGCGACGACTCCATTAACTGCCCTGTAGGGCCTAGCAAGTCGTGACGGTCTAAAATTATGACGCTGTAAAGTACTATCGCAATGGTTAAGCTTACGTAACGGGACCTCATAATTGCAGCATACAATGCGGGTCTAAGCGCGACCACAATACCTACCAGCATCACAAAAAAGTACTTTGCATGACTATACCAATCATTAAGCAAGTCGTGCGACGTGGGATATGCTACTCGTAGTTCCAGCCATATGGCAGTCATGATCGTAACCACTAACACGCTAAACAGCGCCAAACTATCGAGTACTCTCAACGCCCTTACTTCCACAAATCTGATAAGCGGGAAAAACAGCAATATGAAAGCGCTATACACAAAAAGGTAAGGTAAAAACCAAAGGTGATTCCATGTCAGTAAGCCAATTACCGATTGTTTGTCGATAAACAAGTCAGTATTTGGATTAATGTAAGCAACGTAGAACTCGCTAAACGGCATGGCTAGTGCTCCGCTGACTGGCCACTCTACATAAACTTGTGGCGCGACGATAACAAACATACCGAATACAAGAGGAATTAATATCCGCAACGCCCTCTTCCCCAGTAGTGAAAGAGATACACGCCAGCGAGAGGTCGTTTGGCCATAAGCGCGGCGCAGCACGACGGTAAATACCATGGCAGAGATCAAAAATAATAAAGACATACGCCATTGGTTGGTCAATATCATCACGTCTTGTAGTAGTGGAAATTGCACGTCGCTTTTTATATGCCAGCCCCACTCTAAAACGTAATACATTCCGATGTGATAAAAAATGAGTACACCAAACGCGATGACACGCAGTGCATCCAACTCGAAATAACGCTGAGTGACAGGACTCTCGACAACGGCCTTCTCTCTCGCCTCCCCCTTTGAAGTTCTATTAACAAACGTTGCTTCCTGATCAACATATGCTTGCGTCAATGTCCTCACTCCTATTCAATAGTGCTTAACTAACGTGTTGCATCTAATGTGATAGACGTCCGACAGCAAACGCCTAAGTGACGAGAATTAAGGGAAAAAGGGTTAAGCGGTGAATAACTGGGATGAAAAATGGAGTCAGTTTCTTAGGGATTCTGAATCAAAACATAAGTACGCTGCATTCGTTTTGCTTGCAGCCTATTTGTTTATAAACAATTCGATCAATGCTGCGTCTAGTTGGACTGAATTTTCTCGAAGCGACAATAACAGCGTAGCACTTTGGGAGCCTTACGTTTGGGAATACTCGAGTGCTTTGAGCACCGCTTTGCTCGTCATCCCATTAATTATCGCTATACGTACACTCGATCAGAAAGTAAAAGTGGGAGCGACATGGCTTGGGTGGCATTTTGCCTTCGCCAGTTTATTTTCGGTAGCCCATGTATCATTAATGGTAGCATTTCGGAAGCTCGTCTATTTATTCTCTGAACGCAATTATGACTTTGGGATATGGCTCAATGAGTTCATCTACGAATATCGAAAGGATGTATGGGGCTATATTACTCTGATTACTTTTTACTATATTGCACGGTTTGGCTATCAACGCTTAATTGGTGAAGCATCACCTATTACACGCGACACATCACAGGTAACGAATGACAACGTGGCCAGCACCTTACCTGACTATTTATTGGTGAAAAAGCTCAATAAGGAGTTTTTGGTTCAAGTCACCGACATACAGCGAGTAGAAGCCTCAGGAAACTACATTAACCTTCATACTCACGTGGGCGTTTACCCCTTGCGTTATACCCTTGGCCGGTTTTGTGAAGAAGGAGCGCATCAAGGCTTTATGCGAGTGCACCGATCGCACGCAGTGCGAATACCTGCCATTGTGTCTATAAGTTATGAAGAAACGGGGGATGGAACAATAATGCTCAATAACGGTCAATCAGTAGCGCTTTCCAGGCGATATAAAGATGATCTGAAACAAGCATTAGCCCCCAATCAATAGTAAATTCCACTTTTGATAAAGCATAAAAAAACCGCATCGTAGATGCGGTTTTTGTACGTTTCAAGCGTGTAAAACTAAGGCATAGGATCTAAATCTGCGCCTTCCTTTTCCACTTGTGGTGGCATTAGGTCTTCTTTACTAATACCCAATGCAAGTGCCACTGAACTTGCGATATACACCGATGAGTAAGTACCAACCACTACACCGAACAACAAGGCGGTTGCAAATCCGTGAATAAGCGCCCCACCCTTGTAGAATAGTGCAACCAATACCAACACCGTGGTTAATGATGTGATGATAGTACGGTTTAGGGTTTGCGTTAGCGAGATGTTGATAATCTCAACAGGCTCACCTTTACGAATTTTGCGGAAGTTCTCACGAATACGGTCACACACAACGATGGTATCGTTAAGTGAATAACCAATTACCGCTAGTACTGCTGCAAGTACCGTAAGGTCAAACTCGATTTGAAGTACTGAAAACAAACCCAGCGTAAGTATAACGTCGTGAGCTAGTGCCGACACTGACCCTAGAGCGAATCGCCATTCAAATCGCATCGCGATATAAACTAGAATACACAAGAGTGCGACTAGCATCGCAAGGCCGCCCTGTTCGGTAAGCTCTTCACCTACGTTAGGACCTACGAACTCGATACGACGCATATCAACCTCAGTACCGTCAGCGCGCAAGGCAGCTAGTACCTGTTCACCAATAGTCACGGCTTTAACGCCATCACGAGGAGCAATGCGGATAAGTACATCTTGGCTGCTGCCAAAGTTTTGCACTATAGCATCTTCAAAGTTCGCTTCGTTTAGCTGGGCGCGAATGCCTTCTAAGTTAGCAGCGTCCTCATAGCCAACTTCAATTAGCGTACCGCCAGTGAAGTCTAGCCCCCAGTTAAGGCTATTAACGCCTAGCGACACGAACGAACCTAAAATGAGTACCGTTGATAACACCATCGCAGGAATGCGAAGGCGCATAAAATTGACGGTATCGGATAGTTTTAATAATTGCATGTTACTTCCTTAAATCGCCAATTTCTCTACGCGTCGACCGCCCCATACTGCGTTAACAATAACGCGCGTAACAAGGATTGCGGTAAACATCGAGGTTGCTATACCAATCATCAGTGTAATCGAGAAGCCTTTAATTGGGCCTGTGCCCACGGCAAACAGGATTAAGCCTGCAATGAAGGTGGTAATGTTAGCATCTAGAATGGTAGAAAAAGCACTGTCGTAACCTTGATGAATGGCATGCTGTGGGCTGCGGCCATCACGTATCTCTTCTCGTATACGCTCAAAGATAAGCACGTTTGCATCTACCGCCATACCAACGGTCAGTACAATACCTGCCATACCCGGTAGCGTAAGCGTTGCACCAGGGATCATCGACATAATGCCCACAATCATAACTAGGTTTGTAATCAGAGCGATGTTCGCTACCACACCAAAGGCTTTGTAGTAAATCAACATGAAAACAAGTACCGCTGCCAGACCATACATAATAGCCTGCATGCCCAGCTCAATGTTTTCTTTACCCAAGCTTGGTCCAACCGTACGCTCTTCAACAATTTGAATTGGCGCAATCAGTGCACCTGCGCGAAGTAGCAACGCTAAGTCACGGGCTTCTTTCGGTGAATCAAGACCTGTGATTTGGAACTTGCTACCCAGCTGCGCACGAATAGTCGCAACCGAGATAACTTGCTCGTGTTTTTCAAACACTAGCTTGCCGTCTTTGTTACGTTCGCCAGTCGACTTGTATTCGATAAACACCGTAGCCATTGGTTTACCAATGTTCCCACGAGTTGAGCGAGACATCTTATTACCGCCTTCAGAATCAAGCGAGATGTTTACGTTCGGAAGTCCGTACTCATCAACACCGCTATTCGCATCAATAATATGGCTACCGGTAAGCATAATACGCTTTTCAAGTAGCTGAGGAATGCCTTGCTGATCTTCAATCACTTGAGAGCCAGGAGGAACGCGGCCGTTCAATGCATCACGGATATCGTTCTTCTGATCTACCATGCGAAATTCTAGTGTTGCTGTGGCATTAAGAATTTCTTTCGCACGAGCAGTGTCTTGAATACCTGGAAGCTGTACGACTATGCGATCAGCACCTTGCTTTTGTACAAGCGGCTCAGCCACACCAAGTTGGTTTACACGATTACGAATAATGGTAATGTTTTGCTTAACCGCGTTGTCGCGAATTTCCTGAAGCTTGCTTTCAGCAAAAATAGCGCGAAGTGTTAAGTCGTCCACCTGGTTAAAGGTTAGGTCGCGACTTTGGTTGCGCAAAAAGAACTCTGCCTTGTCTAGCGCATCTTCATCACGGAACGTAATGTCGATATGATCGTCAACCTGTTTTACACCGCGATAACGAATGCCCTCTTCACGCAGAGAAGTACGGAAACCACCCTCTGCGTCTTCTAGCGACTTAGCAATCACTTCGGTCATATCCACTTCCATCAAGAAGTGAACACCACCGCGAAGGTCAAGACCTAGCTTCATTGGCGCGCCACCTAGGCCTTCAAGCCATTCTGGCGTGTCAGGGGCAAGGTTCATAGCCACGTAGTAGTCATCACCAAGCGCCTTTTCAAGCGTTTCGCGCGTTACAAGCTGGGTGTCAGAATCCGAAACGCGAACTAATATTTGTTCGTTCTCAAATTCAACACGTTTTGGAGAGATATTCTTTTCACTTAGCGCGGCTTTTACTTGTTCCACAGTGGCGTCAGTTACCACAGCGTCACGGCCTGCTGAGATTTGTACGGCGTGATCTTCACCGTAAATGTTAGGAAGCGCATAAAGTGCACACATTGCAACCACAATGAGTGCACTCAGTACTTTCCAAATAGAGTTTTTGTTTAGCACTGGATAATCCTTTCGTGCCAGTACCGGGAAGCGTCCCGGCCCCGGCTTTTGTTACTTACAGTGACTTCATCGTGCCTTTAGGCAGCACAGCAGTTACTGAAGACTTCTGAACAACGATGTTGTTTGAATCGTTAAGTGCAACTTCAATGAAGTCTTTTTCTTCTGACACTTTAGTGATTTTTCCTACCAAACCACCTTGTGTTAACACTTCATCGCCTTTGCTAAGTGACGATACTAGGTTTTTATGCTCTTTTACACGCTTAGCCTGTGGACGGTAAAGCAAGAAGTAAAAGATTAAACCAAATACAGCTAGCATGATGATCATTTCCATGCCGCCACCTTGCGGCGCACCAGCAGACTGTGCGTAAGCGTTAGAGATAAATAGGCTCATAAAATTCCCCAAATATTATCGTTGTTATAGTGCCGGAACCGGCAACCCTTTTTGTTCATAGAATTCTTGTACAAACTCATCAAGCGTACCTGCGTCAATCGCATCGCGAAGACCCTGCATCACACGCTGATAGTAGCGTAGGTTATGGATGGTGTTTAAGCGCGCACCCAAGATTTCGTTACACTTGTCCAAATGATGTAAATAAGAGCGAGAATAGTTTTTACAAGTGTAGCAATCACAATTCTCATCTAATGGCGAGGTGTCGTTTCTGTGTTTCGCATTGCGAATCTTCACTACGCCTTCAGTCACAAACAGGTGACCGTTTCGCGCGTTACGCGTGGGCATTACACAGTCAAACATATCGATGCCGCGACGCACAGACTCTACCAAATCTTCAGGTTTACCCACGCCCATTAAATAGCGAGGTTTATCTTCCGGAATTTTAGGCGCGGTATGATCGATAATGCGGATCATATCTTCTTTCGGCTCACCTACTGAAAGACCACCAATGGCGTAACCGTCGAAGCCAATAGCTTCAAGGCCAGCAAGTGAAACGTCGCGCAGACCTTCGTACATACCGCCTTGAATGATACCAAACAGTGCTGCTGGGTTATCGCCATGGGCTTCTTTACTACGTTTGGCCCAACGTAGCGACATTTCCATTGAAACGCGCGCTTCTTGTTCAGTAGCGGGGTACGGCGTGCACTCATCAAAAATCATCACGATGTCAGAGCCCAAATCGCGCTGAACTTCCATCGATTTTTCAGGCGTAAGTAAGATCTTTTCGCCGTTTATCGGAGAGCGGAATGTTACACCTTCTTCGGTAATTTTACGCAAATCACCCAAGCTAAACACTTGGAAGCCACCCGAATCCGTAAGGATTGGCTTGTCCCAATTCATGAAGTCGTGCAGGTCGCCATGCTGGCGAATAATGCCTGTACCAGGACGAAGCATCAGGTGAAACGTGTTTCCAAGACAGATGTGTGCACCGCTGTCTTTTAATTCTTCAGGGGTCATTCCCTTAACAGTACCGTATGTACCTACGGGCATGAACGCTGGGGTTTCAACAACACCGCGTTCAAACACCAAACGACCGCGTCGTGCTCGGCCTTCGGTTTTTAACAACTCAAATTGCATGTGAAAGCATTCCCACTTTGTTGCGCTTTTGCGCTGGGTATAAAAATAAATTGGCGGCGATTATACCAGTAATTCGGCTGAGATCATGCCCCGTATCTATGTTTATCTGTAACTAAGCTAGAAAGGCCCGCAAAACACCGGTTTAAACGCCTAATGTCCTCGGGCGAATGTGCTTAGGCGCGTTCAATAAACATAGAATCACCGTAGCTAAAGAATCGATATTCTTTCTCTATCGCTTCTTGATACGCCTTCATGACATTCTCTTTGCCAGCAAATGCGCTAATTAACATCATTAGCGTGGACTCTGGAAGGTGAAAATTGGTGAACATTGCGTCTACCACTTTAAACTCAAAACCAGGGTAGATAAAAATCTCAGTATCTTCGTTAAATGGCGCAATAACTTCCTCATCACAGCGCTCTGCACTTGCCTTTGCCGCTGACTCCAAAGAGCGTACAGAGGTTGTACCCACTGCAATAACGCGTTTACCGTTGGCCTTTGTGGTTAGAACAGCGTCAACAACGTCTTGTGGTACTTCGGCGAACTCTGCGTGCATTTTGTGCTCTTGAATATTATCAACGCGCACAGGCTGGAATGTACCCGCGCCAACGTGCAAAGTTACAAAGGCCAAATTAACGCCTTTTTCTTTTAACGCAGCCAGTATTGCATCGTCAAAGTGTAGCCCTGCAGTAGGCGCCGCAACCGCGCCCGGCTTTTGATTGTAAACGGTTTGATAGCGCTCTTTGTCTGAACTTTCATCGGGACGGTCGATGTAAGGAGGTAGCGGCATGTGGCCATGGGCTTCTAGCAGCGTTAATACGGTCTCATCGTGGTCAAACTGTAAAATAAATAGCGCATCGTCTCGCCCTGTCACCGTAACATTCACTTTTTCTTCAAGAATCAGCTTAGATCCAGGCTTAGGCGCCTTGCTCGCGCGAACATGCGCTAACGCTGTATTGTCTGATGTGATGCGCTCGATCAGCACCTCAACCTGACCACCCGTTTCCTTTTTGCCCAGTAAACGTGCAGGAATAACCCGCGTATTGTTGAACACCAAGAGGTCGCCTGGCTCTACAAATTTCAGCATGTCAGCGAACATCGTGTGCGCTACATTGCCAGTCTTCCCATCTAAATGTAACAAGCGACTCGCTGTACGTTGCTGAGTTGGGTATTTGGCGATAAGTTTTTCGGGTAGCTCGAAGCTAAAATCTGATAGTTTCATAAATACGACTAAATTACGGCATAAAAGTTAGACAAAAGTAGAATATTAAGTGTTATTTAAGTTGCAGCTAAAGGCTAATAAAAATAGATCTACAGATTAAGCCAAAGTCAGAATAAAAACAAAAAATGTTTATTATCAACAAATTAAAAATTAACGTATATTATAAAATAACTTTATATTGAACAATATACGTACAATTCAATTTATTAAATAGCACTTAACTCCTTAAACGGTTAAGATACCTGCAGATAGTGATGATGTTCTCCCATAAACATTCCTTATCATTCGTACCCAGCACTTGCTGGGTATTTTTTTATCTGCTTATTTTCCCTGCCTACCTTCACTCATCGCAACGTTATTGCGAAGCTTCGATTCCTCTGCGCGACAGGTTAGTTGAATATCGATATCTTATGAACGGCGGTATTTTACGCTGTTTATTGCTGAAGATCAGTTAAGATTTCCTCCAAAAGCGCCCCATCTAATGGACGCGCCTTCAACACGTACAAAATCTGCAGAAGTAAATCGGCGCCCATAATACCTTTATTTACCTTATTTCTAAGATTATCTGCGCTTTGCTCCACGCCAATCTCTTCCAGCCTTTGGCTTAACGCTTGATATTTTACGCCGCGCACAGACATCTCAGATTTCACGACTCTTGCTACCGTTTGCCGCCACGCATTTTTAGCACCTTGCGTATTTCCAGTGTTCACACAGCCTCCAAAAAACCACACAAATGTGATATATATTTTACAAAAACACACTTTTTTACACTTATAGCATGTATTTAATGTTGACGATTATGGCACAACAGGTCTACACTGCAAGTCTAGATATTGGCGAAGATGAAAATAGTCGTTACAGTAACTTCGGTGGTTAATACAGCAAAGTATCTGTTTTTAATAAAGTGCAGTTGTATAACACACCACTTACACGACATTCATTTTCACAACTATCGCTTCAATAATTAAAGGAGAAAGGTATGAGCTGGGAACTGGAAAGCATCGAAGCCTTATTTAAAGAGCATGATGACTTTGTGGTAACACGTGAGGAAAACTGCTTACTTATTGCTAATCAAGACGGCATAGATGCCTGGCTTGCTATCAGCGGAGAGCAGATCTTAGTAGAGAGTCTTTTGTTTGCAGCGTCGGAAGTGAAAGATAAGCCAGCGCTAGATCATGAAATATTGTCTACTCATATGGTGTTCCCTTTGACCACGGTAGGCATTTCAAACATTGGTGGTGAAGAGTACTACACTGCCTTTGGTGCGCTAAGTGCCCAGTCAAAAGCCGAAAGTATCGTTATTGAAGTGGAAACCCTGTTTCAGAATGTTGCATCTTTCTTAGATGCCTACGAAACACACCTTAACTAAAATTTACTTCTAAGGAGAAGCGAATGTCAGTGTGGAAAAAATTAGTAACTGCAGTAAAAGGTGGTGCAACCGAAGCTGCTCAATCTGTCGTAGACAGTCAGGCTATTCGAATTCTGGAACAAGAAATTAGAGAAGCCAAAGAAGAATTGCGTAAGTCAGACCATGCACGTACCCAAATCTTGGCAAAGTGTAAACTTTCTCAGCAAAAAGTGGATAGCTTCAATTCGTCAATTGCGGAATACGAAGCTCACGCGCGCAAAGCCATCGATAGCGACCGCCAACTCGCGCTAGACTGTGCGCAAAAGGTGTCTGAACTTAAAGAAGAACGAGACCAAGAACAAACATATCTTGATCAGTTCCAGCAGTCAGAAAAGCAGCTGGCACAAAATATCCAACAGGCGAAAGCGAATTTACGTCGCTTAGAGCAGCAAGTGGATATGGTAAAAGCCACTGAAAGCGTTCAGAAGGCGCAAGTAGCGGTTTCTTCACGCCACATGGGTGCGAATAGCAAAATGAAAACGGCGACAGAGTCACTGTCACGTATTCAAGATAAGCAAAAGATGCGCAATGCTGAACTACAAGCTGCAGAAGAGTTAGCAAATAATGAATCGAGCAGCGATCTAGAAAAACGTCTAGCCGAAGCGGGCATTAAAGGTGGTAAAACCTCGGCCGATGACGAGCTAGCGCGAATTCTAGGCAAGTAAGTTAGAAAAATGGGAGCTACGCGCTCCCATTTTTAATTCTTGTTACAATAATTTCCTGCGTAAATTACCGTTAAGTAAAGCGCTAACCTAGACAAATCAAGTACTTCAAGGCAGAGTAAGGGCACGCATAACAAGGGCTGTTTCTTTTATGTCTCCATGGATAAAACTGCGAAAAATCATGCTGCAATATTTTGCAGAATCACGCTGGTACACTATTGTCGGTGCCACCGCCTTTTACGCAGTAACAAGCTATTGGCTACTTTACGCTGCAGACGAGCACGATTTAATTACCAACGCCGACTTTATTTACTGGCTGGCGGTCACCGCCTCTACAGTGGGCTATGGTGATTTATCTCCCGTCACGCCAGCGGGAAAACTGGTTGTAGCGCTTTACGTCATACCGCTTGGTTTGAGTATCTTCGCCATGGTAATTGGCCGGATTGCAGCTTGGGTTTCATTAACGTGGAAGAAAGGATTGTTGGGTATGAATAGCTTGATGCTAGATGAACATATCTTAGTAATTGGGTGGAATGAGCAGCGTACTATGCTACTGCTTGATTTAATACTTCAAGAACGCGATGCCATGCCAGAGCGCCCTGATATTGTGCTGTGTGTGAAGGCCGATATCACTAACCCCATGCCTGGCGTGATTGAGTTCGTGAAGGTAGATTCGTTTAACAAAGACGAAGATATGGATCGCGCCTGCGTGTCCACCGCCCGAACTATTCTTATCGATAACCCACAAGACGATGTCACCATGACTACCGCGCTGTATTGTACTAAGCGTAATCCTGATGCACATCAGGTGGCCTATTTTGATGATGATAGCCTAGTCAGCTTACTTCAGGATCACTGTCCTAAAGTGGAGTGTACACCCAGCGTGGCAATAGAAATGTTAGTTAAAGCCGCTTTTGATCCTGGTTCTAGTATGCTTCATCACGACTTGCTGAGTATTGAAGAGGGCCAAGCGCAATTTTCAGTAAAAATACCAGAAAGTAGCCACGCCATTTCTGTTGCTAAGTTATTTATTAACTTGAAACGTAAACACGATGCCATCTTTATTGGTTATGCGCCAAATGGTCTTGTGAAAGAAATGGTGGTAAACCCACCGTTGGACGTTACGTTAAACCCGGGAGACACCTTGTTTTATATTGCTGAGCGCCGCATTAATGCAATTAACTGGTCTTCTCTAGACGCTGATTAAGAGGCGTAAACATGTTTAGTAAACTATTTAAAAAATCAGAACCTAAAAAACCTAAGTCGCCAGAAATAATGGGGCTTTATTTAGGTGGCTCTTTCGAGTTAGATAACTTGAAACTTTCGCTATTAGAACCGGAGCTCACTATTGAAGGCGCAGCCCGTTCTCAATTAATTCAAGCGGTAGGTGAAGCGCCCTTAGATACAGGTGGCACTCTGCTTCGCTTTTACACCGACGACGATGGATTTTTACAGGTGGTCACCGACGGCGGCTTGTCTGAGAATCACATTACCGATGTTAAGCTGTGGCACTTTTATGAAACGAAAACCATTGGTAATACTGCTCAGTGGAACGAATGCTTGAAAAACGTTATCAGCCAGCCCACCTATGAGCTTGACGGTAAGGTCTATACCCGCGTGTGGGGGGCAGTGGGCGATGAGTCACCGCCTGTTGCCGTCACTGAAACTACCTATGAAGAAGATGGTGATGTGAGTACCACTGATCAGTTTATGATGCTGTATGAACGCCCAATCAGTAACGATAGAGTTGAAACCCTGCTTGTTGTGGGTGAAGAAAAGCAAGTAGGTAATAATTTAGATAGATGTTTGGTGATTTCAACGGGGTTTGATGTTGAACCTGCAGATATCACTATAAACGGTTAATAAAAAGGGAATAACTATGGATACGATCATGCAATCTTTGGCTGGCCTTGATAACTTTGCGCTTTACTTCGGCTTGTCGATTGTTTTTTTGTTTATCTTCAAATTGGTGTACGCATTGGTCACACCTCACGATGAATGGAAGCTGGTAAAAGAAGAGAAAAACGTTGCCGCTGCCATCGGTTTTGGTGGTGCTATAATCGGTTTTGCTATCGCCCTTGGCAGCGCAGCTTCAAACTCGGTTGCTGTAGTAGATTTTGCTATTTGGGCGCTTGTTGCTGTGATTGCACAATCCCTAGCGTTTGCCATTTTGCGTTTTAGCTTTATGCCGAAAATCGCTGAGCGCATAAACAATAACGAAGTTTCTGCGGGTGTTATGCTTGCCAGCATGTCTATTGCCGTAGGCTTACTCAATGCCGCTTGCATGACCTATTAAGGGGGCAGCGATGACTGATAAACGAAACACTCAGCTTGATGTTGTTGATAGCGTGCAAGGTGAAAAGCCCGCATTAAAACGCACCAAACATATTGACCTTGGTCGCATGCGCAAAGGTTTTAGCGTGAAGCCTTTAGCATTGGGTGTGGCCAGCGTTATTTTAAGTGGTTGTGGCGGCGAAAAAGAAGACGCCACCATTTACACCTCACTAGAAGACTGTAAACAGGATTTTCCTGATGCAGTAGAGCGTTGTGAAGCTGCCTACCAGACAGCGGTCGACGAGGCCATGCGCACCAGTCCGCGCTTTAGCTCTGAGTACGACTGCGAACATGAATTTGGCCCTAACCAGTGCCAATATGTGAATAATAGTAGCGGCAGCTTTTTCATGCCGTTCATGGCAGGTTACATGGTGAGCTCTCTGCTATCGCCAAATCGCTATTACTCACAGCCCTTATATACTTCCTATTCATATAATTCACCGTTTCGTTCACGCTGGATAACGGCAGACGGCTATGTGTTCGACGGCGACATTCGCAAAAGAAAATATCGCGTAAACAAAGACGTTTATAAGCCTAAGCCTACCGTGAACCGCACAATGAAACGAGGCGGGTTTGGTAGCAGCGTTCGTGCAAAATCATCTTGGGGTAGCAGCAGCCGTAAAGGCGGCTGGGGCGGATAACTATGTTTAGAATGCCTTGCCAGCCTCGCAAGGGCTGGCAGCAGTTGGCTAACGAGTTTGGTTTTCATTTCCACACCATGTATGGCGAGCCTTATTGGGATGAAAGTGCCTACTACCAATTCACGCTAGCGCAAATTGAAAACGATATTGAAGACCCCACAGCCGAGCTACATCAAATGTGCTTGGCAGTGACCGAAGATGTGGTTAATAGTGAGGAATTACTTACTCGTTTTCGAATTCCAGAGCAACATTGGGACTTAGTAAGAAACAGCTGGCAGGAAAGAGCCCCCAGTTTGTATTCACGCCTTGACCTTGTCTACAGCGGCAAAGGGCCAGCTAAGCTACTAGAAAATAATGCAGATACGCCCACCAGCTTGTATGAATCTGGCTTTTGGCAGTGGCTGTGGCTTTCACAAAATGTGGATGCCGGCAAACTCGCCCTGCACGCTGATCAGTTCAATAGCTTGCAAGAAAAACTAGTTCATCGCTTTCGCGAAATAGCATTGCACTACAACATTAATCAACTGCACATGGCGTGTTGTAAAGATACCGTAGAAGACCGCGGAACAGTGCAGTACCTACAAGACTGCGCTACAGAGGCCGGGCTTTTAGCTGACTTCGTTTTTATTGAAGACATTGGGTTGGCGGACACGGGCGTTTTTACCGATCTTCAAGACGCGCCAATTACAGACTGCTTCAAGCTTTATCCTTGGGAGTTTATGCTGCGCGAAGAGTTTGGCGATGTGTTAGAAGATGCCCAAGTTAATTGGATAGAGCCCCCATGGAAATCGATAATTTCCAATAAAGCCTTGCTTCCTCAGCTTTGGAAGAAGTTTGAAGGCCACCCTAACCTGCTTCCCGCTTATTTTTCAGATGAAATAAAAACAAACACACTATCAGGAAAGTGGATTAAAAAGCCTCTATTTTCTAGGGAAGGCGCGAATGTTTCAATCATTGAAGGTGGAATTGAGAATAGGCTTAGCGATGGTCCTTACGGCGAAGAAGGCTATATTGTTCAAGCATTTGAACCTTTACCCGTTTTTGAAGGTAACCATACACTCATAGGTAGTTGGTTGGTAGATGACATGCCAGCAGGTATTTCAGTAAGAGAAGATGCATCTGCTATTACCCAAGATCTCTCTCGCTACCTTCCTCATATTATTTTGTAATCTACTTTAGGGGCGTTCGATGAAGCCGCTTTCTTTCCAAATTCGCGTTCTACTGACGCTAGGTGCATTGTTAATCGTAATAGAAGTAGCAAACTTACTTACCGGCAATGCACTTAATCAGTTTGGTGTAGTGCCTCGTACACTTTCAACCTTGCCATATATATTCACAGCCCCTTTCCTTCACGGTACACCCACTCATTTGATGGCTAACTTGGTGCCTCTTTTGCTGTTCATGTGGCTTACTATGCAGTGGGGAAAACGCACGTTTCTTATCGCTACGCTAAGCGCACTGCTTATAGGTGGTTTGGGCGTGTGGCTGTTCGGTAGAAGCGCTACGCATATTGGCGCGAGCGGCATGGTATATGGCTACTTCGGCTTCCTCGTGCTAGCAGGGTTTAGAAGTAACAAAGTGCGGTATTTGCTTATTTCACTAGTAGTTGCAGCGCTATACGGAGGAATGCTGGTTGGTGTACTTCCCACATCCAAATTTATTTCCTTTGAATATCATCTGTTTGGCTTTATTGGCGGCTTATTTGCCGCATGGCACTGGGCACGCTAATTAGTTTACGTATAATTAGCCTCAAGATAAGACGTTGTAATTAGATATGTCAGCAGTACAAGAACCTACACAAAAAAACCAAGGCTTTTTCGGCAACCTCGCGTTTAACATTGTTATTCCTGTGGTGCTAATGAGCTATGCAAGTTCGGAAGATTACCTAGGCCCTGCGTGGAGCATTGTGGCGGCACTCAGCTTTCCTATTGGTTATGGCCTATGGGATTTAAAAGAGTCGGGAAAGGTCAACGGCTTTTCCATTTTAGGCATTATCAGCGTACTACTTACCGGCGGGTTTAGCTTACTTAAACTGCCTGCAGAGTATATTGCGATAAAAGAAGCCGCTATCCCAGGCATTATCGGTATTGCTGTACTCGTAACCCAATACTCTAATAAACCCTTGGTCAAAATGCTTATTTTGAACGACCAAATCATAAACTGGCCACACCTAAACCAAGTTCTTGATGCGAAAGGAAAACAGAGCGAGTTTAAAAAGAAAGTCGCGGTTAGCTCTTACATCGTAGCGAGTTCGTTTTTCCTCTCTTCTGCACTAAATTATATCTTGGCAAAAATGATATTGGTCAGTGAGCCGGGCACTACGGCATACACTGAAGAGCTTGGCCGAATGACTGCGCTTAGCTACCCAGTTATTGTGATCCCGAGCATGATTTTGCTTATTGCTGCGCTTTGGTATTTATTTGCCCAAATCAAAAAAATTACTGGCGAAGAACTCGATAACTTTATCAATCAGTAAAAGGACAATCGATAAGGGGCTTAACGCCCCTTTAACATGCCCTTCCCCACAATTAAAGCTGTTACATATCTACTATCCTAAGCCACCAAAGCACTACCTTAGACGCATAAGAGTATGAGCCCATCAAATTTCCGCACCGCTTTTAACCAAAAAGCGTGGGTATTACGTATACTCTCAAATATAAAAATAACCCGTTCTATTAGAACATGTAGGCGCTAATTGAAGGCGCGCATTGCACCTCTAACATTACGCCATAAGCGCTGCTAATTGCGTTTTAAGTATAGCCTATTGCATGCATTCTCGCTCCTTCATGTTCACACTAAGACGGTTCAATACAAAACGGCGAATTATGCTGACAATAAAAGACTTAAAGAAATCTTTTTCAAAGACAGGGGCTCCGCTCATCAACAACCTTAACCTTACCGTAAAGACAGGTGAATCGGTGAGTATTCAGGGGGCTTCTGGCTGCGGTAAATCTACCTTGCTGTCGCTTATTGCTGGGTTTGAGACGCCCGACGGTGGAGATATTTCGGTAAATGGATTGTCGATTGCTGGCAATAGCAAACTCGATAATACATTTAAAGCGAAGGATATCGACAATTTTCGCAAACAGCATTTAGGTATTGTGTTTCAAAGCTTCAATTTATTCGACTGCTTTAATGCGTGGGACAACATTGCCTTTACTGCAAGGCTAAAAGGTAATGTAGATAACGACTACCAATTAGCATTAATGGAGCAGCTTGGGATATTACCCCTAGCGCAAAAGCCGCTAAGTCAGTTATCTGGCGGTGAACAGCAGCGCTGTGCCATTGCTAGAGCACTTGTACATCGCCCCTCGCTTATCTTGGCCGACGAACCCACCGGCAATTTAGACGAAACCACTAGCGAAACCGTGTCTGACTTACTCTTTAAAACTTGTAAAGAGGCCAATACTTCTCTTGTTGTGGTAACTCATAGCCAAGACGTCGCAGTAAAAGCAGACGCCGCTTTGCGACTACATAAAGGGGTATTAGAGAGTGTGAAATATAAAACTAAAGAACAAACCTTATCTACACCAGTAGCAGCAAGCTAATTGTAGGTGAAAAACGTTAGCGATATGCGCCCTGTGAAAAAGACACCGAAAACAGCAAGTAGGAAAATAACGTGCTACGCACTCTACTGTTAACACTTTCTAGCTTACTTGCAATGGCAAGGCACAGGCCGTGGGAGCCATTGCTCATTATGGCCGCAATTATACTGGCCAATGCTGGCTTGGTTACCGTTTTGCTTATAAACGAAGGCGCTACACAAGGTGAACTGCTACAGTCGAAGCAAGGGCTTACCTTGGGCAGTATCATCACCCCAGCAGACAGCAGAACTCGCTTTGCACAAAGTGATTATGCCACGCTTCGCAAGCAGGGTTTTACCCAGCTTGTTGCGATAACTGAAAGAGACATCACCCTATCGTGCAATGGCAGCGAGCCCACAGCAACAACTCTCACATTAATCGGTGTTGATACTCAGCCTCTTTTAGGAAACGCATTTAGAAAGAGAGGTTTTGAAGCGCCTGCCCAAAACGATAGCGCTCTTTCGCTTTCCTATTTATCGCCAAATGCGAAGAAATTTAGTGAAATGGAAAACCAGCAGACGCCAGCGGGACGCGAATTGCGCTCAAATTCTGGGGGCGACTTCGCTGTAAATGGGCTTATTCACCCCTTAACGAACGCAAAACTGGCCTGTCACGACACGCTCAATGAAATCGATAGAAAATCCGCGCCAAGTCCCTATTGGCCTGCAACGGTAAGCGCGTATGTGAGCAGCTTTGCTCCGCAAAATACAATTTTAATCTCTATCGATGAATTTTACAGAGGCGGGGTAACGATTGAGAATGATGAATCTGTTAAGCCTGTTATTCCTGACAATGCTAAACGCGCGCAAGAGAAACAAGCAAAGCAACAGAAAGCTTACGTCCCACTTTCCGGGCTTATTGCACTTTCACCGCTATCACATCAACATTTAACCCAAATAGAAACCCTACTTGGAATACCTGTAAAGCAAACCACTAGCAATACAGACAATGACACCGGTTCGTTGCCAGATAGTTTTAGGCTAAATCTTTGGGCGACGAGCGGACTGATGGGCGTTGTGGCGCTTTTTATAGTACTTAACGCGCTAAACTTGATGTACCGCACGCGGCTACCCAATATCATTCGTTTAAGGCAGCTGGGCATATCTCAGCGAATTTTAAGCATTGCCCTATTCACCGAGTTGCTTGTTTACTGCGTAATAAGTATTCCAATTGGCATGTTCATCGGTTTTCAAGCGGCGTCATGGTTGTCACCTGTGATAAACGGTACATTTACGTCATTGTTTAACGCCGTATTTGTTAACCCAGACGTTAATCTGCTTTTCACCTTCGGCTTCGCATTAACAACGACCTTTATATCGCTGGTTGTTTTTTCGTTAGTTTCTATAGTTAAGCTTTCAAATGCCCTAACCGTAGCGCCTGTCAAAAAAGAAAATGCGTTAGGCCAATTTGCCGTAGGTCTTATCTCATTATGTGCCCTACTACTGTTATTTATCGCTGAGGGGTTCGTATCTTCTACTGCTTCAGCACTTTTCTTTGTTGCACTGTTACTCCTTACCAGCTGCGCGCTTATTCTTCTTTGGTTACCTATTTTCTCTAAGCTACTGACTAGATTTGTACCAAGACAGTGGCCCGTGTTTCACTACGTCATTGCTAATATGCATTTACTGTCTAGCAAAACCCGTCTCGCCGTTTGTGCATTCTTTATAGCGCTAACCGCAAATATTGGTATGAATACCATGACGGACAGCTTTAGAGACGCCACTGAACAATGGTTAACGCAAAGGCTTTACGCGCCTTTCTATCTGTACACCGACGCGCCACTTAGTCGTATCGAAACGTTATCTACCAAATCGTTACCTCCGCTTGCTTTAACTCCTTTACTTAAGGCCGAGGGAGCTGTCATTAGCTCACGTGCTCAAGAAGAGACACATAAAGAAACACATGAAGTCAGTAACAGCCCACCCACTTACGTTTCTATCAGTAGCTACCCCGTTCACCAAAACGGTAAAAAGGCGCTTGTCCTCGATGATGTAATAAACAACGACCTCAGCACAGCGTGGCGTGAGTTTACAGAAGGGAAAGGGGTATTCATCAATCAGCAATTAGCGTTTGCCCTTAACGCAAAGTTAGGACACACGCTAGATATAGAAAATATTCGCCTTCGTAAAACTGCGAATTCAAGTTCTTCGGCGGTTAATACATCTAACGAGGCGTATAGCTCGCCACAAGATAAAACTACTGACCCAACACAAGGCTCACAAAGCAGTTCGTCGAACTCAAAGGTATTTGCAGCGACGCCTCAATGGAAAGTACTGGGTATTTATCCTGACTACGGTAACCTGAACGGGCAAATATTAGTGCCTCTTCCCTCGTTTAATCGAAACGATGTCCTTATCAGGGATCAACTTTTTCCCGGTGTAGTAGCTATTTACCCAGAGCCGCCTATTGAGACGAACGTGATAGGCGATAACAAACAAAGCACCTATGGAAAGGACATCCTCGAACAGCAGCTAAAATCACAGTTAGGGGAACACCGCGAAATTGCCCTTTATACCCGACAAGCGCTGTTAGATACCTCTATGCAGACCTTTGATCGTACCTTTGTATTAACCGACGGCCTTAACATTACCACCCTATTGGTGGCGGGCGTCGCCTTCGCTGTTTCGCTGACGGTGCTAACCATAGGCAGCACAGCGCAGTTATCTGTATTGCGTGCCATTGGCGTTAGTCAGCTTAAAGTAAAAGCATCTCTGTTTGCGCAATATCTGCTGCTTTGTTTTATCTCAGCCTTGCTCGCCATTCCTTTTGGCGTGTACTTGGCCTATGTCTTTATTCAACAAGTAAACCGGCATGCATTTAACTGGGTGTACCCGCTTTCACTTAATGCAGAGGTTATTCTCTCTAGCGTGGGGTTATCGCTGCTTATCGTTTCACTGGTGCTGTTGTTACCTTTAGGAAAACTTAAGCCGAAAGTTGATTTAAGGCAGGAAGTTCAGCTATGAAAAACCATTTAGGTAGTGCCAACACCACGTTTTTGCAATTTAAAGCCAATACTTTTTTAGTACTTATAGCTATTTGTTTCACGTTGAGTGCATGTACTGAAAACCCAAAAGATGAAAACGAAACTCTGGGAACCTCCACGCCAAACGGCTTTTTTGGAAACATGCAGTCGAGCGACGCCTTTACGCCAGTAAAGCGGGGCTATACTGTTGCGATACCGCGCGATCACATGAGTCATCCCGATTTTCAGTTAGAGTGGTGGTACCTCACGTTTGTGTTAAGCGCTGAAGACGGGCAAGAGTTCGGCCTTCAATATACGCTTTTTCGTTTCAATACTGAGCTAAATGCCCCTCCAAGCGTTAAGGTTAATGCTGAAAATAGTGCTGAAGTTAACGCCAACAACCATATCGCAAAAAACTGGACCAATGGCCAGCAGTGGATGGGACATGCTTCGCTACACACCGCTGAACAGCATTATTTCGAAGAACGATTTGCAAGCGGCGGTGTAGGTAATGCCTATGTGAATCAACAACCCTTTACGACAGTGATTGACGATTGGGCTTGGAAAGCGGCACAGGCGGAGGTTCAAACAGGTGCAGAAAGCAAAGCCATGTTCCCGTCCGTGTTAAAAGTCGCTTTTGGGCAAAGCAGCACGCATCATCCGGTCAGAATAAATGGAAAAATCCCCACTACCGCTGCAGACAGCTTATCAGAATTAAATGACGCGCCGAGCGTTAGCGCCGTCAAAGTCTCGCTTAATCTAGATACCTATGGGCCTTTCATCAAACAGGGTGATAACGGCTACAGTAAAAAAACACAAGACGAACGCCTTCGCTCTTACTATTACAGCCAACCATTTATTAACGCGAAAGGTACGTTAAACATAGAGGGCAATAGCGTAAGAGTTACGGGTAAAGGCTGGTTTGATCACGAATGGACGAGCCACCTAGCCAACAGTGAAGCCATGGGATGGGATTGGTTCTCGCTGCATTTAGACGATGGAAGTAAATTGATGGCGTTTCGCATGCACGCCATGAATGAAAACATGAAAAATAGTACAAGCAAACACAGCGAAATATTCACAACGGCTAGCTATATAGCGAAAAATGGCACGAAAGAAACCATCGAGCAAGCCAACGTATCAATTACGCCAACGGCCTATGAAACAATCAACGAGGGAGAGTCACCTCGCTCTGTTCCCACCGCTTGGCGTATTCAAATACCAGAAAAAGATATCGACCTATTCATTCGCCCGTTCAAGGAAAACCAATGGAATAACAGCTTATTTCCCTATTATGAAGGACGAGTGGAAATAAAAGGCTCCCATTCAGGAAGCGGCTTTATGGAATTGACAGGCTACTAAGGCCTGTTGACCTTTGATATACAGCGAAGCGTAATAGCCCCTAATAAATAGACCAATTGATGCGTTCACTTAGCGATGTCAAAGCCGCCACACCTAGCTGAGAATTACCCACGCTATTAAGCGCTGGCGAAAATACGCATATTGAAAAGCGTCCTGGTACAACAGCCACTATGCCTCCACCTACGCCACTTTTACCCGGCAAGCCTACTTTAAAAGCAAAGCTCCCAGCTTCGTCATACATACCGCTAGTCGCCAGAAGCGCGTTCACTTGTTTGGTTTGATAAGGCGTTAGCACCTTTTCATTTGCGCAAGTAGAAAAACCTGCGTTAGCAAGAAAGCTCGTTGAGCGCGCCAAGTCCTCACAACTCATTTCTAGTGCACAGTTGTGAAAATAATTACGAAGCACATCTTCCACTTCGTTTTCAAAATTTCCGTAGGCTTTCATCAAATATGCCATTGCTGCATTGCGAGAGCGGTGCTCGTATTCAGACTCCGCCACCACCTTATTTACCACGATATCGCCGTTACAGCTTAAGCGTCTTACGAAATCTCGCATGGCAATATAAGGGGAAGCGAACCGAGATTGCACCATATCACTAACCACCAGCGCACCGGCATTAATGAAGGGGTTGCGGGGAATACCGTTTTCATATTCCAACTGTACAAGAGAATTAAACGGCAGGCCGGATGGCTCGCATCCAACTCGCTCCCACATGGTTTCACCGTAGTGATTGATAGCTAAAACAAGATTAAAGACTTTTGAGATACTTTGAATAGAAAAAGGAACGCTCGCATCGCCTATCGACGTTATTTGACCGTTTGTATCGCAAATTGAAATGCCAAATTGCCGTGGATTAACCGTGGCCAACGCAGGGATGTAGTCGGCAACTTTTCCCATGCCCAACATGGGCTCAACTTCATCATAGATATCTTGAAGTAGTGCCAGCATTTCGTTTTTCATAGTTCCCCTTTCCTGCTTACCACAGATAAAAATAAAGCGCCTTGTTATAAAAACGCTGGCGCTTTAATTTCTATACAAACAATGTAGCGATTAGTTACAGCGCCAATCTTCCTTAAAGTCACACAAGCCATCATCATCTTCGTCTGACGTAAGCTCAATGTTGGTCGATACCTTTTCTGATACTTTATTTGAATCGGAATCGATTATTACTGGCTGTTTTTTATCGATAAAACTGAAGATTGTTTTTGCAATATCTGTGTTATCAATTTGCCCCATAAGCGATTGATAACCAGCACCAAAAGCAAATACTTCAACATCTACACCAGTGTGACCGCCTGTTGTCCACCCCGTGTTTGTTTTGGTGTCTAAGAAGGTTTTTACTGCCATGAAGCGAGTTTCATCATCTTGGTTTGATACGCTATCTAGCGTGGCAAGCTCTTCTTCACTCAACGACAAGCCAAGCTTCTGCGCCACAAATTCGCCAGGGTTCTCTTCATTTGCCATCTCTAAAGCAATTGTCATTACCGAGGCTGACATAGACTTAAGATGTTCAGGGCTCCAGCGGTAGTCGCCGTTTGCGCCAATGGTTAAGCCACCTGTGCTGTGATCCGCCGTCAAAATAACCAAGGTGTCAGGATTCGTTTTTACATAATCTCGCAAATATTCCATGGTTTGCGCTAAGTCGTGCATCTCAGCCATGGCAGACGCGATATCGTTTGCGTGACCAGCCCAATCTACTTGACTTGCTTCAACGAGAAGAAAGAACCCATTGTCGTTTTCTAAGTGTTTAATAGCATGTTGAGTTAGGTACTCAAGACGATTTTTGCGCTTGTCATCCAATACCGCAGGCAGCGCTACTGGAGCAAACAGACCGAGAACATTACTTCCCGCAGGCACTGAAGCCAGACGGTTATATGAATCGGCATATTCGTAGCCAGCATCAATAAACTGCGCCAAAATATCTCTGTCATCGCGTTCAAAGTAAGACGTTCCACCGCCTAGCATCACGTCAGCGACAAACTTACCGTCCACGCGAACATCAAAGAAATCTTCAGCTATTTCGTTGTAGTTCTTACGGCTTTCGTTATGCGCAATGTATGACGCAGGTGTCGCATGAACAATTTGAGACGTTACTGCCAAACCAGTACGCATGCCTTTACTCTTAGCATGGTACATAACAGAGTTTACTGGTTGTTTATTTACATCAACACCAATTGCACCGTTGTATGACTTAACGCCAGTAGCAAGAGCGGTTGCAGCAGCGGCTGAATCAGTAACGTAACCAGATACTTGCGCAGGATACGTGGAAGCATTGCCCACTAAAATATCGTCAAACACAACCGATTCGATTTTCGGTGTTGACGGGTCATCTACATAATTACGATAAGCCGTGGTATAGGCAGGCCCCATACCGTCGGCTACAACCATTATTATATTTTTCGGTACACCTTTAGTTTGCGTACCGGTTGCACTTGCTGATTCGGTCATAGATTCAGTGATACCACAACCCGCAAGAACAGCAATAGACGCACAACTTAGTAGTGATGTGCGAACAAATTGTTTAATCATTTAAACTTCCCTGAGTAAGTAAGGTACCTACTGGCCTGGATACCCGCAGATACAACAATAACGACACTATCGCGAATGATTCTTTGGTGATCATAAAGGTGTTAGCAAAGCGATAAGATGTAATAGTGTAAAGCAGGCTGGCAAGATGCTCAAAGCTTTTGGACAAAATAACGCAAGCATGAGATGACCAGATGGTCATCTCATTAAATTAGCAACTTTAAAGAAGGAAGCGACTACTTATTTTGTGATGAGAGGTATTCGCGCATGCGCTGTTGTGCCACGTCAACGAGCATGTCGGGCTGGAATTTGGAGATAAACCTGTCACATCCAACTTTTTCTACCATGGCGTCGTTGAAGCTTCCGCTTAATGATGTGTTGAGTGCTATAAATAAATTGCTCATACGAGGATCGTTACGCACTTCAGAAGTAAGCCGATAGCCGTCCATTTCTGGCATTTCTGCGTCGGTAAACATTAGCAAAATTTCGTCGGTTGGGTTCTTCCCCTCATCGGCCCACTTCTTCAGCAGCGCTAACGCTTCAGCGCCGTTTTTACGTTCGATGATTGTTATACCTAGCTGCTCTAACGTATCTTTAATCTGTTTTCTTGCTGTGCTTGAGTCATCTACTATCAACACTTTCTTGCCTAAGAAGTGGTTAACAATGTCTTTATCTAGCACTTCTTCAGAGATAGATGTGTCGTAATCGATGATTTCCGCGAGTACTTTTTCAACATCGATGATTTCTACCAGCTCTTGTTTACCCTCAACATTCACCTGAGTTATGGCGGTTAAATAATTGGATTTTCCAATGCCGCTAGGGGGTGGCTGAATGGTTCCCCACGATGTATTCACTATGTTTTTCACTTCACCAATAATGAAGCCCTGCACGCTTCTGTTATATTCAGTGATAATGACATTCTTCGCTGTTGCTTGCGTAGCTGCACCGCGCATTTTGATTGCCTGACGCAAGTCTATAATTGGAATGGAACTTCCTCGGTAGTTCATCACGCCTTTCAGGTTGTGATGTGAACCCGGCATTATATTGAGCTTGGGTACGTTTATAACTTCTTTAATTTTAAAGACGTTCATGGCAAAAATGTGTCGCGTTCCCAGTTGAAAAATCAAAAGCTCAAGCCTGTTCTCGCCAACAAGCTTGGTTCTTTGGTCAACTGACGACAATACACTACTACTCATAACACCCACTTTTCATATTATATATCAACAAGCTAAAACAAAAGCGCCCTCGTATCGGACAAGATTATTTAGCGTGAAGCTTTACGCCTAAATTTACCTTGCTCACACCAGCAAAGCTATTACCCTTTTAGCTAATAGACAGACGAAATAGTCAATACCAGCAAGCGTTTGCAACCTACGTGAGTTATTTTTTACCGACCACTTCTTGCCCCACTGCTGCCCCATTGCCTTAAAACCACCAAACAAAGGTGTCAAAGATTTACAGTATCTAGACTTCTCTCGGCGCCAGTCATTCACAAAATAAATGACCGCAATGCAAAATATATATTTCTATTATTCCAAATCCGGCACTAGGATGAAATGGAATCAACGGGAACGCCCTACAGCGTAAACATAAACAACGTTAAGTATTTTAATTATAGTCGGGAGAGACGCTCATGTCGCAATATCAACAAGACATTGATAACTTCGCCACATTAAAGGCAGCACAAAACGGAACTTGGGAAGGTATCAACCCAGAATTCGCTGCACGCATGAAGGTTCAAAACCGTTTTAAAACAGGTTTAGACATTGCTCGCTACACTGCAAGCATTATGCGCAAAGACATGGCTGAATACGACGCAGATTCGTCTCAGTACACACAGTCACTGGGCTGCTGGCATGGCTTTGTAGGTCAGCAAAAAATGCTTTCAGTTAAAAAGCATCAAGGCACAACTAACAAAAGCTACCTTTACCTTTCAGGCTGGATGGTAGCAGCACTTCGCTCTGAATTTGGTCCTCTTCCTGACCAATCAATGCATGAAAAAACATCAGTGTCTGCGCTTATCGAAGAACTTTATACTTTCCTTCGCCAAGCAGATGCGCGTGAATTGGGCGACCTTTTCCACAAGCTAGACGACGCTAAGAAAAACGGTGGTGATGTAGCTGCGATTCAAGCTGAAATCGACAATTACGAAACTCACGTAGTTCCAATTATCGCAGATATCGATGCGGGCTTTGGTAACGAAGAAGCAACCTACCTACTTGCAAAGCAAATGATTGAAGCAGGTGCATGCTGTATCCAAATTGAGAACCAAGTATCGGACGCGAAGCAATGTGGTCACCAAGACGGTAAAGTAACCGTGCCACACGAAGACTTCCTAGCGAAAATCAATGCAGTACGCTATGCATTCCTTGAACTAGGTGTTGATGAAGGTGTAATTGTTGCACGTACAGACTCACTAGGTGCTGGTCTTACCCAGAAGATCCCAGTATCTACATCAGAAGGCGACTTAGCTGCTCAGTACAATGCTTTCCTTAAAACTACCGAAGTTGCAGGGGCAGAAGATCTAAGTGAAGGTGACCTAGTTCTTAAGCAAGGTGGCAAACTGGTTAAGCCTGAGCGTCTACCAAACGGCTTGTTCCGCTTTAAAGACAACACAGGTTTTGACCGTGTAGTACTTGACTGCGTAACGTCACTTAAGCACGGCGCTGACTTGCTTTGGATTGAAACTGAAAAGCCTCACGTTGGCCAAATTGCTGAAATGGTTAACGCTATTCGCGAACAAGTACCAAACGCAAAGCTGGTTTATAACAACTCTCCATCATTCAACTGGACGCTTAACTTCCGTCAGCAAGTGTTTGATGCTTGGACAGAAGAAGGCAAAGACGTATCTGGCTACGACCGCGCGAAACTTATGTCTGCCGACTATGATGACAGCGAACTTGCAGCAGCAGCGGACGAGAAGATTAAGAGCTTCCAGGCTGACGCAGCACGCGAAGCGGGTATCTTCCACCACCTTATCACGCTACCGACTTACCACACTGCAGCGCTGTCTACTGACAACCTTGCAAAAGGTTACTTCGGTGAAGAAGGTATGCTTGCTTATGTTCGCGGTGTTCAGCGTCAAGAAATTCGCCAAGGTCTAGCGTGCGTTAAGCACCAAGCGATGGCAGGTTCTGACCTAGGTGATACACACAAAGAGTACTTCTCTGGTGAAGGTGCACTTAAAGCGTCTGGTGAAGATAACACCATGAACCAGTTCGACGTATAACGCGAACAGGCAATGAGTTAAACGGAAAGTATCCCAACCTTTCCTACAGGGCACCTTCGGGTGCCCTTTTTTGTGCACGTCATTCACTTCACTTATGCTTTTTGCATAAAACAAAAAAAGCCATATTTTCCTAAATTTCATAAAAAAACAATATAACAATTATATTTCAATACCTTATAGGTATAACGACGGCCAATTTAAGACTAAACGCTTATCTGACATTGAAATAAAAAAGCTTTATAATAGCTATGTTTAATTAGGTTTAAAAAGAGCATTAGAATAATGAATATAGCGAAGGTCGACCTGAATTTATTGGTTTATTTAGATGTGCTGTTGCGCGAAGGAAGTGTAACAAAAGCTGCAAACCAGCTAAGCATTACTCAGCCAGCAATGAGTAACGGCCTGAAGCGTCTTCGCGATCTATTTAAAGATCCACTTTTAGTGCGTACCAGCGATGGGATGACCCCCACTAAGCGCGCGCTTGAACTACAACCCATTATTCGCGATGTGCTTAGTCGATTGGAAAGCTCTATTCAACCCGAGACTGATTTCGATCCGTTAACCAGCGACCGAACCTTCCGCATCATGACCAGTGACTATGCAGAGAGTACCTTGTTACTTGAACTTGTTGGAAGACTGGCGGATTTAGCGCCCAATATTACGCTTGACCTTATTACGCCGAGTGACGTGACGTTTCACGATGTCGAGCAAGGTAAAGTGGATATGGCAATCAACCGCTTCGATGAACTGCCTTTGTCGTTTCACCAAAAAGTTATCTGGTATGACACCTTTAGCTGCGTAATGAGTTCCGACCATCCGCTAGTAGAAAAATGCAACCTAGAAGGCTACTTGAGTGCCCAGCATATTTGGGTGAGTAAAACTGGGTTTGGCGTAGGTGTAGGTATCGATCCAAATGAAGTACAAAAATTGGGTTGGGTTGACGCAGAGCTTACAAAAATCGGAAAACAGCGTGCTATTCGCGTATTTACTCGTCATTACCATGCAGCGCTTCAGATTGCGAAAAAGCAAAAACTTATTGCTACCTTACCAAGCAAAGCGGCGCGTTTGTTCAAACACGACCCAGATGTGGTGATTAAAGAGCCGCCTTTCGACATACCACCTATTGCGCTAAAAATGGCGTGGAGCGCCTTACTTCACCACGACGCAGGTCACATTTGGTTGCGCCGCTTAATCAGCGATGTAGCTAGCGAAATGAATGCGGGCTAAACATTCACAAAATATATGGCAGAAATACAAACCATAAATTAAAAAACTATCTCTATACACACTACACTGGGTGAACAGACAAATGTATAGAGGTAGTTATGCAAGGATATATTACTAGAGGCCGACTACAGGTTGCCGAACAACTCGATAACTTTATTAATGAACAGGCACTTCCTGGCACAGGCGTAGATAAAGACACCTTTTGGCAAGGTGCA
Organism: Alteromonas sp. R7; assembly: GCF_055755235.1. NCBI lineage: Bacteria > Pseudomonadati > Pseudomonadota > Gammaproteobacteria > Alteromonadales > Alteromonadaceae > Alteromonas > Alteromonas sp. R7. Next base: position 498,714 of record NZ_JBVTQX010000001.1, on the reverse strand, counting down.
GAAACCCTCTTCGAAAAATTCATTCCTCAAAATCGCGCACTATTAGAAAAGCGAGAACAGCTTCAGCGCGCTATCGACGATTATCATAAAGCTGGTAACCCAGTAAACGGAAACGAATATACCGACTTCCTAAAAAGCATTGGTTACCTTGTTGAGCAGCCGTCACAAGTAAGTGCACAAACACAAAATGTAGACGCCGAAATAGCAACAATGGCAGGCCCTCAGCTAGTCGTGCCAATCAATAACGCTCGCTATGCACTTAACGCGGTAAATGCCCGTTGGGGAAGCCTTTACGACGCACTATACGGCACTGATGTCATCAGCAACGAAGGTGGAGCAGAAGCGGGAAAAAGCTACAACCCCGTACGCGGCGCCAAAGTAGTTGCGAAAGCGAAAGACTATCTAGATAGCATGATACCGCTTGCGAAAGGCAACCACGCTGACGTTACTGAGTATAAGATTGAATCGGGTAAATTGGCGATCACTCTTGTCGACGGCGATGAAACCACCTTAGCAAACACAGAGCAATGGCAAGGATACCAAGGTGACATTAGCGCACCGTCAAGCCTGCTATTTGCACACAACGGTCTGCATTTTGAAATTCAACTAGACCCGACTCATCCTATTGGCGAGAGCGATGCCGCAAACGTAAAAGACGTACTGGTTGAAGCTGCATTAACCACCATTATGGACTGCGAAGATTCCGTTGCTGCTGTTGACGCTGAAGACAAAACCTTGGTGTATAGCAACTGGTTAGGCTTAATGAAAGGCTCGCTAAGCATTGAAATGACAAAGGGCGGCAAGCAGCTTGTTCGCGCTATGCATGACGATAGAAGCTACCAGCCGTCTAAACACGCTTCACAAGACAAGCTAAAAGACGGCGAACTAGTACTTTCTGGTCGAAGCCTTATGTTTGTTAGAAACGTGGGCCACCTTATGACTAACAATGCTATGCTCTTTGACGGCGAAGAAGTGCCAGAGGGGATCATGGACGGTTTAGTCACTTCACTTATCGCAAAGCATGATCTTTTAGGAAACAGCAAATTTAAAAACAGCCGCGAAGGCAGTATTTATATTGTTAAACCTAAAATGCACGGGCCAGAAGAAGTGGCATTCTCTAACGCATTGTTTGGTGCTATCGAAGCGATTATCGATGTTCCAGCTAACACCCTTAAAATGGGCATAATGGATGAAGAGCGCCGTACGAGTATTAATCTACAAGCTTGTATTGCCGAGGCTACTTCACGCGTTGTGTTCATTAACACGGGCTTCTTAGACAGAACCGGTGATGAAATTCATACCTCAATGCTTGCCGGCCCTTTTGCAGAAAAAGCCGCGCTCAAGTCTATGGCGTGGATTAAGGCTTATGAAACTGCAAACGTTGCAGTAGGCCTTCGCTGCGGCCTTTCTGGCAAAGCGCAAATTGGTAAGGGCATGTGGCCAATACCTGATGAAATGCAAAATATGATGACCGCCAAAATAGGCCACCCTAAGGCTGGCGCTAATACTGCTTGGGTTCCCTCACCTACTGCAGCAACACTGCACGCGCTTCATTACCACGATGTAAATGTGTTTGACGTTCAAAAGTCGCTAGATGAAAACTTTAGTGGCCTTGCTGACATACTTACCATTCCATTGTTAGAAGATGCCTCTACTTTGACGCGTGAGAGTATTAAGCGTGAAATCGACAATAACGTTCAGGGCATTTTAGGCTACGTTGTACGCTGGGTTCACCAAGGCGTAGGCTGCTCGAAAGTTCCTGACATCAACAATGTAGGCTTGATGGAAGACCGCGCGACGTTGCGTATTTCATCTCAGCATATCGCTAACTGGCTAGAGCACGGCATTGTAAGTGTAGATCAGGTAAAAGAGTCTTTGGCTCGTATGGCTGTCTTAGTAGATGAGCAAAATGCGGGGGATCCTGAGTATATCCCTATGGCACCTGATTTAGACAGCTCAATTGGCTTCTTAGCCGCAAGCGATCTAATCTTCAAAGGTAAAGAGCAGCCTAGCGGTTACACAGAACCTTTACTGCACGCCCGTCGCCGCGAAATGAAGGCAAAACTTGCGGCGAGCTAGTACAAAATATGAGGGCTAAGAATTGGAATCTAATAGCTATATTCCATACGGTAAAACACCAAAGAATTAGCTAGCTAGTTTCAAGCCTCATTAGAAGCATTTGAATAAGGCTCACTCTGTTAGTAAACAGAAGTGAGCCTTTTTATTTATTGCTGGTGTATCACTAATGCGTTTGCATTTATTGTCGCGACACGTGAAATCAATTCGCAAACACACTCAAAGCGAATTGTGTAGCGATATGGCAACACTTTAGACTAAAGATATCGCTTATCTCCCCGTTGATACTTTGCTGATAATGCATGAGTAAACTACGCTTTTATAGTGTGGGGCGCAGCGTTTGTTATTCCGTTGGAACTAAACACTTAGCGCAAAGCCTCCTTAGTTTGGAGTATGCACATGCAGATAGCCTCGGCAGCAATACCGAATAATTTATTACAGGCGAACGTCACGCAAATTGTGCCCATCTTTTCAGGTGGAGGAACAAGATTGAGCGCCCATATCGGCATCATTAAAGCGCTGCAGGACATGAACGTAGGCTTCGACACTTTAGTGGGTGTATCAGGTGGCTCGATTATCGCTTCGCTTTACGCCAAAGGTTACACAGTGGAGCAAATGCGAGAGCTCGCACTGGTTACTGATTTCAAGCAATTCACTGAATTTTCACTCGTAAGATTACTCCGGGAAGGCGGACTTTCTTCTGGCGACGTATTTCAACGATGGATTGACGAACAGTTGGAAGGCGCAGTGTTTGCCGACCTCCCACTCAACCTGCATATTCTCGCTACCGACGTAAACGGCGGCGGACCAGTTTTGTTCAACAAACAAACCTCTCCAGATATGAAGGTGTCAGAAGCAGTGCGGTACTCTATGTCGATACCGCTCATCTTCTCGTTCAAACCCTTTAAAGAGCACTTGCTAGTAGACGGCGCTATATTGTCTGAAGATGCGCTGTTTGAAGATTGGCGAGGCGATGGCACGCCATCAGTATGCTTCAGACTGCAAAGCACCGAACAAAAACGCAAGGCCATTAAAAAGAACTTACTTCAACTGCCGCAATACGTCAGCATGCTTATTCGCACGTTTATGACGGCAATATCCAGGGAGTACGTCAATGCGAAGTATTGGCACAATACCGTGGTGGTGAATACCGGGGAGATTTCCGCGGTAGATTTTTCGCTTACACCTGAAATTAAGAACACACTTTTTGAGCTCGGTTATGCAACCACGAAAGAGTTCTTGCCCAAAAAGTGTGCGGGATTTATGAGAAGCAGTGTACTTTAACGGTTTCAGAAAGTAATTATAAGTCGCTAGCGCTTACACTTTATAAAAGTCACGATACCAATCGACAAACGCTTTTACGCCTGTTTCAACATCGGTAGATGGCTGGTACCCAGTATCTTCAACGAGCGACGACACATCAGCATAGGTGTCAGGCACATCGCCCGGCTGCATAGGAAGAAGTTCTTTCTTCGCCTCAATACCCAATGCACTTTCGAGGGTTTCAATAAACTTCAAAAGGTGAACTGGTGTCTGCGCACCAATATTGTATACCTTATAGGGCGCCTTACTCGTACTTGGATCTGGATTGCTGCCGTCCCAATTCTCGTTAGGTTTAGCCACATTATCCAATGAGCGAATTACGCCTTCAACGATATCATCGATATAAGTGAAGTCACGACGGTGGTTACCATAGTTGTAAACCTGTATTGTTTTACCTTCCAAAATAGCCTTAGTGAACTTGAAAAGCGCCATGTCTGGACGGCCCCAAGGCCCGTAAACAGTGAAAAAGCGCAGCCCCGTTGTAGGCAAGTTATACAGGTGACTATAAGTATGAGCCATTAGCTCGTTAGCTTTTTTAGAAGCCGCATACAAGCTAACTTGATGATCTACGTTATGCTGTTCTGAAAACGGCATAGTTTCATTCGCACCGTAGACTGAGCTAGATGACGCGTAGACCAAATGCTCGACGTTATTATGGCGACACCCTTCTAGAATATTCACAAAGCCAACAATATTTGAGTCGACGTAAGCGTTAGGATTTTCAAGTGAATAACGCACACCAGCTTGAGCAGCCAAATGCACCACTCTATCAAATTTGTGCTCTTCAAAAAGCGCAGCCATTTTGTCGCGCTCTTCTACCCCCATCTCGATAAATGAAAATAAATCAGCAGCAGTAGATGATTTAATCTCGTCCAGACGAGCGTGCTTTAAATTCACATCGTAATAATCGTTAATGTTGTCAATCCCGACAACTTGGTCACCACGATTGATAAGGTATTGCGATACAGCTGCACCAATGAAACCAGCTGCTCCGGTGACTAAGATTTTCATTTATTAATCCCTTGGATTTCGTATTTTAAATTAAAGTATCACTGATACGCTCGTGCTTTATTCTAGTTCAAACGAGCGACAGAATTCTTATACAACCTACTTCTATAAAACTAGCCTTGTCAGTTAACTATGCTACATAAAGCTCAGCTCTTGGTCGGCAAAGTTTTTATAGTTTGAATTAAGAAAATAAAAAACAGTTAGCAAATAATGCACCATAAAATATCTAATTACTGTTCTAGAGTTAATTTGTAGCTCCTTTCAACAGGGTGGTTACAAACCGAATAGGTACTGCATATGAAATACCAGTTGGTGAAGCAAGTGCACTTTCTTTTGTATCTTTTACTAGAACTTTGTTTATTACACCAATTACCTCTCCTGTTCGAGGGTCGTACAAGGGACTGCCACTGTTGCCTGGATAAGCAATTGCATCCAGTTGATAAATTAGGCTTACGTTCTTTAAGCGTGCCATCATGGTATTAGTTAATTGGTTGCTATTTAACGCTGGGATTGCGTCTGGCGTTATTGCAGAAATATACCCTCTGTGTGTAGCAGGATATAAACCCAAAATAGCGCCAATTGGGAAGCCCGTTAACGCGATTTCTGACCCAGGTTCTAACAATTCATCATCTCCAAGTTTCAATGCAGGTAAGGGGGAGTCCAACTTTAACAATGCTAAATCATGCTTAGGATCAATCTTTAAGACTTCTGCTTTAATTTTTTTTACTACTGTACCTTCACCACTTAGGACTACGTAACTTTCAACTATTGTGGGGTCTAAATCTTCAGATACCACGTGATAATTTGTGATTGCGAAAAAACCGTTTGCTACAATAAACCCCGTCCCTAATACCCTTGGTGCACTGTGCTTAATTGGCGCATCGACAGCTACGGCAACAGTTCCTTTGGAGACTGATTTCACAATAGAAGTAAAAGGGGTTACATCATTATCTGCTGCTACACTCTGAGTCAGTAATTCCAACAGCACTAAAATCCAAATAATTAAAGTTTTCATGTATTTTTTCCCAGTTGAGCGTTAGCTTAATAACTTTAACCAAAGTACACCGTAAGATAACAATGGATTTTTTAAAACAAATAATTCTGCTTTTAATATCCCCCCTAACTATCAGCGTATTGCTAATACTTATGTCATATGCTTTCAAACGGGCAAATTATTTGAACACTGGGAAGAAAATTTTGTTAATGGGTGTACTCATGTTGATGGTTTGCTCTCAACCATGGGTGGCAAACGTTTTACTTTATCCGTTAGAGTACAACAGCAAACGCTATCATTCATCCGATTTAACTAGAAGTGACGCTATATTTGTTCCTGCATGCTATTATCAAACGCAATACGATCTACCAGAAGTTTCGCGTTGGCACGAGTGTTCAATCCAACGGTTGATTCAAGCTAAGATTTTTTCTGATGAATTGAAAATCCCAATTATAGTTACGGGGGGAAGCTTTCTTGCTGATAAAGATGTTAAATATTCAGAAAAAGCAAAGCAATTTCTTGAAACATTAGGGGTAACTCCTGATAAAGTGATTTCAATACCTGAAGGTACCGACTCACTATCAGAGGTTGAAGCATTAAAAACTAGATTTGGCCACATGACCCTAGTAACCGTAACAAGCGCCACTCACCAATATCGATTAGCTCAGATACTAAAAAACGCTGATATAAACTCAGAGATTTTTCAAGTTGATTTTCAAAGCTCTGGGGAATTAAATCCTTTTCTTTCACTTCCTTCAATTCTAGCATTAGAGCGCACTAGAAGAGCGATATACGAATACTTGGCAATAGTGAAGTACCATGTTTTGGAAAAATAGTATAAAAGGATTAGGCAAATTATCGAAAAGATTTGCTAGACTGTTTTGAAGGACGTTTTTTGTGTGGACCAAAGTTTAGTGGCTAATAAAACAATAATAGGACGCGTGAAGTCAATTGTCGGCCGGGACAGTAAATTGGGAAAGGCTCTTGGGGGGTTGGAAAAACTCCAAGAAGCCAAGTTCATCTCAAAACACTTTTCCGAGTTCTTAGAGCCAGTAGTTGCGCAGTCCGAAAATACACGTACTGAGAGCTTTAATATTAGACATAAAGTTTATTGTGAAGAGCTCGAGTTTGAACCACTCAAAAACAATTGTCTTGAAACTGACGAATTCGATAAATTCTCGAGCCCTTGTTTAATAAGACATAAAGTCTCAGGTCACTATGCTGGGACAGTACGTTTGGTTAGACCCCAGATAGAAAACCAACTTCTCCCTATTGAGAAATACTGCATTAATTCAATTACTCATGAAACTCTGAACCCACGTAACTTTGCACGGAAAGACATTTGCGAGATATCTCGACTCGCAGTTCCACTTGAGTTTCGGAAGCGTCAGATGGACCGGTTTTCTGGTGCTGCGACAGGTGTAATTAATGAACATACGTACTCTGAAAATGAATTAAGGTGTTTCCCCTTTATCGCCATCGGGCTTTACTTCTCTGCTGCTGCTTTAGTTATGCACAATAATATAAAACATACGTATGTTATGATGGAACCACGTCTTGCCCGAAGTATGAGGTTTGTGGGCATTCAGTTTGAGCAGGTTGGTCCCGTTATTGACTATCATGGTAGGCGTGCACCCTATTATATCAATCCATCACTGCTCTACGCTAATTTAAGGCCTAGCTTTAAAATAATGTTGAAAAACATACAGCATCAAGTTGAGAAGTATCCTCGAGACTAGAGAAGCGTCTAAACACTCTAATTACTTTTGCCGAGCCTGGTGCTCTTTACCAAATACATTGCATTCCAGTTTTCAGGCGCGTTAGGAACTATTTATGAGAACATTAGACTTTGGGTTTGAGCAACTGAAAAACCTTCTACTAACTTCTGGCTTTCGGTCATCACAGATATTATTTGTCGACACTAACGATGCGTACATCACGTATCCAGAAAAAAATTCAGCTATATTGGTCGTTAAACCATACCCTTCCGAATCCGATGGCTCTTCGCGATATATGGAAATAATTAAGATAATAGAACTTGCAAAATGCAATGGATTTGCTGTTCACCCCTACAGTAGAGGCGCCAACTTAGGTTATGGAGGTAAAGAGCCCTACGCTTCAAATTGTATTGCCTTGGATTTAAGTGAATTTAAAAGAATAAGTTACTACAAGAAATCAAGTGGACACATAACAGTAGAACCAGGAGTATCACAAGAAGCCATTAGTGAATTTTTAATAAAAAACGGTGATATCCATATACATGACACTACTGGAGCGCCAAAATTTGCAAGCGTCACCGGAAACTATCTTGAACGGGGTTTTGGTCATACTCCACTCGCTGAGCACGCTAAGAATATTCTGCATGCAGAAATTATCACTCCCAACAATAAAGAAGAAGCACCTACACATTTTGTGACATCAACCGATGGTACGTCATTTGAAATTGACGGGAAAATAGCAACCAGAACCTATAGCATCGGCCCTGACCTGACAGGTCTCGTGATTCAAAATAATGTTTCAATTGTAACAAGCCTTACAATTAAGCTTTTGAAAAAACCTGATTGTTTCGTTGCTTACTTCATACCATTCAAAGAAGAAGATATTGATCAAATGATTGATACTTGTGCAATCCTGAGAAAACAAAACACCATACACAGTGCTGCACATATTGGAAACAACATGAAGACACTCCAATTACTTGCTGTAGAATTTCCAAATCTAATTAAATCGTATGATTACGAAGAGTTAAACAAATTGATCCGCAAATTCGGTTTAGATGATTGGACGCTTTCAGGAGGGATGTACGGAACTAAAAACCAAGTCAAAGCGCATATTAAAGATCTTAAGACCGCGATGAAAAAACTAGGTGTAAAACCTTTATTCATTGACAAAGAAAAGCTCAGCTTTATTAAGAAAACGCTGTCTATTACTCCTAAATATAATAGAGCTTTAGTTAAAAAACTAGTTTCCAGTAATAGTGGTATAGCCAGAAAAATAGGCGCTAAACTTGCTCTGAGAAAGAGCCTAATAGAATTATGTAAAATAAAACAAGGGACTCCTAGCAATGAATTTCTTCGAACCATTTATTGGAGAAACCTTCAGAAGTTAACAGATAACGTGCCCAATCCAAGTCAAGACAAAGTAGGTTTGCTATGGGGCGCGCCCTGCTCTGAAATATCGAGCAAAGATTTTAAATTAATTACTTCTATCATGAGTGAAACATGTAAGAAGTATAGTTTAGAAAGTCCAATCTCAGTAACCCTTATAAATGAAAGAACAATGGAGTGTGTATTATCTCTTTCATGGGATAGACAAAAAGAGAAGGAAGAAGAACAAGCTTTAGCTTGCTATCAAGAAATAATGCTTAAGTGTGCTTCCATGGGCTTCCTTCAGTATAGAATGTCTACGCTTTCCAATCACTTTCTCAATCGACAGCATCTACCGCTACCTTTTGAGCTCCCTGAACTTAAATCTTATTTTGATCCTTGTAATGTCATCTCTCCTTCAAAATATCAATTAGTGTCTAAAAATTTTACAACACGCAAACGCGAATGAAATAAAACCATAATAATCAAATACTTAAAAAATGGCACGTTGCATGCTTATGTTAACAACGTATAACAGACCTACTGTTCAAAACAACGGAGCGTGGAAAATGAAATTTGCAACAACTATCAAATATGCAGCGATTGCGGGAGCTCTTGTTACAGCTTCAAATGCGACTGCTGGGGTATCTGCAACAGCTTATTTAGAATTAAATGATCTTGTTGTTCAAATCGATACTGATGGCGACTTGGTACCTGATCCAGTTAATCCTCTTGACTTTATTTCTATCCTTCCGGGTGGTTCACGATCAACAAGCACTTTCACTGACAACAATGGTGCTTCAGACTCAGACTTAGATTCACAAGCTTCTGCCACAGCAGATTCTGATGCAGACTTACTTTGCCTAGGTTCATCTTGCGGAGTTTTAGGTCTTACCAATAATGGCCAATCTGTTGATGGTGGCAATTTGGTTGCGAGTGACGCGTTTTACTACTCAGTGGCTGACGCTCAAGTTTCAGGCAGTGCGATTGGTTCTGGTGCTACCGGATTTACATATGCGGATGCGGGTATTGCTGCTGGTAACAATGAAAGCGCGGGTGCCAATAGTAATATCGCGAATGATATTCTTACCACGTTTACACTCAATATGTTGACAGATATTAATGTGCGATTCAGTGCACTGATGGATTATCTGGTTGATGCATTTATCTCGCCGGATATCGCTAATGATAGTTTAAGAACAGCTACATCTACAGCTAAAGCGACATTTGGAATTGAGTTAGTGAGCTTTAACACTGGAAACACAGTATCTCTTACAGGTGGTCCATCAAGCGTGACATTTAACGATATCGCAATTGACCAACCTGGACTAGGCGACCTAATCGTTCGTTCAGGTAACAACGTAGATTTCACGTCAGGCTGGGCAAATGTTAGTGCTGGTACTTATCAGTTAACAATTTCTCAATCATCAACTGTTCAATCAACGCTTGTTCCAGCGCCTACTACGTTAGCGATGGCTGCATTCGGCTTGCTGGGCTTGGGCTTAACAGCTCGCCGTAGAAAGCAAAAGTAATCATTGTCTTTATAAGAAAAGCCGGATTTTAATCCGGCTTTTTTTTATACTATCTTAATACTTCTTGTCACTTATTAAAAAGCACGATACCTTTATCAAGGTAAACTCACGGACGTTAGAAGTTTTAAAATGCTAAAAAAAAATATTCAATTTGCTGCGCTCGCTCTATTAACTTGTATTGGATGCACACCAAAGGCTCACCAAGATTACATTCAAGAAACCAAAGTTGCACTTGAGAAAGGGCAATCAAGAGAGGCTGAAGTATTAATTAAACAAGCGATGAGTGAGGAGCCAACACCTGGCCTCAGGCTATTGCTTACAGAAGTTTACTTACTAAATGGCAACACAATTGGCGCCAAACAGCAACTCGAAAAAGTAGATATTGAAGCGCTAACCCCATCCGAACAGAGCAAAGCTGAGAGTTTAAACGCACAAATAGCTATCCTTAGTTTTGATAGCAGTTACCAAAGACTTATAGATAAAAACAGTACTTGTCGCGATTGTATGTTGGCAGAAGCGTGGTCTAGCGTCGCACTATCAAACTCTATAGATTTAGAAAGAATAGAAGGCGACACAGCCGTATTTAGCGTCTTTGAAGCATTTAATAGCAACACTCTTACAAGCTTAGATGTTTCACCACTAATTGACAATTCCACATCCGATATTGAACTGCTTGTGATGGGCGATCTATTAAGGCGGTCGAATAATATTGACGGAATGATAACAGTTTATAATGCGTATAAGAAAAATAACCCTAACGTATTGAACATCAATTTGCCATTAGCTCAAGCTTTGCTAGTTAATAATGACTTTAAAAAAGCGAAAGAACTTGTAACCCCTGTTCTTGCGAGATTTTCTAAAAACCCAATGGCTAATTACCTTAATAGTTTAATTTTATTAAGCGAAAATAAAAATGTTGAGGCATATAACGCCATATCCTTAGCTGATACCTACGGGATAAACTTACCTTCTGTTTCGTTAACAAAAGGGCTTTTAGAGTTTAACTCTCAGAATTACGAATCAGCATTAAGTAGCTTTGAAAAAGCAACAAATATGGACCCGGGCAATGAACTAGCAAATACGATGCTTGTTGCTACCAAAGTTAAATTAGGTATCACTGACGATGCTCTAGAAACCTTAGCAACTCAAGAAACACTTTCAGAACTGGATGTATCAACCATTGGACAACTTGTGGGAACTGAGAGTCATGCTAGAGAATGGGTGACTCTACAATCAAAGCTGGCACAGAGCGAATCTCCTAGAGCAAGGGTTCTTAGCGGGCTTATCGAGTTAGCACGTGAAGGAAGCTCTGAAACACTGAGTAAACCGGGCGACACTTCGGATAACACTTATAATCTCATTCAAGTCGCAATGATGATGAATAAAGCTCAATTTGGTGAAGCTCTAAATTATGTAGACAAGTGGTTAGAGAGAACAAATGATAAAGTAAAGGTCATGAACTACAAGGCTGCCATCTTTATTGCTAAAGGAGACCGAGATAGCGCTAGATCAGTTTATGAAGGCACTTTGGAACTTTTGCCCACAAACAGGGCTGCTCATATGTTTATGGCTCAGTCTGCAGCGAAGAATAAAGACTACGAAGGAGCTCTGAAATCTTTAGATAAGATATTAGAGAATAACCTCAACGATGTCATTGTGTTGAAGCTATACCTAGCCTTCCAAACACTTTCAAAAAATAAGAAATACGAATCAAAATTGCATAGCTATATTGATAACGCCATTTCTGAATTTGATGACAATGTTCTTTTCAAATTAATGAAAGCGGGCATTTTCGCTACTCAAGGAGCAAATGAACTTGCTCAAAGGGTTATGAATTCTGTAGATGCCGATAAGGCAAAACTAATCAATCAGTATTGGGAATTACAATTTTATCTAGCGGGTCGCTCGAATGACTTAAATCAAGCAAGGGAAGTGGTCAAGGCATGGAATATACAGTTCCCGGATAGCACTCGCCCGAACATTGCACTTGCAACTTATCTTGAGAAAGCAGGCCAAATTGAAGAAGCTATCTCAGTGCTGGAGCAGGTCCCTCACTCTCTTGAGCGTCGAAAAGAAAGCCTTGCGCTGGATGCAAAGCTTGCTTCACTCTACATCTACGCTGGGAACTTATCTAAAGCGAAATATAAGATTGGACAGATTGAGAAAAAACCTAACCTGCCATCAGGGTTATTAGATTACCTTAGAGGTTCGTACGCTATTAAGCAAAATAATTTAGACGAAGCTGAATCGTTACTTGCAAAAGCTTACAGAGAGACTAGTAACTCCCACACGCTAAAATTACTTCATGTACTTAATCTAAAACGAGGTACCGTCGACAACAGTATTCTTATAGAGCACCTCAAACTACATCCTAACGATATATCGATAAAAGCGCTTTTAGCCGAGTCTTTGATAGGAAAAGATAACGATAAGTCGATAGCTATTTTTGAAGACATAGTAAGTCAATCAAGTGGCAACTCTGATTTATTAAATAACTATGCGTGGGTGTTACACCTTGAAGGGAAAGACGACAGAGCTTTCGAAGTTGCTAAGAGTGTAGTCAAGTCAAACGATTCAAACCAAGAGTATCTAGATACGCTATTTCGAATTTTAACCTCTTTGAATCGTTTCAATGAAATAACAAACTTCTCAAATAATGCGAGTTCTGACGCTAACACCCTCTTATTAGCAAACGCATATATGCATCTAAACGAGAAGACCCAAGCTCAAAAGGCATTAGCTAAGGTAGAGAAGTCGGGGTTAAATAAAGAAGATTTATCTTTGTACGAGCGTATTTCAAAAGACGTAAAAAATTAGTACATGGAAGAAACACAATGGCTAACAAATGTAACTTGGGAGCAACTCTCCACTGTCTTACATGAAGTAAACTGTGATAACTTTTCGCCGTTTTTGAGTGAGGGGTTTCTCAAAGCATGGTTTTGCCAAAAGACATTTCCGGTTCATATGTTTTTGCTCTACGAACAAAGTACAGTGAGTCACTTTGCGTTAATCGGTGAGAGCTTTAAAAAGAAATATGGGCTGACTTTTAAGTTAGCCCATATTAACCAAACTGGTTGTTCTGATAACGACCAAGTGTGGATAGAGTACAACACGTCATTTGGCTTACCTGAAAATCAAAACCGTTTCTTTGATTTACTATTAAAAGAACTAAAAAGCCAAAATTTCGATATTCTTAATGTTTCAATGACATGTGAATTTCTTTTTCCCAAAAAATACTTGAGCGACTTACGCAATGACGCTCATATTTCATATGGTTTTCGTCGTTCCCTTTCACCAGAACTTAATATAGAGCAGCTAATCTCTCGCCTTTCAGCTAATAGTAGAAGCAAGTTAAGAAGGAGTATAAAAGAAGTACGTCTTCGCTTTGGTCCAATTAAAGTGACAATTGCTGAATGTTTAGAACAAAAACTCTCATTTCTAGAGCAATTAGAAATACTTCACATAAAGCGGTGGGGAGACTCTACCTTTGGGAGCGGATTTGAAAATAAGGTCTTCAAAGGCACGCTTAAGAACTTTTTGATAAGTAATGGCAAGCTTTGTGAAATAGCAAAAGTTACAGCAGGAGATGCTTTGCTAGGGTATACACTCAACTTCGTACAAAAAGACGCGGTCTTTTTTTACTGCTCTGGAGTAAACCTTGAGTTTGCATCTAAGCATATTAAGCCTGGTTATATTCTGCATCTTGCTTTAATGGAGTATTATGCACAACAAGGGTTAAGTTGGTACGATTTTATGGGAGGAGCAAGTCAATACAAACAAACTTTGTCCAATGACACTGTTGTATTTCACTCGTTACAAATTCCAACGATGACATTCAAAGGTGTTCTCACACGATTGAGAAATTATTTGGCAAATGCAGCAGTTACTCTCGCAAAGCACGCAAGACCTTCGCAGGGTTCCCACCTACTATAACCCCCGCAGGCACATCATCAATAACTACAGAACCTGCTGCTACCACACTTCCTCTGCCAATATTGGCCATAACCAATGCACCGTTGCCCAACCAACAGTTCTCTCCTACAGAGACTTTGGTGAAAACGCCGCCCTGATCTTTAATCGGCTTTTCTGGGTCAGAAAAATTATGTTGTCCTTTGCCACTCATAATGTGCACACCGCTTCCCAACAAAGTATTTTTCCCAATTGCGCATTTACCAATGTTACATTGCGGCCCTATGTACACCCCCTCGTCAATCTCAGTATCTTGTTGTGAAAACAACGTGGCGAAACCGATGAGAACGTTTGGCGCACACGAGGTCATGACAAACCGATAAAAGCCCGAACGTAAATAACACCCTAGTTTACCGGGTATAAGCGATAGCAGCTGGCTAAAAGAGGAAAGCAGCGAGTCTTTGTTTACCACAATAGACAGCATTAAATACATAAGCGTGAAAGGAAACATTACAAGTGCACAAAGGGCAAAAAAACTCTTCTTAATTATTGATTTCATATTCGTGCCATTGCCACTTTCAACGGGCTCAGTTGTTGTTCCCAGCTATATTCGCTAACTAATGCTTGATAGCTACGTTGAGCTTTATGTTGTGATAGCTCAAAGTTCTCAATACTTTCCACGCATGCAGCTACAAAGCTGTCCACGTCATCTACTATCCACATGCTGTCGGCGTTGGCAAACGAGATCCCTTCAGCTCCCATAGACGTGGTTATTATCGGTAATTTACATGCTGCCGCTTGAAGCACTTTGTTCTGCACGCCCCTTGCCAACCTAAATGGCGCCACAAACGCATGAGCTTGGTGAAAATAAGGCAATATATCATCGACAAAGCCCGTGACATCTATGCCATCGCGGTCTGACAACGCCTTTATTTCTTCAACAGGGTTCATACCACCCACGGTAAATTTTGCATTCGGCGCTTTTTCACGAATGAGTGGCCAGCAATTTTTAACAAACCAAAGAACTGCGTCTACATTAGGTTTGTAGTCCATCACGCCCGTGAACAAGAAATGCGGCCCAGTGCTTATTGTAGCCGCGCAAGGCTGTGTTTTCGCTGGATAAAACGCATCGAAGTCTAATCCGTTTCCAAGCACGGTTATCGCTTTCGATGAGTCTACTGAAGAATTAAATAGCTGCGCCTCTTCCCTTGCAATCAAAAAGCACTCATCAAACCGTTGGTTTGTTTTCGCCTCAAGCTTTTTTATACCTTTGCTTTCACGCTGGTATACGTAGCGCATTAAGAAGGAAGAAGAATCTGCGTATTGCGCCCACTTATCTGAATCAACGTCCATAAAGTCCATAAACAAGCGACAATGGGTATTGTTGTAATAAGGCGAGCTGAAGATGTAATAGCTTAAACTCGACGCGGTTAACAGCAGCGCATCCTTACCCTCTTTCAGTTTTTCATCAATAACATGTTGAAGTGCTTTTGAGTAAAACGCCCCAACACTTATGGGCAAACCTTGCAGTAAGGCCGAAGCATAACGCGTGAATTTACTACCTAACTGATAAGAATTAACCGAAATTCCAAGATGCTTGGCTAACGCTTCGGCATTTTTCTTATCTTCTGCAGTTTCTATGAGAGAAAAAACTTCGACTTCGTACCCTAAGCGATTTAGAAATTCAATTTGATGATATGTTCTAAGTTTTTCGCCCTTATTTGGGGGATACGGTACTCGTTGCGACAACACGCAAACTTTCGACATCAGCGCCTTCCAAGCTATCTTTAGTGTTTTTATTTGTCCTGTAGTCATACTACTTCGAAGCAAATATAAGGTCAAAGTAACAAATTAGTGATGAAGGCTACACAAGTGGCAATTCCATTGGCATACTAGAGTCATTATGCATATGTTCATCAAGAACATTGCTCACGGAAGAAATAAAGAAAGCAGTAATGACACAAACGGTTGGAACTATCCAGGTTGCCTCTTTAGCCAAAGAGACGTACGGACATTTTAAAACAGGGTTGCCCTGCCCTAAGGGAATGTGGCCCGCCGTCACTCAATTTCGGCTTGCCGCAAACGGAATACTCTTAACTGATACTTTTATCAAAACCTCGCAGCTATGGCCAGATGGTTCAATAAAGTGGTTGTTATGTGAAGGCTTGATTGATTTACAGCATCATTCAGTAAGCGATGAAATAGTTCTGACGTTAGAAGCGGTGGAGATCGACTCACCATCGAACAAGCTTGTCTCACCTGTAAACAATAACGATGAGGCGCTTTCACTGTCTCTGGGCAGTGGCAAAACATTCACAATTAACAAAGCCAAGCCTTTTGAGTTTGTAACCGACAAGCACTTATCCAGCTCTTTCGATATTGTTGATATTACTCCTCAATCGATAACCCCTATTGCATTCTCTTATGCTCTTCATTGCAATAACAACGAATACAGCGCATTAACCGTTGAACAAAAATACGAGATTAGGCTTGGCAGCGATAAAAAGCTGATTGTTGAAACAGAGGCGTCAATCTTCCTTAGAACCGGAACGGTTTGTGCTCATTTAACAATGCGAAACCCAAGTGCTGCGTCACACCCAAATGGGAAGTGGGACTTGGGAGACCCAAACAGTATTTATTTAAAAGAATGCTGTATCTCGCTCACAGGTCAATCGCTTACGTCGACGCTAACGCTAAATTCTGAAGTATTTAGTTCATCTGAACATGAAGAGCTGACACTTCATCAGGCTTCCAGTGGTTTTGAAAACTGGCAAAGTCCAGTTCATGTAAATCAAGACAACGTTAACTCGCTTCCGTTTCGCGGTTTTAAACTTTACCAACCAGAGCACTTATTGCTTTCGGGTGACCAAGCAAAACCACAAATTAAGATTTCGAACAGCGGTAGCACTTTTTTTATTGATGTTGATAAGTTTTGGCAAAATTTTCCTTCTTCAGCACATCTATCAGCAGATAGTTTGAGCGTTAGCTTGTTAGGCTCTAGGCATAGTGAGAATACTGAACTCCAGCCCGGTGAACAAAAAACAAGACGCATTTCAATCGCAACTTTTAACATACAATCGCTGCAGGTAGTCATTGATAGCGCTTGGTTAAAAAACGCATCTGTTTTGCCTTTTCTCCCTTCTAAATCATGTGAGTTTGACTCACTTATAAAAAATGGCATTGAAGGTTCGTCTTCTTTTTATCAAAAGCGGCTCGATATCGACGAATTTGGCTGGCGACATTTTGGTGAGCTGTATGCGGATCACGAAAAGGCACTCGTACCTGACGAGCCCTTTTTCGTGTCACATTACAACAATCAATACGACCCTATATTTGGAATGCTGATGCAGTGGTTGTTAAGCGGCGATCCTCGTTGGTTTGAACTAGCCGATGATCTTGCCAAGCACGTTGCAGATATTGATGTTTATCACACCAGTGACGATAAGCCCGAGTATAGCGGCGGACTGTTTTGGCATACCGACCATTATGTTCAGGCATATACAGCTTCTCATAGAACGTACTCTAAACATCAGCCGTCTGGTGTTTACGATGATCATGCTGGAGGCGGCGGTCCGGGTGGGCAACATTGTTATACCAATGGTCTCACTTTGCATCATTTGCTTACTGGCTACACACCGTCTCGAGACGCCGCATTATCCATAACGCAATGGGTAACCAATTATTATGAAGGCGACGGTACGTTTGTAGGCGCCCTGCTTGCGTTTAAAAATAGCGATATTCCTGGTGTTAAAAATGTAAAAACAGGAAAGTATCCTCTAGACAGAGGTACGGGTAACTACCTGCAAGCAAGGCTAGATAGATACGAACTACAAGGTTGTGATAGTGACATTGAAGCAGCGTCCTATATTATAGCGAATACGGTCTCCCCCACCGATGACTTCGACCAATTGCAATTGGATAATGTCGAAGCAACGTGGTTTTATACTGTATTCCTACAAGCAGTTTGCCGATTTATATCACTTAAAGAACAGCGCTGTGAATATGACTCGAGCTATCAATACGCAGTAGACTCACTTACTCACTATGCCAATTGGATGACTGTGAACGAATATGCTTATCTGGACAAGCCTGACATTCTTGAGTTTCCGAATCAAACGTGGAGTGGGCAAGACCTAAGAAAACTATGCGTACTGCATTTTGCATCTAACTATTTAACTGAAGCCCAACGTACACTTGCTGAGCAAAAAGCCGAGCAACTAGCAGATACAATTTTTCAACGCCTTAGTACGAGTACAGAAACGAGTACCACGCGCGTACTTTGTTTAATGATGCAAAACGGTCATTACTCCGGTTTTAAGCAGGCTGCCCGCCCTCTTTCATCGACTTCTACACAAAAAGGTCAGGCATTAACAGAAAAATCCAATTCATTGAGTTTTCTTTTGTCCAACCTTATCGATTTATCTCCGTCAAGAGAGAGAAAACAGCTAGTGAAACGTTTTCCACAACTTCAAAAATGGTTAGGTAAACCATGAGTATTAATACGTCTTTTATCATTCCTCATAAGGGGCGTGAAGACATGCTCATTGAAACACTAACAAGTATTGCGGGCCTAACAACACCTAAAGAACAATACGAAGTTGTTTTGGTAAGTCAGAATAAAGAAATTTCAAATACGCTCAGCGCATTTATCGAAACAGTAAATTTGCGAGTTGTATATAACGACGAAAATAACACGATTTCACATTCTAGGAATCTGGGCGCCGGCTTGGCGACAGGTGAATACTTGGCATTTTTAGACGCAGATGTTGCACTTGCCTCGAATTGGCTAGACGTGATGATTGATACTCTCAAAACACGAGACAATACGGCTCTAGTCAGCGCCATGCAGGTAAACAGCCCTAACGCGCCGCCTTTAGAGATAATAAGAACGGCGTTAAGCAATGCTGAACTTGATGTGCCTGTCAGTTTTTTACCTGGCCGCAACTTATTTCTTTTAAAGGAAACATTTGAAGCAGCTGGTAAGTTTCCTGAACACCTTCTTACTTGTGAAGATTATTTCTTTACCGATAAGGTTAGTAAATTAGGTGAGTTGTTTTATACCTCACAAACCCAGTATATTCACATTGGCGAAGACAAAGCTTACGCACCGATGTATAAAAAAGAAATATGGCGTGGCCAGTCCAATATTGCATCTTTAAAAGGAAGGCGCATTCCGCTCAGAGAGTGGCCAAGTTTTGTTGTTCCTTTTGCATTTACAGGTGGTCTTTTACTGGCTTTTCTCGCGATAATATTCTCGCAACCTATTGTCGCTATAGTTATGTTAGTAGGCGCTTTACTGCCTTTTACAGCGTACACGTGGCGACTAAAAAGGCTTGTTAAGCAGCAAGTAACTTGGTGGCATTGCTCACTTTTTTATCTGCTTTATTTTCCGGCTAGAGCACTTGGAACATTAATAGGAGTACGCGGCGCTGTTAGTACCAGCTCGCATAAATAACAATGAAAGTTTTACAGTTTATTTGTTCAACCGGTTTTTACGGTGCAGAAAGATGGGTGTTAGCGTTATCAAAGCATTTGCCAGATAGTGTTTCGAGTGAACTTGTTGTTACCTTAGAGCCCGGTACAGAAGAGCTAGAGCTTGTAAAACAGTTCAAAGCGATAGGAAAAACTCACCACATTCCTATGCAGGGTCGTTTTGACCTGCGTGCCGTTTCGAAATTGGCGGATTTAATTCAAGAACAAGATATCGATATTATCCATACTCACGGTTACAAGTCAGATATTTTGGGCGTAATGGCGGCTAGAAAAGCAGGTATTCCGTGTGTTGTAACACCCCACGGCTTTGAAAATGCTGCCGACTTGAAACTCCGTCTCTTTATTTGGTTAGGATGTCAGTCGATGCGCTTTGCCGACAAAGTTGTTCCACTTTCTAAACAACTAATGAGTGATGTGGAGAAGTTTAATATATCGCCTGACAAGCTTGAGTATATCCAAAATGGCGTAGATTTGTCTGAAGTAGAAGCCGTTAGACAAACAAAAACAGACAAGCCAAAAGAAAAGAAGACCATTGGCTTTGTGGGCCAAATGATCAGCCGGAAAAATATAAAAGCCATTTTAGACTGCTTCGAGTCTTTATATAAAAAGCGTCAAGATATTGAATTAGTACTGCTGGGTGACGGCGAAGACCGCCCCAGTTTAGAGGCGTATTCAAAAACACTGGCTAGTGCCAGCGACATTCATTTTTTAGGCTTTAGAAATGACAGGTTACAGCTGCTGCGCGACTTTGACTTGTTCGTAATGACGTCGACGCTTGAAGGCATCCCTCGCTGCTTAATGGAAGCATGCGCCATGGAAATTCCGGTGTCTGCTTATGACATTGCGGGTATTGACCAGCTAATAACACACAACGAGTCTGGTTTATTGGCTCCTCTTCACAACAGCAAGCAGCTTGAGAAAGATTGGGAGAGACTGCTAGATGACAAAGCACTCGCCACCTCACTAGCTCAAAACTCAAAGTCGTTTGTAGAATCCAATTTCTCTGCTAAGAGAATGGCTGATGAATACCTTGAATTATTCAAAGGAATCCTGAAAGAGAGTGTAAATGCATAAACAGGACGTGTTATTTGTTTTAACTATTGATACTGAAGAAGAATGGCAGTGGGACGAAGAGTTTCCGCAGCATAACTGTTCAGTTGAAAACGTTGAAAAGCTTCCTGCATTTCAAACTTTCTGTGAAAGTCTTGGTATCCGTCCTACGTATTTTGTTGATTACGCCGTTGCAAGCAATAATGTTGGCAGTCAAACTCTGCGAACCTTTGCTAAGTCTAACAGCGCGGAAATTGGAGCACATCTACACCCTTGGTGTAACCCTCCCTATTTCGGTAAGACAACCGAAGCGGAATCTCACGTAATAAACCTTCCTTTAGAGCAAGTAGAGCAAAAACTCGATGCACTAAACGCCCTTTTACACGACGAAATAGGCGTTCGCCCACAGTCCTTTAGAAGCGGGCGATGGGGCGTAAGTGCCAAAATGCTTAGATTACTTGCATCAAGAGGCTATGTAGTAGATTCAAGCGTTTATCCTTTTTACAGGAACGACTATTTTAGCTGCCTAGGTGCACCAGAATCGCCATATTGGCCTTCGTTTGACAACGCACTGGCTCCTGGAGAGCAGCGTCAACTGCTTGAGGTCCCTGTTACCGCAGGGTTTAATATTCAAAACTTCTCTCTTGGTGAACGCATTCATAATCGACTATCTAAACCGCCCTTTAATTGGGTTAAATCTGTCGGTCTGCTTTGGCACAGTAAACTTTTAAGAAAGATTTATTTGAGTCCAGAGCTTACCGAAATCGAAGACATGCTTGCGTTAGTCGATCAAAGCATTCAGAAAAAACAACCCGTTATTCATATGTACTTACACAGCTCTAGTTTAATCGACGGAGCAACGGGCCTTTTAGATGGGCCAAATGCATTTGAAACAATATGCCAGCGCATTGAGGTTGTTACTCAACACTTAGCGAAAAATGCCAATGTTAAATTTTGCACTATCTCAGAAGCCAAGGTGCATTTAAGTAACCGCAGCGCTTCAAGCGGTGTTATTAAAGGTGAGCAAAATTAATGACGGCACAACAAAATACAAAGTTACGAATAGCGTCAGCCAGCGACAAACCTTTGTGGGATGCCTATGTATCACAACACAAAAATGCTTCCGCTTATCACAAGTTTGCGTGGCTTGAAGCGGTAAAGGCCGCTTACGGTCATTCAATGCTTGGCGTTATTGCCACATGTGCTAATACGGGGCAAGTTGTTGGTGTTTTCCCTGCTGTTTTAATGAATATACCTTTACTGGGCAAACAAATATGTTCTTTACCTTATTGCGATGTAGGCTATGGCTTAGCCGACAACGACAAGGTGTTAAATGACATGCATGCGCTTCTTGTTGCGCAGATGCGAAACGTAACAGGAAAAAAATTGGAAATTAGAGGTATAGAACAATCACCTTTAGACAAAATCCAGTTTGAAAACAAAAAAGTACGTATGCTTTTGCCACTGCCTGAGTCAAGTGAAATACTGTTATCAAGTTTCAAATCTAAATTACGCAGCCAAATAAGGAAGGCGGAAAAAAATGGGCTTACCTTTGAGTTAGGCACATCGAACGTCCTAGTAAGTGATTTCTACAACGTATATGCTCAAAACATGAGAGATCTCGGCTCTCCTGTTCATGCCGAAAAATGGTTTAAGGCAATTATAAAAAGTTACGGCCAAAGTAGTTTAATTAGCGTGGTTTATCACGATGGCCAGCCTATTGGTGGTGGCGTTATCATAAAATCGGGTGACAACGTTTCTATTCCATGGGCCTCAACACTTCGTGACTTCAATCGCCTTGCTCCTAATATGTTGTTGTATTGGTCTTTGCTTTCCCATTGCGCCGACAATGGCGTGAAAGTTTTTGACTTTGGCCGCTCAACCTTTGAAGAAGGTACATATAAATTTAAAAAACAATGGGGCGCAGAACCTCAACTGCTTAACTGGCAGAGTTTTGATAAAAATAATGAGTTGATAGACGCTAAAAGCGACGCTGAGTCAGGCTCAAGCAGGGTTAGAGAAATGGCCGAAAACATTTGGCGTGAACTTCCCTTAAAATTTACCATTGTAACTGGGTCAATTCTTCGACCTTATATCAGTTTGTAGGGATAACCATTCATGTGTGGCATTGCAGGATTTAGCCTTTTTAATTTCAACGAAGGCGGTGAAACTTCATTAGAAGCTATGCACAAGGCTATTCATCACAGAGGCCCAGATGCCAGCGGCATGTATATCGATGAACATATCGGCCTTTGTCATAGGCGGCTAAGTATTCTTGATCTTTCAGAAGCAGGCAATCAGCCCATGTACTCAAAAGAGGGTGACTTGGTTATTGTTTTTAATGGCGAGATCTACAACTTCCTTGAATTGCGAGCCGAGCTTGAAAACGACGGTGTTATATTTAAAAGTCATACAGATACCGAAGTTATATTAGAGCTATACGCACGCGAAGGAACCAAGTGTTTAGATAAACTAAACGGAATGTTTGCCTTTGCTCTGTGGGACAAAAACAAGCAAGAACTGTTTATTGCACGAGATCGATTGGGTAAAAAACCCCTGTACTATTTTAATGATAATGGTCGATTTGCGTTTGGTTCTGAGATTAAAGCTATATTGGCGTTGGAGAACATTCCAAGAGAAATTCGCTTAGACGCCGTATATGACTTCTTTGCATATCAATACGTTCCCGACCCAAAGAGTATTTTTAAGCACATTCACAAGTTACCACCTGCTCATTATTTAATTCTTAATAAAGACGGTTTCAGCATTCATGAATATTGGGATTTGAGCTTTAAAAACACCACAAATGCCAGTGAAGATGCCAATAAAGCGCAGTTAAAGACCTTACTTGAAAAAGTCACTAAACAAAGAATGATCAGTGATGTTCCGCTTGGCGCTTTCTTAAGCGGCGGTGTGGATAGCTCGGGTGTTGTCGCTATGATGGCACAAGCCAGCGAAACTCCAGTAAAAACCTGTACCATAGGATTTGATGATAAAGCATTTAACGAAGCGGATTTCGCTCGTGAAATAGCTGAAAAATACGAAACAGAGCACCATGAATTTACCGTTCACCAAAACGTTAGCGACAGACTAGAACATATCGTGAGCTTTTTTGATGAACCTTTTGCTGACCCCTCGTTAGTGCCGACCTTCTTCGTTTCGGAACTGGCAAGAAAGGCTGTAACCGTTGCGCTCGCGGGAGACGGCGGCGATGAGATGTTCGCTGGCTACGAAAAGTACTCGATTGACGATGTTGAAAACAAGCTAAGAAACAAGTTTCCCGAAGCGGTCCGAAAGTCTGTTTTTCCACACTTAGCGAAATTAGCTGGAAAAGTGCCAGGCACAGTCGGTAAAAAAGCGAAATCATTACTCACAAGCTTATCTCACGAGCCTGCTATGGGCTTTTACATCACTAACAGTATGATGACAGATGAAATGTGGCAAAGCTTAGTTAAGCCTGAGGTTGCACAGCAGCTCGCCGATTACCATCCTAGTCAATATACCTTAGACATGTATAACAAAGCCGACGGTCCGGATCATTTAAGCAAAATTCTTTACACCGACATCAAGACCTACATGACAGGCGACATCTTGGTAAAAGTCGACCGCATGAGTATGGCAAATTCGTTAGAAGTACGAGCGCCTATTCTGGATTACCAAGTTGCAGAGTTCGCCGCGACCCTGCCCTCTTCACAGAAATATCGCGACGGTGAGAAAAAATACTTACTTAAAGAAGTCTTTAAGCCTTTTATCCCCGATTCACTGCTGTATAGAAAGAAAATGGGCTTTAGCACGCCGCTGGATGAGTGGTTTAGAGGTGAATTGAAATCACTGTCCGAATCTCAAATCATTGATACACAGCGTGGGCTTAACGACGTATTCGATAGCGGTGTTATAAAGAAACTTTGGGAAGAACATCAAACGCGTAAAGCTGACCACGGCATAGTACTGTGGAGCATGTTGATGTATCAAATGTGGTTTGAACGTTATGCCTTAACACAAGAGGTTACGCAGCAATGAGAGTCATGCACGTAACTTTTGACATGCGCATTGGTGGTACTGAAATGGTGATTAAAAACATCATTGAGGGAAATAGTGATGCGAATATCGAAATGTCGATTTATTGCATTGAAGCGCCACTGGGCCCTTGGGGCGAAGACTTAAAAGCATCTGGCACGCCAATAGCGGTTGAAGAACGTCAACCTGGCTTTGACAGATCGCTAATTAGTAAAATAAGAAAACATATCAAAGACAACGATATCGATATTTTGCATTGTCATCAGTATACGCCCTGGGTTTACGGCACTTTAGCCGCGGCTTTTACAAAAACTAAGGTCATATTCACCGAGCATGGCAGGTTTTACCCAGATTCCTCAAGTTGGAAACGAAAGCTAGTAAATCCTATTCTAAATAAGTTTACGTCAGCTGTTACGGCAATATCAGAAGCAACAAAAACTGCACTTGAAGAGTTTGAAGCTATTCCAAAAAGCGATGTAAAGGTGATTTACAACGGGATAAAGCCTTTGGACAGTGATAATGAGGCGAAGAACGCATTGAAGGAGCGTTTGAAACTACCAGACGACTGTATCATTCTTGGCACTGTAGCGCGCTTCGATCCAATTAAAAACCAAGAGATGATGATAAAAGCGTTTTCAAAGGCGCTACGTGACAGAAACAACCTGATACTTTTGCTTGTGGGTGATGGTGAGTTACGGCCTACTCTTGAGACAATCGTTAAAGAAGAAGGCATTTCAAACAAAGTTCGGTTTACCGGTTATATTAAAGACCCTTCACAGATTATAGATTTAATGGATGTTTTTCTGCTTTCCTCGCTTAGTGAAGGAACGTCGATGACGCTGCTGGAGGCAATGTCACTCTCTAAACCGTGTATTGTTACAGATGCTGGCGGCAACCCTGAAATTATAATAGACCAACAGAATGGATTGGTAACACCTAACGGTTGCTGCTCTTCTTTCTCACATGCAATTGAAACACTGAGCTCTTCACCCCTAAAATTAAAGGCGATGGGTGAAAACGGCTATAATATTTTTTGTGAGAAGTTCTCCGCTAACACTATGGTCTCGCACTACACTTCAATTTATTTTGAGACGATGGAAAACTAACAATGGCTTCATCACATCGCTTTTTAGATTCATTAATTTTGATTGCCATGTTGTCTTTTGGCGCACCAACTTTTGCCGAAGAAGATTGTACAGAAAAAAAGCGAACTGTATTTCAAGAACTGGGATTAAAGGACAGTAAAAGTAAACCACAACTGCTTGATTGTAGTTGGATACGCGACGCTTTCACAATGCTCAAATCCCCTAGAATTCCTATTTCATCCTGGGAATATGAAGGAGGATTCAGATTAACAACAAAAGCCACGAGCGATAACGCGAAAGCAACGATCGACTTCTCACTTGGTATATTTAGTTTAAGCGCTTCGAAAAAGTCAATATTTGTCGCCAGTCACCCTCAGTTTGGCGGTGTTGGTGAAATATCAATCCCTCCAATAGTTGCCTCCAAAGATATAGAAGACTTTGAGGTTGGAACCTACGTTTTACAGGGTTTTCAATCTATCAATAATACGCCCCGTGTTTCGACGGGAATTGCCGGTTACTTTCGCATTACCGGTATCAAGCAGATTGATGATGCTCTTATGGTCAACTACATAAATTGGTATGACGCTAATGGCACCGAAACAGATACCAGCATAATGATTTGGCAGGCAAGCAACCTAGCGAGCAGCAAAATGTACGGCCCTTATCAATTGGAAGGCGCCGCTCACGCTGCAGGATGGTTAAGTGAAATACCGCAAGAGTTACAGGCACTTTTTGAGGCTACGCACATAACTGGCTCTCAATCAAATGCTTCGATAGCTTCTCGGCTATCCATTGGCCCCACTGCGTTTGCATTTAACCCAAGAAAAAGCGTTGTTTATGGTCCATCCGGTTCGGTGGAGACTGAGGCCTTACTAGATTTTTCTATGAGACAGCCTCTCTTTGATCAGAGTGTTTATAAAATTCAACCTGATTATCGTTCCTTGAGCCTCAACAGCGATGGCCGTAACAAAATGTGGACCCTGTCATCTGGTGCTTCATTTGGTTTCATCGTGCCTGGAACGCGTACCTACCTGACGCTTGGGAAATCGGCAGGCCACGAGAGCGGAATAGGCTATAAAATAAAGCAAAGCAATGGCCACCAATGCGGCGGACCTTGTCCATTCGACGCGGACGACTACTACAGCTATTACTGGGCATGGGATATTGCAGACCTACTACGGGTGAAGCTCGGTTTAGCGCTGCCTCATTCGCTGCAACCATATGAACATGGAAAATTTCCATTACCCACCAGCTTCAAAGGGCTAGCAATTGGCGGAGCTGATTACGATGAAGAACAAAGAAAGTTGTACATTTCACTAACAAAAGGGGACACTTTAGGGAAATATGCAAGGCCTCCTCTTTTTCTGACTTATAAACTCAAAGCAACTACAGAAAATGCTGAATCAAAATAACAAAAAAGTTAGTGTCATTATGCCCGCTTATAATTCTTCGTCTTTTATAGGGGAATCTATTAGCAGTATTTTGGATCAAACGTTTGAAAATCTTGAGCTTATTATAATAGATGATGGCTCGACTGATGAAACACTCATTATTGCGAAAAGATGGGCTGAGACAGACAATCGTCTTGTTGTATTATCTCAGAAAAACAAAGGTGTTTCGGCAGCTCGAAATACAGCGATATCAAAAGCCTCAGGAGAGATATTAGCCTTTTGTGACTCGGACGACGTCTGGTATCCCAATAAGCTAGAAAAGCAACTCATTTCGCTTGGAGAGGCCGATTGGTCTCACTGCGACTCTCGCTACGTAGGAATCGGCTTTGACGATAAAACCGTTTACCGTTCTACATACAGCCGTTTATTTAGCGGTTTAATATTCAAGCAGCTTGCGATTGAAAACTTTCTCACAACGTCTTCTTTAGTAATCAGAAAAAGCGTGTATGAAAAATACAACGGCTTTGATGAGGCACTTCAAGCGCTGGAAGACTGGAAACTATGGCTTCAAATTGCTAAAGAGCATCCAATCGTTCTATGTAACGAAGTGCTTTTAGATTATAGGGTACAACCACAATCTACGTCTCGCAATGCACGCTCATTATTACCTGTACATCTCGAAATTCTTGATGAAACCTTCAACGACGAAGAATTGAGAAACAGCACGTTAAAAAAAGAAGCTAAATGCCGTGCTTATCTTATTTTTTCTTATATCGCTGAAGAGAAAAACGATCACCTTTTCTCTTTGCAATGTTCGTTAAATCTTTTTCTATGTAAAGGGAATGCTATGAGCGTTAAGCGCATATTGCGAACTTTTGTTAACTTAATCACCCAAAAGAAGCGATAAATATGAAGTTGGGACATAGTAAGGATCGATTAATAGAGTTTATTAAGTTCGATCACAACAGCAAAAAAGGGCTACTTGTTGCGTGTGTAAGGTTATGTGCATTTGCACTATGGAAACTTGGTTCTAGAAGTAAGGCGTTCGCTCTGGTTTCAGCAGTTTTCAGAACGGGGTGGTCTGGCAGTTACTCACTAGGTGTAGAGTACGCTAAACGGTATTTCGTTAACGGTCAGCAATATGAAAACGAAATACAGGACGCATTTATTAATGCCGTTGAGCCTCTATCAAATACGGCGGAATTCTTTACCGAACCTGAAAAGATGCTAAATGGAATTATCACCGTACTGAAAAAGCCAAATGGGTCTGAGAAAGGCGTAATTATTATTAACTATAGTTACTACTTCCCTTTGTTCCTACGCTTTTTCAAAGCAGAAGAAATTTTAGAAAATTATCATCTCATTCTAGAGCCTAGTTGGGCAGGGTTTTGCGAGTCGAATATTCTTATTTACACGCAGCTAAAGTTTCCAATTTTCATTCAAACCTATGAAGAAAGAGACTACAACTTCGTTAAAGCACTCAATTCAAATCTTATTCCAATTAAGGTCGGCCCAAGCTGGTTTATAAATTATAAGAATTTCGCTCCCCCCCTTAAAGATGAAGAAAGAGACATAGATTTAATTGTTGTGGCTGCATGGGCGAAGTACAAGCGTCACAGAGCACTTTTCCAAGCTTTGAAGGGCGTAGTGTCAAGAAAGCCCGACTTCAAGATTGTATTAGTCGGATACCCTGGTGACATATCACAATCTGATATCCTTTCGTATGCAGATGAAATGGGGCTTGCTGACAATGTAAAGATTTACGAATGGATAACACCTCAAGAAGTCGCTGAATTATATAAGCGGGCAAAAATAAACGTCTTGTGGTCAAAGTTTGAGGGTAACAACAGGGCTATTATTGAAGGAATGCTGTGTGATACACCGGTAATAATGAGAGAAAACCATAATTATGGTGAAAAATACGATTTTATAAATGCACAAACAGGTTTCTTTGCAAACGAGCAAGATCTTGAAATTAAGATATTGAGTTTATTAAACAGTGAGGGAACCTTCTCTCCAAGAGAGTATATTTTAAACAACAGGAATTGCGACGTAGCCACTCAAATGATGCAAGACGTGATAAGAGACTACGAGATAGAACAAAATAGCGACGTAAAATGGCACTCAAACCTCGCAGTAAAAGTGAATGACTTACATGGCATGCATTATCTTTATGAAGAGCAGGATGCATTTGACGATTGTTATAGCTGGATTGAAAAGAAACTAAAATGAATAAAGAGAAAGATGATGAGTTGGTAGTGTTAATCCAACAGCTTGGTGGAAAGGTAAACTACCTTCCCAATCCTGGCAATGCAGGTGACTCACTTATCGCATGTGCAACGTATCAATTTTTTGAAAGAAACAATATAGAGTACAAATGCTGCCAGTCAGAAAAAGATATTTCAGACAATGATATTCTTGTTTATGGTGGAGGCGGCAATTTTGGTGGTGAAAATAGCCGTGTTGGTTATTACATCAAAAAATACGCTTCTCGCGTGAAAGCCTTTATATTGTTACCTCACACGCTTTTTGGTGCAGAAGAGTTATTGCAATCGCTTCCTGAAACCGTTCATCTCTTTTGTCGAGAACGAGTGTCTTATGAATTTGCTAGCAAAATGGTAACAAGAGCCAACGTATACCTTCACGATGACATGGTGTTAAGCGCAGATGTGGAAAAGATGCTATCAAAACCTTCCAGCCAATCGGAGTTGGGTAGTGTTGGATCAGAATTGAAGCGCCGCGCACTCTTTAAAAATGAAGATTTTGGTATATCGCTGAAGCACTACCTTGCCTACACTTTAAAATCACTGTTTGGTCATTCCTACCCGAGCAAACCTCAATGCGGTGAACTCAATGCATTTAGAATAGACGTTGAAAAAACTGACATTCCCATTCCCTCAGACAACGTTGACGTATCGGCACTGTATGAATTGAGTTCATGCGAACCTAAGCTGGCCAAGCTGTCTACATTTCGTTTTTTATCACACATTAACGCCTTTGAAACGGTGAACACCAACAGGCTGCACGTAGCCATTGCGGCGGCTAAGTTAGGTAAAAAAGTAAATCTATACGGTAATAACTACTTTAAAATACGCGCTATTTACGAGTACTCACTTAAAGGGAAATTCGCAAACGTAGTGTGGAAAGAGTAATTTTCGAGCAAAATAAATTGCAGATCAACACACTTTGTGGTTAAAGTAATGTGCGACTTTGAAATGGACTCTGAAGCTTGGTCATAAGGAAAAGACATGCAGTTTGATTATATAATTGAAAAAATTAACAATACCGAATTATCGACATCACCTTTTTTACACCTTGAGCTGAACAATCTTTTCACTCCAGAACATTTTGAACAGCTTGTCAGGGCAAAAGAGCTAAACATAAGCGACTGTAAAAACGATAAAGATTTGTTTGAAAAGCTGTTTAATAATGGCTATAAAATAATCGACTTCCCAGGCTGTATAAATGACCACGAAGAATACATAAAATGGCATGAACATAAACATGCTTCTCAAAAAATTAATACAGCATGTGAAGGTTTCGGAATTGTACTTAGGCTCAAACAGCCAGAGTCAACGATAGTTCGAGAATTGACTAGCTTTCTCGAAAGTGATGAATTCATTCAATGTATTTCAAGAAAATTTGGTGTGCAAGCTGACGAATGCAATTACGACAGTGGCATTCAAAAATACTTGGATGGTTATGAAATAAGCCCTCATCCAGATATTAGAAGAAAAGCACTAACATACATGGTAAACCTAAACCCATCGATAAACTCTGAGTTGAGTGACCATCATACCTACTACATGAAATTCAAACCTGAATATACCTACATCAGGGAGTATTGGAAAGGGAATAAGAATGTAGACACGTGCTGGGTGCCATGGGAGTGGTGCAATACAGTTAAACAGCAAACTAAAAACAATAGCATAGTGATCTTTTCTCCTAATAACGAAACTCTACACGCAGTTAAAGCAAAATATGACCACCTGCAATACCAGCGTACGCAATTGTATGGAAACCTATGGTACAAAGAAAATCCATGTGATGTGCTGGGAAGAGCTTGGGAGTCACTTGTGATAGATCAAAGCACACAACGTGATGAGAGTGGTATTTCTCGCCTGATACCCTGGAGAATTAAGAATTACATTGAAGCTAAAAAAGCCTCGAAGACAGACAAAAAAAACCACGCGAGTAGGGACTATTAAAGCAGTAATAGTCCAAGACACAGGCTTGGCTTGCCACCGTTGTGGCATGTCTAGGCCCTCGCTATAAAACCATTTGGAGCCAATGTAAAAGAAGGGATACTTGATCAGAAGTTGCATCCAGGAAAACTTTGTCTCAACCAAGTTCGAAAACCCACACATGCATTAGACAGTCACTTCTGAAACGGAGAAAATAGGAAAAATCCTTCTCCATATTCTCAATCAAATGCTTATCATTTGACTGTCTAGAGGTATAAATCGCTCAAATTCAACGTACACAAGATACGTTTTCGAAGACCAACCGATATCATTAACTATACTATCAATGCGAAACTCTTACGCTAGCAGGTTTTCAGCGACTCCTTCTAGAGCTAATAAACCGCGAGGCCAAAGAGGTGACTTCTTTGAGCACCTTGTGCTTTTTAAACAAAAATAGGAAAAATAAACACGCGACAAAATAAACTCCAAAGTACAGAGCACTCCCCAATACAAGGTAGACTATACCCTGCCCCGTCAACATTTGTGCTGATAAGACAGCAGAAAAACACGCCGTGGTCAAAAGCGAACAAATAAACAGTAAGCTAACTACAGGTAGGCCAAACCGCATAAAACAAAACACCAGCAAGATGCCCATCACAGTGAAAGCGAATACTATCCTTGCGATAATAAATTCTTCCATGCTGCCTGAGAAGAAAAACGTAAACAGGGCTAATAATAAGCTCAATGTTACCATTTCATAAACCGACAATAGCTTAACATCTCCATTTGCAATAAGCCCTTGCTGAACAAAAGTGGATACGGCAAATGTAATGGTGAACATGGCTAATAGCGGTAATAAGTGCGCAAAAGGCAGCCACTGCTGTCCTAAAAACAGCGAAACAAGCTCCTGATTAAAAACGTGTAAATAGCCAATAACGGGAAATATTGCACATAGCAATATGGTAAGCACAACCACGATGTGCTCTCCAATTGGATCGCCCCTTCTTTTAATTTCAGAAAAGCTTGCTAGGAATACATTAGATACAGGAGCGATTATTTCTCTACTTGGCAAGAATGAAAGGTTTCTCATTAAGCTAAAACCACCAAGCTGATCTGCACCGTACATTTTACTAATGAAAATCACGTCGAACTCGGCGCGCACGTACCCCAAAATAGAGCGAATGAGCATCCACAATGAAAAACTCATTTGCTCCTTTATGCGGCTCAATGAAAACTTCAAAGGATAAGGCGCATACCAATGAGAGAGCAGTGTTTTGCTGGTGTATGCTGCCAGCACGCCTATTATCATGGCCCAATAGTTCTTTAAAATGAAAGCCAGTACCACTGTAACTAAGAAACTCACAACTCTCTCAATCAAGAGTATTTTAGAAATGATGCCGTATTCCAAATCTCTTCTATGCATAAAGAGTTGGGGGCTTGCAAAGGCAGAAATTGGTAACACAAGTGCCATAGCGCGTATCGCAGATTCAGCTTCTGGTGCGTTCAAAAAGTTGGCCAGTACAGGCGTAAGTGCAAGCAGCGCAACAAACAGCGCGAGTTTAGACAATATTGAAATCGTCCATGCCGTTACAATGTCGCTATCATCCAGGGTCTTCTTCTGAATGATATATTGCTGAGTGCCTCCCTCAGACAATGTATCGAAAAGAAAGACAAGCATTGTAGCTATTGCAACTACGCCAAAATCTTGGGGCGTTAATAAACGCGCAAGAATCAGCAAGCTAATAATACCTATGCCGCGTTGGAATAATCGAACAATAAGGATCAGCGACGTACTGCTGGCCACTTTTCTCGCTAAGTTCAAACTTTTAAATCCTTATCGACTGTGTTCCACACAAAGCACACATCAAGAAGCCTTGATGTAGAACGCACAACAGTTTTCATTTATCAACATTCCTTGAGTCAGTGAAATATTCAGTCAAACACGGCATGCGTGAAGTTTTTTTCAGCGTCATTCTCGCAACGCTTTATACTTTGCGAAAAGTCGTGCCCTTCCAGCATTTTTTCAACAATACTAACCAAACTATCAGGCGACACTTCAAAATCCCCTACCCGAAATTTCTCTGGCCAATCAATATCACTAAGAAAGTTGCTGGCTTTTTCATGCACCTCGGCTAATAAAAAAGGAACGTGAGCCATAAACGCGTAAATTGCGCCATGTAGTCTAAAACTTAAAAATGCATCACACTCACCAATCTGATGCCACATACTCATAGGATTGGTGACATACTCGAACAGCTCAACGCTCACAGACGGGTCCAGAAGTCGAATAAACTTCTGTGTTGCAGCCATATCACCATGTATTTCATGTCCGTTGAATACAAAAAGTCGAAGCGCAACGCCACCGTCTCTTTTAGCATTCAGTGCATTGATTGCTGAGGCCAGAATTTGAAGCCGTTCACTATTTTCGTGACGCACTACTCCCGTTTCCCCACTAAACCATGACAGTGCTAAACCTATGGTCGATTTAGAGCTCTCTTGCCTTTCTTTAGGCTTCAACTTTTCAACCTTCGGCAACAGCCCTGCAAGATCGAAAGCATGTGTGCAAGGTAAGTCTAAATTGTAACTCTGCACCAATTCATAAGACTTTAGGTCTCTAACACAAAGAAAAGACATGCGTTTCATAAACTCGATAACTTTCTTTTCGTGTGCCACCGAATCAAAGGGACCTACAGAAACCCCAATAGCCCCAATCTTTAAGTCATACTTTTCAAAGTTTTTATTGGCATATTCCATTTCCCACCAGTCTTTGCCGTGGAAGATGGAACCACCAGAATACACTAGATGCTTATTTTTCTTAAAATGCCTATCTAACAATAACTCGTTAATGAACTGCAGACGATATGGCAATGTTTTCATAATCGGCTTTGCATTGTTGGATAGCTTAGGAATTTTTTTAGAAAAGAAATAACTGGTATCAGCGCCCCAGTAATGCTGCGCTCCCCACTCTGCGACTTTGCAAAAGCAATCGTCGCCCGTATTTTTCATACCGTAGAAGCCACTAAAGGTAACATTCATACCTATCCCTTATTTTGTTCAATGCGCGCAATTCCACAAACTATTTTTTGCATTAACACCATGGCTTGCTGCTTTATTGCATTTATGATTAATCTTTGGCGATTTTTGACGCTAGGCTATTTATGTAACTACCCGCTTCTGCATTTTCAGCAAGCTTCACATCAAGCTTACTTCGGTCGCTGCTACATTCAGCTAGAAGCGACTCAACTCTATGCTTCAAAACAGATGCGTCTTCTGCTTGCTTAACATCAACCCCGTCAACTTCCGTGTGTGATGTCAAGAATGCTTTCATTTTGTCATCGCACAGTAACGGCAAGAAAGGAATTCCCATACCGAAACCCATTATACAGCCGTGCAGACGACTACTCACAATAACGCGAGCATTACTTACCTTTTTCAACATTCGAACATGAGAAGAATCCATATTAGTATGCTCTTGATATTCCAACCCCAAAGCTTCAGCTACAGCCATCAGATTTTTTGATATTGTATCTAGGTCAGCGCCTGCCAACCTTACATCTGACGGATGGATTAGATGCAAAAAAACGTTTGAAGAACGTACTTGTGATTGCCAGTAACGTGGAACCAGATAGTTTATTGAGGGGCAAGCGGTAAGAACTAGTTTATTTGGTGCAAATTGCTCTAAAAAGTTGAAGGTATATACATCTCTCACGCCTAAATGGTCGGCGCCTTTCGCGATTTTAGGAAATAAATCACCTTTCATTTCCCCTCTTCCAGACATCTTATTAATACCAATACCATGCGCGGTGAAACGCAAGCCACTTTGTAGTACAACGTGCCAAAAAGGTTCAAAGACTGGCTGTAAAAGGCCTCCTCCACCAATTACCAGCAGCACATTTGGGTTATGCTGTTTTAAGTAGTCAATGTGCGCTTTAAACTCTTTTAACCATACAGGAGAACAAAAGAGGTCGGGGCCGTCTTTACCCACTATTTCTTTTAAACCAAGATGGGAAATATAGTCCCCAACGTTTCTTTTGTTTGCATAAATGTAAACGACAGGAGCGGTTTTTAAGTATTTTTTCCTCGTGAACTTTTGCTTTAAGTAGAATGAAAGTGAACCATAAAGATCAAATTTTTCAGCAAAATACAGTTCAAAACGCCATCGCAAAGGTTCCACCAACTTGAATATCAAGAAATATATTCCTTTTGTTATTTTCATTTCAATAATGTCAAATATGTAGACGCAATATGTTCGGCGGTATGCTCCCAAGTAAACTTGGATGAAATCGTTAGGCCTTTTTTTACTTTTTCATTGTAAAGCTGTTCGTCTGTAAGGAGGCTGCCTACAGCACTACTCAACGCAAGAAAGTCTTCAGCTTTTGCGCTACAAATCGCATCTTGCCCAATTTCTATAAGCACGTCAGCTTCAGAAGTTACTACTGGTGTTCCAGAAGCCATTGATTGCACAAGAGGAAACCCAAAGCCCTCTTCGCGCGATGCAAAAATAAACACCTTTGAGGTTTGCATTGCTTGAATAAGCTCGTCTTCGGTAACCCAGCCTTTTATAACAATGTCATTTTCAATTCCCAATGCTCGAATGGTTTTGGAAATGATAGAGTCTTCCCCTCCAACAAACCCTAAAATAGTGAGGGGATGTGCTTTCTGCAACTCTTCAGGTAACTGCGCCCATGCTTTTAACATGTTCTCTGGGTTCTTTTGATGACTGTCGCCGCCAAGCATGAGAACGCCTTGTTTAGATGTGTCGTTAAGTGGAGGTTTAAACCCCCTGGGGATACCATGATAAACGTACGAGCTCTTATTCTTTAATTTTGGAAAGCTCTGCGTTATATCACGCTTTGAATATTGCGATATTGTTAAAACATGGTCTGAAAATGAAAGACCAAGTCGATATACAGCCCACAAATAAGCTTTTTGTCTAAAAAAATAAAAATTCTCTTTCAAACTGCGGTTTTTATAGTACCGAAATATTTTGAGTGAGTGCCACTCCATTAAATCATGGGTTGTGGTTATTTGTTTAACTCGAGTGAATAAACAAACCCTATTTCCCGGCATATGCAGAAGGTCGACTTTATGAGTTTTTAACAATTTCGGAAGAATTAACTGCTCCCAACTAATTTCGTCCTCAGCATCTGCATTTACAATTTCGACATTATCTAACTTACAGATCTCATCGAGTCTTACTTGATATTTTTCTGCTGAATCGTTGTGCTCAAACCCTTTGTTAATAAATAAAACAAACTGGTGCTGATACAGAATCTTCGGAATTAGCTTGCATAACATAAAGGTATATAGGGGCATTCCTCTTTGTTTTCGCAATACGAATCTAGCATCAATAGCGACTTTCTTTTTCTTCATTAACTTGCTTGCTGCTTATGGAGTTTTTGGCGACAGAGAGGGTATAGAGTATATAAATCCAAGGGTAAAAGGCAACATTAATAAACATTCCACCCGCACAGTATAATAGAGTGAAAGTTTTTATCGCTTTCGATGATTCTGTACTCCAAGGGTCGTTAGGATTCGGCTTTTTAGAATTTAATAGCAGTGTATGAACTATAATGCCCAAGAAAATTAATAGCCCTCCATAGCCAGTCTCGGCCAACACTTCTATATAGATATTATGGTATGCTTTTGCACCACCTTGCGATATTACTACCTCTCCTTCCTGGCCGTACTGGTCTAGTTTTCCAGCATTTGCTAGATAAGCATAAAATCCACCGCCCAAGATAGGGCGATCAGCAACATAGTCAAATGCCCACCTCCAGACAACAATCCTTCCTACTGCCGATTTCTCTGTTGTTGTCCCTTGGTCAATTGTTTCCATTCTTTTCAACCAACCATCTGTAACGAATTGACTACCAATCACCGCTAACACCATTAAAAATGTAACGCCTTTTAGCTTTTTCTTGGTGTAATATAGATGCAACAAAACATACACTCCCAAAACAACTACCCCAGTTCTGGCCTGCGTGCCGACCTGTGTTGTAAGAGCACAAAAAACTACCAGATAACAATAATACCTGAATATTTTCTTATTTGAGAGAAAGCTATAGTGAGCCAAGTACAACGAAAGTGGTATCAAGCAAACAGCAAGAGTCGCCAGCATACTGCCTTCTGAGTACATAAAGCCAGAGCCTTGGAGGCCAATAAGAGATATACCATATCCGCCACCACCCATGGCAGACTTTATCCCGCCTATTGTGATAAACAGAGAAGAGGCCGCATATAAAATTGAAAGGACAAAGTCAAAGTCTTTTTTGGTGGAAATAGTAAATGGAATAAAAAACAATATAAAAAGAGTCTTTATTGCTGTGTCATACTTTATCGCAGAATATAGAGGAAATTCAGCGTTTAAATGAGAAAGCGTTATCCATAACATAAACCCAAAAAATAAAACATAAAATGCACCATTATTTACTTTTCGAAGCTTCTTAGCATTAACCAGCAGAGTTAATAAGAAAAAAGCGGTCAAAATTAGCGATAACGGCTTACCTGACAAAAAAGAAAAAGAGGTATTTTGCGGTTTAACTGTATCAATCCAGAGTACCGCGGCTAACGCGACATATGGCCTTGAGAATCCAAACACTATAAAAGTAATTATAATGAACGAATAAAATATATCTGTTATCATTCGTTGTTTTCCGAGTCAGCAAAAAAACTTTTAATAACAAAAAGAATTATAAATACGTGTATAAGGAGTGCGCCTGAATCTACACCTATGTCCATAAACCTTTTACTCCACCACTTAAAATCAAAAACAACTAAAATCTCTACTGATCCCCCCCCCCAAAGCTCTTCGACAGAGTCATGGAGAAAACAAAGATTTGCTTGCTAAACCTTTTTATGTATTGTTGGCATTGTATTATCTAAGCTAAAGCTGTTTAACAACATGACCTCTATTAATGCATTAAGCGAAGATTCCATTTTTAAAATAATTCAAATCTAATGTGCGAGAAATTTACTCTTGCCCGTAAAAAAATAGAAAACTTTTATATACCTTCGTTTCTAATTTCACATGAAAAGCACGAACATAGTTGTGACAAAACGAATTCATATCGCTCACCTGTCTAAAACCTAACGCAAACTTCCGTATAATATCCAATCTAGTCAAGTTTGACTTTCGAGAGCGCTACGAGCTCTCGCAACTTCTCGTTTAACCCAGGCCCCTGTTGCTTGGTCGCCACCAACCAAATATGCCCTTTATAGGGCTTTGAAAGAAGTTTATTTATCACTTGGTTAATTTTCACTTTTTCCTTGGAAGCATAAACTTTTGAATTAATGACATACCATTTATAAATAAACAGCTGCTCTCCGGAGGGAGTCACAACCTCCGACATCAACAAATCGTGACCATCCAATTCGATGTTACGTGACGTCTCCAATGAGAAGTAGGAAGGATCGAAGTCGCGATTTTGGTAACTCGCTAACTCCCCATTCACCTCGTCGAAAAAAGCAATGAACGCGCTGGCATTACACTGTGTTCCTTGTAACGTCACCTGTATTTCATAATTAGGACTATCCACAACAGGAAACTTTATGAAAGGCGCACACGATTTGTCAGCGAACAGTGATAGGTCAACCATACTACTTGAATCGTTTGCAGTGTTTGTTTCTACGTTGGTATACGCAAAGTGACCTATTGCCAATATCAGCGAACATGAAACAATGGTTGCGACAGATAAGGTAGGCTTTAGCGCAGAGACTTCCTGATAATCGGAAGGCTTGGCCTCGCTATCTCTCATCAGCTCTCCAATACCCAACAAGCAAACAATAACAAATGCAAAGAAGAACCAACCATAGATAAGATGGTCGGCACCGGCGGCATGCTCCATGTCTGTCCAGTAAGCGATTAGGATAATGCCATACACGCGAACGATATTAGCCAAAATGGGAAATACTAGCGATATTGCCACAAAGGCCAGTCTGCGCTTAGCAGATACCAAATTTAAGTAAGCATAAAGACTACCAATTACAAAGCTTGCGATGAAAAAACTCACGCCGGAACAAGCTTCTGCCACTAAGAAGCGCCCTTGGGGGATTTCTATATATAAACCACTTCGAAACAATGGCACTCCAGTCAAGCGCAGAAGTGCTACCGAACCATTGGCGGCAATCTCTTGAAGATAAGGAATAAGTTGTTCGCCTACTGGAATACTAAAAAGCATGAAAACCAGCGGAAACA
Organism: Alteromonas sp. R7; assembly: GCF_055755235.1. Taxonomy (NCBI): domain Bacteria; kingdom Pseudomonadati; phylum Pseudomonadota; class Gammaproteobacteria; order Alteromonadales; family Alteromonadaceae; genus Alteromonas; species Alteromonas sp. R7. The sequence goes on along the minus strand of NZ_JBVTQX010000001.1, from coordinate 459,369 downwards.
AAATGGTTTTAGCTGCTCTTGTGCCCACCATTAACCATATAATTGCGGGTAACAATGTAAAAGTAGCTGTATGTAAAAACAATTGAATGTCGCCTGCAATACCAACTATGTAAAGTGCCACCGCAGGAACAATTACGATAAATGCTAAAGGAGTTGTTTTAATTGGCTGCTCAAATAGCGTATAGCGCTTCAAGTAAATTAGGTAGATAGCACCTGGTACGATAAAAAAGCCATGGTTAAATATTTCGTTTCCATACCATATTTGGACTACGCTACTTAATCCACGCCAACAAAATAATACCCACAAGCAAAGCATTGTAAAACCTGAAACAAAGAACGCTTTGTTCTTCGCAAAAGATAGGTTTACCGCTTTCCGCTGGTTATTGTCTCTCGCGCCAGTATTACCCAGATGCATTTCCCTGCCCCTTTATTCTTACTTTAATAGTTACAGCCTATTTTATCTCGTAAGCTTGCTGCATTGTTACCCAGTTAAAGTCTTTAAGCAGCTTTTCTACTTTGCCTTCCATTCTTGACAAGTTGATGTAGTGACGAGCTTTAGACTTCCATGGAGCAGAATTAAATTTTGGTTGATCAGCATCTATCTCCCAAGGATGAAAATAGAAACTGTATGGCGCACTTTCAGATTGCATGAACTCAGTAATACGGCGTTTAGATAACCAATAAGGATAAAGACGAAAATAACCGCCACCACCAATCCCAATATTTGTTCCTTTCTTACGAACTGTTGGTATTGGAATCTCTATCAGACCATTCTCACGTTTGTATTTAAAGCGCGGCCAATCTGGTACACCATAGAGATCGTGGTTGATTGGATAAGTACTAGAAGAATAAACAAAGCCAAGCTCCTTTAGGATATCGTACGCCCACGTGTTCGAATCGTTAATTGAAAAACTCGGCGCTCTATAGCCTTTTAACGCCACACCGCCTATATCTTCAAGAATCTCTTTGCTTTGCTTAATATCATCGAAAAGCTCTTGCTCGGACATCGTTGTAGCGCGCTGATGCGCTAGTCCGTGGCTCGCAAGCTCATGACCTTCACTTACTATCCGTTTAATTACGTCCGGACAGCGCTGCGCCACCCAGCCTAACGTAAAAAATGTCGATTTAACGTTATTTTGAGCAAACAAATCTAGAAGGCGATGGGTATTATCTCCCACTCTCAAGCCAATCGAATCCCAATCACTTTTGTTTACTACGCCTTCAAAAGCAGAAACTTGAAAGTAGTCTTCCACATCTACTGTCATGGCATTGAGTCGATTATCTAGCTTCATGATTATCGCCCTTTGCCAAACAGTACAATTTCAACCGTACGGATAAGTATCAAAATATCTAACAGCAAACTTTGGTGTTTTACATAATAAAGATCGAACTTAAGCTTTTCCATAGAGTCTTCTACGCTGGCGCCATAAGGGTAATTGAGCTGTGCCCAGCCAGCTAAACCTGGTTTAACGTTATGACGCTGATTGTAATAGGGCACTTCGCGTACAAGCTGCTCTACAAACTGAGGTCTCTCTGGACGAGGTCCGATAAATGCCATTTCACCTTTAAACACATTTAAAAGCTGTGGTAATTCGTCTACGCGGTACTTTCTAATAAAGTGGCCAATACGAGTAACGCGATCATCATTCTTGCTTGCCCATTTAGCGCCATCTTTTTCTGCATCAGGTCGCATACTTCTGAATTTAATTATTTTGAAAAGCTTTCCGTTTAACCCCACTCGCTCTTGTTTATAGAAAACGGACACACCTGTACGTCTGCCATCATCGCAATAAATAATGAATGCGGTAATCAGCATAATTGGCCAAACAAAGAGGAATATGATGAACGCTAGGAACGCGTTGAGGGTGTAATCTAGCGCGTCTCGCAAATAATTCTGGCTCTGAAATCCATTGGAATAAATGACCCAACTCGGGTACATCAGGTTTACCACTATTTGCCCTGTTTCTCGCTCCATGAAATCTAAAAGCTCGGTAACTTCAATCCCTCTAAGCCTGCAGTCAAAAAGCACTTCTACAGGAAGCGTTCCACGACGTTGGTCGCAAGCGATGACTATTTCTTCTATTTCATTATCTGCAATGAACTGTTGAAAACTCTCGTCTACCTTAAGATGAATAATCTTCTCTTTTCGAATTCCGTCTTCGCGATTGTCTCCTGGAATTGGGATGAACCCTACAAGCTCAAACCCAATTCTATCCACATCTCTGCGCATGCGCTTTTCAATAATTGAAGCTCTTTCCCCTGCCCCAAGGACTAATATGCGCACTTTCCCTAGACCTAACAAGCCAAGACGGTTTGTGAAATACCTGAAAACAACTAAGGTTATAATAATTGAACAAACTGATGCCGGCAGGAAATAAGAATCCATGACCAAGTCATCAAAAAATGCTCGACTTAGCACTTCGACTAAAAAATAACTCAGTCCCACGCTAACGAATATGCGACGGATAATACCTCGGAAAGTTTCTCTTAACTTCGCTTCATACAACCCAACGGATAACGAACATAACAATATTGAAACTGTAAGCATTCCTACGTTGATAATCAGTTTTTCCACCGCCACATTCGGCGACATTCCAATTTGCGTAAGAATAAAATGAGAAATATAGCCCATGTAAGCAATGAGCAACGCTTCTGTTATTACTAGTATATTTGAGCGTTTATTTTGATTGCGCTTGTTTACTGCCACCCCTGGCCCCCTAAAACTGCGGCGTTTTTCCCATCATAAAGGGATTTATTCCAATAGACTACAATTGTTATTGGCATTATAGTGACATTTACCGTAGGGTAAACGGCAAAAGCCATAAATTAACCATAATGAGTGTAGGATGATCTCTTATGTTCCGCTTTAAAAAACTAATAACGTGCTGTGCTCCACTTTTACTTATCGGTCTTAATGGTTGCAGTAACACTGGCACTCTGCCTGAAGCAACTACCCGACCTTCACTAACTACCAATGTTAATGATTACCAATATTTAATTGGCCCAGGTGATTCCCTAACTATTTTTGTTTGGAGAAACCCAGAGGTTTCTGGCAATTTTATTGTTCGACCGGACGGAAAGGTGACCACTTCTCTAGTGGAAGACATTGATGTGGCTGGTAGAACGCCAACAATGCTTGCAAGGGAAATAGAAGAACAGCTTTCTACCTACATAAACAACCCGAGAGTGACGGTAAGTGTGAACAATTTCACGGGTCCTTTGAGTGAACAAGTTCGCGTGATTGGTGAAGCCACAAATCCAAGTGCGGTAAGTTACTCCGAGCACATGACGTTACTGGATTTAATGATAGCCGTAGGTGGTTTAACGGAATTTGCAGACGGCAATAACGCGAAACTGGTTCGAGTAATCGCCGGAAAACAAAAAACGTTCGAAATAAACATTGACGATTTGATTAGAGATGGTGATATCTCAAAAAATGTCGATATGCTACCTGGTGATATTGTAATTATTCCAGAAGCTTGGTTCTAGTTGTAAAGCAGTAAACGGAACAAATAATAAAATGCAGGACTTACAACAAACGCTAATCCAAATTCTTGATTACATTAAAGGGGTTTGGATTAAAAAGCGTTACGTGATTATTTTTTCATGGCTTATCTGCCCTATTGGCTTTTTATATGTTGCCAGCCTTCCCGATGTCTACTCGTCAAAAGCCCAAGTGTTCGTAGATACTCGCTCGGTTTTGCAGCCATTACTGAAAGGATTAGCGATTCAGACTAATCCTGACCAAGAGATTCAAATGATGGCTAAAACATTACTCAGTAGAAGTAATGTGGAGAAAATTGCTCGAGAAAGTGACCTTGATATAACGACGCAAAATGAAGATGAGTTTGATGACTTGGTCAACAGGCTATCCAATAGTATAAAGCTGAATAAAACTGGTAGAGATAATATTTACAATATAACGTATTCCAACCAATCTCCCAACACAGCTCAACGTGTGGTTCAAGAAACGCTAGACTTATTTGTCGAAGGCGCACTGGGTAATAACAGGAAGGATACAGACACCGCTGGTAGGTTTTTAGATGAACAAATTGCGGAGTATGAATCGAGACTTTCAGAATCGGAACAGCGTCTGGCTAATTTTAAGAGACAATATAATGATATTCTCCCGCTAGCCGGGACATATTATTCAAACCTACAGACTTTAAATAATGAACTTGAAGCTACTCGATTGCAGATAAGGCAAACTCAGCAACAAGTTGATTCACTTAAAAATCAAATCGGTAATGTAAAACGAGCTGACAGTTTTAGTGTTACCAATCAGAATGACTCAGTTTTACAGACGCGATATGACGAAAGAATAAAAGCGCTAGAGGAAGAACTAGATAGACTATCTCTTCGATTTACAGATCTTCACCCTGACGTGGTTGAATCACGAGCTTTATTAGAAAGTCTTGAGAAGTCTAGGCAAAAAGAGATAGATGCCTTCCTAAACGCTGATGAAAGTAATAATACTCAACCTTTAACGGAACTGAACCGAGAGATTAAGCTCGAAGCCAGCCGTCTAGAGAGCCAAATTGCATCCCTTCGTGTTAAAGATAGTGATTTGCAAAGAAAAATTGCAGAACTCGAAAGTAAAGTAGACCTGATTCCTCAGATTGAAGCAGAATCCTCTGCATTGAATAGAGATTACGATGTTACCAAACGAAAATATGAAGAACTTTTGTCACGAAAAGAATCAGCAGACTTATCTCGAAGAGCTGATGTGTCAGCAGAAGACCTTCAATTCAGAATTATAGAGCCCCCGCTTCTTCCCAAGCGCCCTTCAGGCCCCAACAGGCTAATTTTTTACACTGCAGTGTTAATTTTGGGTTTCGGTACAGGAATTGGCATCGCATTTCTTATAAGCCAACTTAATCCTATTTTGATTAGGCCTAAGCAGTTACTCAATGTGTCAGATTATCCTATATGGGGTACTGTAACCCACTTGAACATTGAGCAAATAAATAAAACAAGCAGAAACCGTCTTTTAGTGTTTCTGCTTTCCAGTGGTACTATTTTGGCAATGTACGGCGCCTTGATCGCCGCTGAAATTATGAATATAGATTTGTTTGGAGGGCTTCTTTAATGAAAAATACAATTGAGAAGGCACTTCAAAAACAAAAAGAGGCGAAAGCAGCAAGTCAAAAGACTTCGTCTACAGAAAAAATTGAAGACGCTAGTCATTCAAACGCGCCTGAAGAGTCGAAGGTATCAATTGACAAACCTGCACCCGCAGAGCTTCCTGCTGAAACCGTAATTGCTGAAGAAAAGGAATTTATCAATAAAAAAACTCCACTCGACGAATTTGTTATTGATTTCGTGCGACTTGATAAGAACGGACATATTTCGCTTAACGGTGAGAGAAAACAAATTAATGAAGAGTACCGAGAAATAAAGCGTAAGCTTTTAGCAAATGCTTTTGGTTCACTAGCGAAAACCCTTCACAACCCGAACATTATTATGGTTACCAGTAGTCGCCCTTCTGAAGGGAAGACATTCACTGCAACCAACCTGGCGATGAGTATCGCATCGGAGCAGGATAAAACCGTACTTCTTGTGGACGCCGATGTACTTAAGCCTAATGTATTAAACACTTTAGGGTTAGAGCGTCGTAAAGGACTAATGGAATACTTGACCGGGGAAGTTGACGATATTTCAGATGTGCTGTACCCAACCAACATCGATAAGCTGAAAATTATTCCTGCTGGAAAATCGCACCATTTGTCTACCGAACTGCTAGCAAGCCAGAAAATGCATGACACTGTTAATGAATTTGCAAATAGATACCCAGATCGAATAGTTATTTTTGATACGCCTCCTCTCATTGGTATAAACGAGAGTGCTATTCTCGCTAATTTCGCTGGCCAAGCGGTTGTTGTCGTAGAAGAGGGCAAAGCGAAGATAGGCGATATTAAAATGTCTGTGGAGCGATTGAACCCAGAGATGGCCATAGGATTTGTAGTGAACAAGTCTGTACATAACGACACCGATGGAAGCGGATATTATGGGTATTATTACTCAGAGCGCAGCGAATAGGCGCAATACAATGCCTAAAAGAAGAATAATAAAGCCGACACTTGTTGCTGCAGCCGTCGCAACAAGTCTACCTGCTTTTGCAAAACTTGACGTGAATGCTGTTGCCACAGCCGAAACCATCTACCAAAGTGTCGATACTGAGGAAAATGGAAACCGTTCACTTACAACAGTGACTGTGGCACCAAAAGTAAACGCTACTTATCAAACAAGAACATTTCAAGGGTTATGGTCCGGTACATACACCCATCTGGAACGCGATAACGACGATGCTAGCCAGCGCCAAGATTATGCAGAGTACAGCTATTCTGCTCAGTGGGAACCTCTTGAAAATTTATTATCTTTTCAAGCCGCTGGGGCATTAAGCTATCAGAATACTAATGCTTCAAATTTTCTGGTAACAGATTTTATTGCAAATTCTGACAGCTTGGCAAAAACACGCTCGAATCGACTATCTTCTACGCTGACACTTGACCAAGGCGACTGGGTAAGAGGACAAGGCACAGCCTCCTACTCAGATACAGCTTCAGAACGGTCTTTGACTAACAGCAATGCTCTCGATAATGATAGTTATCAACTGAGCGGCAAGTTAATAAACGGTGATGAAGCCGAGTATTTCATTTGGTCAGTTACGGGCACTTATCAGAATACTGAGCGAGGTCAAGCAAACAATGGTGACTTTGAATCGAGAACTGGTGACGGTTATATAGATACTCGAATTTATGGCGACTGGGCCATTCGTTTGACTGCAAGGCACGAAGCTAACCAAATTTCAGACAGAGATGACACGAACAGTTTAGTGAGAGAGTTTAATTCTTATGGGGTGGGGTTAACTTACCGTCAAGCTGAGAATCGCTATATATCATTAACGGCCAATAAGAGTGACTCTGATCTAGAAGAAGACGATGGTGAAACATTCGTAGGTGTTGATATGCAATGGGCACTGAGCACTCGCACACGGATTGCTGCTACTTACGGACGTCGTTTCTATGGTGAATCGGCATCGGCAAATATTAGCTACAATTCCAAATACTTACGAACCTCGTTCAGCTATTCGGAAGACGTTACTAACACCTCTCGCTTGTTAGCTGATCCAGAGAACTTAGGCGTATTTGTTTGCCCTGCTTCATCGACATCCATCGCAGACTGCTTTCAGCCCAATAGCTTAAGTTATACACCCTCCGCGGGAGAGCAATTGGTTCAGCTTACTTCTCAAAATCTAGAGTTTGACGACAACATCATTCTGCGAAAAAGTGCTAATTTTCAAGCAGGTTATGACTTTTCTAGAATTACCCTCGCTTTTTCTTGGCGATATGCCGAAGATGATTACTTAGACGAAGATAGACTAAGACGCACCTACTCTTTCGGTACAAACGTAGCCTATAAAATTGGTAGCTATACCAACATAACTAGCAGTATTAACTACGCCAATATCACAGGTCAGGGTGCAGAAGACGTATTCAGAGGCGAAAGCGACAACTGGAATGCATCCATTGGTTTAGAAAGAGAGTTCGGTCGCCGGTTAAAAGCAAGTATTGATGCTAGGTACCTCAAGCAGGAGGGAGATTTGAATACAGGCATATCTCAGTTTGGTAACAACTATACCGACAGACGCTTAAGCGCATCTATTACCTACACCTATGACTAATTCACTGAATTTTTCAATCTACCGGTTGTAGTTTGTAGGCAGCACTAGTCAACTAAACTCAAAAAAAAGCGCCCGATTTTACGTTAGTAAAAAGGCGCTTTTTTTGTTTATCAAATGATGGTGGCTACAAAGAAAGTATCACTCTTTCTTATCATCACTTTTAAGTCGGACATACGTTTTGAACTTCTTTTTCATAAGCTTATCAACGTATTGCGTCATTTTCACTTTTTGTGAAATGGCATCATCTAAAGCATCAACTAATTCTGCTAACATATCCAAGTAGTATTTGGTGTCGCGAATAACATTGCCTTTAGGTGTCATGATAGTTTGGCTTTCAGGGTGGTCAGCAAAGCCCATATGCTCCGTCACTTCCGCGCCTGTTTTATCAGGCTCGAACATCTCGGCTTTTACTTCTTCAATTACTTCATTTACCGCGTCCGCGTCAAAGTTCTCTAGTTCTTCTAAAAAGCCATAGAGCATTACCCTATCCATTAAGGTATTAATTTTACGAGGAATACCGCGAGAGAACATGTGAATTCGTTCAAACGCCTCTTCACTGAATAACTGTGAGCCATTCCACCCCGCGTGGTGCAATCGGTACTCAATGTATTCTTTGCACTCTTCCAATGAAAGCGGAGCGAGATGGCAAGACGCCACAATACGTTGCCTAAATTGCTCCATATTCGGTGCGCGCAGAATAGGCTGTAGTTCTTCTTGCCCCAGCAAAAAGCTTTGAATCAACGGTTTGCCGTTCAGCTGAAAGTTACTCAGCATTCTTAATTCTTCAATGGTCTCTAACGGAAGGTTTTGCGCTTCATCAACCAATAGTAAGGCGCGGCGACCCGCTTTGTTTAGATCGTATAAGAAAATTTCAAGCGCTTTTAAAATATCGGCTTTTGAGCGACCTTCCGTAGGGATATCAAATTTAGACGCGACCATTTTTACCAGTTCGTCTGGCGACAGCTTTGGCGTAACAATTTGAGCTGCCGCAATGTCGTCTTCAATTTCTTCAAGCAAGCTGTTTGCTACGGTGGTTTTCCCGGTTCCAATTCCGCCGGTGATAACAATGAACCCTTCAGCTTGAGAAAGTCCATACTGTAGATAAGACATGGCGCGTTTGTGCCATTTACTTGCGAAGAAAAATTCTGGATCTGGGGTTAACTGAAACGGTTTCGAGTTAAGTCCATAATAACTTTCGTACATGCAATTTACCGTTTTTCCATTAAAGATATGCGTTCGAAAACATGAGTGCGAACACATGAGTTCGAAACAGCGCGCTTATTCTCGTATATATGGTAACCAACATCGCGCGATTATCGAAGTAAAATATTTACGCCGAGTCTTCAGGGCTGATTGATCTGTGTTGTACAGCAAAGATCAACAAGCACTAGTTAATTCTGCTAACATAAAGCTACGAGAAATTTCTATACATTGAATTACATTGGCACAAAGTATACCAGCCACCGCAGGCAATACCCACCAGGGAAGTACGAAAGCTACGTGGTATCTCTACTTAGTTGAAAATAAGCTTGGCCAACTCTACACAGGAATTACCACTAACCCCAAGCGCCGCATAGCGCAACACCGAGGAGAGTTAAAAGGGGGCGCCAAGGCCTTAAAAGGTAAGGCACCACTGACCTTTAAAGCCATATTCGAAATGACTGACAAGTCACATGCATCAAAGCTTGAATATGAGGTAAAGAGAATGAGCCGCCCTCAAAAAAACGGGATTATTCGTAAAGGGCAACTCAATGAGCTAATGTGTATGAAAACCCAATTTGAAGATTAAGACATTGGGTTGCGTTAGGTTCGTTATCCAGAAAAGAGTATTCCCCTACCCGCCTAAAACACCGTTAATGATCATGGCGTTTCCTATGCTAAGGGTAAACCCAAGTGCAGCTACACCAACGTTATGCTGTTGATCGACTTCCTGCCGGAAATTCATGCCAAATAAAATAATTTTTTTGCTCGCTAGTACCAAAATATGAAGTGCGATTGCTAAGCCAACACTAACAATCAGCCAACCTGTTATATTGCTCACGTAGCCTGATGGGTTATAAATGAGTAAATTCTTCGCTGCCGACACAATCATAGCAGTTCCAAGTAAATTACCAGTGTGCTCGATAGCGAGTGCTAACTGTCCCTTCTCTAGCGCCCCTTGAAATGAGTCGTTTTGATTATCTCTTGCATATCTAAACTCTAAAATGCGCGTCATAACAAGCAACATGGTCAGAACTACGGTAAAGCCGGTCACAATAGCAATGATTGCGTTCATGTCGCTGCCATCAACCCACACCATAATATTGCGTAAAACAATTGCGCTTGCCACCAAACTAGCCGCATCAACCAGCGCCACGCTCACACTCCTTTCGGCAATCATCGCGTGAGTATCAACTTTATTAAGTACTAGTTTATCGTGAGCGAAGCGTCCGAACTTCACCAATATAATGCCCACAATGCCGAAAGTTACCATTCCAATCGCCGCTTCTTTATAACCCACGCCAATATGACGGCCAACAACCGAGCTCAATACTATGCACAACGACAGCATGCCTCCCGCAATGCTTATCCCAAATGCGAAGTTATCTTTAACACCTAGTTCTTCTGTTACCGAGTATTTCCTAAATGCGCCTGTCAGCCACTTCATAATCATTAGCAGTACTAACGCAATTGCGACATCCATAGCGAGATATATCAGCAGTTCTTGCGTTAGAGGTACTAGTTTTACTAAGGCTTCCACGTTATCTTTGCTCCTTGAACACACAAAGTTCTTCTGATTAGTTTTTGATATAGTTTCGAAAAATCAGTGATGGCTAATTGAATAGCGTTCATCTAATACAAACTTGTACAACGATGACATCGAACTTGTTCAGATTTATTTTAGTTAGGGCCAAATGACCTGTAGATCACACCCTGGGTTAGCAGGCACTTAACCACATTGAATGCAGAGCTGCACGTTAGCGCACTTAGCAGACCTTGTTTTGAGTACTTGCAATGGCAATTGTGAGTATTCAACCGTAAAACACGAGCGATATCTCATAAGACGCGAGCATTATGCCAACAGACAACGAAAATAGCATGACAAACGTAGAACTTGCCGAAAAATTTTGGCAGCAGTTGTTAACAGCGCCAGCAATTAGCGAAAGTGACAGAGCCGTAATTGAGGCTCATTGTGAAAAACTAATGCTCTCCTTCACGCGTTCCTCTTTCTTGGCTGAGACATTGATTCAAAATCCTTCATTTGTTTCTCGCATCGTTGAGCCTTATCAACCCCTTGAGAAAAGTGAAACGCTTCAATCTCTTGGCAATACCATGTCATCTGACTATCTCGCAAACCTAGACAATGAATTGCACAACGTCGCCAGCGAAGATGACTTAATGCAAGTGTTGAGGGAGTTTAGAAATAAAGAGATGGCGCGGATTACTTTCCTCGACGTTTTGAACAAGCAACCCATCGAAATATCACTTATGCAGGTTTCAGCATTAGCTGATGTACTTATTAACGGTGCGTACCACTGGCTTTATCAACATTTAGCAGCGCGCTATGGAAAACCACAAAACCATAACCAAGACATGCACATGTATATCTTGGGTATGGGGAAATTAGGAGGAAAGGAACTCAACTTTTCTTCTGATATCGATTTAATTTTTACGTACCCAGAAAAAGGCGAAACCCAAGGTGGTCGAAAAAGCGTAGAGCATCAGCAGTTTTTTACCAAGCTCGCGCAAAAACTTATTCAAGCATTGAACAAAGTGACTAATGACGGTCAAGTCTACCGCGTTGACATGCGTTTACGCCCCTTCGGCGATTCTGGCCCCCTTGTGATGCATTTCACGGCACTTGAAGATTATTATCAAGACCAGGGGCGACACTGGGAGCGCTTTGCCATGGTAAAAGCGCGGGTGATTAACGATGATAATTCGCAAGATGTGAAATGGTTAAAGAGCATTTTGCACCCGTTTACCTTCCGTCGTTACTTAGACTTCACCACATTAGATGCCCTTCGTAACATGAAAAAGCTGATCGCCACAGAAATACGCAGACGCAGACTGAGTAACAATATAAAACTCGGCGCAGGTGGCATTCGTGAAGTGGAGTTTTTTGCCCAAAGTTTTCAGCTGATTCACGGAGGACGAGAGCCAGCATTACAAAGTAAGTCATTACTTCGCACGTTAGACGCATTAACTGAACTCGATATAGTCGAACGCGATGTAACGCAACAGCTAAAAAGTGACTATTTATTCCTAAGAAAAGTAGAGCACACGCTTCAACAAGCTCAAGATCGCCAGACCCAAACTCTTCCTGAGTTACCTTGGCAACAAGCTGCGCTTATTGAAGTCATGGGTTTTGATTCTTACGGTGAATTTTTAGTGCATTTAGATACTGTAATGGCGCGTATTCATGCCCATTTCAACGAGTTAGTAGAAGAGTCTCATGATACGCACTCAGAAGAAGACCAGCTTTTCACTGCCTGCCAAGATGCGTGGCGTCTTGCATTGCAAGAGGATGAGTTTACTGAAACCTTTGGCGAATACCTGTCTGCTAGCGATATTAAAGGCATATATTCTATTCTTGTCGCCTTCAAGGATAAGCAACGCAATTATCGCATAGGCCAAAAAGGTGAAGACACGTTAAATAAATTGCTTCCCGAAATATTGTATGTGCTCATCAACCAACATCCAAACTACATCCCTCAGGTACTCGACCGTTTACTTGGTGTTATAGAAGCGATTACAGGCCGAACCACTTACCTTGACTTACTACTTGAAAATCCGGATGTACTAAAACAGTTAGTAAGGCTATGTGAACGAAGCGACTGGATTGCTCAAGAAATTAAGCGCTTCCCGTTACTATTAGACGAATTACTCACGCCGTTATACCTAGGTCAGCAAAATACCGATATCCATACCAGCAAGCAGGAATATCAGCTGGAACTGCGTGAAATCATGCTTCGTATTGAACAAGACGATGTTGAAATGCTTATGGATGGATGGAGGCAGTTCAAACTTTGCCAACAGCTTCGCATAGCCGCCAGCGACATCAGTGAATCACTACCTATAAACAACGTGAGCGATAAGCTTACGGTGCTAGCTGAAGTGATATTGGAGAACGTAGTAGATGCTGCCTGGATGCAAATGCAACAGCGCTATGGCGTTCCAGCACACCTAGAGGGAACTGACAAAGGATTTGCCGTTATCGGCTATGGAAAACTAGGCGGGTATGAACTAGGTTACGGCTCAGACTTAGATTTAGTGTTTTTGCACAATGCCCCTCGCGGCATAAGTACTGACGGCAAGAAGTCTATTGAAGCACAACAGTTTTACATTAAGTTGGCGCAGCGCATCATGCATCTTCTCAATACGAAGACGTTGTTTGGACAATTATACGAAACCGACTTGCGTCTACGCCCTTCTGGCAATGCGGGATTGTTATGTTGCCATATCGATGGTTTCGAGAAATACCAGACCGAAGAAGCATGGACTTGGGAACATCAAGCGCTGGTTCGTGCAAGAGCAATTTGCGGAGACCCTCGCCTTTTGAATGACTTCACGCAGGTAAGAAATTCCATACTAACTCGCTCTAGAAACGCTAAAACGTTGGCTGACGATGTGTGCAAAATGCGTTTAAAAATGCGGGAGCACTTGCTTTCAAAGGAGAACGACAAGGTAGACTTAAAGCAGTGTGTAGGTGGTATTACCGATATTGAGTTCATGGCTCAATATCTTGTACTCGCTAATGCAAAGTCACAGGCTGCCATGACAGAATATCCTGACAATCTTCGCATTTTTGACGCCGCAGCCAAGAGCAACATTATTGATGTCGCCACCGCGCACAAACTGCAAAAGGCGTATTTAAAGCTGCGAGAGCAATACCACCATTTAACGTTAGCAGACACCAAATACGCAGATCAGAGCGAAGAACTAGATGCCATACGAGAACAAGTAACCATTCACTGGAATACACTATTTGGAACGTGTAGCGGCTAGGCGATGAAGCTTAACCTCTAACCAAACGACAGTTGGTGGTGAGAAATTCTGTTTCTTGGGCAGTCACCACCAGCGAGCGTTGCTCTGCACATAAATATGCTTTTACTTGCCCTTCAAAACTACTGTCTATGGCACTGGCAATTTTAGCAAGCGATCCTGCAACCGTGTTGTCCAATTGAAACTGGTGCTTAATAACAAAGTCTTGCTCCAGGTTCCATATCACCTGCATGCCTTCAGCTTGAGCGTATTGCGAGATAGCTTCGCGCAGTGTGTTCCCTTCCTGGAACGTGCGGTATTTATGTTCGCCGGTCCAATTCTTTTCAACCGGACGGGTTTGGCTAGACATTTGTGCAAGCTTGTTGTCTAAATTAGGATCAACGCCCGCAATATCCAGTACAAAGTCTCCCTGCTCCTCTTCTGCTGGGTCAGTAGCAGACATACGGAAGTCTCGATAGAACTCACTTAACCCACGTGATACAGACTTTTCTTCCGCTTGCCCTTGCGGAACAGGCTCTTGGTCCTGTGTTTGAAGCATGTAAATGAGTACGCCAGCAATGATCACAAGCACTGCTGCTATGCCAATTTGCTTTGCCCAAAACGATGAACTTGAATAACTTGTCTGTCCCATACCTTACCAATGTGTAGCCACTTTTAATCGAAAATCAGCTTATGCTATGTGTATGAACTTAAGCATAATTCTTCTATTTTAGTCTACCTTCGAACGGAAAGCCTATTATTCTATTTATCTAATTTTCATCGCTAGGTGTTTATTCATACACAGCTATAGTGATTTATACAGCGATTCAGGGTTACCTTCCGGTCTGGTTTTAAATCGCTTGTGCATCCACAAATAGCTTTCTGGCTGTTCTTTAACCGCAGCGTCTACATGTTGATTCAGTAATGTTAGTGCTTCAGCGTCTTCCATATCGCCTAACTGAGAAAGCGGTGGATAGATTTTAATTTTGTAACCGTGTTTGGTGTATTGCGACGTGATGATCATTGGCTCAGAGTGACTACGTCGAATAAACATCAGCGTTGCTGTAGTTGTCGCGGTATCTTTCACCCCACCAAATGGAACAAAGATACTTTGTTTCGGGCCATAATCCTGGTCGGGCAAATACAAACAAAGTTCTTTATCGTCAAGTGCAGCAAGTAAGGCTTTTGCGTTGCGCTTATCAATCATGTATTTGTTCGAGCGGTTTCGCCCATGATACTGAAGGTAATCAACGAGAGGGTTGTTGTGTTTGCGATAAAACGCGATGCTTGGACGGAAGAAGCCAATACCTCTACAGGCAAATTCCAGATTCATATTGTGAAGTGCCATACCAAAGACACCTTTCCCATTTGCAAGGGCCGCTTCAACATGCTCAGTGCCTTCAATCTCAATGGCTCGTTTTACGCGCCAGCTGGGCCACCACCATCCCATAGCAGTTTCAAATAATGCCATGCCTGTACGCCGCACATTTTCTTTGTAAAGCGCCTCTACTTCACTGGCGGAAAGTGTAGGGTTCCAGAGCGTCAAGTTACGCTTTGCGACTTTTGCCCGTTTAGGAACAATTAATGCGATAAGTTTACCGGTACCGCCACCGATAGCGCGTATCACGGGTAAAGGCAACCATGTAATCGTATAAAGAACGAAAACACCTAACCATACAGGCCAAAACTTAGGGCCTAAAAATGCTAGTTTAAATTTAGGAGCTTTAATTGCCGCCGCCAATGTCTGTATCCTTTGAAACGAAGTGGGCGGCATTGTAGCAGAAGGTTTTTGGTGGGGCTAATTGAGACAGACAGCCCACAGTGCTCTTGCGATTAATAGAAGCACTTAAGCAGAGAGAGCCCATACTTGCTTTCTCTGCTTAAGAAACATATTGCTTGTTATCAATACAAACTGAAATCAGGTCACTAATATTCTTTATCGATTTGCTTCAACTTTTTCTCAAACGATTCATATTGCTCATTTGAGTCATAGTCAAAATGGTATTGATTGTGAAAGCCGAACTGCAGCTTCACATTAACGTCTTCAATGTAAAGCGTATAGCCATCGTGATCTGTAAATGCAGTGATCCCATTAAGCTTATACTGTTCATCTTCTTTCGCGCCATGCTGGCGGATCTTGTCGAAAACCTGAAGTAAGAACTTGCTGTCTAATTCGTTTTTCATTGTAAATCCATTGTTGAGAATTTATCTATTTTTACACAATCAAACGATTTTTGGATTTATCTAGGGCTATATTTAAAACGACTATGCGAGTTAATAACTACAACCTAAAAGTTGTAGCGAAAACCTAAATTTACAATATGCGCAGAAAAATCATCTTTGCCACCAAAGTAGGTGTATTCCACGCGTACCATCGACTGTAAGCCTAAGTAGTAATCGAAGCCTAGCCCAGCTAATCCTGCGATAATTGTGTCATCGTATCCACACACAGCGGCTTCTGGGCCACAGGTATTGCTATCTATCGACGCGTGCTCGATGTCAACGCTTGCCACGCCTAATTTATAATACAGCTCACCTTTCTGGCTGCTCGCTTTACCTAGTAACGCCAAATAAGGGCCTTTAGATGAGATTGATTGTTCGTCGTTATCTGTATCAATAAAAGAGATATAGCCACCTTCTACATACCACTGACGGTGAAATTGATAGCCTAAAGCAGCTGAATAGCTAATATCAGACTCATTATCTATTTCAGTGTCTACGTTGCCAAAGCCAATATTTGCCACTGCATATCCGTTGGCAGATGCTAGTCCAGAAAAACCCAAGCTTGTTAAAGCTGCACTTCCAATAAGGAACTTAGCGAAAAATGATGAAAGACGGCGCATTTTAATTACTTCTCCATGTTAAAGAGCGCTCACTATAAAAGACAATGCCTCTGATTAAAACGAACAAACAGAGTTTAGATGAATACAGTTAATTGATAGCTGCACGAAAAAGCGGGTTTTGTTCCAGTCCGCCTAGATAATTACCCACACAGCGAGAGGTAAAATGTTCGTAATCGCGGCGTGTTACCGCAAGTATAGTGGTTCTACATCAAGGTGACACAACAACCGGAGCGCTTTTTGACCATTAAATATCAGCAATGTTAATCCCTTGCATCACACTTTCGTGTAAAAAGTACGCAGATAGTTTATATAACCACATGATTATTTAATAGTTTTTACAAAATTTGATCTTTTTTAAATTAGGTGTAGTATTAACTTAAACAACTGGTCAGATGAGCGGATGAGTTATTATGAGTATCAGAACTAGCTTAAAGAAAGTATTACCCCCAATTTCAATCACAGAGCAAGAAGCCTTAGATGCAGGCGACGTGTGGATTGAATCTTCTATTTATCAGGGTAAGCCTGACATGCAGGCGCTACGCGATATCCCTCAGGCAAAACTGAGCGCAGAAGAACAAGCATTCATGGACGGTCCAGTAACCGAGTTGCTGAACATGATCGATGATTTTGAACTAGGCAACGGCAAGCACATTCCTCAGGACGTTTTAGACTTCCTAGGTAAGAATCGCTTCTTCTCTATGATCATTCCAAAGAAATTTGGTGGTCTTGAGTTCAGCCCGTATGCAAACTCTACAATCGTTGCCACTATCGCAGCGAAAAGCGGTGCAATTGCGGTAACCGTAATGGTTCCTAACTCATTAGGTCCAGGCGAGCTTCTTATGCACTACGGTACGACCGAGCAGCAAGATTACTGGCTACCTCGTCTAGCAGACGGTCGCGATATTCCGTGCTTCGCGTTAACCAGCCCAGAGGCAGGTTCTGACGCAGGTGCTATTCCTGACGCGGCTATCGTGACTAAAGGCGAATTCAACGGTGAAGAAGTGCTTGGTTTACGCGTAAGCTGGGACAAGCGCTACATTACACTTGCACCAATTGCGACCGTACTAGGTCTTGCGTTTAAAGTATTCGATCCGGACCAACTACTTGGCGACAAACTAGAGCTTGGCATTACCTGTGCCCTTCTACCTAAGTCTCACCCAGGTGTTGAACTTGGTAACCGTCACGACCCAATGGGTGTACGCTTCTACAACGGTACTACTCGTGGTCAAGATGTGTTCATTCCTATGGACTTCATCATTGGTGGTCAAAAGAACATTGGTCGTGGTTGGCAGATGCTAGTTAGCTGTCTAGGTGCAGGTCGTGGTATTTCACTTCCAGCAATGGGCGTAGCGACTGCACAATCTGCATTTAAAGGCACGGTTGAATATTCTTTCGTACGTGAGCAATTCGGTCTTCCAATTGGTCGTTTTGAAGGTATTCAAGAGAAAATGGCAGACATCGCGGGTAAGACTTTCTTACTTGAGGCTATGCGTGTTCTTACAACTGAAGGTCTAGGCCTAGGCGTGAAGCCATCAGTAGTTACCGCTATTGCTAAGTATCACATGACTGAACTAGGTCGTGATGTGATGAACTCTGCTATGGACATTCAGGCAGGTAAAGCGATTCAACGCGGTCCTCAGAATACGTTAGCGGGCGGCTATGCTGCGCTTCCTATCGCGATTACGGTAGAAGGTGCAAACATTCTTACCCGTAACCTGATGATCTTTGGCCAAGGTGCAATGCGTTGTCACCCTTACCTTAAAGACATGGTTGACCTAATCCACAGCAACGAAAGTTCTGCGGATGCAGAGTTCAACAAAGTACTTCGTAAAACAGTTGGCTTCAGCGTTAAAAATGCCTTCCGCAGCCTAGGTAAAGGCTACCTTCCTTTCCTACGCGAGAGCGAGTCTGCACTACCAGAAGTTCGCAAGTATGAGAAGCGTGTTAACAGCATCTCTGCAAAACTAGCTCCACTTGCTGACTTGTCACTTGCGGTACTAGGCGGTGACCTTAAGAAAGCTGAGCTTTTATCAGCACGTCTAGGTGACGTAATGAGCTACCTATACGGTGCAATGGCAGCGATTCGTTTCTACGAGCAGCGCATTGAAGACAGAAAGCTTGCGCTACCGTATTTCGAATACGCTATGCAGTGGTCTTTACAACAAGCTGATCAGGCAATTGTTAACTTTATCAACAATTTCCCGAACACGGCGACACGTGGCTTAATGCGTCTTCTTACCAACACCTACACCAACAGTGTTGCGGGTATTAGCGATGACCTAGTGCGTGAGCTTTCTATTGCATCTATGCAAGATAACAGCGTGAAAGAGCAGCTTACTCACCTTGTTCGCGTAACGCCAGGAGACGGCAACGACATCAACGAGCAAGCGTTTAAAGCGAAGCATGCGGTAGCGCACCTTCTTGGCAAAGTGCAAAAAGCACTTCGCAAAGAGCCTGTAGTGCCGTTCATTTCTTTTGAACATGCACTTAACAAGCTTCAAGAAAAAGGCGTAGTAACGGCTGATGAAGCCGCTAAGCTTCACGACTATAACGAAAAGCGCAAGCTAGCAGTTCGTGTAGACGAATACACGTTTGATATGGAACTTGTTCCAGCGTCTCAAACGCTTAAAGCGATTGATGGCGGTCAAAACGCTGCGTAAACTGTCATAATTGCAGTAACTTGATTAACGAAGCCCCATCCTTGAGATGGGGCTTTTTATTTGCCCGTTAAATTACCTTTCTATTGTTTCGTTCGTACTCTACCCTTAGCTTATCGTGGTTTTCTTAAACAAGGATTTGTAAAGTGAAAACGATGCGCTTTATTGGCATTCAAACCGTTTCAATATTTTTTATTCTCTTTATCTCGTCGCTGCTATTCAATTCAAACGCCAGAGCCCAGCACGATGACACTAACTTCGTCATTGGAGAACTAACTCATCCTCGAGTAAGTAGCTTCTATAAACCCCTAATAGCACGTGCGTACCAGGATATCGGCATTGAGGTTATATTCGAAAAAGTGGGTGGGGAAAGAGGCTTACGGCTTTTGGATGAAGGAATGACAGATGCAGATATTATTCGCTATGACGTAGTGTCTCAGCCTGACAATAACATTGTAATTGTTCCTCCAGCACTGTCTCATGGCGCATCATTTCTATTGTGTATACGGGGAGCTGAGTGCAATAAAAGCATAATTCAACAACCAGATAAGGCAATAGCCGTCACTACCCGATTTTTCTTCAATATGCACGCCAAACCTGGCGAGTTAAATGCCAACATCTTTGAATTTGATGACTTTCACCACGTCATAAATTTACTGCTCAACGGGCGATTTGACTACGCTATTTTACCGAGTGACTATTCTGAAGAAGCCATTTTCGAACAATCTGGAATTGAGTATATACCTCTAGTGGAACACGAATTGGTGCACGTTATTCATAAGAAACATAGCCATTTAATTGACCAACTTTCTGCAGCAATCGCCAAGCAGCTTCAGCTACTCAAAGCCGCGGAGAGTGAATAAATAAAAAACGCCCGCATCAATTGCGGGCGTTAATTGAACAATAACTAGTACCTTCGCACTAGATATTGGCTCGCTAGTCGAACATATATTTAAGCGACAGCACTGTAGTACGGCCGTTCAATGGACGTGCTCTGATGTAGCTACCAACCTCTGCTGAACCTTCTTCTGACTCAGTGATGATAAATTCATCAGTGGCGTTATTCACATTAAGCGACACAGAAAATTGGTCGTTCACCCAATAAGTGGCAAACAAGTTTACAAGGTTATAACCTTCTTGTTTAAGGTCGTTATTGTCCTGAACATAGTACTCTGTCGAGCCTTGTAGTGAGGCACCAACAGACCATGTATCTGTAACGTACTCAGGGGTAATAGTCCAAATCCAATCTGCTTGGCGGCGTGGAGTATTTCCTTCAAGTGCAGTGTTGTTTACGTCTTTACTTATTTCAGCGTCTGTCCACGTTAAGTTACCGGATAGCACGAAATTATCAGTTGCTGTCCAGCGGCCTTCAAGCTCTAAACCTGTTGCTTCATATTCGCGCATAAAGGTTAAACCACTGGTTACCTCTGCTTGCGTATCTTCAGTAACAGTATCAAACAAGGTTGCGTTTACCATGAGGTCTTTCGTACCGTATTTGTAACCTACCTCGAATTGCTTCGTTGTATCGTAACCCGATGTTGTGCTTGTTAAGCTGCCGTCTGTATTCAATGTACCGCCAATCTGCAGTAAACGATCGGCAATAGCACGGCCACCTTTTGAGTAACGGGCAAAGAATGTCTGACTGGCGCTTAGTAGGTACGAACCACCGATTGAATAAGACGTATTATTCGCACTGTAGTCAACAATCTGAGAAGACGCACCGGCGCGATTTAAGTTGATAACACCACCGCTAATGAAGCCGCTGTTGATTGCTGAAGCATCTTCAATTTGCTCAATAGTTCCGTTACCGTTTAGGTCGAAGTCAGCATTTCCGCCGCAACATGAGCTGATGAGTTCACCTGAAGCTTCGGTCGTGTCATGACGTATCGATGCATCAATAAGAATGTTATCTGACAATTCAAAACCAACGTTCATGTACGGCGCTTTTGTTACATAGTTTAAGTCCCACTCCCACGAAAGGAAGCTTGGTGACAATAATCCGTTTGAAACAAGTTCCACGCCATCGCCATCTGTAATTGTTAGAAGCTGTGAATTGTCACCGTCGAGAGTTTGAATAAATGTCTGCCAGCTTGACCAGCTTGTGGCGATGTCCTGGTTTGAGTAGTAATAACCTACTGTGAGGTCGATACCGTTATCAAATTCTTTACGCAAGCTGAAATCGTTGATCATGTTACCCAGATCGTTGATTCGAGTGTCGAACTGAAGGTTTGTAAATGCTTGTCCTGTGTACACTTCACCAGCGCCAGGTCCGTTCGCGAGCACAACACTTGTGCTGTCGCAATTCAGCGCATTTCCGTCACCGTCAGTAGCGCCGGCACAAAGTGCAGAAGCGAAATTCGATACATCGCCAGGGCCCGCTGGGAATCCATCAGTAAATGGGGCAATAAAACCACCTGAGATATCTGAAATACGGAACTTGTTTAATAAGAACAAGTTTTCGGCCACTTCGAGGTCAACTTCAACGCCAAATGAGTTTACTTTTGATTCGATGCCATCGCGAACGTCGCGATTCTCTGGGTTACCATAGCTGTCAAAAGTAGAAATGTTTGTGTTGTAAGCTGAGTTTAATGCCTGTGAGCTAGCATCGTAACCAGGTACTGGGCCATATTCACCATCGCCTTTCACCAATACCGGAGAAGGAAGGTATGTTGATACTTTGTCATCAAGGTTTTTATAGAAGAAACGGATGTGGCCGTTATCTAGCATCTTAGTGATATTGAACTTAACCTGACCGCCTTGGTCGCCATTGTATCCCGTTTCTCGCGGGCCCTCTCCACCACGGGCAAAGCCAGCAATGTGGTAGTAAAGGTCGTCGCTAATTTCACCGCCATAGCGAAAATCTAAACGAAACTCTTCGTAATCGACGCCAAATGACGTTCCAATGGCACCGCCACCTACTTCGCCCGTGTTACTGATCAAGTTAATAACACCGCCTGGCGAGTTACTTGCGAATGTTGACGCTGAGCCACCGCGCACTGCTTCCACATTCGCTACTGACCAGTCGTAGCGTAAAAAGTTATCGGCATTGCCAAAGTTAATATCACCATATTCTAAAACAGGTAAACCGTCTTCATGGATTTGCAAGAATTTAGAACCACCCGTCGCAAGTGGAATACCGCGAATGGTAATATTTGCGTTACCACCACCGCCTGAAGACTCGGCACGAATACCGGGTAACGCGCGAAATACCTCAGCGGTAGAACGAGGAGCTAGTTTAAGAATATCGTCTTCGTCGAATGCACTTACAGAAACACTAGCTTCTTGCATCGTTGCACCACCCGGTGCAGCGGTAACCACAATCTGTTCGAATTTTTCTTTCGACTTTGCGTCAGCATCAGCTGTTGATGATTCCTGCGCGATAACCGAGCCCGAAAAAGCGGCGCAAATCGCTAGGGTCAAAGCGTTGAGCGTGTGATTTTTGTTCATTTTTTCTCCGACAATGTGTTGAATTTGTTAAATCCAAGGTAGCCTCTGCCCCTTTAACGTAGGGAGGCGGCAGTACAATTTAAACTTAATCGATTAAGAATTTATAACAAAGGAACAACATTGTAAACATCCTGTGAAAAGTTTTTACTCTTGCGCAGCGCCTTATTTAACTTTTATATACTAAAGTTTTAGCTATATTTAGCGGTTCACATCGCAGATAAGAAATAAAAAGCAATATCGATTAAGCTCACTACACTTTCAGGTATTCAGAACGAACTGTGAAAAAACATAGACAGACTAAGAGCGGGTTGCTTTAGTCGAATTTTAAAATGACCCCGTCATATGTATTATATTTAGCCTATACTACAATCATTTAGTGCACTTAAATTTGTACGCTTCGCTCTATTCTGTACGACTAAATTTGCTTTTGAAGTAACGGATTAAATTTGAATCACAATGTAATTAAGGCTTTATCCGGTTGAACACGTATCAAGAATCGATATCACAAACTGAAATAGAACGAGACACCACCGACATGCTAATTGGCAATAGCTTCGTCGGTTTCTTGATGACGATATTTGCCTTTTCTGGCCTGGTATTTTTCTTTGAAAGCGACTCCCCTTCAACATTTGCAAATAAACTACAGATTTGGGGAGTAATGGTGTGCGTCTCATTTCTGAGGCTAATTGATGCATTGTATTGGCGCACTAATTTGGCAGGAAAAGCTTATAACCCGCGTCCTGCTTTGATTCGGTTTTCGACCGGTCTCTATCTTACGGGTTGTATTTGGGCGCTTTATTCAGTGCTTTTCTATTCATCCATGGCAACTGTCGAACTAGCAGCGACTATGGTTGTACTCGCCGCTATGTCCGGCGGAGCTGGTACCGTCCTGTCTCCGAACATAAAACTCGTCGGGTTCTACTCTACTGCTCTTCTTGTACCTATGTCGTTATGTGCGTTAATTGATGCTAGCGGGAAATTTTTTATTTTAGGTGTGCTTGGCTTGGTTTTCTGGTTTGGTATTTTCGCTAGCGCTTTTCGCTACCATCGCTTTTTCATCAGTATGTTACACCTTAAAGCTAAGAATAATAGTTTGATGGAACAGATGCGTATTGAGCGTAGTGAAACAGTTAAAGTAAACAAACTACTCATAGCTTCAAACGAAAAGCTCGATGCATCTAACGCCAACCTTGAAGCGGAAGTGGAAAGAAGAACGGCGGATTTATATCGGTTGTCCAACAGAGATCCACTGACAAATTTGCTTAATCGCAATGGCTTTCTCAAGCATCTCAACAATTTGATAGACACTACACGTGCCCTTGATAACTCGCTCGCCCTTCTATTTATCGACTTAGACGGATTCAAGCAAGTTAATGACAGTTTAGGACATAAAGTCGGCGATATTGTACTTGCCGAAATTGCCAACAGACTTCGTAACTATACAGAAGAAAATCACCTAGGAAGATGGGGAGGAGACGAATTCGTCGCCGTTATTCCTTATGCTAATGTTGATACCGCAAAGGCCGTAGCACACGCTATGCGCAGTGGCGTCACTATTCCCATTATTGCGAACGACAATCAGGTAACGTTAGACGCCACTATCGGCATCGCTATGTTCCCCGTTCATGGCGACAGCGCTGTTGATTTAATTCAACAGGCCGACCTGACTATGTATGATCAAAAGCGTAAGCAAAGAGGCTCTATTGGCGTATTTAACGAAACGTTGCACAACGAAATAAAGCGAGAGCAGCGCCTTTGTGAACGCTTAAGATTAGCCATTGAAAATAGTGAGTTTACTGTTTTTTATCAACCTATCATTGACGTCACGACAAACTCCTTGTCGTCAGTAGAAGCGCTTTTACGGTGGAACTGCGACGGAGAAAATATCTCTCCTGCGGTATTTATCCCCCTTGCAGAGCGCAGCGGGCTAATGCCAGAAATAGGTGCGTGGGTATTAAATAGAGCGCTTATCGACCTTTCACATTGGCAGTTCAAACCCGGTCTCGCAATGTCGATAAATGTATCAGTCGCGCAGCTGCTCGATGACAGCTTCTTTAAAGTTTTAGATAATGCCCTCAGCACAACTAAAATTTCACCAGAACGCCTCTATCTAGAAATAACTGAAAGCGTATTCGCTATTGATAAAGATCTAGTGACTAAGCGAGTGAGCGATCTCGTAGCGCGTGATGTCAAAATATCAATTGATGACTTTGGTACAGGTTATTCATCTTTAAACCGTCTTCAATCTATGCCATTCAATTTTATTAAAATTGACCGCTCTTTTATACAGAATAGCTCTGAAGAGAGTGATACCATAATAAGAGCAACACTTTTAATGGCTAAAGAGTTTGGCTGTAAAACCATTGCAGAGGGCATCGAAACTGAGCAGCAAAGGCAACATTTGTCGCAGCTTGGAACCGACTATTTGCAAGGCTTTTACTTCGCTAGACCAATAAACGCCAACGACCTTATTTCTTGGTATAACGAAAACTACTAATAACCATGGCTCAACTTTATTTTTATTACTCTGCAATGAACGCAGGGAAGTCTACATCACTCCTCCAATCAGCTTATAACTACCGTGAACGCGGTATGCATTCAGTGATTTATACCGCAGCGCTTGATGATCGATACGGCGTTGGGAAAGTCACTTCTCGTATCGGCTTACAAGCAGATGCCAAGCTATACGCAAAAGGCGATGATTTGTTTGCCTCAATAAGCAAAGACTGCGAAGCGTTAAAGCCCGACTGCATTTTTATTGACGAAGCACAGTTCTTAACAAAGGCACAAGTAAAGCAGCTAGTGGACGTAGTTGATGAACTTGATGTGCCGGTACTAGCCTACGGCCTGCGTACCGACTTTTTAGGTGAAACCTTTGAAGGCAGTCATTATTTGCTGGCTTGGGCAGATAAACTATCTGAACTAAAAACCGTTTGCCATTGCGGTAAAAAAGCAAGTTTCGTGGTGCGTTTAGACGAAAATGGCAATGCTGTAAAAAATGGTGATCAAGTACAAATTGGCGGCAACGACACCTATGAATCAATGTGTCGCAAGCACTTTAAAGAACTGGTTTGGGACTAAATCCCAACGTCAAGTAACCTAACTAAAATAAGCGGTCTCTGAACCTCATATCTGTTGCGGGCTATAGCATTTATTGTCCGCTTCTCATTCTCTAAAAAATTTGCCACTCCCCCTTCAGCTCTTTGCCAGATTTCAATCGGCGTTATCCAAACTTTCTCGGTACTATCTAGAGGTAGCAAGAAAAAGCATTAAGCATTCTTGCTAGCCACAAATAGCCGATTATTACCTGTATTTGCAAACACCTTTCTTAAACAATTAAGAAAACACTTGCGTATGAGTAAAACAACTACTATTGTTAAAACGTTGTAAATAATAAAACCTTTGTTTAACACACTCAGCAAGGTATGACTCATGAAGCACACCAGTACGTTTAAACCTGCGTTAATCGCTATTTCTATTACCGCCGCCCTTAACAGCGGTTCAGTAGTAGCACAAGACACACCAGACGACGAACAAGTAGAAATTATTCAAGTTTCGGGTATTCGAGGCTCTTTGATGCGCGCCCAAGCGGTGAAAATGGACAACGACTCCATTGTTGAGGCCATTTCCGCAGAAGACATTGGTAAGCTTCCAGACTCTTCAATCGCAGAATCACTTGCCCGCTTGCCAGGCCTATCAGGTGAGCGCGTAGGCGGACGAACGTCTGGTATTTCGGTACGTGGCTTCAAAGAAGACTTTACCGGCACCTCGCTGAACGGACGAGAGCTTATCGGTATTGGCGATAACCGTGGCGTAGAGTACGACTTATACCCTGCTGAAATCATGACAGGTGCCACAATTTACAAAACCTCTGACGCTTCGCTTATTGTCCAAGGTATTGGCGGTACAGTAGACTTGCAAACAGTACGTCCTCTAGCAGCCCAGGAAACCCTTACCGTCACTGGGGTCTACGAACTTGGTGGCAACGATTCAGATAATCCAGAGTTCGACAATAGCGGCAACCGTTTTGCTCTTTCCTTTGTAGAAAAGTTTGCAGATGACACGGTAGGTCTCGCACTTGCCATTGCATCAACGGAGTCCCCCAGAAACGAGAGAAAATACGGTGTTTGGGGATATGGTGAGAATGACGATGGTCAGGTGCTTCCGTTTGGTTTAGACACTCAGGCCATTAGCCGCGTGCTAGAACGCGACACGATTTCAGCCATTCTTCAATGGCGTCCCACCGATAGACTAGACATTGTTTTTGATGCGCTAGATATTGATTATTCCGACTCAGGTGTGATTCGCGGTTTCATCGAACCCTTCGCTGCGGCAAATGTAAGTGGTACAGGCATTAACAACTCGGGCACGCAAGTTAACGCGAATCCAGTACTGCGTACAGATCCCGCGCAAAAAGATGGCGAGCTTCAAACCTTCGGTTTAAATATCAAATACGACATAACCGATGAGTGGTCTCTTACTTTAGATGTGGCAGACAGTGAGTCGAACAAACGTGACTTGCGTGGTGAATCATACGCTGGTTTAGCGCGTTCTGGTGCGCTCGGCGAAGGGCAATTAGGTTCACGTCAATTCGAAATGAGCACTGATGGTATTTACTTTACCGGCAGTAGCAGCCTTGATGCATTCTCTGATCCCACCATGTTACAGCTTGCGGGTCCTCAAGTTTGGGGGGGCGGTATGGCTAACATTGCCGATCAGTTTACCACCGATGTTTTACAGGCAAATGGTCAACCTTACAGCTATTTCAACGCCCAAGACGGCTTCCTGAACTTTGCTGATTTTGAAGAAGAGTTGACCACAATACGTTTTGAGGCAGTTGGTTATGTAGATTGGGGAATCTTCAACACTTTTACGGCCGGCGTAAACTATAGCGACCGATACAAAGCAAAAGATAACAAAGGTTTCTTCGCAACCGCTTCATCTTATCCATTTTCTGAAGCGATCCCTGAGCAGTATCTGTACAACGGCTTAGCTGACTTAACCTGGGCTGGCATGGGTTACGTTGTAGCCTACGACGGCTTTGCCCCTTACAACGATGGTGAATATACGCTTAATGATGCAGGGCTTCTAGAGCCTGATCGTTTAGGTGATACCTACACCATTGATGAAGAAGTCACTACATTATACGCCCAGCTAGACTTTGAGACTGAAGTTCAAGGTTTCAATGTAAAAGGTAACGTGGGTGCACAATATGTACAAACGGACCAAAGCTCAACGGGTTTCATTGGTATTGTAGGCCCGAACTTTGCCGTGTGTGACGACGATGGCAACGAAGTGGTTGATGCGGACTGTATTATTACCGATGGCGATGATTACTCTCACTTCCTCCCTAGCCTGAACGTAAGTGTTGAACTTAATGAGAATCGCTATTTGCGTTTTGCGGCATCGAAAACCATTAGTCGAGCACGTATCGACCAAATGAAAGCATCGGGCTTTGTTAAGTTTGATCAAAATATTGAACTGATTGCCACAGAAAATTCTGAGGCAGCGGTGAGAGAGTTCGGGTCGCCTTGGTCTAAATTTACAGGTAACCCAACCCTTCGTCCGTTAGAAGCCAACAACTTTGACATTTCATTTGAAAACTACTTCGATGAAGAAGGTTATGTCTCAATTGCGCTTTTCTATAAAGATTTGGTTAATTGGACCCGCGACGGTAACCAGCTTATTGATTTCACGAACGACGTGACCAATGACGGTGCTAACTACTTCATCCCTGGATTCCATGACAGGATAGTGGACGTTGCGGGTAACTACGGCCCGCAAGACACGCCTTACGAAGTGGGCGATTTAGTAACTCCGCCAGACCAGGGCTTCTATTCATTCTTCGAAGATGGCCTAAAAGGTGAAATGAAAGGGGTTGAGCTAACGGCCAATGTTCCTTTGAGAATGCTCACTGACTCTCTGGATGGATTTGGTATTGCCGCTTCTGCGACAATCCTAGATGCGGAGCTTGAAGATGGAACAGCCATTCCAGGCCAATCAGACAATACGTACAGCATTACAGCGTACTATGAGATGAACGGCTTTGAGATTAGGGTTGCGGCAACCGATCGTTCTGAGTTCCTTACGTATCAGCGTGGAGGTTCAAACAAAATTGAGCCTGCAACTCGTAACGCCGTTACCCAAGTCGATGCTCAAATTAGCTACGATTTTGCAGATAGCGGAATTGAGTACTTGGAAGGGCTAAGAGTGTCGTTACAAGGCGTAAACCTGACTGATGAGAAAGAAGAAACCATTGATGATGCGGGCATTGTTACGCTCCGCCGCGAGTTTGGTCCTTCTTATATGCTAAACCTCAACTATTCGTTCTATTAAAAGGGACCATCCCTTTTGAACGCACGAAAATAATGGCACGCACCTTTAGATAGTGGATACGTGCCTTGCATTACTGCCATGTAAAGTGTGGCAGTAATGCGCAACTCTGATACTGTTTAATTTCACCCTTCTTTTATTGCAGAGCCTTTAATGACAACACCACACCGAATTGTTATTGCTGGAGGCGGCACAGCAGGTTGGATGGCTGCCAACCTTTTAGCTCACCGCTGGGCTAATCAAGCTGTGACCATCACACTCATAGAATCAGAAGACATTGGCACTATAGGCGTAGGCGAAGGCTCGACACCTACTCTCAAGCGTTTCTTTCAAACTCTTGATATTCCTGAGTATGATTGGATGGAAGAGTGCCAAGCAACGTATAAAGTTAATATCAAGTTCACGGGCTGGAATGGCAATGATTCACACAGCTATTCTCACCCCTTTATTAGCCAGTTAGATGTTTTTAGTGAACGGGCATTTCACGTTAACGCCTTAACCAGAAGACTGGGCCTCGATGTTGAAACTCGACCTGATAAGTTTCTTATGGCTGGGTATTTGGCAAAGAAAAACCTTGCCCCTCTTCCCTCACATAATTTTCCATTCGATATAGAATACGGCTACCACTTTGACTCTCTAAAACTTGGACGATTTTTACGCGAGCGCGCTAAAACAAAAGGCGTATATCACGTTGTTGGTAATATTGAATCGGTGCATACCTCACCATCTGGCGACATTTCACATCTCGTCTGTCAAGACGGACAAAAACTTGATGGAGACCTGTTCATAGATTGCACGGGTTTTTCGGGGCTCCTTTTACAAAAGACGCTAGGCGTACCGTTTAGGGACTTTAGTGACAACCTATTCAATGACTCGGCCGTTGTGTTGCCTACACCAGCATGCGCTAATTTACCGGTTGAAACTGAATCGGTTGCCATGTCGAACGGTTGGCGTTGGCAGATACCGCTTCGCAACCGCACGGGAAACGGGTATGTGTATAGCCAGGAGTACCAAGAGAAAGACGCTGCAGAATGTGAATTACGACGCGCATTGGGGATGGAAAATACCGACGTTGAAGCAAAGCATTTATCTATGCGTGTAGGTCAATGTGAAAGGCACTGGGAGAAGAATTGTCTTGCACTAGGCTTGTCGCAAGGGTTTATTGAACCTTTAGAAGCAACCGCACTACACCTAGTTCAAACGAGCATCGAGCTATTCGCGGACAACTATTCTTTCAACGAAACAAGTGCTCAACAGAGACAGGCGTTTAATCAGGAAGTTTCAGAGCGCTTTGAACGCGTCCGAGATTATATCGTATGTCATTACAAGCTAAACGGGCGCAACGACAGTGACTATTGGAGAGACAACAGAGCTAACATGAAGCTGTCCGAATCACTGCTTAGTTTACTTGATGTGTGGTACAGAAAAGGGGATATTGTTGAGGAAATAAAGCGGCAAGGTATTGGTCGACATTTCAGCACTACGTCGTGGCACTGTTTGTTGTCTGGCTATGGTGTATACCCGCCACCGGCACTCAATCAGCCCGCTTCTTTGAAGGAAAGCGGCGATCTTTTTGAAGAAAAGAAGCTTGCCGCATTTTTTAATCGCTGCTCGTTAAACTTTGATAAGCAATCTACCTTATTTAACGCGGGCTGAACCTCTTGGCTCAGCCTATACCGTCTCGCCGACTTGCAATTCAAAAGGCAGCGTACTCTTTGCTGTTACTTGATTAAGCAGTGCTTTTGTTGCTTCTACGCCTTTGCCACTGCTGGATTGGCAAACTGTAGTAAGACGCGGGCGCGCACGCTCGGCTTCCCCAATACCATCAAACCCTGTAATTTTCAGCTCTTCCGGTACCTTAATATTCATATCCAAGGCTAAGTGAAGTAGCTCAAGGGCTATAATGTCACTCATACACAAAACCACAT
This sequence comes from Alteromonas sp. R7, assembly GCF_055755235.1. Lineage (NCBI taxonomy): Bacteria > Pseudomonadati > Pseudomonadota > Gammaproteobacteria > Alteromonadales > Alteromonadaceae > Alteromonas > Alteromonas sp. R7. The sequence goes on along the minus strand of NZ_JBVTQX010000001.1, from coordinate 428,513 downwards.
TAGGTCTTGGAGAGCTGGTCAGTACTTCTTTGGCAGCCTGTCTTGCAAAGTGCCTGTCACTTTCTGGAAGGTGCCAAATACGCTCATTGCTTACCGTGATGTTCTTTTCTTCAGCGGCCCTTAAATAACCATCAAGTCGACGGTGTGCAATTGAGCTGTCTACGTCAATCAACGGACTATCGTAAATACGACATGTAGAAGGCGAGTCAATCAGGCGAAGCCCAAAGATTGCCACATTGTCACCTTCATTTAACGCATGAGACGCAACGCGATAGGCCGCCTCTTCGTTATCAATATTAATAGATGGCTTGTCTTCGATATCAAAGTCAACGGTGACCACAGGTTTTGGCGACACTGCCAACTCCGCTACCAAGTTGCTGTTGCGCGGTTGTCCGTAACAGATAAAACCATCAACAAAATCTACAACATCAAGAATGCTGTCAGAGTCGCCCGCGTACAGTAACAAATGCTTGCCATTTTCTTGAAGCGCAGAAGAAACACCTTTAATAAAAGTACTCGCGACGGGGTCACTCACCATATATGAAATGCTGTCGGCTAATACTAAAGCCACAATATTTGATGTGCCCTTTCTGAGAATCTGTGCCGCTTTATTGGGGCCGCTGTAACCAATCTTTTTGCACTGCGCTAAAATCTCTTCGCGCTTCGCTTTTGATAATTGGTCAGGGCGGTTAAATGCATTTGAAATGGTTGCCGTTGAAACGCCCAACTGTTCAGCAACATCTTTTAGGGTAAGTTTTGTTTTATTCATTATTTTTAGCTCTTTTCACGAAACTAACCACCCAGATTTAAAAACAAAAAAGGGTAGCAAGCGTGCGCTCTGACTACCCTCTGACTATATCATTAACTTAAACGTTTAACGCGTGAAATTTAGCGCTAATTCGATGAGTTGTGTAACAAATTGCTCAATGGCTTAATTTTTAGAGATTTTCGCTCTTAGCGCGTGCCAAAGATTTTGTCTCCAGCATCTCCTAATCCCGGTAGGATATAGCCTTTCTCATTCAACCTATCATCGATTGCGGCGGTAAAGATATCAACATCAGGGTGTGCTTCAACAACGGCTTTAATGCCTTCAGGCGCAGCAACAAGGAATAGTCCCATTATTCTTCGACACCCTTTCTTTTTCAGAAGGTCGATTGTTGCAATCAACGTACCGCCTGTTGCCAGCATTGGGTCAACAATCAGTGCAGTACGTTCATCTATGTTTTTTACTACCTTGTCAAAATAGGCAACTGGCTGCAGTGTATCTTCATCACGGTACAGACCGACTACACTAATCTTCGCATTTGGAATAAGTTCCAGTACGCCTTCAAGCATACCTAGGCCTGCACGAAGAATAGGGACAACAGTTATTTTCTTACCTTTAATTTGTCTTACTTCTACCTCATCTCCCGACCAACTTTTAATCGTCGCTCTTTCCGTAGGCAGTGTTCGCGTTGCTTCATAAGTCAGAAGGTTCCCTACTTCAGAGGCAAGCTCGCGAAAGTCTTTGCTGCTAATTTTAGCGTATCGCATAAGCCCTAGTTTGTGCGCAATAAGCGGGTGGGTAATTTCGTGAACGGCCATGTAAGACTCCTTGTAATCGATTTAGCTATATTTTAACCCAGAAGTATTTTAGTTAAAGCGATTAGTCGTAAAAATATGTTTATTCAATGCTTTAAAACGCCACATCAACGCTAGACAGAGTGGATAAATGCTATAACCTATTGCGTAGGCTATAGCCACAGTTCGTGGCGCAATTCACGATCAGGAATGTATAGCGCTCGCTATGAATTGTCGTAGTTACGCGCTAATGAGATCGATTGAGAAAGTTTCAGGAAGTTCAATTTTCTCAAAACAGCCGAATCAAACTTACTATTCAAACCATGTTTATCTATGTCAAAAGGAATTGTTTATGCATTCTTACGCTAAACGTTTTCGCTATTTTGCTGTAATGGCACTGAGTTTCTGTGCCCATAATGCCTTTGCACAATGGGAGCAAATCACTCCTGAAAATGAGGTGGTGGTATCAGTACCTGGCGGCGGTGAAAAAACCGTGTACCCATCATGTTCTCTTCCCGCTTTACCGGGACCAGAGGGGTTAGCCCCCAACCCATTCTCGTTTTATTTCGAACAAGGAGAAAGTGATAACCTACTTATCTACTTCAATGGTGGCGGCGCCTGCTGGGACAGTGCCACTTGCTTAGCGTCAATGCAGCTTGAGTTTGACGACAACCCGATGTCGCGAGCCGCTTATAACCCATCAGCCGTAATCGAAAATACGCCATTTATTTCAGGCGGAATATTTGAAGATACACAAGAGAACCCTTTTCAAACTTGGTCAAAAGTTTTCATTCCCTACTGTACTGGCGACCTACACTTAGGCTCAAAAGACACGCAGTACGTTGACGAGCTTGGTATCGTTACAGGTCTACCTGGTGCCGAAGTTACTTTAAAGCACCGTGGTCACGACAACGCGCTAGTTGTTATGCAATGGATTAAAGAAAAACTGAACAACGATGATTTATCACCCAACAAAGTGCTACTCAGTGGAAGCAGTGCGGGCGGTTATGGTGCAACGTTCAACTTCCCCTACTTCCAATCGCTGTTTGGTCGCACAAAGGTTGCCCTCTTCGCTGATGCGTCGCTTGGTGTTATATCCCGAGGCTTTACGCAAACAGTACTAAACTATCAAGGGCCATGGGGGATAGAAGATACACTACCACGTAATTTCCAATCACTGATTGGCAATTTTAACCATCTAACGCTCAATAAGCAGGTGATGCTGCGATTAGCTTATCAGTACCCTTGGAACCGTTTTGCGCAATACTCAACAGGAACCGACATTGTTCAAATTCAGTTTTCTAAAATCTCTGATCAGGTCTCTAGAGGTAATTTAGACCCAACAACATGGGGTGTAACAGAATCTGATTTAGGCTACATACTTGGCTGGCAGCTTCAGGCTAATGCGTCACTTCATGCGCTGTCAGCTTTCACATGGAATTATCAATTTTACCTTGGTGAAGGCACCTGTCACATGGTGCTAAACGATTTTTGTGAAGATAATGCCTTCCCAGTATCCTCACCTAGCCCATTTTATAATGAGCAGAGTGCGCGGGGCATTTCCTTTAACGAATGGCTACACACGTTTGCTACGTCGCGCCGCTTTAGAGAAAATAGCGCGGCATACTATCACTAGGATACGTAGTGCGAACTTGTATTAAAAAGTAATCAATAACATGGCAAGTCCAACCCAGCAGTGGTTGGATTAGCCATATTTATACCTGCGGTAACACGCAGCGATTACGAACATTTTAAGTCTCGCTGAGTGGGTAATTATCTATGAGGACTGGTATTACAACTAGGATTTGTCGTTCCTTGCTGTGCATTTATGCAGCAACAAATTAACACGCCCTACTACCCTACTTGTAAAGTAGCGCCATCAGGCATAGTTACTTCAATTTTCATGTTCCCGCCAACCGCAGCTAAATATGCAGCCGCACGTTGAAGTGAAACGTCCTGAATACGTTTTGATTCCAACTTACTTACACCAGAAGCTGTGACCGATAACGCCATTGCTACTACTTCCTGTTTAACTCTGTGCTGCTTTCTGATGTCACCTAGTGTGATTTCTTTCATTGTCTTTTACCGAGAATTACGGGCATTAAAAAAGCCCAGATGGTGATACCTTCTGGGCTTTTGCAAAACGTTCTACCTGCAGTGCCCAGAAGCCAATACTTGCCCCTGAACACCGACGGTCAGGTGCAATCAGTAATTAAAATTATAAAAATAACCAGTTGAAACGTTTTGCATGATAATTCTCTTTTCACAATGTGCTTGTACAAACGACCCTGTGCCGCGACTAAGCTAAATGTTGAGGCTTCGGTGCTTTTCTAAAACTCAGCAGCGGCCTTCTGTCACTTATCCTTAACCATACCATGTAGATAAGCAATAGCAATGACTTTCCAAAAAGGAAAGTGCCTAAAGCATGCTATGAGTGCGTGATTAGACAAGAAATGCCTTTAAAAGGCTACGCTATCACCCACCGCCGCTTTCTTCAGTGATGCAAGAAAATTGGGGACCTGGTCGTTTCCTTCTTCAGGAGACCAGCTTGCAAAGCCTTTATCATCGGTGACTTCGTAAGGACCCTGTTTAACTTCCATGAAAACTACTGGGCTATGACACACCGTTGCGTGCCAGGTATTAGGAGGAATCTCAATTCCGCTGGTCTCTCCACCAGCCGTTAGCGTCACTCTGTTTTCAACGTCGCCATCGTCGCTGAAAAATAGAATGTCTAACTCGCCCTCTACCACCATGAAGAACTCCCACTTATGAGACTGTACATGTCGATGAGGCCGCACGTAGGAGTCAGGCATCATTGCAATAAACAAACGCTGTACCATGTCGGTATAAGATTTATGTACGTTCAAATTAGCCCGTCGGCGAGGACTTTCCTCAGCCGACTGTTTAAGCGTTTCAAACAACGCCTTGTCAAAATACTGAATCTTATCCAACATCACACCCTGTCTATTATTGCGATCGTAATTTAAAGCGTATCGCTCCTCCCCCCGATGGCGCAAGCTTTAATGACAAGACATCAGCAGACGTCACTACCTTTTTCTCGATGTTCATTGCGTAGGGGTTTGTTTTCCAATGCGCTTTCTCTCCATCCAGATAGAACTGCGCTTCATACTGCTGACCTTCCTCTAGAAAGGTTAGCGGTAGTGATAACTCTCTGGCTTCTTCATTCGTAATTGCACCAACATACCAATCGTTTCCAGAGTAGGATTTGTGCTTGCTCGCTTTACGCGCCATTACAATATATTCGCCCACTTCCCCTTGAAGCGCTTTACTATGAGACCAATCTGTGGGGACGTCTTTAATAAACTGAAACGCCGGTAAATTATTCTCATAATTACGAGGCAAGTCTGCTGCCATTTGGATAGGGCTGTACAGCACTACATATTGGGCCAGTTGCTTGGCAAGCGTTGTTTGAGGGCGCATAACCTCTCCTTTGCCCCACTCTATTCCGCCGTCATTTTTTCTTATGTAGTCAAAATTGAAGATGCCAGGTGTGAAATCCATCGGACCAGCGAGCATGCGAGTAAACGCCAACATGGGAATATGGTTAGGCGGATTAGGTGCCGCCCACCCTGAGTTGTATTCCTGACCACGAGCGCTTTCTCGCGATATCCAGTTCGGATAAGTACGGCGAAGGCCGGTATCTTTTACCGATTCATGAGTGTTGATAGACAACTGATATTTCGCAGCGGTTGTGACGTTTTTAATGAAATGATTTACCACGTCCTGGCTGTCGGTATATTCATAGCGCAGTACGTTGTTGTCGTCGCGCACTTTGAGATTTTGGCCATGGGCAACATAGCCCGTTTTAATTTGAGAAACCCCCAGCTTGTTGTACAGGGCAAAACCGTCTTCCATCTGCGCTTCGTAGTTGGTTATTCCTCCTGATGTTTCATGGTGTCCTATTAACTTCACGCCAACTTTCTCGCCGTAGCTGGTCACCGCTTCAATATCAAAGTCTGGATAACTTTCTGTGAAAGAAAATAACTCTGAATTCGCTATCCAATCACCATCCCAACCTTTATTCCAACCTTCAACCAATACACCATCAAAACCGTGTTTAGCGGCGAAGTCCATGTATTGCTTTGTGCGCTGAGTAGTAGCACCATGCTTGTCTCCAGAGCCCCACGTATACTCATCAATGTGCATTCCCCACCAAATACCTATGTATTTTCCTGGTTCAACCCAGCTCACGTCACCGAGTTTATTTGGCTCATTAAGATTCAAAACAAGGTATGAATTAATCAAATCCGTTGCGTCATTTCCTAACGTAATGGTGCGCCATGGGGTAACAAAACTGCCAGTTTTATGCACCAAACTCCCGTCGTGACGAGGTGCCAGCGACGCTGTAAAACGCCCTAACTCTTGTCTTTTAAGGCTCATACCCGCGTAATCAACAAGGGCAGCTTCATGAATAGCGACATGAGTGCCGTTTTCATACTTCACAGTGAATGGCGTGTGAGCGGTGTGAACGTCTTGCAGATTAGTGGATTGATAAACATATTCATATCTATCTCGACCATGGGCAGGGATCCAAAACGCTTTTGCTTGATGAGAATCGACTAAGTTAAATTCAGTCAGCTCTCTAGTAATTATGCGATTACCGCTTGCAGGTAGCTCGTAGCGAAAGCCGATACCATCGTTAAAAACTCTGGCTCTTACAAGAAAAGTGCGGTCTTTATCGCTAGGGTTATAGAATTTGACCAAAAGCTCATTGTGGTTGTCGCGAATGTTTCGCTGCTCTCCCCACGGCTGCTGCCATGTTTGATCCACCGTATTCCTGCTTATCTCTTCTACTTTAAAGTCGCGATATAAAGGGGCGGCTTTTGCAAAAGTAAAACCAAGCTTACCGAGCCCTAAAACGGGTTCTCCGTTAAATGACACCCGATATTGCGCTAATTCGCCATCATCTGTGAACGATAACTTTACTTTTTTATCTGGGGAGAGAACCGACAACTCATTAGCTATTGAAGGCAAGGAGACGGCCAATAGAAGGAGCAAAAATACGCGCATAAAATATCCAACAAAAGTTGTTAACCTAATGTTAGTATCAAGTAATAGCGAATTTTTGCAACCTATTTCTTAATCGATTAAGTCTATTTTTTGGTTAGCGCTTATTTTTCTTCATCCTACGGCTTTGTTCTTGACGCTTCTCTTCTCGTTTTTCTTTCCGATCTTTCTTATCCGGCGTTAACGAGCCTGTTTTGAATTTTGCTTTACGCTTGGCTTTCGCTTCAGCTTTCTTCGCCGCCTCAAGTGCCATTTCTTCTTTTTCGACTTCCAGCATTTCTGGTGTCTCAAGGGTTATTCGCCCTAACTTACCCGACTGCAGTTCTTTAAGCAGGATCTCGCATATTTTATGAAGGTTTACACGACCACCCGCTTGAATTGCCCCACGCGTTTTGGCGGCGGCTTCCAGAAACTCTATTTCAGTATCTGGCAACTCGTCCAGCTTGTAGCGCTCCTTCATTACCTCTGGATACGCTTTAATGAGGTAATCTGCCGCAAAAAAACCGACATCGTCGTATTCCATGGCAGTATTTTTAACAGCGCCCGATGAAGCTAACCGATAAATTGAATGTGGGTTTTCAAGCTTAGGCCACAGTACTCCCGGTGTATCAAACAAGATAATACCGCTGCCTAAATTTATGCGCTGCTGGCTTTTCGTTACAGCGGGCTCGTTGCCTGTTTTAGCAATGATTCGCTCGGCCAAAATATTAATTAGCGTCGATTTACCCACGTTAGGTATACCTGTGATCATAGCTTTAATTGCTTTTGGCTGACCTTCTTTATACGAACAAATGCTTTTAACCAGCTGCATGATTTGCTTGCTGTTGCCCGGGTTATCGCTAGAGGTCGTGATCGTCTTCACGCCGCGCTCTTTCTCTAAGCTCTCCTGCCAGCGCGCAGTAATTTCTGGGTCTGCCAAATCATACTTATTAAGAATTTTAATACAGGGCTTATCGCCGCGTATTTTTGCAATTTCGGGGTTTTCACTGGAATATGGAATACGCGCGTCAAGCACCTCAATAAGAATGTCTACTTGATTAAGCGACTCTTTAATTTCTTTCAGGGCCTTGTGCATATGCCCTGGGAACCATTGTAATGCCATGGTTGTTTCCTATCGTAATCGAGTTGAGGGGAGTGTGCTTAACGGGTTAATTCATAAGCGCAGATATTCACAGCGCTGGCTAAGTTTAACGAGTCAATCTTACCGCTTCCCGCAATGGTATACGCCGTTGCGTTTAGCTTTGATAGTGCCTCAACAGGCACGCCACGGGCTTCGTTACCAAACAGATAACACTGATAATCACCAAAGGTGTTAGAGGTGATATTACTACCATTCATATCCAAGAAAGCGAAACGTTCGAACCGCTCGCCTAGGCTTTCAAGCGCCACGTTTAATTCCATGTTTACATGGAAAATAGCCCCCATACTTGAGCGTACAACTTTCGAGTTGTATGGATCTACGCTATTTGGGCTTAGTAATAATGTAAAATCCCCAAACCACGCTAGCGTTCTTAGTATGGTGCCTAAGTTGCCAGGGTCTTGAACTTCATACAAATAAATGTACTTTTCGGCACTGGATTTGTTTGCTGAAATGCTGGTTTGTGACCGCTCTGAATATAACGCGGAGTTAGGAAGTGGAACGCGAGCAATAATACCTTGAGGTGACTTAGTATCGCTGAGTTGCTGCATTTGTTGAGACGATACCGTTTCTACCTTCATATTAGAGACTGAAGAATCAAGTTTTTCTTTCAGCCACGCCTCATAATCAGCTGTCACATAAAGGGTTATATCACCTAATGTACTGCTGTCATGCTGAGCAACATTAATTAACTCTAAAACTAAGTGCTCTCCTTCCACCAAATAGAATCCGAACTGCGTTCTAAATTTCTTTTGATGAAGCTTTTTCACGTCACTTAGTTTCATTTGCACTGCCCTTTTTATAACTTTCGGCGCAAGTGTAAGGTATGAAACCCAAAACGCAAAGCGGCAACGCTTAATAGTGAAACAAATAATGAGAGAAAAAGATTGTAGTGGAGAAATACAGGATAAAGGGGAGTATCAAAAAGGCGTTTCAAATATACTTGTAAACGCCTTTTTAATTACCGAGATACCAAGACACCTAAAGCGTTCCAACGTTTGCGTGGCTCACCAATTGGAATACATAAGCAGGCCTCTTCTTTTTCACTTGGTAAAATCTGACATACAACATTTGCACTTTTAAACTCGTGAGCAAGTTCTGTTGCAAATATTTCCGTCACACCTTCCACCAGCACAAACTCGTTTTGCTTTTTCAACGCTGTAGCCAACTCTTCTACCGCTTTTAGTGAAAGCGGCCATAATGTACGCAATACTCTTAACGATGCAACTGAGGTGATATCGCCACCAAGAATTTGTACTTTAAACATTGAATTACTCGTCTAATGTTGTTGCTTCTTGAGTATCATCACTCGTTGACGCTAATGACGTGCCAGCGGCAAATCCACCTGCGCCTGCTAAACCAATACCAACGACACCAACTCCGATTTCACCAAGCGTTGCAGCGCCCGCAAGAGCAATGGGCACAGTTGCTAACCCTGCTGTGCCAACAATGGCAATACCCAAACCAATCATAGCAATGCCAACGCCTAGCTGCTCCCAACCATCAAAGCCGCCGGACACCATTTCAATTTCACTTGTATTTAACTCTTTCATTTACATTTCCTTGTTTTATTAGGCTTCCATTCGAAGCCAAAAACAGGGTAAAAAATGAAATAACAAATAGAAACTGTTCGATGGACGGGTTTTAAAACACTTAAGAGCTAACGCACCGTCCAAACTGGTTTGGTTCGCTTTTTTTCCTACTGTTGGTCAGCAACAACATAAATTTCACCGTCGTAAATACCTTGGACGGTAAGCTTCTGGCTTGCCAGTGCCTGAAGGTAATCAATATGCGCTTGTTCCACTTTCTGTCCAGGAACAATAAGCGGAATACCAGGCGGATACGGTGTAATTAAACCTGCTGCAGTGCGTCCAACGCTGTTTTGCCATGGAATGGCTTCCCTAGGGCTGAAAAACGCTTTTGACGGAAGGTCGTCTAAATGAATTGGCGGAATGTCTGCCGGTAACGGACTCTTGCTCTTGCGCTTGCTTAGGTTAACGGCGCCATCATCAAGACGTTTTAACGCGTTGTATAGCCTTACAATTTTAGAGCGCATTCCACCTAGCGTAAGCAGTACTAGAATAGTGCTATGAGTAAACTTCTCGATTTCTAAACCAACTTCGTCCATTAAGAAACGATGTATTTCTTGGTTTGAATAATCAAGCGCCGATACGTCAATTAAGATTTTAAGCGGATCATGCCCAATGTTGTCACTTTCAAAGTGAGAAAACATATTCGCAAAGTCACTAGGCGAAAGTATTTTAAGTCGCTTAAACTTGGCCATTTGCGATTTGAGTTCGGCAACATTGCTCAATAGCTCATTAAGGATTTTGTAGCCTTCCATTTCCAGCTGCTGACGACATACATCAAGCGAGGCAATCAGTTGATACTTGGGCGAGGTACTGGTGTGAATTGCAAACACTTCTTTAAAGAAGTCTTTATCGAAATCTGGATCGTTTACATGAATAAAGGAAGCTTGCGAGAACGCCGACACCACTTTGTGCGCAGAGTGAGTAATATAGTCTGCCCCAGCGGCGATAGCAGAGTAGTCACGCAATGCAGGGTGGAACAAGGAATACGCAAACCATGCTTCGTCAATGAACACTTTAATGCCATGCTCGTGGGCTAAATTTACGACTTGCTTAAGGTCAGTCAATAACCCGTCGTAGGTACAGCCCGTCAAAACGATAAGTTTAGCGTCAGTATTTTCTTCAATAAGCTGCTTAATTTGCGCCATTCTAGGCGGTGAGAAAATACCGTATTCAGGGTTAAATACACTGTCTAAATACACCGGCATGGCTCGCGCCTGAATAATGCCGTAGTGCACTGACTTGTGGCAGTTTCTGTCGGCAATTACTTTGTCGCCTTCGCGCAACAGCGTCTGCAAAATGATTTTGTTTGATGTCGAAGAGCCGTTCGTGACGAAATAGGAATGGCGAACTTCAAATGTATTCGCGACAGCGGCTTGCGCTTTCCCGATAGCGTGAGTGCCATCTGATAGTGAGCCCAGCGAGTCTACGCTTACCGATAAGTCACTAACAAACACGTTACGACCAAAGAAGCGATAAAAATCACTGATATAGGGTGAATTTCTAAAGCTTGCGCCACCGCTGTGACCTGGCGTATGCCACGAGTCATTAGACTCTACCACATAGTCTTTGTATTCAGTCCAAAACGGCGTTTCGTTTCTATCATCAAAGTCATTGATGATATAACCCAAAATAGACTCTGGGTCTGAAATAATGTCGTTACGATAGAAGAACGATTCAATGCCATTGGCTTGGTTTACAATATCCAACCCTTTTACTGCATCGCCTAAGACATATACGGGGAGTTCAGGGCGAATGCGTTTAATGGCGTCTATAACTCTGGCGTTATTATCAATAACAGCGTTGCGTGCAGACGACTTTTCGCTTGTGGCTTTCTCGTTCGCGTTTTGTGAACTAGCGCTTTCGGCTGCGGGGCTTGTATTTTCATTAAGTACGCCATTTAAAGGCACAACGTCTGTCAGCTCTTTAACCTTCGCCACCACATCCCAGCTAAATACCACAGCCTGAATGTCACCGTCTTCACGAACAAATTGTAGTGCCTTTGCAACAGAGTTCGCTTCAAGCAGGCTTATTTCAACGTCACTTCGGTCAAAGTAAGTGATGGTGTTGCCTATACTCGAGGTGATTTGTTCCAATAAATCAACAGCATCTTCTATAACAAGAATTTTTAAATGAGGGCGCATTAACCAACCATGTAATTAATAATGAGCATTTAGCGCTAGGCTAAAACTCATAAAACTAAGAATCAATAAACTAAGAATCTATAAACAAAAACAGTAAAACTAAAAATAGTGTAACTCTGAATTTCACTGGTGTCGTGTAAACTCTTGCTATGTCGTAATAAAAGTGCGTAAACGAATTGGACGAGGGCTAAATCACGCATGCACACACCTTCCCTTCAGAACCAATTCCCACACGCTTATCTCTCAAAATCAACGGAGCACACGAAGAACCTACGAGAATTTCTACACTACGCGAAAAATGTGCTCCCTTCTATTGCATCTGCAAAGAAAAACGCCTGGCCAATACATCATGACCACTGCTTTATGCGGGTGATTTTAGACAATATTGTCGGCTGTGCGTGGTATGAGGTCATTCCCTCGCCGGCCTATAAAAACCTGACCGACGAGCAAGCCAGCGCAGCATTAAACCTTGCCAGACAGATAGCCACTGAGAGTGTCTCGCTTCACGTACTCAACCAATGCTCGAAAAAATGGCGCAATAAGCAGCTAAAACTGGAGTTTTAGTATGACAAAACGAACAACCATTAACGACGCAATTTTGATAGAGGATGGCCAAGACCTAGAGCGAATTGTGAAAGACAAACGTGCGCAGTGGCGGGCTAATAACGCGAAAGCGCGTCGCAGACAACGCCGATATAAAAAGAAGCTTATTGCAGAACTTCCGCGAATTATCACCGATATTCATAGCACATATCCCGAAGATGAAGCCTAAAGCACTATCATAAAAGAAATCAATTACCTACAATCACTGCTAGAAAGTTGCGCTTAACAGAGCGTAACGTAAATTAATTCCTCCCCAGAAAGTGACAGGACATACCATGGCGTTTAATTTAGCTATTAATAACGATATTGCAGTAATCACCTTTGACGACGGAAAAGTTAACGCCGTAGGCTTTGATCTTATTCAGCAGTTTAACGATGCCTTAGATGAAGCAGAGCAAAACGCAAAAGCGGTTGTATTACACGGCGGTGAAGGCAAGTTTTGCGGAGGGTTTGATTTATCAGTAATGAAAGCCGACGACAAAGCAAAACAACACGAGTTGGTATCAAAAGGCGCGGAGTTAATCGTACGTCTTTATAGCTTCCCACTACCTGTTGTCGTTGCTGCTGAAGGTCACAGCATTGCAATGGGCGCTATTATGCTTTTAGCTGCCGACTTGCGTATTGGTAAAGACGCAGATACTAAATATGGGCTTAATGAAACCGCCATTGGTATGGTGCTGCCGCCTTTTGGTATGGAGCTAGCCAAAGCCAGACTAGCGAATACGTCTCAAACTGAAGCATTGCTTTTTTCACGTATTTACCAAGGTAAAGAAGCAGTGAAAGCGGGCTTTATCGACGCTGCGGTGCCTCAAGAGCAGGTTTTAGCAACGGCCATGGGTTATGCAGAAAAGTTGAAGATGTTGCCTAGACAGTCTTTTGCTGAGTCTAAAATACAATTGCGTAAAGAAACGATAGAGAAGATGAAAGCTTAGCGATTATGTTATGACAGCGCGTTGAGACTGGTTGTTTCAACGCGCTATCTAAAGCAGTTACTTTATGGGTCCAGAACGGCGTTCTATCTCTTCTTTAAGTGCGCTTCTAAGGCCTAGCTCAAAGCTTAATTCTGCAAGCACAAATAGTGGTCCTATTGCCAGCCCCATTATGTCGTCGACAAACGCAGGCTTTTTACCTTCATAGTGATGACCAATAAACTGAAGCACCCAACCACCAATAAAAATGCCAAGTGAGATAGCAAGCCATGTTCCCACTTCATTCTGTGCGATGGGTTGAGCGAAATAGACCATAGCCCCCGTGATAAGCGTCATAACTATGCCAAGTTTTATATCTAACTTAATGTAGAACGCATTACCAATTGCCCAAACAAAGAGCGCTGGGCTTATGATCATTTCCCCGAAAATTGGCGCGCTAACTAGAAACGCAGGCTTACTTAGTAGACAGAAAACCGAGAAAACAATTAGCGGAATACCGACGTAATGGGTGTATATGTTTCTTTGATCTCTGTGGTACTTGGCGTACTCACTCAAGTGCTGTTCTAAATTTTTCATACTGCGTCACCCATAAGTTATATCAAGGTGTTAGTTTACTCCGTTCTTTCGCTTACGAACTGTCGTTTTGACGACAAAGTGGAGGTATAGTGGTGCCCTTCGTGCTATTTGAGCTCAACGATTAAAGATGAACTTAGTTGGCTATCGCGAATCATAGTGAAATTGATTAAAAACAATTGGAGTTTTCATGACTTACAGGAAGTACCTTTGGGCTTTGACAGGTTCTGCGCTTCTTTCTTTAACAGCGTGCAGCTCGGTCTCCTCTCTCTATTCAAATGAAAGTGAAGGTAGTGAAAAGCGTACCGAAGGCAAACCACTTACGTTAGCAGACAGTCATTGGCAGGTTGAAAGTATAGACCGAGCAGGAATTATCGATTTCAGCCATGTTACGCTTAACGTAAATTCAAACGGAGACACTAGCAGAGTAAGCGGCAGTACAGGTTGTAATCAGTTTACCGGAGCGCTAGATGTTGATGAAGCCGATACGGTATTTAGTAATAAAAGCTCAGCTGAATCCTTTTCCACTGATAAGCTCATTCTCACTAAAAAGGCATGTGCGCCTGCACTGATGAAACAAGAGCAACGCTTCATCGAAATGTTGGCCGCATCGGCAAGTTATTCGATAGTGGAAAATACTTGGTTGGTGCTTTACGACAGTAGTGATAATGAAACGATTAGAGCGATTGCTGCACAGATTTCTCAATCGACGACAAACAAATCGGCAAGTGCGACAAAAAGTAATGTAGATACGAAATTGTCTGACCTGGCGTCATCGCAAAAACAAGATGTAGTTGGCTCAAATGAACAAGAGTCGACCAAAACGTACAAATGTGAAACGCCTAATGCCAATCTCGCTACTTTACGTGTAAATACGCTGGGGCCTGACACATTGGCTTTATCATTAAACAACACCCATCACATTGTGCAGTTATCACGTTCAGCATCGGGGGCAAAATACACCAACAACAAGAACGTAGTGTTTTGGAATAAAGGTGATGTTGCTACCCTATCGATCAACTCAGGTTATTACCATTGTAGTTTAAGCACCTAAAGCGAAATCGACGCTTACTTGTCTGTTTTAGGCTTAGTCTCTACCTTAATATTTACCTCACATGATGAAAGGGCCTAAGCTGCCCTTTTAACTTCTCTTTTCAACAGTATCAAATTGCGAAGAGCAATTGCTTTTAGCCCCGCAAGGTTAACCCTTACCTCCAACTCAATTAGTTTCAGTTAAACATTTTCGCACCTTTAATTGGTCAATCAAAAAGGAATTAAGCATGGGGATAGCTAATTCTTTATATATTTAATGTTTACACTTTTACCATTTAAAATCATTCACTTACCAGCAAGCTTCGCAGGTTACTCCTAGCCATTCCGCTTCTGTAACAATGCTCACAAGTTGAAACAATAGTTAGAACACTATACAATTTATTTTTATTGAACGACCAATTAAAATAAAAACATCAGTAAAAAGACGTGCGACATTACGTCCTAAAACCTTCAATAATGCGTCATGGGCGCAGTAGGTAATGATGTTTTTACAGGGTGACTTTTACAAAGCGAAAGTGTTCTATTCGTGCAAGTTAGCAACTCAATAGAGAAAATAGTTTCAACACTATTCATCATTTTGAAACTATTTCTACGTATTAGGTATTTGTAATAGAAGTTAATTCGCAGTGCCCGCAAATTGGCGAAAGTTTTAGTCCTTTTAAAAGTAGGAGTTTATGCATGTCATTACCGACTTATCAGAATTTCATTCACGGCAAGCCGATGGCAAACAAAAGCAAAGAAACCTTTGCTGTAACCAACCCCGCAACCGGTGAGGTAATTTACCACGTAGAAGTGGCTGATGAGTTTATTCAACAAGAAGCAATTAAAAGCGCTAAAGAAGGTTTTTCAGTGTGGTCAGCAATGATGCCAATTGAAAGAACCCGCATTCTTAATAAAGCGGTTGCATTGCTTCGAGAGCGTAATGACGAACTCGCTAAACTTGAAGTACTCGATACCGGTAAGCCTATTCAAGAAGCCGACTGTGTTGATATTGAAACTGGCGCTGATGTCATTGAGTACTATGCCGGCCTAGCTCCTACTCAACTAGGTACCCAGCAACCTGTGGGTGGCGATTTCTTCTACACGCGCAAAGAAGCGCTAGGTATCTGTGCCGGTATTGGCGCATGGAACTACCCTATTCAAATCGCTTGCTGGAAATCAGGCCCCGCCCTTGCCGCAGGTAATGCGTTTATATTTAAGCCGTCAGAAGAAACCCCGATGGGTGCGCTTAAACTGGCTGAAATTTTCACCGACGCTGGCGTACCTGACGGCGTATTTAATGTGGTTCAAGGCGCAGCACAAGTAGGCCAGTGGCTTACAAACAGCCCTGACATTGAGAAAGTATCGTTTACTGGTGAAGTAGGCACAGGTAAAAAAGTGATGCAAAGCGCCGCTGCGTCGAACTTAAAAGACGTGACAATGGAGCTTGGCGGTAAGTCACCGCTTGTGGTATTCGAAGATGCCGACATTAGCCAAGCTATCAGCGCCGCTATGCTTGGTAATTTTTATACCCAAGGTGAAATCTGCACTAACTGCACCCGTGTTTACGTTCAACGTTCTGTTTATCAAGCCTTTATTGATGAGCTTAAAGCCCGTACCGAAAACAACATTGTTATGGGCGATCCACTTGACCCCAACGTAAACCTGGGCGCACTTATTTCTAAAAAGCACCAAGAGCTGGTACTTGGCTATATTGCCAAAGGAAAAGAAGAAGGCGCAACGCTATTAACCGGCGGGAACGCTGCCTCTCCGGCATCTGCGCCAAATGGCTATTTTGTTGAGCCAACAATTTTCACTGACTGCACTGACGATATGACTATCGTTAAAGAAGAGATCTTCGGACCAGTGATGAGCGTGTTGGTGTTCGATGATGAAGACGAAGTGATCGCTCGCGCGAATGACACCGAGCTAGGTTTAGCCGCCGGTGTATTTAGTAAGGATATCCAGCGCGCGCACCGCGTTATCCACCAGCTTCAAGCCGGTATTTGCTGGATAAATGCATATGGTAACTCTCCGGCTGAAATGCCTGTAGGCGGCTACAAACAGTCTGGCATTGGACGTGAAAACGGCGTTGAAACGCTTAATAGCTACACACAGACCAAATCGGTTTATGTAGGTATGAGCCAAATTGAGAGCCCGTTTTAAGCCGCAGTAGGAGTACATATGCAGACATTTGATTACATTATTGTTGGAGCTGGTTCTGCCGGCTGCGTACTAGCGAACCGCTTATCGGAAAACCCAAAGCACAAGGTGTTGCTACTGGAAACCGGTGGCTCAGATAAAAGCATTTTCATCAAGATGCCAACGGCGCTGTCTATTCCTATGAATACCGACAAGTATGCGTGGCAATTCAACACTGAAAAAGAGCCCTATTTAAACAACCGTGAAATGCACTGCCCACGCGGTAAAGTGTTGGGCGGCTCGTCATCCATTAACGGTATGGTGTATGTACGCGGCCACGCTAAAGACTTTGACGAATGGGAAGCTCACGGCGCAGAGGGCTGGAATTATCAGGCGTGCCTCCCCTATTTCCAAAAAGCTGAAACCTGGTACAAAGGTAACGACGCGTACCGAGGTGGCAATGGTGAACTCGGCGTTAACAACGGTAACGAAATGAAGAACCCGCTTTATACGGCCTTCATTAAAGCCGGCGAACAGGCGGGCTACGACATCACTAGCGATTACAATGGCAAGCAGCAAGAAGGCTTCGGCCCTATGCATATGACCGTTAAAGATGGTGTACGCAGTTCAGCAAGCCGTGAATATCTTGACCCGGTAAAATCGCGTAAGAATTTAACTATAGTGACTGGCGCGCTGGTTACTAAAGTCGTGCTGGAAGATAAAGTCGCAAAAGGCGTTGAATATGTGGTGAACGGTAAAACCGAAACTGCCGCCGCCTCTAACGAAGTGATTTTAAGTGCCGGCTCTATTGGCTCACCACATATCCTGCAACTTTCTGGAATTGGCGACAAAGATATTCTTGAAAAAGCAGGTGTCGATGTTAAGCACCACCTGCCGGGTGTGGGTCAAAACCTGCAAGATCATTTGGAATTTTATTTCCAGTACAAGTGCAAACAGCCAATAACGTTAAACCGCAAACTAGGCTTAATTTCAAAAGGGTTGATCGGCGCTCGCTGGTTGTTAAACCGTTCTGGGTTAGGCGCTACGAATCACTTTGAATCTTGCGCCTTCATCCGCTCGAAAGCAGATGTGGAGTGGCCTGACATTCAGTACCACTTCTTGCCTGCCGCTATTCGATACGACGGAAAGTCCGCGTTTGATGGCGATGGCTTTCAAGTGCACGTAGGTCACAACAAACCTAAAAGTAGAGGTAGCGTAACCCTTCAGTCGGCTAACCCGACGGTTCCGCCTAAAATTTTGTTTAACTATTTGCAGCATCCAGATGATATCGAAGGGTTTAGAGCATGCGTAAGACTTACACGAGAAATCATCGCACAGTCAGCATTCGACGACTTCAGAGACGGCGAAATTCAGCCTGGCGAGCACATTCAGACGGATGAAGAAATAGACGCTTTTGTGCGTGAAGCCGTTGAGAGCGCTTACCATCCATCATGCTCTTGCAAAATGGGTGAAGATGAGATGGCAGTGGTAGATTCTCAAACCAATGTTCATGGCATTGAAGGATTGCGAGTGGTGGATTCTTCTATCTTCCCCACAATTCCAAACGGAAACCTAAATGCGCCTACCATCATGGTGGCGGAAAAGGCGGCAGACATCATTCTGGGTAAACCCGCTTTGCCACCACAAAACGTGCCCGTGGATATTCACCCGCATTGGCAAACAGAGCAACGCTAGATTTTTAAACTATCTCGCACCAGTGTGCTTGTTGTTAAAACAAGCGCACCTTCCACAGTGCCTACATGCCGCCTTTAATATAAGGCTTTAATGTGTAGTTGGGTGGACTGTTTGATAACGAAAAAAAGGAAAAAACATGTTTCATTTTTATCAATATTGGGAGGGTGATAATGACAGTATGGCTTAGTGCAGGCATTATTTTCACTCTACTTTCTGTAGCCTATATTTTGTTTAAATGGGGCAACATGAAAGTGGTCGGCGTAACGCCAGTTAGAACCTTTACCTTTATTGCCATTCTCTTTACCTCAGGTTTGGACGTGGGCCTTATTATGTTCCCGCTCACTGAATTTGCTGGTTATGCTGACATAAGCGCAAGTCCTGAATATGCCTTCACCAATCCGCTCGCCATTGAGTTTGGGTTCTGGGGATTCTTAATTTGGGGATTCTACTTTCTTACTTGTTTTTATTTCTGCGTAATCGAACCGAAAGTAAAGTTCTTCGAGCTTCCCGTTGTTAAGTTCGTAAACAACGTTGTAATCATCGGAACCTGTGCTTTCACGGCGTTTCTATTACTGTCTAACCTTCCGTGGTATTTACCGTCGATAGGCGACGGAGAATCTGTCGTGCCTGCGTTCTACCTGATTGTGTTTGCAGCCATTGCTTTTGCCGTATATTCGAGCACTAGCATTAAATACGTGCGTATTTTAAGCCTTACAACCACATGGGTATTCATCGCCCTCATTGTTGGCATGTGGGCGGCAGCATTTGTATTTGGTGAAAGTGAGATAACGGCTTACTTTACCAACCTAGGTCTTATTGGTGGGTACTTTGCGAACATCGATAACTTCGTATTACCCATTAATGAGTATCACGAGTTCTATCTATTCTGGTGGTTCAGCTGGAGCATCATGATTGGTCAGTTTACGTCTCGTTTCGTGGGCGGTCTTAAAACTTATCAAGTCATGTTGGCTATGATGGTCATTCCATCTATTCCGATTGCGGCTTGGTTTTCAGTACTGTACCACTATCACAGTGCCGGTATTCCTACTGAGGGGATAACCAATTTAGCCATGGTGTGTGTGGGTGTCGTCTTTGTGATCAACTCACTTGATTCACTGATTAGACTTTACACAGATAATCTAAACATGACCGTTGAACGCATCGGTAAAGGCAATTACATTGCTCTCAATATCGTGGCGCTTTCGCTACTCACGCTGCTGTTCAAACTAGACTTCTTGCAAATTCAGTGGGTGGGTGCGTTAGTTATCGCTATCTTCTTTAGCTGCTTTGCTTTCATTCTAAGTCAGAAGTTTAAATCGGTTACGGCCATCAAAACATCGCCGAAAGAAAACAAAATCGACTTTACCAAGATAGAAAATCTCAACTAATTAAATCAATCACTTCTTACCTCATTAACATTGGCTCACTTTGAGCCAATGGGGGTAAGTGTTGCCCGAAACCGGCGTAAAAGCGCATTAACTAGAAAGCGGGCCAAATAAAACAACGATAAAAACAGGTGTTTAACAATGAAAAATTTGAATTCTTTTTTTACATCCACGCATATTTTCACAATGGCTATTGTCGCAGCGTTATATTCTTCAGCTTCATTCGCTGATTGGAGCGCCAATATCTCTGCGGTTTCAGATTATACCTTCAACGGCGTTAGCCAAACGCAAAACGACCCTGCACTACAAGGCGGTGTTGATAAAGCATTTGATAACGGCACTTATGCAGGCACGTGGGCATCTAATGTAGATTTTGGTGGCGATACAAACCTTGAATGGGATTTTTACGTGGGTCGTTACCAAATGCTAACCGAAACGGTGAGTTTGGACTACGGCATCGCTTATTACTCTTATCACGGTGGCGATGATTCAAGTGATGGCAATTACCCAGAGGTGTATACCAAGTTTGGTTATGCCAGTGACTACGGTAGCTCAGAACTAAACTTCTGGTACACGTGGGATTACTTTGGAACCGGCGCAAAACACGCTATCGCAATGGTAGCTCATACCTTTGAACTCGCACCCAACCATCATTTACGTGCAAGCTTTGACGTATCTAACTCACTAGACAGTGACAAGTGGCTGTGGAATGGTGATGACACCTCTTTCTACCACTACCGTTTGGCTTACCAAACGAGTTATGAAGGGTTCGATTTCGAAATTGCTGCTGAAAACACAAATCTTGATTTTGATACCGCCGATGAGCGCATTGTGTTTGGTGTATCAAAAACCTTCAGCTTCTAAACGTTGAATTGGAAAGTGGTTCTTCAGAACAAGAACCACTTTTCTTAGCAAATGCTATGCGTGCTCGCACTATGCTGCTTCAACTGTACTCGGTCAATTTAACTTAGCGATACGACGGTTAAAAAGTCCACGCAACAAAACGACTCAATTTACTTCCCTGTCCCATATCAATCACTTTACACTGCGCAGCACCGTAATAATCAATACTGGTTTTAATTGGTTTCAAATGGGCACTCTTCGACACCAAGCAGGTGAACCATTCTACATTGTCTTTTACAGAGACACTCTCCTTAACCATGCGCTGAATAAAGGCAAGTTCACCGCCTTCGCACCACAGTTCATTCGCTTGGCCCGCAAAATTTAAGTTTGCGTCCTTACCTTGGTAAGCGGCATTTTTACCTTGTAGCTTGGATGTACGATGCCCAAAACCTTGCTTACGATTATCGGTGAACTTTGTACCACTTTGTTTCTGTTTATTGCGGGTTAAATTAGATGTCTTCCTTCGCGTGCCTGACAGTGCCTCTTGCGCAGACTTATGAAACGGAGGATTGCACATAGTAAACGTAAATCGTTCATTTGCTTCAATCACACCGTTGAAAATACTTGCTCTATTCAATTGTTTACGCACTTGGAACTTATGGGCTAACACACTATTTTTACTAGCAATAGCTTTAGCACTTTTTACTGCGACGTCGTCAACATCACTCCCTACGAACGACCAGTCGTAGGATGTAACGCCGATAATAGGATAGATAGCATTTGCGCCCACGCCTATATCAAGCCCACGAACGTTTTGATCTTTCCCCAGTTGACTCTGCTCACCCTGCGCACTGCTGCTCGTTGATTTTAATAAATCAGCAATACCGTGGATATAATCTGCTCTTCCAGGTACAGGGGGGCATAAGTAGCCATCAGGAATATCCCAATATTCAAGGCGGTAGTAGTGATGAAGTAAGGCCGCATTAAGCACCTTCACCGCTTTTGGGCTGGTGAAATCTATACTGGTATTGCCGCTTTTAGCACGAACGAGAAAAGACTTGAGCGCTGGGTATGTCTGGCACAGCGTATCCATAGGATAGCCGTTCTTGTGAAGATTTTTTGGGTGCATGAAGCGCTACTTTTTGTGTGAAACTAAAAACTGAGACTGCACGTTTTCATCGAGCAACTGGGCACCGCTACCTTGGGCTGCCACTTTATCGTCGGTATTGTAAAGCCTACAGCGGTCTAATGACAAACACCCACAGCCAATACAGCCTTCTAACGACGTCTTCAAACTGGTCAGCGCTGCAATTTTTGCTTCGATATGCTGATTAAACACCGTGCTTAATTTTGCCCAATCAGCTTGTGTTGGCGTTCTGTTGTCTGGAAGTGTAAACAACAGACTCTTTATCTCAGCAAGGGAATACCCCATATTTTGCGCAATCAAAATAAAGGAAACTCTGCGAATGACTGAGCGAGGAAATGCTCTATTTCCGCCATTTGTGCGCACAGAAGGAATTAGTCCTTCGTTGGCATAATAGCGAATTAATGAAACAGCATTGCCAGTACGTTTAGCAATAAAGCCAATGCTTACCATAGGTTCTGGTGCCATAACGCCCCTTTTCCAATTTCGAAATAACGGTAAAAAACGCTTGATCTAAAGTTAGCTTTAGATATTAAGCTGTTTTTCGTTGATTATCTACACAAGGAAAAACACATGACAACTGCATACTTAGAGCACGCGAATATCACCGTTGAAAACCCAGATGAGCTAGCCAGCTTACTTTGTACGCTATTTGGTTGGAAAGTACGGTGGAGCGGCGGCGCCAAAAATGACGGCTACACGGTGCACGTAGGAAACGATAAAGACTACCTAGCCCTTTACAGACCTAAAGCTATCAATGATATTGAAAGCGATTATAAAACCCTCGCCAATATCAACCATATCGGTATTGTTGTGCCTAATTTAGACGAAACAGAGCAGCGGGTTCTGGCACTAAATTTCAATACTTTTAGCCATGGCGATTATGAACCAGGTAGACGCTTTTATTTCATGGCTCAGCAAAACATAGAGATTGAAGTCGTTTCATATAACTAGGGCTATTAAGTGATACGCCTAGCTGAACTTTCAAATTTAGTGTTAGATTGACGTTACCCCACTCGTGCGCGTTTTACTTTGTATTTTTGTTTGCTAAGTTTGTTTACTAAAAATGAACGCGCACTGTGATCATTTTAATAATAATAGACAGGAAACATGGATGAGAAAGTTACTAGCGATAAGTTTAGGTTTAGTAATGTTGTCCCTATCGGCAAACGCATGGGCGAATAACATTCTTAGTATGAAACAGCGAAGCGAGCTGATTGATAAGATCACCGTTGAACGCTTCAATTCTGTGCTGCCCCAAATTATGGAGCGTGAAGGCATCGACATGTGGGTGTTAATGTCCCGGGAATACAACGAAGATCCCGTTTTAAAAACCATGTTACCTTCTACTTGGATTTCCGCACGACGTCATACCATGTTAGTCATTTATAACCCCGGCAATGGTCAACCGCTAGAACGTTTGGCTGTTGCAAGATATGCGGTAGGGTCACTATTTAAAAAAGCGTGGGATAAGGAAGCACAACCCGACCAGTGGAAGGCATTGAAACACGTTATCGAAGCCCGGAATCCCGCTAAAATTGCAATTAATACGTCTGATTCATTTGCGCTCGCTGATGGCATGACCTCTACCGAACACGATAAATTTATGGCCGTACTTCCTGAAGCGCTGAAAAGCCGCGTTGTAAGTGGCGAAAGACTCTCAATCGGTTGGCTGGAAACGCGCAGTGACCTTGAAATGCAGTATTATCCGGTACTTACTCAAATTGGTCATTCACTAATAGCAACGGCATTTTCAAATGAAGTTATAACCCCTAACGTGACAACTACAGACGATGTGGTATGGTGGCTGCGTGATCAAACGCGCGCTTTAGGGCTGACCAACTGGTTTCATCCTACTGTCTCAATTCAACGTAAAGACAGTGAAGTCTTCGACCAAATTACCGCGTTTAGCAAGCGTCCTGGTGAAAACATCATTCGGCCGGGCGATCTCATTCATGTCGATTTCGGCATTACTTACCTTCGACTTAATACTGATCAACAGCAGCATGCTTACGTGTTAAAGCCTGGTGAAAAAGACGCGCCAGCTTCACTTAAGGAAGCACTTAAATCTGGAAACCAGTTGCAGGACATTCTGACCGGTAATTTTAAAGTAGGCAGAACAGGTAACACTATTTTGAGTATGTCGCGACAGCAGGCTATCGAACAAGGCATTACACCCGCTATTTACACCCACCCGCTTGGTTTTCATGGGCACGCGGCAGGTCCAACGATAGGAATGTGGGATGCACAGGAAGGAGTACCAGTTCAAGGTGACTATCCAGTGTTTGCACAAACGGCTTATTCGATAGAACTCAATGCAGCAAGCTTTATTAAAGAGTGGAACAAAGAAATTAGAATTATGCTGGAAGAAGATGCATTTTTTGACGGTCAGTCAGTAACCTATTTAGGTGGCAGGCAAACTGAGTTTCATTTGATTCATTCAGATGAAAACCAATAACTATAGGTGGAGCGTTACGCCTATTTTAAGGCCTATACAAAATGAAAAAACTGAACGGTGCGGCTAAAGGTTGGCCGATGCGAGAAGACTTACGTAGAATTAAATCAAGCGAAGCGTAAAGTGTCAGGCCTTTCGCCCTTTCAAGCGAAAGGCCATGAAACTGTACTAAATATTAGCAGTAGGTTGCTATCCTAAAACGCAGTCTTATTCAGCAGCAGTGCGAACAACTACGTTCTCTGCACTGTATTCGCGAACAAAATCAGACATTGTTTTGTGGTTACAAATAATATTCTCACCTTCCAAACCAAACTTCGCTAGTGCCGCTTCTTTACCTACCGAAAGCGCTTCTAGACAAGCCTGTGACGCAACATCTTGGTTTTTAGCAACAAGTGCTACAGTTTTCGCGTTTTCAGTCGCCTTGTTGTTTTTGTACATGTAAGCAAAAGTGCGAAGTGATTCGCCGTTGCAACGTACAGATGCACTGAACTCTTCTGCGTTAAAACCTTTTGAACGGATAAGACGCAATGCAGGACCAAAACCATCTTCAGCAGCAGTTAAACATGCTTGTGTTTCGATGTTGTCGTTAATTGGCTTTAGTACGACATCTTTTGCGAAAGATTGAGTGGCAGCAACAGATAGTGTTAGAGCAATTGCGAAAGTAGACAGTTTCATTTTTGAATTCCTATTTTGTAACTAAATTAGATATCACCTGAGTGATGAATACATTATGAACAATACTTTCAAAAAATAAAGCATTTTTCGTAATTTAATTACAGAAATAGCAAAATAAACAGACAGATCACGACAAAACTGAAATTTATTTACAAAAACCAACATGTTTTATATAAAATTTTACATATAAGTCTTTTTAGTTACAGATTTCCAAAAGGTCTACTAGGGTTAAACTTCCACTATTTGAGATGGTTCATTGAAGTTAGACCGAACGACTTGATCCCTTCCACTGCGTTTCGCCTCATAAAGAGCTTGGTCAGCATCATTTAACCATTCATTAAGAGACTTAAATCGATCATCAAATGCTGATACACCTATACTTACTGACACTTTTCTTTGTCCAAGCAAAGTACAGTCCTCTAGCTCTCTAACTTTAACTCTGATCCTCTCTGCTATATCCATGGCTTGCGCGGCATTTAGGTTATTAAGTATTACCGCAAATTCTTCACCACCGTAACGACCTGCATAATCTCGCTCTCTAATACAGTCCATCACTTGCCCAGAGACCATAGAAATAACTTTGTCACCCACTGTATGACCGAAGTTATCGTTAATAGATTTGAACATATCGATGTCAATAAAAAGCAGTACTGCCTCTTCGCTTCTACGACTCTTACTCAACATGGAGAAAGTTTGCTCCAGTTTCATTTGCAAGAATCGACGGTTGAGCATTCCCGTTAATAAGTCTGTTTTGTTTGCGATTTCAAGCTTTTCGTAGGCTTTTCTCTTGCTTACAATCATTTTGACTAAAAATATCGCCATCAATGAAATGGAAACGATACAGAAAACAAGGAGTTGATTAGTTTGTTCTAGCTGACGTGCTTTGTCTCTTGAATCAAATAGTGCCTTACGCTCCTGCTCTTTCGCATTCGTTAGCTCT
Organism: Alteromonas sp. R7; assembly: GCF_055755235.1. Taxonomy (NCBI): domain Bacteria; kingdom Pseudomonadati; phylum Pseudomonadota; class Gammaproteobacteria; order Alteromonadales; family Alteromonadaceae; genus Alteromonas; species Alteromonas sp. R7. The sequence goes on along the minus strand of NZ_JBVTQX010000001.1, from coordinate 402,638 downwards.
TCCAAGTAATTCAAACGGTCCATTGTTACGTCAAAGCGGAATCGCCTAAACTCGGCTTGAATCTGCTTTAATGCACTCGCAACGTTACCTTGTGACGATGAAAGCAGTGTGTTGGCAATTTTGAATTCTGAAGGCTCGTCTAAGCCATTAGAATTAAGTACGTTACTTAAATACTCTGACAATTGATTTGCTCGCTCTAGTTGACCAAGGGAGGCGAGTAACTCAACTTTCAAAAACTTACCTTGTAACTTCCAGCGCTCGGGTACTGAATTGTGGCCATTTTCAGCCTGCTCCAACAGTACGAGAGCTTCTTTGTTTTTGCCTAATAAAAATAATTGTTCAACTTTCTTTAGTGAGGCAAAGTAAATCTCGTTTTGATCCTCAGATGCGGTCGCGTAGGCCAAATATCGATCGGTGTAAGTGCCTACAATATTGGGGTCACCTATTTGCTTTAGAAAGTAGCTAATAACGTTGTAAAAATGAATGAAGTATTTAACGGGTATATCATGAGCTTCACAGAAGTCTATATATCGATTTAAAAGCTCAATTTTGATAGAGGGAACGTTTTCTACTACATAGGCAGCGTGTAAACCCATCATCAAATCCCCCACTCCAGAGTTATTTTCAGATAAATAGTTTACTTCCGTGCCAAGAAGCATGGCCTCTCGACTACTCCTTTCAGATAGCGCGACAAAAACAATATAGTTGAACTTGAGTGCGTCTTTTACCTGTGAAGAGAGACCGGAATAGTACCTTTTTAAATCATCACTTCCAGCGCGCTTCCCTTTGACCCTGTCCAAACGGCTGAGAATAGCGATTTCGGATAGCTTCGCAAAAGCGAGTTGGCTTTTAGACTTCGTATTCAGAGCGTTTTGTTCAATTGCCTTTACTTGCTCTAGTGCGAGTGAATATTCGTCGTAAGATATATAGTAATACATCAACAATTTACTCAACTCGAACTTTGATTGAAGCGGCGAACTCAATGCACCGAGTTTATGGAGTTTATCTTGAGAAGATGCATCTAATTTATTGGCTAACCGCTCCAATAATTTTTCAGCGCTATCGGCATAAGTCCTATCAGCATTCAATTCAGAAAAATCATTGATATTAGCTAACGCCTGTAGACTGAAAAGACAGGTGATCAATAGATAATGTTTGAGGCGCATTTGAGTTGACTTCATTTGAAGGGAATATAAGGACTGAGAATGCTTCAAGACGTGCTCCCCTATTTTAGTTATAACTTAATGTATAGCACTAAAACTTCTTTAAGGAGCAAACGCTTACCTATACTTCAGCAAAAACGTCGAAAAAGAACCAACATTTTCATCCTAGCAAACTTTTAACTAGCCTCTAGGCTCGAAGCATCAGCAAACCCTTATATTACTCTAATTCGTCAACTTAAACAATTAAGTCATGCATCCAATTTAGTGAAGGCAACTGCTGCTCTGGTTGGTAAAAGAGTCGATTTAGTCTACCTAATAAATTAACCGAACGGCTGGGATCGTGCGCTTTAACCCTATGCTCACTTTCGGTTAGCATGAACTCCCAAGGCTGAAGATTGAGTTCGTCTACTTCTTCCTGCTTAACGCCCAGTGATTGCAATGTTGACAAAATTCGCTCCGTTTTACTTTCGGCAATAGGAATGATTTCGTTGCCGTATAAATCATCGAGCGGCGCATTGATAGCTTCTAACGTGTGATTTATTGCTGCCCACACTTCATCGTGGTCAAACGCCCAGCCTCGCGGAGCATAGTACCCCTCTATTTCCCACTCAAACTCTGCGTTGCTTACAGCAATAGAGCTTTCTGCTTCAGGAGAATAAGCTAGATCAGGTTTAGCGCCAATGTTGTAGGCGTCTACACTCATGGCGACGCAAATGATCAAATCACCACAATGTTGCTTGTTTGTGTAAAGCGCTTCAAATGCTGCCCGCTTAACCCCCATCCAACCGTGTACTCTCGAGGGTTGTTCAACAAAGTGTCTTACATCATCGGGTAAGTCTTCGCCATAGGCATTGATGAGCAGAGGAAGCGGATTTTGATCTGGCGCTTCGTCTGGCATCCACACTTCGTATTCTTGTCGGTTGTCAGCTTTTCCGCGACTTTTAATTCCGAACGACAAATTCACAGGGCGGCAAATACTTCTATCTTCATCCACTTTGTGAAAATACTCAGAACGCATACGTTTAATAAATGGCGCGTCTAGCCCAGCCAACGCTGCCGTTGGGTAGCGATAGCCTATTTCACTATGCTCAACCATATGTAACGTGGGAATAGCCTGTGTCAGCTTATTCTTCAAACCCGACAACGCATGAACTTTAGGCAGTACAATGCTTCTCTCTGGTTCGATGGTAAGCCGACTCCCATCTTCGGTTACGAACTTTGGCGTTTTATGAAATTCATACCCCGTAAACCCTAAGGTATCTACAGCGGCGTTTCGATACTGAGAAAGCTCATTGAAAAGCGCTGTATGATTGCGAATATGCTTAAATAACGGTCTTGATGCGGTCATCTTCTCTCCATTTACGCTACTTCCATTAGAGCTAATTACACTTAGCGTTCTATGCGGCCAAATAATTACTTACCGTCTCATCTTTCTGACTGTTCTCACACAATACATCTATATGTGAAATTTACGCTCAACTGTGTGTAACGTATCTGTAACCCTCTTTTTGAGCTGTTTGCCTTTAATCTCGCTTAGTTTTGATTTAAAAAGCGGTGCCAAATTTGTGCGCCGGCATCATCGTACCGTTTTACTAGATTACGATAGCGCTCACGCATTGCTACATCTGCAAGTGGCGATGGCAATAAGGGGTCAAACACCAAATGGTATAACGCCCTGTCTCCTATCACATAAGATTCTTTGGTTGCTTCTTCAAGGGGTAAAGACGTTAATCGAGCAAGAGATTCCTCTATTTCGATGCATCCGTCTTTATAAAGTGCCTCTAGGTTTAGGTGGCTCCATAATCCCATCGCCCTGCTGTGTGATTTAGTGTCAAAGTCGCTGGCACTAAACACGAGCGCCTTTCTCGATAGACCAAGTGTGTAAAGTTTGTCTCTTACTTCGCCTGCTCCGCCTGAGAAATTGTTCGGTCTGAGGTAAACGTCGTTTGTCAGCTTTCTCATCCCCAAAAGCTTCAGCGCTCGTTCATTATTTCTGAGCTGCTTTTTATCACTTTTAGGAAGCGTGCTGGTTTGAGCGACAACCCAATCGTTTTGCCAGGGTACAAGCCCATCCTCATCCTCTCGCCACTGATGAATTTCCTTTGCAAAACGAATGCCTTTGTCGCCCAGCTTGTAAAAACCGCGTTCAACTAAGGTAATAAGCTGTGCAGACTGTAAACGCGTGAGCGTTACCCGAATGTTATTTTCAGAAATACCAAACAGCGCCCCTACGCGAACAGCTGCGCTGGCATTCATTTGAATATTGTCACGGGAGCCCAATAGCTTTAGCAGTAGCTTTCTTGCATTGGGCTTTTTCTGTTTTTCTAATTGCAAACTCTATTTACTTCTTTGTCTCAGATAGGACGTAATTTTAATTAAAATATAAGTTGGCTTAAGGCCAAACATATACGCATTCATCATTATATAAACACGCGCCGCGCACAAACATTACATTAAATACCAATTTACAACTATTAATGTAATGTTTTAAGGTAGTACTTGGAGATAGTGCTTTAACGTAGCCCTTTAAAGTAAAAGCCCATTTCAAGGGTACACCTTGTATATTCACCAAGTGGAAATGCCATGACTTCATCAAATCGATTTGTTACGCACGTTGTAGAAAACCAACCCACCATTTCCACGCCCTATAATTTGTGGCGTGATGACACCTTACTGCGCGTGTTAGTCGATCAGCATTTGCCATCATCCCACCAGCATGACGAAGGGTTATTAGGCCAGTATGGTCAAATCGCGGGGGATGCACTTATGGCTCACGGAGAGCTTGCAAATAAGAATAAGCCAACTCTCCACACATTCGATCGCTATGGCCGCCGCATTGACGATGTTGAGTTTCATCCCAGCTATCACGCGCTTATGGAAAGTGCGATGCAGCACAATGTACACAACTATTCGTGGAAGCATGAAGGCATTGAAGGCGCACACACCTTCAGGGCAGCGCTAATGTATATGCATTATCAGGCTGAGTCTGGCACGTCTTGCCCGCTGACTATGACCCACGCAGCTATTCCGGCCATGCGGTATGGAAAACAGCTGCCACCCGTATACCTAGAGAAAACCATTAATGGTGTTTATGATCCTCGTTCCCTGCCAGCTAGTCAGAAACATGGACTGACTATTGGTATGGGGATGACTGAGAAACAAGGTGGGTCGGATGTTAGGCGTAATACCACTACAGCGGTTAAACAGGCTGATGGAAGTTACCATATCGTAGGGCATAAATTCTTTTTCTCAGCCCCCATGTGCGACGCTCATCTTATACTTGCGCAAGCCGAAGGCGGACTAAGCTGTTTTTTGCTACCAAGGTTGTTGGAAAATGGTGCACTCAATAACGTGCGAATTCAGCGTTTGAAAGACAAGCTGGGTGACTGGAGCAATGCATCGTCTGAAGTTGAATTTCAGGAAGCCACGGCATATTTGATTGGCGAAGAAGGCCGTGGTGTGCCGGTGATCATAGATATGGTGTCGCTTACGCGGTTAGACTGTATGATTGGCTCATCAGCACTTATGCGACAATCACTGATTCACGCCTTACACCACGTAAGTCATCGCGACGCATTCGGCAAGACATTAGTCAATCAGCCTTTAATGCAAAATGTGTTGGCAGACCTCACCATTGAATGTGCAGCTGCTACTGCACTCACTATGCGCGTTGCCAAAGCGGTTGATAGTGCATCGAGCGATAATCATGAAGCTGCACTGGCAAGGCTGGCCACCGCAATTGGAAAATACTGGGTTTGTAAACGCACGCCTATGTTTGTTAACGAAGCTCAAGAGTGTTTAGGCGGTATTGGTTACGTTGAAGAAAACCCCATGCCACGATTCTATCGCCAAGCGCCTCTGAACTCCATTTGGGAAGGAAGTGGAAACGTACAATGTTTAGATGTACTGCGCGCACTCGCCAAAGAGCCCAATGTTAAAGAGGCTTTGTTTAGTGAGCTTAAAACACAAGCAGGCAAAAACAAGCACTATGATATTCATCTTAGTAAGCTATTTAACGAGCTATCAAACACGCAGAATATGGAAACGCGCAGCCGATATTTAACAGAACAAATGGCGCTAGCGCTACAAGCATGTTCACTTCTTGCTACGTCACTTAATAACGACAACGCCCTTATCGACATTGCCCACACCTTCTGTGAATCAAGGCTTGGCAATGCATGTGGTTTTGCCTTAGGTACATTACCCGACACCACACCGTTTGAGAAAATCATTGCGTTTGGGCAGGTATCTAATGACTAAGCAACATCGTACGCTTTCTTTCAGCAAAGATGGCATTAAATAAGTAACTTTCGCTTATTTTGACTTTAAGTACCCCAGAATTGCAGGGTTAGAGCTTCATAGTACGTTAGATAGAAGTGCTCATGCGATATTAACGACGTAGTTTTTATCAGTGACAAAACAGTTTCTGCCATTTTCTTTAGCCGAATAAAGATGCTTATCTGCGCGTTTCAAAGAAACCTTGAATGATTCACCAACATTAACCACTGTGTAACCTATGCTTATTGTTACATTTTGTTCATTCCCTAAAAATGAAAATTTGAGAGTTTGAATCGATTTCCTCAGTCTGGAAGCAAGGTTATGCATACCCGACTTTTCTGCGCCAGATACGATGATGGCAAATTCTTCCCCACCTATTCTGCCAATGCAATCGTTTTCTCTAAGACAGTTTTTAAGAGCCTCTGCTGCCTTAATAAGCACCTCGTCTCCAGCTTCATGCCCATAAGTATCGTTGATTTTTTTGAAATAATCTAAGTCGAGCATCATTATACCAATATCGTAAGATAACCTCCGCGCCCTCTTAATCTCTCTTTCAGCCTGTTTGAAAAATGCTAAACGATTAGCAACAGAAGTCAGGCTGTCGGTGTATGCGAGATGTTCTAGCTCTGTCTTGGCCTCTTCCAACTCTTCAGTTCGGGTGATTAAGGCTTCTGTGCGCTGCTCCACGATTGATTCAAGCTCGATATTGTGTTTTCGAAGCGACTCCCCAACGCTGTTTACCCCATTTTTAAGTTCCTCAATTTCATCATGGAGTAATTTCTTGCGCCCAAACTCTACAGGCATAAACTCTTCATCAGGCGAGTAATTTAACAACCACTTATGTATGGATATGATCCGACTTACAATTAAACTGTAGAATACTGATAGTAAGAAAGCCGAGACAATTAAAGTCTTAAATGCTTGTGATACTAGAATTATAAATGCGTCGTTTTTGAGTTCATTAAGGAGTAAGGCGTCAGAGGTTACTAGTTTTACCTCTCCAACTTTGGCGTCATTATTATCAAATTTATAATTAAGGTCGAACGTGTGTTCTACAGAGAAACCACCAAAAAAACCTGATAGTTCAGGTGATAAAAATGCTAGTTCGCCGCCTTTTCTAATAGGGTGCCCAACTTCAATCTTATCTGTCGGCTTTTTACCTAGACCCGTAACAGAAACGTAGCTTATGAAATCATACGATTGAATACCTGTAGCTATGAGTTCAACACCACTTGCGTCTAATTCAAAAACAGCTCTTGAGATAGGTTGCCCATGAACCCTTTCAATATCACGAAGAAATTGTTCCATTTCTTGTTTTCTTTCTTCATAGGACAGAGCCAACTGAAAGCAAGTTAAAATGATAGTTAAACAACCACTCACCAAAAGTATTTTCTTGAGCAATAAGAGTGACAATGGGCTTTTCAAGATACTTTTATTCATTAGAAATACTCCCTTTTTCATTCGATTATCAAAGTATCCATAGTCTAATTTGTAGCTATATCATATTTTCAGTCCTCGCAAAACGTAAACTTCTGCCGCCTAAGTGCTAATACAAGCAAGGCATTTTTAGACGCAAAACAAGCCTGAGTTCTTTGTATCCTCCAACTCCCTCTCTTTGTGTTAAACAAGCTAATGTCATAGGCTAACCCATTCCTCGCAAATTATAACCAACCTAAAAAGGGTTAACCGAATACCCTTTTTGTGCCAGGCGCGCGTGGGCTGTCATGGCTGACAAATCCATTTTCACTCCGTCTATCAACGCATTTTTTTCAACGCCATGGGCAGCGGCAGACTGCCCACACACTATTACGTCTACACCTTTCTCCATCAACGCTACAAGTAGCCTTTCGTTTCCATTAGGTAAGCCCTTACGCTCTTTGAAGTTTGCAGTTTTAAGCACTTCTTCTGTGGCAGAGCCGTGAACGACAAGCGCAAGCGAAAGATTTTCCTGCTTAACTCCGTTGGCTACGTGCATATTGATAAACCGTGCCAGCGACTCAAACTTGCGGTTTACCTCACCAGGGCTTGCCGCTTTGGCTACGTCAAACGCAACCTTGAACGTCTGATTTTCAGGAAAACTTACGCCCTCAACATGAGCATGCTTGCCGAAAGTGTCAAACACAGGGCCATAATCAAAATCTGATTTAGCTGAAGCTTGCCCGGCTACTATGAGTGCTGCTGCAAACCCCAGTGACGCGCTGCCAATCCTTTTTGTGATGCTCATCGCTAATTCCTCGAACTTTAACGCGCAGGTAGCGCTGTCTTATACACTTCAAATGTCATGTCGCTAACATCACTACCCGCATCTTGTATTTTGCTATTGGTATAGTAAAGCGCATTGTTGTAGATACTAAAGGTATCAGCCCAATTCACCACATCACCTTTCACAAGGGTGCGAAGGTCTAGACTTGGCGTAAGGTACTGTACTTCATGCTTTTCCAGGTCAGCTAAATAAACATTACCTTGATGAAAAATCATGCCATCTGGTGCGCCTGTCGTCGCTACTTTTCGCACTTTTTCTGCCAACACGTCGTTTGACGATTTCTCGATGTCTGATGTGTTGATGGCATACAGCGAATAACCAGACAATGCGTGAAAATATAGTGTGTCGTTTAACGCATCTAGCGCGATCCCGTCAGACTGAACAGGCATAGTAAAGGGTTTGCCCTGAATACTTAACGCATCGACTTCAGCTTTAGTGGTTTTATGGTTATCTAAAATTCGATAGCTGGTATTGTCATTAAGGTTATATACCACTAAACCCGCGTGAGCCGAGTCGGTCATATAAATGCGATTCGTTTTTTCGTCTACTCGCAAGTCATTAATATACGAATCAGGATGGTAAGCGTCTTCGCTAAGTATCAAGGTCCCTTCTATCTCGTTTGAGGCTAAATCAACAACAAATAAGCGAGGTGCATCCACTACACCTTTAAACTTAGGATTTCGGGTGTCCAATACATACAGCTTATCCTTGTGCGCAACCACTGACTGCACCGCTAAAAAGCAGTCTTTTCTTACTTCACTTTGTGCCACACATTCATTTGTTTGGCTATTAGGGTAAGCGACAAATTCTCCGGTGTCGGTAACCTGAGCTACGGAAAAGCGAACGCCGTCACGCCAGTTAGGCGCATTCACAAATACACGACCATCATTACTTACCGTAACACCGGTAATTTGCGTGCCCTTTATGTCGCCCACTAATTCAACATTCGCGTCTGGTGAATGTTGCGCGATTGCATTTACAGAAAAAAGTGCGGCGACACTCGTGGCAAGTACCCCTTGTTTTATACGCTTTGTATTCATGTCCTTTTACCTTTAATTAGTGGCTTAGCTTGTCAGCACACACCACAAAGCGGTGCGCATTAACAAAACTGAATGGAATAAAGCATACGGTCTTATTGTGAATGTGGAACACCTTTTAGCGGCTTATCTATGCAGGCTGACGAAAATCAAGTGGTGAAACTAGCTTTACCACTTATGAGATCCAAAACACGGTATGCTCTCGTTTAAGTTAAGAGCTAACAAACTTTACTGAAAATTATGCACAGCAGTATGATGAAAAAACGTGAAACTGGTTTAATGCAAAAGGCAAAGTATTTGAAAACAGTGCTACTTTTAACAGCATGTATGGTCGTGGTTGCCGCATGCAGTAGCAGTAAGCCTCAGGTAAATATGGATGAAACACAAAACTTTGCCGATATTAAAACGTTCTATATTCAGCCTCCTTTAAACCCAATCAACGCGACGCTGGCCAATCATCTTTCCACAGCCATTACCCAGCGGCTCATTGAGAAAGGCCTCACCCCATCTTCGGAGGAGGACGCCGATATTGCGGTGGGATACCTACCTTCCACCACCACTAAAGAGGATGGCACCACCTTGAATCTAGGGCTGGGCACCGGAAGTTACGGTCGCTCTGGCGGCATTTCATTGGGCAGCATTTTTAGCATTCCGGTTGGAGAGCAAACCACGCTTCAACAAGGGCTTCAAATTGACATGGTTAAAGACGGTACATTTGTTTACAGCGCGTCGGGAGCGGTAGAGCTGGAGTCGAAAGACAGTATCAGCATTCAAAATAAACTTGATGAACTCGTCATCAGGCTCCTTGAGCAATATCCGTCTAACAGATAGCTCACACCTGGGTCAGCAATAAGAACCGACTTCTTCGCTAGGGGCTCGCAAGAGCCCCTACTCCATAAAAACTCTTCTTAACGATGAACTTGGCGCTGATTTTGCGTATGAATGCCTATATTAGGTCCCTCACTTTTATGCCTCACGCTATGAAGTGAGCTACACAGAGTCAGAAATGGATACCACATACAGCCACTTGTCGTCTTCACCTTCACTATTCAATTACTTGGGCGACACAGCAAATGCCCAAAGCGCACTTCAAGATGTTGTAGAAAAATCCAAGCAGGCCAATGCTCTCGGAGATGCGTTCAGTGCGTTTAATGGTGAACTACAGGGCAATCAAATTGACGCATATCTTGAAAAAATAGAAAGCGGCGAGGCCTCACTCAACGGCAACACAATTGCAAACTACCTCGATTTTAATCGGCAAAAGCTTGCCTCGGAATTAAGTGATTTAGCGGCAAAGCTTGGTATTTCAGACGATACAAAGCTAACGGTGAGTAAAGGCGAGCTGGTAATTGAAAGCAGTCAGGGCGAGCAAGAGCTTGATAAAACCACGTTGCGCCTACACCAGTACCTAGAAAAGGACACCAACCTTACGTCACTTATTCAACAAACATCTCGTCTGTCTCAGTTCAAAGAATGGGGAGATGCCACGTCATTTGCATCAACACTACAAGAGAAAGGCACTGACGAAGCGACTATCCAGTCATTTTTAAAAGAAGCCCGAACGTCAGTGACGTCTGACAATACGCTGATATTCAATAAAAACGGGTTCGGCTTTTCTTCCGATGGTAAAACTGATGCGCTAATTGATGCATTTGATAAGCAGTAAGGGCAATCTTACAAAGTGAATAAGTCTCTATTCATTACCTCCCTCTTACACGAGAGCAGATAAGTACCGAATATTACAAATTAAGAATCACTTTTTCTGTGCGAAATTAGAGGAAGTCGACGCGAAATAACGCTATGCTTGGCTGCATGATGAAGTGCAGATTGACATAATGGCAGCGCAACAGCCGCTTTCCGTTCAGCAAAACCTTACTATTAGGTTATTGCGCGTATTGCGATACAACAAAGCACGTATTGAGCGTGCACTTACGCTCATGCCTGAAAAGCACAGGCCGCTTTTTCATGTGCTTCCCTTTCTTGTACATGTTAACCACGAAGCCCTTCCAGGATATGTGGCCCCACTCACCTCGGGTGAAACCGTTCCATTTGGTATCAACAATTACTCGTTTAGACCTGATGTAGAACAAGCTTTGCAGCGCTGTTTTCCTGCACAGAGTCACTTGTTTTCAGACATTAAGCAAATTTGGCCAAGACAGCGGGCGGTTGATGCACTGGTTTTAATGGGTAGCGTGGGGACTATTGCTCAGACTGACGACTCAGACTTTGATTTTTGGGTGTGTATTGACGGTAAACGTTTTTCGACTACTGAGCTGACTTTACTTCAACAAAAGCTAACAGCCATTGAAAAATGGGCGGATAACACCTTTGGTATTGAAGTGCATTTCTTTTTATCTGAGATAGATAAAGTTAAGCAAAACGATTTTGGCGTCGCTGAAGGTGAAAGCGCGGGCTCGGCGCAAGCCCTGTTTCTAAAAGCTGAGTTTTACAACACCAATATAGTAGTAGCAGGCAAAGCGCCGTTTTGGTGGCTTACTCCAGAGAAAACAACAGAGAAGCAGTATCAGGCTATTTACAATAGTTTGGAAAAAGGCGGCTCACCAGACGTAGACTGGTTCATGGACTTGGGTCACCTAGAGCGACTAGACGCAAGCGAACTTTTTGGCGCCGCCATCTGGCAATTAGGCAAAGCCATGGACTCGCCATTCAAATCCGTATTAAAAATGGCAAAGCTTGAAGTATACCTTGCCAATATCTCTCACGGACAACCACTGTGCAACCTTTTGAAAAAGCATGTACACCGCGGTGCTGAAGCTCCAGGGCATGTTGCTGATATCGATCCCTACGCACTCATGTTTGACGAACTCATCGCTCACTACAAAGCCAATGGTCAGGCGGAAGATATTGCTGTATTGCAGCAGTGTTTATATTTGAAATGTGGGTGTACATTGAGCCACCCGCTTGTAGAAGGTGAGCAAGCGAATTTCAAACGCAAAATTATGGCCTCGTATGCAAAACAGTGGGGGTGGAGCCGCAAACTACTTGCCCACTTGGATAACCAACAAGATTGGACATTCAATGAACGTGTACAGCTGAGCCGTCGAATTCACCGCTTTTTATTAAAGTGTTATCGCCGCATCTCCAAAGAGATTAGTCACCATCAACAGGTGATGGATCAAAAAGACATGACCGTTCTGGGCCGCCGATTAAGTACCTATTACGCTAAAAAGCCGGATAAAATTGAGTTTTTGCGACGCGCTTTTGACGAAAGCCTTTACTGTGAAAAGATTACCATTGCTATGCGTCAGCTCAAAAATGGTGATGAAGTATGGTCAGCCTATGCTGGTGATTTACTGAGTAAATCGGGCATTATCGACGATTCGCAAAAAGTTACTCAAGCGGCTAGCGCCATTGCACTGATGGTCTGGCTTGTGTCGAGCAAAATAATAGATACAAACAGTAAGGTTTATCTCGATTATAATTACGGTGAAGTGAGCGAACTAGACTTGAACGATTTGCTTAAGCATTTGTGCAAGTATTTTCCTCCTGTCAAAGTGTCGTCACTACCGCGTAATGACTTGTTGGCGCCAGAACGCATAACCGCATGTTTTGCCATTGTGAACTTCCCCACCCTACGCCAAAAAGCCACGGTAGAGAATGTATCTATTCTTTATACGACGTCTTGGGGTGAAACCTTTTTGAGACACGGCAGCGACGTGCTGGATACACTGTGGTACGACTTACAAGAAGTAACCCCAAAGCCGCCGTGCTATGTAATGGTGCCACGTGGAAATCAACAAGCACGAATACTCGGCGAGTTCTTAGAAGCTAACGAGCTTAATTTCACCGTTTTATACTGATACACCCAACGTAACGCTTTCAAAGAAGCGCCAAGCGTAGTACTCCATCTCACACTATCTCTCCGTTTAAAAAATATGCAGAAAAAGCTTGCGCTTTAGAATTACAAGTGTAATCTAAAACCATGGACTACAAATGTAATCAAAATAACAGACGTCGTAATTATGAGTAAAATGTCAGACAAACCCGAAATTTCAAACGCTGAATTTGAAGTGCTGGACGTACTGTGGGACGACCATCCTGCCACGTCGAACGAGGTTATTGCGCGACTGAATGACAAAAAAGACTGGCACGAAAAAACCGTAAAAACCTTGTTAGGCCGCTTGGTAAAAAAAGAAGTGTTAGGGTTTGAAAAGCAGCAGCGCCAGTATCTTTATTATCCACTGATTGCTAAAGAAGACTATACAAAGAAAGAAACCACGAGTTTTGTTAGTCGACTGTTTAAAGGCAAGATCGCCCCTATGGTTGCTGGTTTTGCAAATCAAAACTCGTTATCTAAACAAGATGTGGACGAGCTCAAAGCGCTTATCAAGAAATGGGAAGAAAACAATGATTGATTGGATTATTGCTCAGCAGGGTATTTTGTCGCTAGCGCTTGTTTTACTCATGGTGTGCGAACACTTTTTCACTAATAAAATTGGGGCTTCGCTTACCTATAAGCTATGGGCGCTGATACCAGCTTGCCTCATAGTCAACAACCTTCCAATGTCGCTGGTTAACATTCCATCAAATAGCTTTGCTCGCTATGTGGTTGGCGTTAAGCCCACATTAAACACCGTTGAGTTTGAAACCTGGTTTACTGTATGGGCGATTGGCGTAAGCGCAATTACAGCCTATGTCTTAGCGCATCATCTTAAAATATGGGCATCGATAGGAAAGCGCCACGCTATCCACACCAATGCCTACTATTCCAGTAAAGCTACCACACCTATGCTATTTGGTTTTATCTTCCCAAAGGTGCTTATTCCCTTCTCATTTAAAAGTGCATTTTCGATTCAACAACAAGCACTGGTATTAGAGCACGAGAACGTACATCGCAAACATTACGATCACCTGTGGAACGCGTTAGCGCTGATTATCGCTATTGTATTTTGGTTCAACCCACTGATTTGGCTTGCGCTAAAATCCTTCAGAATTAATCAAGAACTGGCTTGTGATCACGCAGTACTGAAAGACAAGACAGACAACGAAAAACTTACCTATGCAAAAGCACTCGTGCAGTGTGCAGAGCATGGTTCAGACGCCCTGCACTTTACACGCGGGCTTTACCCAACCTTTGGAGAAAAAAGGACTATGATCAAACGTTTAAACGCGATAAAGCAACCTATACGTAACAATAAGGTACTAGCTGCAGGCGTACTTTCAATTGCCGCCATGCTCACCATCAACACGGCTTTAGCCAATGCGCCAATAGCAGAGACAATATCTGACGCTAAGATTAACCAGGCATCGCCGGTTAAACGCGTTCCACCAAGCTATCCAGAAAAAGCAGCGCAGCAAAATGTAGAAGGTTTCGTTGTACTCTCTTTCGATATTACTGAAACGGGCGCTACAGATAATGTAAAAGTAGTAAAATCGGTACCTGCTGGCGTGTTTGATAAAAGTGCAAAAGTTGCCCTGAAACAATGGGAATACAAGCCTCGTATTCAAGGTGGCAAAGGTGTAAGGCAGACCGGCCTTCTGGTGCAGCTAGACTATCAACTTGGTGCCTCTCTTGATACGGCGAGTGTTGAAAAGAATGCTTCCCCTGATGTAGAGCGTATAATCGTTCCACCCAAACAGAGCAAGTAAGCCCCAAAATTGTCAGAATACTAAAAGGAGCGTATCGCTCCTTTTAGTGTTTTGTCTAATTGACCTAGTTCCTGCCTGCTGCACACTACCACTCGATCACCCAAGTCTCTTATAAAATGTAAAGTGCCTTTACAATTTCTATAGAGAATTTACGACCTCACTACGTTAGAATGTGAGTATTCACACACCTGAAAACTTCTAATTTATGGAAGGTTTAAATAGTCGATAGCGCAATTGCTACGGTTATTTTCAATCATGTTACTCCAGATGGGCTTTCGCTGCTGGTGTACAAAAAGGAAATCTATAATGAATCGTATCGTTTTAGCACCTACAGTGCTTGCCCTTACTTTTTTTACTACTTGTGCTAATGCCAATATTGATCAGCTTAAAGGTCTGTTAGGCGGTAAGAAAGCGGAATCGACAGTAACTTCCAGTAGCCTAACTGAAATGGCAACCAGCGCAGCATCTAATATCGACTTGGCTAGCTTAGTGAGTTCAGTTGCAGGTAACCTTAACGTGTCTGAAAACCAATCAGAAGGTGGCATAGCGTCAATTATGAACTATGTACAAGGCAACCTTTCAGGCGCTGATTACGCCCAGTTGGCAAACAGCATTCCAGGTATTGATGCCCTGCTTGAAGATATTCCCTCTCTTAGTGGTAACTCAGCAGCAAGCTCAAGCTCTTCACTATCAGGCTTACTCAATAAGGCCTCTGAGTACAGCTCTACACTTAAATCGGTAAACGACTTAAAGCAACAATTTGAAGCGCTAGGCCTTTCAACCGATATGATTGCCAGCTTTGTCACTCAAATCAGCTCGTATCTAAATGTAAATGCAGATGAAGAAACACAGGCGTTGTTTAAATCTGGCCTAGATAATTTGCTAACCGCTCTGTAACCTGTCTAAGGCGTATTAATTCTCTTCTACAACCCAAATTAATACGCTTTAACTTTTTTGCAGGGGCTTTTAGCTTGGTGAAATAGCAACTCCTGTTTATCTTTTTACATTCAAATACACAGCCTAATCGCCTATGCAAAATGCAATGTCTCGGTTTTCTACGAAGCCCAAATGGTTTCGACTATCCACTTATCTTGTTCTCATCTACCTTACTTACGCGCTTCTTATCGGCGTAGTTACGCCTGCGGTGTTAAAGGCAAAGTTACCCAACATAGTAAAAGAAAACATTGGAAGAGATGCTGCTGTTGAAGATATTGCAATCAACCCTTTCTTGCTAAAGATAGAAGTGACTAATTTTGTTATCTATCCAAATATACACTCTTCAAATGAAAGCGAAGATAACGTCGTAATCCTGAACCAAGAAAATCATTTTTTTAGCGTAGGCAATGTTTCGCTGGACGTTGGATTCTGGCAATCACTTTTCACCTTCACTCCTGCCGTTGAATCGCTAACCATAGACGAACCTTTTGTTTCAATTGCACGTTTAAGCGAAAGTGAAGACACACAAATCTTCAACTTCTCTGACATTCTCACCCACATAGAAAAGCGCAATACGAATGTCCCCACCGAGCCTGAAGATGCTAGCGAAGGACAAATTCCCCGAATTACGTTACGTGACTTTGCGCTTAACGAAGGGCGAGTGGTTATTGAAGACAAGGTGACCAACACCCTGCTTGATTACCCAGAACTGAGCGTTGACTTGCAAGATTTGGATACTCACGCTTTGATCACTTCAAGTAGTGTTGGCAACAAAAACGCTAACCCTAAAAGCGATAAAAGTGAAAGTGATCAATCAAAAGGTAAGTTAGCGTTCAACCAATATCAATTTAACTTGCTCACCGCAGAGAAAGGTAACATCGCCATTGATGGCGAGTTTCAATTATCTCCACTAAAAGTTACGACAGACATCACGATAAACGATGTAGCGCTTACGCCGCTTTGGTCACTTTCGAAAGATTTGATAGAAGCAGATTTAGTAGACGGCAAGATTAACTTAAGCTTACATGCTGAAGTTTTTGAACAAGATACAGCCTTCCAGTTTATTCTAGAGCGTGGCGAATTTGGTGTTAACAACCTTGTGTTTAACGCTGATTCTTCGCCAGCCACAACAGGCACCGCCAAGAGTTCGCAAGAGATCATTGCCATACCCGCGTTTGCCATACACGATATAAACGTAAACGCATTAGAACAGCAAGTTAGCATTGCTGAAGTTGCTTTTGACAACGTTCGAGTGTCGGGTCTATTTGACAAGTCAGGGCTTGATTTACAGCGTCTGTTTACCCCAAAAAGCCCAGCGGCAGATGCTACATCAGCTAACGCTAACCCCAGCGCAGCGCAAAAGGGAAATAGTGAAACAGAAGATGAGGATGTTTCCAACGTAGCAACCGACAGCGCAAATGAACTAGCACATGAGACCTCGTGGTATGTTGAGCTTCACCAATTTGCATTTAATGACGGTAGCATTGATCTTTTAGAGCGTAGCGTAAGTGACGGGACCTACTACCGCATCAGCAACCTCAATATTAAAAGCGGAAAAGTCACTACTGACTTCTCTAAACCTATTTCATACACCACCAGTTTACATGTCTCTGCCGACCCACAGACGTTTAGCGACACATCCAAAGGTGCACTAAGCAGTAGCGGCAGCGTAGTTATTGCAGAACAAACTGTGCAGGGTAAAGCAGCGATTGAGCAACTGGTGCTAAGTCAGTTCCAGCAGTACGTTTCCCCCCACGCAAATGTGACCCTTGAAGAAGGGCTATTTAATTTAAACGTTGAGTTTGATGGGGCATTTATGAACGCCGCTGATAAAGAAAATATCGACTCACTAAACGTTAAGGCGAGTACTAGCATTAATAATTTAAGCGTACTGGATGACGCTAGCTCTCCCCTACTACAGTGGCAGTCCTTAAATGTAGACAACATCGAATTTGACCACGCATCGAACCAGCTACGCGTAGACAACATTCACCTACAAGCGCCATTTGCACGACTTATTATTGATGAAGCTAAACAGACCAATGTGAGTAAGCTGATTGTCGCTTCATCAGACAAGTCCGCTAACAGTGAAAGTGCCAGCGAAACTGGCAGCGCAACCACGTCGAAAGCATCAAACGCAAACGTGCCTGCGGGCACTACAGCTGAGCCTTCACAAGCCAACGAATTGGCCATTGCCGTTAACACCATATCAATAGAAAACGGCAAAGCGTACTTTGCTGACCATTCATTAACGCCCAAATTTGCATCTGCTATAGAAAGTTTAAATGGCAAAGTATTGGGAATTGACTCTCGCTCAACTTCCCCTGCCAATGTGGATATCACCGGAAAGATAGACAACTATGCTCCGGTCAAACTAGCAGGCACTATTCACCCATTAAAAGATGATATAGACCTTGATTTAGATTTTTCAGTCAAAGGCGCCGAACTGACTTCAGTTAACCCTTACTCAGGCACCTACATGGGCTATTACATTGACAAAGGCTTGCTGTCATTGGCTGTGCAATACAAACTAAACGGTAAGGCACTGGAAGGTAAAAATCATGTTGTTATTGACCAATTAACGTTGGGCAAGAAGTCGAACTCTGATCAGGCATTAAGCCTACCGCTTGGCCTTGCTATTGCGTTATTAGAAGACAGAAACGGCGTTATCGATTTGGGTTTGGATGTGTCTGGCGATATCGATAGTCCGGACTTCAGTTTCGGCTCCATTATCCTCAATGCTATTGGCAATATTATTACAAAAGCTGTTACTGCACCCTTTTCGCTACTTGCGAACCTGGTTGGCAGTGACGACGAACTCGACAACGTTGAGTTTGGGTTTGGAGAGCATTCGCTAAATGCGGACGCTCAAGAAAAACTGAATACCCTTGCCAAAGCACTTAAAAAACGTCCAGGACTTAGGGTTAATATCGAAGGTACTGTCAACGCCATGTCTGATGCAAGTGCCCTAGCCCAACGTCAGTTAAACACTACACTTTTAACAAGAAGCGGCGATGCTGATGCATCTGCTACTTCCGGCAACGCTAGTACTAACGAAAATTCTCTTGCTGGCGGTGAAAATGAAAGTTCCAACACCCCTGGCAGCGTACAGCGAGACTCAATAAGTGGCAGTAATATCCCACTGGAAGGCCCGTTAGCCGATGCGCTTTTATCCTACTATGTTGAGGTGTTTACACCTGACCTTAATCAAGAATATGACAACATGGTGGCGCAGCTTTACCCTGAACTCGCAAATTCAGACAATGAACAGAGCCAAAAGAGTGCTGATAACAATAAGGAAGTCATTAACGAAGAAAGTGTAAACCGAGCATTAAGCATTGCCCGATACAACAAACTACGTAACAACATTGATATCCCTGAAAGTGACTTAATCCTTCTGGCTGACGCGCGCAGTAAAGCGGTGAAAGGTTATTTGGCAAATGAAGCTGAGGTAGAAGCGAATCGCTTATTCTTGCTTAATACCCAGCACGACTTACATACCGAATTTAGCGGTGTGGAATTAACGTTAGAAGCGAAGTAATGAACGGGTTGGCTTGAAAATAAAACCCTATAATTTAGGGTTCCATAAGGTCACTAAACAAAAAAAGGGTAGCTTATTCAGTTAAGCTACCCTTTTTTGTAAACAGTGACTTCTGATACTACTTGCTACTTAAAACCCAGCTAGCAAATGGTACCGTAGTGCGTGCCTCGCCTACTTCTTCAAATGGGGCGCGCAAGTTGCGGATACGTTAGACGCGTTGAAAATTTCGATCCAATAGCCGTCTGGGTCTTTGATAAATGCGATCCCTTTCATAGAACCATCATTAAGCCCTTTCTGAAAAGGAACGTCTAGTGATGCAAATCGTGCACATGCAGCTTCAGCATCAGGCACATGAAAACCAATATGCCCAAAACCTTTTGGCTCTGTATTTCCGTTATGATAATCCACTGTTTCTGGTGTATCGCCCCAATTGTGGGTTAGCTCCAACATGGCCGGGCGACCAAAAGTTTGCTGAGTACGTTCGTCTACATCGTCAGAAATATCAGAGAAATCATCACCTGCCGCCAAAAAATAAAGGCTGAACTTCATTTCTTCAAAATCTAGACGCTTAATTAGCGTCATTCCCATAACTCGCGTATAGAAATCTAGCGAACGCTTGGGGTCGGCAATGCGCAGCATAGTTTGGTTGAACACAAAACCTTGTGTCGCGGCATCTTTCTCTTCATACAGGCCTTCGGCCTTATCGAAATGTCGGCTCATAATAGTCGTCCTTAGCGATATAGATAATTAAGGCAAGGCAATCTTGCTTTGCCTAAAAACGAGTGCATAGAAGTGAGGGGTAATTTTCTTTTCACAACAGCACTTAGTCTATCCTCTTACGCGCTTTACCTCAGATGCGTTTTATTCAACGCCTATTTTTACAGCGCTTTTATTTTTTAGGGAGCTTTCCCCAAACCGAACCTGCATCACTTTTTTTCACTGGCGACACTTTAGTATTGGTGTTTTTGCCAGCCGCTTCTTTTTGTTTGCTAGCGCCTTTATTAAATGAGCTTGGCTTAGTACCAGAAGTGCTTGAGCTATCTGATTTTTTATGCGAAGTTTGTCGCGTGGACTCCGGTCGATATTTTTTCACCATACCTTGCAACAAATTGCGAACCACTTGATCGCCAGCAGGTTTAAAGTTGCGATGGTCTGGCTTTCTAAAAAACGCCGACAGCTCACCTTTACTCATTCTAAAGTCTGCTAATTTAAGCACCGCTATCATATCGTCATCTTTATAACTCATCGCAATACGGATTTTGCGCAGTACTTCATTATTACTTAATCGCTCTTTTGGCCCCAGCTCTTGAGGCATTTGCCCTTCTTGACGACCACGATTTTTAATAATCAATCCATCTAGAAACAGCGCAATAATCTTATCGCGACACGGCAGATAGCCCTCTTCGCCTTCCCGCTTCATCACAGCATGTAAATAATCAATTTCCATGTCGTAGTTCACTAATTTAAAAATACTTATGGCGGCGGTATCGTTGATAGCTAATGCATAACGAAGGCGACGTAAAACATCGTTGTGGATCATGAAAATGGGCCTGAAAAGTGGAGTAGCCAATAATTGGTATGGATTACAGTGTAGCGCTACGTGCGCTTTCGCATATTTTACACTACTTGGCCATTTGCATCTATCGCTGGCTGTCGGGTGCGTAATTTCTACCAACACATAGTGAAACCAAATTAACGTACTTGGCGTAACGACATTGTACATCTGGTTTCGCTCATTTCATCGGCGTACCGAAATTGAGCTCATTGGTAGAAGGATACTTCCATGGCAACATTAAATCTCAACGGGAGAGACGTCAGTCTTCCCGATGATCCACGAACGACTTTGTTAGATTTTCTCCACCAGCATTTATCACTTTTTGGCACCAAAAAAGGTTGTGACCACGGACAATGTGGTGCTTGTACCGTTATCGCTGACGGCAAGCGTATTAATGCATGCTTAGTGTTTGCATTCCAGTTAGAAGGCGCTGAAGTCACAACTATTGAAGGCATCGGTGAAGGTGAGAGTCTTCATCCGCTGCAAAAAGCTTTTATCGAGCGTGACGCGTTTCAGTGTGGCTATTGCACATCTGGTCAAATATGTTCAGGCGTATCCCTACTTAGGGAAATGAAAAATGAAGACCCTAGCGCAGTTACTTATAGTCAAACTCGTCACAGTAAAGCTTCATTGAAAGAAGATATCAGCGAACGCATGAGCGGTAACCTATGCCGCTGCGGCGCCTACCCTAATATTGTGGATGCTATAACCGATGTCATTGCTTTGGAGAGACAATAATGCAGCCATTCACTCTTCATCATTATAACGGCGAAAAGCCGTTGAGTAGCCTGCCCCTGGACACAAGATCACGTTTTTTGGCCGGAGGTACAAACCTAATAGATTTAATGAAACTACAGGTAGAAACGCCTAAAACATTAGTAAGTCTTGCGAAATGGGATAAAGCTAACACTATCAGCGAAGATGACAATTACTATTATATTGGCGCCATGGTGACTAATTCTGACTTAGCGAAGTTCGCTCACACGCAGCCCAATGTGTCTTTACTTGCGCAAGCTTTATTAAGCGGTGCAACAGTTCAACTTAGAAATAGGGCAACCACTGCAGGCAATTTGCTACAACGCACCCGCTGTTATTATTTTTACGACACCACAAAAGCCTGTAATAAACGAGAGCCAGGCACTGGCTGTAGCGCATATAACAGCATGAATAGAATTCATGCCATATTTGGCACTAGCGAGAGCTGTATCGCCACACACCCTTCCGACATGGCCGTAGCCATGATTGCGCTTAACGCACAGGTACATACGCAGCAACCTGATGGCAACACGCGTCAAATCGCGCTACGAGATTTCTACCGTGAACCTGGCGACACGCCGCACATAGAAACCCAATTAGACGAAGATGAACTCATTACCCATGTCAGCATAAAGAAAAAAGCAAACGGTACTCAGTACTATCACAAAGTACGCGACCGTTCTTCCTATGCGTTTGCACTCGTTTCTGTTGCGGCTGGTTTGAAAATTGAAGATGGTCGTTTTAAAGACCTTTCTCTCGCCTTTGGTGGTGTGGGCACCAAGCCTTGGTATCCGCAAAAAGCAATCAGTTTTCTTGAAGGCGCGGAACCAACCCAAGAAGTCATATTGCAAGCCGCGGAAGCTGAGTTATCCAAAGCAAAAACGTTTGGCAGTAATGACTTTAAACCAGAACTATTGCGCAGGACGTTAACAAAAGTGCTTTTAGAGTTAGCAGAACATCAGGTAAAGCACCCAGGACATGAAGGAGCTTTATATGACAACGCATAATGCCAAAACTGTAGGGACGCCAGTTAATCGAGTTGATGGTTCAGCAAAGGTGTCAGGTCAAGCAAGGTACGCTGCGGAGCATATGAGCGATCGCACTCCTTTGATAGGCTGGGTTGTATCAAGTGATACTGCCGTAGGTAAAATCACATCCCTTAATACAGAGCAAGCGGAACAGGCCGAAGGCGTACATGCAGTTATCACGTATAAAAATGCAGGTACTCTTAAGCCATTTAGCAAGCCTGCAGATGAAAGCAGGTTTACTCAAAGTCGCGCCGTACTTAACGAACCTAACATTCGTCATTTCGGTGCGCCGGTCGCTCTAGTTATTGCTGATACGTTGGAGCAAGCACGCTATGCCGCAAGTCTAGTAACCTTCACCATAGACGGTGAAATACCAGATTTGCTGACAGAATTCGATGATGCAACGCAAAAACCAGCGTCGCTAGATGGTGGGTTTGAGGCAGATGCGTCTAGCGGTGATAAACCGCAGCAAAGTGATATCCAAGCAAGCATTAACGAAACTTATACTACACCCAGCCAAATCTCTGCTGCTATGGAGCCTCACGCCACGGTTGCCGACTTTAAAGATGGAAAGCTTGAGGTCTATTGTAGCGTTCAGATTATAGCGACGGCTGTTGAGGCGCTTGCGATTACGCTTGAAATGGATGAAGCAGACATCGTAGTGCAGAGCCCCTTTGTAGGTGGCGGGTTTGGCTCTAAGCTAGGTCTTCATTACGATGCAACGCTCGCTTGTATAGGGGCCAGGTATTTAGAGCGGGCTGTCAAAGTGGTGTTAAGCAGGCGTCAGGTCTTTTATAACACCCCTCATCGAGGGCACAGCATACAGAAAATCAGGCTTGCTTCTGGTGATGATCATGCACTGTTAAGCGTACAACACAAAAGCGCTATGCCAAAAGCCAAGGGCTATGAGTTTGCCGAAGCAACAGGGGCTGGCGCACGGGTTACCTATAAATCTCAGTTCATTGAAAGTACGCATAGGGTCAAAGACGTAGACCTGCCGCTTATCGACTCTACCCGTTCTCCCGGAGATGCCATTGGTTCCCTTGCTTTTGAATCGGCCATTGATGAACTTGCCCACGAAGCCGGTATCGACCCGCTTACGTTTCGCATAAAAAACCTGCCGGTAGTTCATCCTATGAAAGGCACGCGGTTTACCACCCACAACTTAGGTGAGTGCCTTCGTCAAGGCGCGCAAAACTTCAAGTGGCAGCATAAAACACAGCCCACACCGGGTAAACAAATCGGCCATGGCGTAGCGAGTGCTATGCGTATGAATGTGCTGGTGGAAAGTTCAGCTGAAGTGGAATTGAGTGCTACCGGTGAGGTAACGGTTCGCACTGATATGACAGATATTGGTACAGGCACCTACACTATTCTCACACAAATTGCCGCCGATACTTTAAATACGTCGGTAGACAATGTCACAGTAAAACTCGGTGATAGCCGCTACCCTGCTTCATGTGGTTCAGGTGGCTCATTTGGCGCAGCAAGCTCTGGTTCGGCGGTAAAAAAGGCTTGTGAAGCGCTTATTGCGAATATTAAAAGCTCACTTCCCCCAGCCCTTAGCCAAGCTGAAGTACAAATTTTAGATGGGCAAATAAAGTTAGTTTCGATTGCACAAGGTGATGATGAAGAAGTAAGTCGTCCGGTATTACTCGCCAACTTTATGTCCGACAGCGAATTCCCCATATCAGCAACCGGTAGCGTATCCGAAGATGACACCAGCGATGATGAGCAGTATTCATGTGGCGCTCATTTCGCGGAAGTAGAGGTAGATGAATACACGGGTGAAGTTAGGCTACTTCGCCAATACGGTATGTTCAGCGCGGGTCAAATCTTGAATATGAAAACAGCTGCATCTCAAATAAAAGGGGGAATGGTATGGGGTGCTGGATACGCACTTACTGAAGGGATCTATCACCATAGAGACACGGCAAGCTTTGTAAATCCAGATTTTGGTGAATATCATGTGGCAGTCAATCGGGACATTGCCGAAGTTAGCCTGGATTTCTTACAAGAGGCAGATTATGCCGCATCGCCAGTGGGCGCAAAAGGTATTGGTGAACTAGGCATTACTGGAGCAGGCGCCGCCATCGCTAACGCAATTTATGATGCATGCAAAGTGAGAGTACGAGACTTCCCCATTACCATGGATAAAATAATCGCTGGTAAAAACTAAGCAAAAAAAGCGGCCTAACAAGGCCGCTTCACATTTTACTATTTCAAATGGCTATCAAAAAAGTCTACCGTTCGACGCCACGCTAGTTCAGCATCTTTGGGACTATAACGACTTGTTGAATCGTTGTGAAAGCCATGCTGTGCTTTAGCGTAAGTAAAGGCCTCATACTCAGCAGCATTTTTTTCTAATACTACTTTGTATTCCTCCCATGTAGCATTCACTCGCTTATCGTTTTCAGCAAAGTGAATTAATAAAGGGCCTTTTACTTGGTCAACTAAGGGCTGTTTTGCTGGGGTCCCGTAGAAAGGAACAGCAGCGTCCACCTTGTCAGGTATGCTGGCTGCTAGAAAATTAGCAATATACCCACCAAAGCAAAAACCTACTACACCAAGCTTGCCTGTGGTTTTTTCGTGCTCTTTTAACCACAGTGCTGCCGCTACCATATCTTGTTCTATCTTGTCCTTATCAAGGCTCTTTTGCATAGCGCGGCCATCGTCATCATTTCCCGGGTAGCCACCTAACGGAAACAGCGCATCAGGTGCAAACGCTACATAGCCTTGCATAGCGATCCTTCTGGCTACGTCTTTTATATAAGGGTTTAACCCGCGATTTTCGTGTACCACTAAAACGCAAGGCGCAACGGCAGACTCCGGCAGACTAGTGGGCTGCACTAAATAACCGCCGCCTTCACCATGGCCTTTGGGCGAGGAAAAAACTTCGTAAGTCGCTTTAATTGCAGGGTCGTTAAACGAAACCTGTTCTGCTTTGGCATAGCCAGGGATCAGTGCTCCACCAATAGCGCTCACGGTCAAACCTGCAACTGAAAGCGAAGCAAGCCTGGTTAAAAACGTTCGACGGTCTATGTCCCCGTGGGCGTATTCATCGTACCAATCAAACGCTTCTTGAGGGATACTAAGTGATGCTTCTTGCGATAATTTTTGCGGTTTTGGGGTGTTGTTTCGCTTCATCTGTTTTAACCCTAATGTGGTAGCACAAACCCCGTGCTCCGAAAATTGTCGATAACATCTACTCTACGTGGGATAACTAAGAAAGCAAAGCGCAATTCATTTTTAAAACAATAACTATCTACGTCACATAGACTCAGTACCTTGTAACCACCAAGACGCGGCAACTTGAAGTGGCGAGGGGTCGTTGGTATCAGAGACCCAAACAACGAGGGCGTGTTTTTTGGCTTTTATATGAGTATTAGTGGGCAAAGGCAGACTAGCCACATTTTGCTGAGCATGAGCATTGCCGCCGCTGCCACTCAATAACGCGTTTTCATAATCGACTACTATAAAGTCGTGAGTGAGTTTACGCCCAGCGTTTTCTCCCCGCTTGACTGAGGTTTCTATGCCAAAGCCAAGTAACGCAGCGTGAACAACTAGCGTGTTCGATGTACTTCTGTTGATATTGTTGAAGGACACATCAATGATGTTGTTTTGAACCGAAGCATGAAGCTTACCAGCCAAAGGGGCGACTCGGTTAGGTAACGACTGCCCCTGAAACCATCCATTCCAAGCACGACCATTTAAAGCAAAACCTGGCGTGGCAATGGTGTTTGCTTTGCCTACACGCTTGTAGTCTCGCTGCCGTTTACTAAAAGTACTGTCAGCAAATGGATCCTTCCAGCCTAGATAATCCCAGTAGTCCACGTGAAAGTTAATGGGAACCAGTTCTGTCCATAATTTATCGCTCTCTACAAACCCTGAAATCCATTTTTCCGCAGGCGGGCAGCTGCTGCAACCCTGAGATGTATAAAGTTCTAAGACGGTTGTTTGGTTGGGCGTACTGGTAAGTATGAAAGGCGTGTTTGTTGATTCATTGGTTGCTATATTTGTTGCTACGTCTGTCGCTACATCTGTTGCTAGCAGCGGCGTAGATGACAGCGTAGTTAATAGCGCTGATTCTGACGCTAGTGCATGTGCTGAACCTGACGTTTTGCTCTCATTAGAATGCAGAGTAAGGGCAGCTTTAACTATGGGGTTCTTTGTGGCTTGACTTGAAGCATTATCAAGGTCGCTATTTGTAGATGTTGAAACCTTCGAGTGTTCCGGTTGCGCATTGATACGCCAGTCATAATCAATGAACCGCAGTTTATAATTCTTAGGAATAGGTTCGGCTAGATACTGGTTAATGTATTGAGGCAAGTCCTTTGCTTTACCTGAAGCGACAAAGTCTTCAGTATAAAAATCGAGGATTTCCGAAACGTACACGCGCTTGCGTTTGTCATCAAAGTAAAAGTGTTTCTTACTCCCAAAGAACTCACGAGTGGCTTGTTCAAGAGTGTCGTCTAAGGTTTCTGCATAAAACGGCGTTTGCGGTAGCCTTGGGCAATCTTTTACCATGCAGTTAAGCGCAAAGTGGGCTCTGGGCTCGTTAAGCGGTCTAATTACATCGTTTTCAAAATCATATAAATTTGTGACTTTACCGCCAATCACCACATCGCGAAACTTGAAAAAAGCTGCTCGTGAAAAGAAACTGGTAAAGCCATCGGGAATACCTTTTTCAATGACACCGTACATGGCTAACGCATTATAGCTATTGATGTAATAGGCCATTATGAATTGTGGTGAGTCAAACAATTCAGGCGTCATTTCAGGGCTAGCAAAACTAATAAAATTAATGACGTTTTCAAGGGGCACTATATCTTTAGATAACCCCTTGAAATCGGTTCGCCCCTGCTCATCTACATAGTGTTGGAGTACATATTCCCAGTCTTGCGATGCCTTTCGATAGGCTTGCTCAAGCTCTTTTATCGCTGCGGTTTCAACACTGTAATCAATTCTCTGCTTATCAGACGCCTGGCTACTGTTGGCAGCTGGTAAAATATACAACAGCAGCATGGACAAGATAATGGCTAACACATTCCCAAATTGAGGAAATCGGCGAGGCTTCATGATCTTCTCCTTACACGCTTTTGGCTGGATGGTGACGCTTGCCATTTGTACTAAGCGCATTTGCTGACAGCGAACTAGGTGTTGCTGTATCTGGGATTTCGCGAATGGGTATTACATTATTTTGTTTGTAGCGTTCTCCCAATAACTGGTACTGCTTTTTCTGCCCATGGCGGTCGGTATATGTCAGAGGCTTCAATATATGTTCATCGCGCTCGGCGTTGTGCTTGCACATAGAGATGGGACCATCTGCGGTCATAACCATGAATGAACACGCATCAATTCTGTCTTGCTGAAGGGCGTTGGCATCCATAAAGTTCTGAACAAAAAACGACAATTTGTGCACACGTCCTTTGCTTTTGAAAACGCTGCTACGCATTTCAAACAGTTTCAATGAGGTCTCTTTAGCCAGTGTCCAAATCCACTTTGGCCTAGCAAGCAGTGCTTTACTGTAATCCCATAAAATCTTTGCCATGCCGTGCTGTCGAGTTGTTTGTATGTGCTTAAAATCCTCAATGAACTGCGCAAATAAGTGTGCATCATCGACGACGGAATAAACCTGTTTATTAGCGACTAACGTTGGCATGTAGCTATGACAGTCGTTATGCCCAATACGTACTTTTTCCCACGGCAGCGCTTTGCTAATTGTTTTTTCTATAGCGGCTTTCACCGTTACGGGGTCAATTACATCAGCTCTTGCTCCCCATTCCCCTCGGCCTGTTTCTGCCTGTAGCTGAAATGAGGCGAAACTTACGGCGTCTGCATGCTGCACAAAAAAATCCACCAGCATGGGCAATTCTTTGAAATTATCGGTGTGCACGGTGGTGTTAAAAATAATCATAAGCCCCAAGCCTTTGGCCCGTTCTATGTATTCTTCGCGGATAGCATTTAGCGATGCTTCATCAGGGAAACCTTTACGTTCTTGGGTGGTATCAACGTGAAAAGCGACATCGTTTAAGCCAACTTTAGCTAAAGCTGTTAGCAGGTCACGGGAAGCCGCAATACCGTTGGTGAAAAGTGCGGTGTGCAAACCGAGCTTATTGGCATATTCGACAATTTCAATTAGCTCGCTGCGCTTTCTTAACGTAGGGTCACCACCGGTTATTTGTACACTGGTACCAGGACCATAGTGACGAAGGACATTGTCTAATCGCTTAAACACTTCTTGAATGGGAATGTCGCGAACCGCTTGCGAATGCTCAGATAAATAGCATAAGGTGCAATCAAGATTACACTTTTGCGTGATTTCAACAGCAACACAACCTATGGTGTGCGTGCGGCCCAGCAGCTGATTTGGGGTGAAATGTTCACCCATGCGTTTTTGGGTATGAAGAAGTTGTTGATTTCTAGTGATACCAGGGGAGCACGCCATGTCAATGCGCCTTTTTCGAACTACACAGTATCAACAAAGACCTATTACACATAAAAATACTTTCACGGCGTGCCGTTTTTTTGCACTAGTTTTATTGTCATGCAACGCACTCGCTTCTTCTGATACAACTGAAAAGCAATCGCTATTCACAACAACGTCGACTTCGTTCGAAGAAGTAAAAAGCCGTGTTTTTTCAGATCCCTATTCGGCGCTACCGCAATATGAAGTGTCGCGGAAACACTTCGATGCTGACGGTGAAAATCTGCTGCTAAGTCACGCTAAAAGAACCCTTTCTTCCAACGCAAATTTTATAGAATTAGGTACCAAGCATAAGCTACTTCAAGCTAATGGTATTTGCTTCGCTGGCACATGGAAAATTAATCACAGCAGCCCTTACTCCGGGCTTTTTCAAGCACGCACAAACGTGCCGGTTATTGTAAGAGCGTCAGTCAGCTTAAGCGGTACAAAGCAGCGAGATAAGCGTGCTTTTGGTATGGCAATCAAGCTTTTCCCCAATACCCAAAGTACGGTTACTGAAAACATATTTTTAATGCATTCGCTGGGTGGCACTAAAACCCAGCATGTAGCCAACTTACCTATGACCAACGAGCCCGCACTGGGCGAATTGCCGCCTTTCAGTCAATTGCTCACCGCTTATCGCTTGGAAAGCGATCTTGAAGAAGCAGATCAAGCGTTTAGCGGAAAAAATGCGAATGCGCGTTTCAGACCTGTTTCACATTTGGCAGAAGTACAGCTTCCCAACGACGAAAAAGCGAATAACGTAAGGCAAGGTCCTTACTGGCTAAAAGCGTCGTTAAAACCTGATACACCGCTAGTGAATAAAGATGACTTTAGGGATGAGTTGTCGTTGCAGCATTACCCAAATAAGACGCTATCTTGGGTTTTATCTGCTGCCATTTTTAACGATGCAGGGATAGATAAAGCACAATGGCAAGAGATAGGTGAAATGACATTGACTGAATCTGTGGCCTCCCTTACCTGCGACACGAAACTTCACTTTAGTCACCCTGCAATCAAATGACGCTAAGCAATTCCGTTTAAACGGGTAAACCTCGCGTTAGAGTGTTTTTACTGCCTATTGAGATTACCGTATAGTGAGCAATGTTTTCATTGTTTTAGTATTAGTGTTGTTTCATGTTCGGTTCCTTTCGCAAGAACAGTCGCAAATACAGCCGCAGTATTCACTTGTGGCTGTCTCTGGTTATTTTTATTCCTGTGATCATTGTTATTGCGAGCGGTTTATTATTGCAGGTTAAAAAAGAATTCGACTGGATCCAACCACCAACACAAAAAGTGCAGAATACCCAAACCAACGGGCCTACGATTTCCTTCGACGAAGTGCTACACGCTGTAAAACAAGTGCCTGAGGTTAGATTAAACAGCTGGGACGATATAGACCGATTAGACGTGCGCCCCACAAAAGGCATCATTAAAGTGCGAGGGAAGAACCATTGGGAAGTTCAACTGAATGCACAAAATGGTGATGTACTTCAGGTTGCGTACCGACGCACAGACACCATTGAAGCAATCCATGACGGTAGTTGGTTCTTTGAGGGCGCTAAGCTATGGCTGTTTTTGCCCGCTGCCCTATTGCTTTTTGTGCTGTGGGTAACTGGCCTTGTCATGCTGTACACCACCATGAAAAGTAAATATCGAAAGAACAAATTTCGTCAGCCCTTAAACAACTCATAACAGATAAGTTATCGCCAGTTGAACACTTTCGCCCTGCGCAAATGCCGCTTTGTCATCGGCACTGGTGTAATACTGTTGATTGGTTAAGTTGCGCCAGCTAGCTTGAAGCTGAATACGCTCGTTTAATTGCCAATCAGCGCCCATGTCCAGCGTAAATACCTCATCGAGCGCTCGCTCTCCGTCAGTAATATCCGTCTTGCTTGCACGATAGGCAAATACCGTAAAAAACCGCACAGCTTGCCATTGAACGCCTAAATCAAGCCTCTGACTATTTGCAGGTATGTCTGCAATGCTGTTACCCAAATCGTCTTCACCGCTAATCCACATTCCGCTAAGTCGAGCGTCTAATGCGTCATTGTGCGATTGCCAACTAAGTTGATAGCTCACCCCCTCTATCGTTGCACTGTCTAAATTAGAATATTGAAGCACATCTTCAGCAGCCATAATGCGTTCAATATAGTTATCAATTTTCTGATTAAACACCTCTATCGAGCCTTGCAATTGCTCACTGCTGTAAGCAACACTGGCTTGCATATTTAACGCTTGCTCTGTTTCAAGTTTGAGGCTGCCCAACACAGTACCGCGAGGCGTTTCGCCAGCGAAGAAACGTTCAGTTAAAGACGGATTTCGAAATGCGCTAGACACATACACACCGGCCGCCCAATGCTGAGAAAGCTGATAATTTGCGCCTAAATACCCGCTTAGATTAGTGTTAGTCTGAGCAGTGCTAGATTGGAGTGTATTGGCACCTGAATCATCAAACTGCCGCTGCCAGTCAACCCGTGCGCCAAGGGCGAGCGACAAGTTTTGCCACTGACGTGAGGCATCAGCAACCGCTGCGATAGTCATCTCGCTTGCATCGAGAGTTCGCACTTCATAGGCAAGCTCTGCTTCAAATGCATTTGTTATGAAACGGGGCGATGTGGTGTCAGGTAACGCGCTTTCCGCTGGTATTAATGTGAATTCTCTCTCATCTGCCACTACGCCGTCTCGACCAGTAACTTGCAGCTGCCAGTTCAAATCCCAGTCTTTCAGCTGCGTATCTGTGCTTATGTTAACCCCATAGTCAAACGCCTTGTTTTCGCTGTCGTTGATGCGGCTTTCTGGTCGCAACACCGAGGTGTCTAGGCTAGATTTATGCCACCAGACATTTCCAGTAAATAGATGACTTTCAAACGCTATTTTGCCAAGCCAGTGTGTGTTCTTTGGGTAGGTGGTTATTCTACTTTCTGGGAAGTCACTGCTCGACTTACCAATGTCGTTATTATCAGAATAAAGCGTCCACGCCTCTTTTATGACGCTATCTACCGGCCTGTGTCTAATAAATATCCCTGATTGTTCGAATTTATCAAACAGTGAGCCCCCGTTCGCATCTTCTCCATTGTCGGCGCTTCTGTATGAAATGTTCCAGTCTGTCTCGCTCTCTTCAGTTAGGCTGTTGCTATTGTCTGCACGGCGTATGCTGCCAGCATAACTCAGCGCCTTCATTTGTTGATTGCTGCTGTAGCCAACGCGTAGGTGAGGCTTTTGAATTTCCCCAAAATGCAAGTTCACCGCGCCACCTATCGCTCCCGAGCCTAGGTAAGTGGAAGCGGCGCCCGGTAATACAGATACTGTTGAAATAAAGTCAGGTGGAATAAAGCCTATGCTAGACCCTGCACGCCTGTCGCTCACAATCGGTACGCCGTCTAGCTGGGTTTGAATTCGCCACCGGGAATACCCTCGAATACTGATACTTTGTATTTGCCCGCCCTGCCCATTTAACGACACAGAAGGAGATTGAAGTAAGACATCATTGGTATGTAACGGCGCTACTAGGCCACTTTTATCAAACTCATATTGCGGAAAAATGCGCGAAAGCGTCTCGTCGTAATAGGGTCGTGCAGCCGTTACTGTATAACGCTCTACCTCCTTGAGCGGTGAACCTTGGGCAACGCTAAAAGATGATGTAAGCAGTAAAGGTAGTGCAGCAATAGATACCGATAAACCAGACGAGGATTTAGAAGACACTGAAAAACTTGAATCTAGCAAAAAAGAAAACAATGATGATCTCACTACGCGATACATACCTGTGAAAATAAGTGTGCACCGAAAAAGTTGGCAAAGAAAATGAAAAACGCGGCAGTAAAACTACCACCGCGTACTTAGCAAGGTGATGCTCAATTACCGCTATTTGGTGATTACAGGAAGACCCGTAGTCCACGGTCCACCAGCATTAACCACCGCTTGTTGAAGTGATGGTACAGCACGCTGCAATGTACCGATTCGTTTCACTACATCATCTAGACCATCATTGGCGTAACCGAGCTGGTCTTTATGCTGCTGCGTTGGTCCGTAAGAAGACCCTAATGCAGAACGGGCATAGCCCAATCGGCTCAACACATTTGCAGGCTTAATACCCATCTTATCGCGAGATGAAAGGCCAAACAGAACTTTGTTTACCTCGTTAATTTCATCTTGAATAGCAGCGTATTGCGCTTCAAGACTTTTCACATCACTTGGCGTGCGATCAATCGCGGTACGCAAAAGGCCCATGGTTTCTTTTAATTGCTTCAGTACAGTCGTCGATGATAATGCACGTTTTTGCGCATCGTTCACCGCATTACCATATGCTTCAATTTCAGCATACGTAGCACCTTTCAGCGCGCCGTCGTAGATAGATTCCAATACAAATGACGCTGGCTCAGAAAGCGCTGTTACCGTGGAGCCTTCTCGCTTAAATAACGTCGCGGTATAGCTGCCTGGTAGCGCCATGAGTCCATTGTTCTTGCTGTCTTTGTCAGTAAGCGGAATAGTGAGTGAATATTTCATATCCCAGGTAATACGGTGTAAGCCTTTCTTTGTGTTACCTTCTACACGCTTCACTAAGTCACCATCACTGTCGCGTACTTCGACATACACTGCTGGGGCAGCTTCTTGGTTTTCAGCTTCAACCGCTTCCCAGCTTGGATACTTAGGGTACTTTTTGTCTTCTATAAGTTTCTTTTCTGCTTCTTGGCGTTTTTCTTTTGCCGTTAGCAAACTGTCTTTCAAATAGTAGGTGAAAGTTGCACCGTGCTCGGGATTCTCGGCAACAAAGCGATCGTCACCATCAGAGTCTGTGTGATTATCATCTAACTGGAACCACTTAACCGGTCGACTTGGCGCAAACAAAATGGCGTCTTTTTGCATCGACTTCTCGGTTAATGAACGCAGCGGCGCATAATCATCAAGTATGTAAATACCGCGACCAAACGTACCTGCAACTAAGTCATTCTCGCGACGTTGAATTTTCACATCGCGGGTTGAGATGGTCGGCATACCACCGTCTAACTCAACCCAGTCTTTACCGCCATCTACCGAGAAAAACACACCGAATTCAGTACCGATAAACAATAAGTCCTTATTTACGTGGTCCTGTACAATACGCCACACTAAGTGTTTTTCAGGTAAATCATCAGCTAATGAAGTCCAGCTTTTCCCTAAGTTAGTCGACTTGATTAAATAAGGTTTGTAATCACCATATTTATGATTATCAAGGGCAACGTATACCGTATTGGGATCAAACAAGTCAGCGCGAATATCATTCACGTACGAATTGGCTGGAATCCCCTTAATGTCATCTAGCTCAATCTTTTTCCAAGATTTACCACCATTAGTGGTCACTTGGATAATACCGTCGTCGGTACCTGCCCACAGAATATTTTCATCTACCGGGCTCTCAGCAAAGTTGGCAATGGTATGAAACTCTGTCATGGCATACAGGTCCCAGCCGGCTTCTACTGACCACGTGCGCCCCATAAGTGGCGAATGCATGCGATTGCCGTTTTTAGTGAGATCACCCGACACTGCAGTCCAGCTGTCACCGCGATCATCACTTCGCCAAACCCGCTGTGAGGCAAAATAGATACGCGCAGGATCATGTGCAGACACATTAATCGGCGCATCCCAGTTAAACCGCTCTGCTGGGTCTCCTGGTAGTGGCTGAGGCTTAACATACACCCCTTCTCGGGTAGTCGTATCGACACGCACCAAATTTCCTTGCTGCCACTGCGAATACATAATGTCAGGGTTACCAGGCTCTACCGCTGGGCCGTGCCCATCACCGCCCAAGGTTAAGAACCAATCTTTGTTCTTTATCCCCTCTTCACGCATAGTGCGCGAAGGACCGCCTTGGGTGGAGTTATCCTGTGCGCCAGCGTAGATCTTATAAAATGGTTTAGAGTCATCTGGTGCTACTTTATAGAACTGGGTTAATGGAAGGTTCGCCATAAAGCGCCAATTCGCCATTCTGTCGTGAGACATATAAATACCACCATCGGATCCCATCAATACGAAATCTGGGTCGGTAGGATGGAACGCCATGGCGTGGTCGTCTACGTGCTTGCGTTTAGTGTTGATGGGCGTCCACGTTTTGCCGCCGTCATCCGACACTTTGCTGTAGTTACTGGCAATATAAACACGGTCAAATTGATGTTGGTCAGCGAATATTTCCTGATAGTAGTGAGGACCTGTGCCACCGCCTACTTCATCTGACATTTTAGTCCAGCTAGCACCTTGGTCGGCTGAACGGTAGAAGCCACCACCGCGATTATCGGTTTCAATGGTGGCATAAATCACATCTGGGTTCATGGGTGATATAGCCATACCAATTTTACCCATGTTGCCTTGTGGTAAACCTGTTTTAAGTTCAGTCCAGGTTTCGCCTCCGTCGCTGGAAGTATGGATACCTGCGCCTTCGTTCGTTCCCACATAGGCGCCAATTGAACGCTGACGCGCCCACGTTGCAGCATAAAGTTTGTCAGGGTTACGCGGGTCAATAAGTAGTGATGTTACCCCGGTCCATTCGTCAGCTGGCTTAAGCACTTGCTTCCACGTTTCACCGCCATCGGTCGTCTTATAAAGCCCACGCTCGCCGCCGCCACTCCACAATGGCCCTTGGGCAGATACCCATACAATATCTGGATTTGTAGGGTGAATAATAATGTCAGAAACGTGCTCTGACTTCTTCAGACCCATATTCTTCCAGGTTTGACCGCCATCTAACGATTTATATACACCGTCGCCAAAGCTAATGTGACGGCCACCATTATTTTCGCCCGTTCCCACCCAAATAATATTTGAGTTGCTTGGCGCAATGGTCACGTCACCAATGGAGTAAACTGGCTGGTCGTCGAAAATTGGCGTCCAGGTCGTGCCCGCGTTGGTAGTTTTCCACACGCCACCCGAACCCACCGCGGTGTACCATGTTGAGGGATTGTTCTGATCGACTGCGATATCAGCGATACGCCCAGACATGTACGCAGGCCCAATGTTTCTCAGCTCCATGGCTTTGAATGTTGAACTGCTGAAGACTTCATTCTTGTCGTTTTTGTCTGCAAAGGCGGGGGGGCACGCAAGTGCAACTGATACAGCAACTGCCGCTTTAAGAAGCTTTTTCATTATTGTTATCCAGTGTGTTTGATAGGGCTCAAAACCCTTTTTTAATTTGTAGTACTATCACTCTATAGCATTACTAATAAATGCTTAAAGTTACAATGTAACATACGACCAACTGCCCATTACAAAAGTTGAAAATATTGTGCACCGACTTAACATTACTTAATATCTTGATGGTCATTAGCCAGTGCATTTTTTCAAAAAGTAGTTTAGCCCTACCGACTCAATCTGTACATTTATTCAACAAATCGTATATTATCCAATCTGGATCTTTGTTTTACTCTTCAGGGCGTCAGCCTAAGAATACTGATACTGATTCACAGGATTCAAATAGACACGAAAAAGCTTAAAGGCTCGAAGGGAATACATAAAAATAATATGCGGATTAGACATCTAACAATTTTACTCGTCGTTGCCAGCGTTCTACTTAGTGCCTGCACACCTTCACAACCTACAAACAAAATTCTGATCAGTGGTCCTTTTGAACCAGTCAATAACGATCCGGCAAGTACCGGCTACATGTTTACACGAATGCAAATTCTGGAAACTCTCATAGACGTGGATAACCAAGGTCAGCTTATCCCAGGGCTTGCTAGCTCATGGTCAAATGATGAGGACTTTACTGTTTGGACATTTAATTTACGTCCTGATGTGTATTTTCATGACGGCACATTAATGACCGCCGACGCCGTCTACAAAAGCCTTTCGGTCGCGTTTGGTAAACCAACGCCATTTTCAAAAGATATGATCGCCAACATGGAGGTGGTATCAGAATATTCTATCAAGTTCACCTTGAACCAAAGTTACCGTCCTTTCCCTTCCCTGTTAAGTAATTATGCAACTGCGATCGTGGCACCTGCTACCTTCGGCAAGTTCAATCGAATTAAAACCTTAATAGGTACAGGCCCCTATCAGATTACGCACTTTGACCCCCCCCACAATATTACAACCACGCGCTTTGACAATTATTGGGGCGAGCCCGCTGTTATTGAAAACGTTGAGTACGTAACGGGTCACCGCTCTGAAACGCGGGCGCTTATGGTACGAACGGGGCAAGCAGATATTGTGTACAACCTCGACCCTGCCGCGGTAAGCATGTTGCGCACTGACTCTAACGTAAACGTGTTTAGCGACAGGATCCCTCGCACCACTTTAGTTAAGTTAAATAGCGGCCATCCTATCCTCTCAGATGTAAAAGTAAGGCAAGCGCTGAGTTTAGCGATTGA
Source organism: Alteromonas sp. R7 (assembly GCF_055755235.1). Taxonomy (NCBI): domain Bacteria; kingdom Pseudomonadati; phylum Pseudomonadota; class Gammaproteobacteria; order Alteromonadales; family Alteromonadaceae; genus Alteromonas; species Alteromonas sp. R7. The sequence goes on along the minus strand of NZ_JBVTQX010000001.1, from coordinate 365,666 downwards.
CAGAAAAGGCATTGCATCTGGCGTAATGCGTATATCGAATATCTCTGCTGATCAGCTATTTGGCCCAAATATTCGAGACTGGCATATTCGTTCTACTACAGATAATGCTACCAATACTATTTCAATGAGTGACGCTGACAATAATCCAACAATAAATAATAGCGTTGAAAATGGCGACTTATTATTAAATAGGAAAAAAGCGGCACAGCTGCTAACCGACGCGGGATGGTTAGTGGGTGAGGATGGAGTGCGCTACAAAGATGGCTCACCTTTAACGCTGGATATGATTACCTATGCCAATCGGCCAGAACTCATTACCATTGCCACGGCAATTCAAGATCAGTGGGCTAGCATTGGAGTGAAGCTCTCTGTCCATATGGAAAATGTAAGTGCCATTCCTTCAGGGCATGCTGATGGTACATTGCAAACTGCACTTATGGCGCGTAACTTTGCTAACATCCCAGACCCTCTCGGTATAATGCTGGCTGACTTTTCTTCAAAAGAAGGCGGCGATTGGGGGCCAATGAACTGGCAAAATGAAAAAGTGTTTAGCGATTTAAAGACCTTGAGTCACACCACGGATGAACACGCTTACAAATCATTGATATCATCAATTATGCAAGAAGTTCAGCAAGACGTTCCTCTTATCCCCGTTTTGTACTATGTGCAGCAAACGGCGACATCTAGCCGACTAAGAAACTTCAGCTTCGACCCTTACGAGCGTTCTTTTCGCGTATCTCAAATGAGAATAGCCCCATAATAATGAGAAAAATCCTACTTCAACGGCTGCTTCAAGCTGTACTGATGGCGTGGAGTGTAGGCACACTCACATTTATTATAACCCGTTCACTACCTGGAGATATGGCTTACAAAATAGCGGCTGGCCGCTACGGTGACGATGCGGTAAGCACAAGTGCCGCTAACGCCGTAGCAGAAGAACTTGGTCTGCACAGAAGCGCTTTCGAACAGTACGTAAGCTGGATGACTGATTTAGCCTCACTGGAATTAGGCAATAGCTTGGTCACGGGGGCCCCCATTGTTGTTGAGCTACAAAATCAGCTTTCTTACACCCTTGTTCTCGCTGGACTCGCTATTCTGGTATCCGCATTAATTGCGTTTCCTCTGGGAATTTATAGCGGCATCAGATGCGCTCGAAAAAGTGAAAATACTCCTAAAAGCCGTGCTTCTCTTTTTGATAAAACAGCATTAGTGTTTTCCACGTTCGTGCGCTCTCAACCGGTCTTTTGCTTGGGGCTAATTCTCATCTTTATTTTTGCGCTAGAGCTCAACTGGCTACCGGTTGCGGGCTCTTCAGGCTTTGTCTATACCATATTACCTGTAATGACCTTAGGGTTAAGCCTGGCGGCTATATCAAACCGCGTAATTCGCAATAGCACTGTTAATGCGGTTCAATCGGGTTATTTCCATTTCGCCAAGATAAAAGGGTTAAGCGCTCTAGAAGCGTTTAGGTGCCATGCGCTACCTAACGTTGTAATACCTGCTCTAGCCTTCATGGGCATACAACTTATCGGGTTAATTGAAGGCGTAATTATGATTGAAAGCCTTTTTGCTTGGCCCGGCATAGGACACGGACTTTCCCATGCTGTCTTTGCCCGTGACATCACTATGTTACAAGGCACAGCTTTGCTGATGGGCACGTTATTCGTATTGGTCAACACACTAGTCGATTTAAGTCAGTATGCACTCGACCCAAGGGTGAGGGAAAATCTAGGACATAGCCAATGAAGACATTCGCTTTACCTGTTGAAAAAGTGATTGGCTTTTCACTTTTGATGCTGCTCTTATTACTTGCGTTGGGCGAGCCTGTTCTATTGGGAACAAACGGTAATCAACAAAATTTAAAGCAAGTGCTCGAAGCCCCAAGTGCGCAACATTGGTTAGGTACAGATCAGTTCGGACGCGACATGTTAGCCAGAATCTCAGAGGGTCTGCGCATATCACTCTCTCTCGCTGCACTGTGTGTACTAAGTTCATCAATCATTGGCATGCTAACGGGCGTAATTGCAGCGTGGTGTAGAGGTTGGGTAGATACGACGTTGAATTTCATTGCCAATACAATATTGGCGCTCCCCGGACTGGTACTTATTCTTCTTTTCGCGGCGCTAGTACCAGGCTCTTTCATTATGCTGTATTTAGCCATTTCCTTAGTACTGGCTGTCGAGTACTTCAGGCTGGTACGTGCTATCACTCTACCAGTAGTGACAGGCCCTGCACTGGAAAACTCTGCGCTAATGGGTTTTCCAAAACGTTATTTATTTAGTAAGCATATATGGCCCGCCATTCGACTAGACGTGTTATCACTTGCTGCTTTTGGTGCCTCATCCTCAATTATCGCCATGGCATCGGTGGGCTTCGTTTATGTTGGTTTAAAACCACCCAGCCCTGAGCTTGGGCTGATGATAGTTGAGCTTTTTCCATACTATCACGAAGCACCTTGGCTGCTCGCACAACCTATTTTCACCCTATTCGTTCTCGTACTGGGCTTTCACTTACTTTCTGCGAAGAGTGACAAAACACCTCGTTTAAATAAGTTCATTTTTGACAGCAGCAGTAGACTATCAAAGAGTAATGCATTGGAGCGCAAACTGTGAGCCAATACATTGCTATTGAACACTTATCAATTTACGCGCAAGACACCATTATTGTAGAGGATCTATCCCTTAACCTTGAACAAGGCGAGACACTGACTATATTGGGTGAAACCGGGGCAGGTAAAAGTCTGCTAGCGCAAGCAATTATGGGCGACTTACCGTCTGCACTGAAGGTTACGGGAAATGTTCTGGTAAACGGTGTTGATATGCTTCGTGCGAACCGACGTGAATGTGAACAATTGTGGGGGCGAGACATTGTTATGCTGCCGCAAGAGCCATGGCATTCTCTAAGCCCAATGATGAAAATTCGCCAGCAAGTCGCCGAAGTTTTTCGGTTTACATTAGGTAACGGTGCTCGCGAAGCACAAAAGAGTGCGAAGACACAGCTAGACAACCTGGCTCTTAAAGACGACAGTGATAAGGTCCCTTCTCAACTTTCCGGTGGAATGGCACAGCGTGTTGCTTTTGCCTGTGCATCAGCGACTAATGCACCTTTATTTCTAGCCGATGAACCCACAAAAGGGCTAGATCCCGGACGCAAACATCATATTATTGAGCAACTAAAGCAAAAAGCTAACGACGGTACGCTACTTACCATTACGCACGATGTTTCAGTGGCAGAGGCACTGGGTGGTAAATGTATGGTGCTCAAAAACGGGAAACTGGTTGAAACAGGTGATACCCGCAAGATACTGTCCTCCCCTTCATCAAATTATACCAAAGCCCTTATTGCGTCGGCTCCGCAACACTGGACGGCTACAACAAAGAAAACGCATAGGTTTGCACCGCTGGTATCGGTGAATGACCTCACAATTGTGAGAGGTAACCATACACTATTTACTGGCCTTAGTTTTTCTTTAGGGGAAGGCGAAATTGTCGGGCTTTGTGGTGATAGCGGCAGTGGAAAAACGTCTCTAGGTGATGCTCTACTTGGGCTTCTACCCTATCAAGGCAATATTGCGTTTCATACGCTTTTACACCGTTATCAAACCCTAAAGCTATATCAAGATCCCCCCAGTTCATTTGCCGATCACACTACGCTTAAATCATTGATTGATGACGTAATAAAGCTTCACAATGTGTCTAAAAAGCGTGCTGATTTGCTTTCAGCTCAACTAGGCCTTAACCAGCAATTGTTTGAGCGCAGCGCCTCTGAAGTAAGTGGAGGTGAGCTTCAACGCATTGCATTGCTGCGCGCGCTGCTACTAAGGCCCAAGCTACTTATAGCTGACGAGCCAACATCTAGGCTAGACCCCATTACAAGTAAGGCAATTACTCACTTACTTGTCGATCAATGCAGAGAAGAAAATTGCACGGTGCTCTTTATCAGCCACGACAGAACACAGCTAGAAAAAGTCTGTGACCGCGTCATTGACCTTCAGAGTCTCACAACATCAAAAGCCGTTATATAACGGCTTTTGGAAGACAAGATTCAGGGCACTTTCGTGTATTTATACGCAAACCGTAGCCGCGAATGAACTAAAAAGTCACGATTTCATCATCAATAAGATGACCTACAGACTGACTCTGCTCAGCATCGACAAATGCGCTATCAATCGCGCTAAAGCGCGCCGTAGTAACTTTTCGGTAATTCGGGTGTGTATAAATATAAGTTTGCTCTGACTGAAGCGCCTCTATCACGCGCTCAGCTAGCACAGAGGCATCGATTCCCGACTCTACAGCTTTAGTGGCTGCTTGAGCGCCTGCTTTGAGTTTCTCTTTATCAATGCGCTTTTCAGCTGCCACTGCGTACTTTTCCTGCCTGTTTCTGTAAGACTCATGGATACGGGTCTTCACAAATGCTGGACACAATACAGAAGTATGGATTCCAAAAGGTTTCAGTTCTGGTACCCAGCTTTCCGTCATAGAGACAACCGCAGCCTTTGATGCGCAATAGGCCGCCGCATATGGCATGCCCATCATTCCTGCCATCGACGCCACGTTTAGCACCCAACCTCCTTCGCCGTGCTCTTTAATAGCTGGCACGCATGCTTGTGCGCCATAGAGTACGCCCATAACGTTGACGTCCATTACCCAGCGCCAGGTCTCATGCTCCGAATCTTCAACTTTCCCCGGCGTACCGCCAACGCCAGCATTATTGATGACCATATGAACCTTGCCAAACTTCTCTTTGGCGTTAGCTACAATATCTTCCCACTGAGCGTAATCGGTAACATCAAGGGCGCAAGTCAATACATCGAAACCTTTCTCTCGTAAATCATTGCCCGACTCGTCTAATGCAGTATTATCAATATCGCCCATGACGATATTCATACCCTGCCTTGCCAATGCCTCTGCCAGCGCTAGCCCTATGCCGCCAGCGGCGCCAGAAATAATAGCGGTCTTACCCGTAAATTCGTTAGACATCTTACTCTCCTGTTATTGTTCTTGCGCCGCGGGCCCTTTGGGAAAGCCATTTCAATGAGGAGTTTGCAATCGCCTATCTCACTCAACTAGCGCTTATCTAAACACCTAGATTAGGGGTAACAGGATGGGGAAAATACTTTATTTGGCTAATTTGAATAGCTTCATGAAATTAATAAGGCAGGTTAAAAGTAAGGGCGGGGCAAACAAAAAAGGGCAGTGACTAACCCTGCCCTTTGCTTGAATAGACTATCTCTTGCCCGTGGTCAGTTCGTTTACTTCGCCGGCATAACATAAACCTCGCGAACGCAGGCTGACTCTTCTGCGCTTAGGGCAAACAATACCGATTTTGCGATATCCGCTGGCTGAAGCTTATCTTCCTTAGGTTCATCGAAAAATGGCGTATTCACCATACCAGGGCAGATAGTTGTACAGCGGCCACCCCACTCGCGCATTTCTTCTGCGAGGTTCTGACCGAAACCATAAGCAAACCACTTACTTGCCCCATATACAGAGCCTTTGAGAGCTATTCGACCGGCGACCGAAGACGTAATAATGAAGTGGCCTTGCGTATCGCGCAGGTACGGCAATCCGGCTTTTGCGGTATAAAGTAGTCCATTTACGTTTGCGCCCAGCATGCCAACCCAGTCATCTACGTCCCCCTTTTCAATGCCGGCGGCTTTCGCGCCGCGCCCTGCATTGGCGAAAATGCCGTCAATACGACCGAAATGTTCGCTTACCTGTTTAAACGCCTTATCTAACTCATTAAAGTCGCTAACGTCAGCTTTTACAGCGAACGCAACATCATTGCCAAGCTCTTCGACTAAGGCACGCAGTTTGTCCTCACTTCTTGCTAAAAGGGCAACGTTAAAACCGTTATTTACCAGTTGCTTTGCCGTTTCTTTGCCAATGCCGCTGGAAGCCCCCGTTATCGCGATAACCTTTTTATTTGTAGCTGCGGTGGACATACACTTCCTCCTTTTTACTGGGCAACCATTTCACTAATTTTGTTTACGAAAGCTGGAATATCATCTGGGTTTCTACTAGTGACTAGTTTTGAGTGGGTCACCACTTCCTCATCAACCCAGGTCGCACCAGCATTTTTGAGATCTGTTTGGATACTAGGAAACGAAGTGAGTGTTGCACCTTTCGCTAACCCAGACTCCACCAGCAACCATGGACCATGACAGATAGCACCTATAGCTTTAATACTTGCCGCGCTGTTTGCACTTTTGATGAAGGCAACAGCATCTTCATTGGTACGCAGCACATCGGGATTGATTTGACCGCCGGGTAGCACAAGGGCATCGTAATCTTCAGGGTTTACAGACGTAACTTGTTTATCAACGTTAATTTCTTTTCCCCAGTTGTCTTCGTCCCATGCTTTAATTGTTGTCTGATCATCAATAGATAGCACATCAACGTCAGCACCTTGCTCAATAAACTTGTCTCTTGGTTGAATCAACTCGCTTTGCTCAAAACCATTAGTTGCCAAAATAGCGATTTTTTTGCCTTTAAGGTTTTGGGTGTTGCTCATAATGTTCACTCCTTTTGAAAGACGAAATGTAAAACTAGTAAAAGCAGGGATCGCCACACGACGAGAATAACTGTCCGCCTACCACCTTTAGCAAATCCCATCAGGTGAACGCGTTAGTTTGTGCATGGCATAACCTAGCTCTTACTATCTAGCTAGGATGCTTTTGGAGGTGCAAATTACAAACCACCCAAACCAACAAACGTAAGCCATTGAATGAATTACAATAAATGAAAAAACAACATTTTCATCAACATTGATAGCCACGCACATATTCAGATTTTGTGAACGATTTACAGAGCTTCTTTCTCGCTCCTTTTTTAAGTCGATGTAAGCCGACAGCGAAGTTTTCATGTATCAAGCTTTAAGAGTTTTATCGTTTAGGCAAGGTATGAGGACACATGAGCAAGGAACGTTTCAACCACGCTAAATCTGCATTCGAGCTTTCTTTGAAAAGTTGGTGGAGTATTTCAAAGCGTATTTTCACTAGCCTGCAAAAAGACAACATTCCTCTTATCTCCGCTGGCGTTGCCTTTTACTGCTTGCTGGCTATCTTCCCCTTACTAGGGGCAACCATTGCCTTGTATGGCCTTGTTGTATCACCCGACGAACTACAACGCCACATGGCATTGCTGGTAAATGTAGTACCAAATGACAGTCGCTACATCATTGAAGAACAGCTTAAAAATTTAACCGAGAAGTCGAATACTGCATTAGGCTGGAGTTTTTTATTTACTCTGCTCTTATCACTGTGGAGCAGTAGCAAAGGCGCCAACGCACTGATAAAAGCATGCAACATTACCTATAGCGAGGCGGAAGGAAGAGGCTTTTTCAAAGGTATTCTAGCGCGCATTACGTGCACCATATTTATGATCCTTACCGTAATTGTGTCCCTCGCCTGCATCACCATTTTACCCGAAGCAATAAACTGGATGACGTCAAATGCCCTTAGTACCGAACAAGCCATGTGGGTGACTTGGCCAGTTATGCTGGCCCTATTTAATATTGCGCTTTCAGCCCTATATCGATATGCCCCTCACCGAAGAGAAGCCCAGTGGCGTTGGGTGACGCCGGGGTCAGTTTTTGCCACGTTATTATGGGTAGTAGCCTCATATGGCTTTTCGATATACCTCAATGAATTTGGAAGCTACAACAAAACCTACGGCTCCGTTGGGGGAATTATTATCCTGCTCATGTGGTTGTATTTAACCGCGTACATCATTCTAATTGGTGCAGAGGTGAATTCGTCGATAGAGCTCCAAACTACTGCAGACAGTACGGTGGGTGAAGACAGACCCATGGGCGAAAGAAACGCATTTGTGGCAGATCATACACCGGATGATTTAAGGCACTAATGCTTAAACTATCTGAGGCGCATGCACTATCTAGCAGCGCCTTCCTCACCATCAATTTTTAGCATCTTTACGAGCATTTCTTTTCATTTTACCTATATCAGAATTTGCCTCATATTCGCGCCGCGAAATTATCTTCTCTTTCCTCTGATGTAAGGCATTACCTTGGACAACACCTTAATTCCGCCAGCCAAAGCGCGAATCTCTGTTCCTGTTATTGCGCTGGGTATATACGCAGTTGCGTCTGGCTATTTGATGAGTCTGATCCCACTAATGCTCAGCCATTACAACCTAGACACGGCTATCGCTAGTTGGCTTGCCAGTAGCTTTTACGCAGGATTACTTGTAGGTGCCCTTAGCATTGAACCGCTGGTCACCCGCATTGGGTACAAGCACGGTTTTGCACTGTGTTTAGGCATCCTTGTACTTACTATCGCAGTAATGCCTTTGTTTGCTCACACCGCGGTTTGGCTTGTGGCTCGGTTAGTGGCTGGCGTTGCTGTAGCAGGTGTATTTGTTATCGTAGAGTCGTGGCTTTTACACGGCGACGAAGCTGATAGAGCCAAACGTTTAGGCTTATACATGGGCGCACTTTACGGGGGAAGTTCTTTAGGTCAGTTAGGTATTGGCGCTATTGGCGTAGGCGGCATGCTTCCTTTTGCTGCCATTTTCACCATGTTGATTTTAGCCATTGGTGTACTTTTGTTTGCAAAGAGCGAGCAGCCTGAAGCTTCCCACAGTACGCCACTGTCGCTAAAGCAAATATCGAAACTAAATCATGCCGCAATTATTGGTTGCATAGTGTCAGGCTTAACCCTAGGTGCCATTTACGGCTTAATGCCTCTTGAACTATTAAACCGGGGCATTGCTCATGACGATTTGGGTAGCTTAATGGCCTTAATTATTTTAGGTGCTATGGCAGTTCAACCTTTAATTCCTGCGCTATCCAAGTACTTAGGCCGCACGTTACTCATGGCACTATTTTGTTTACTAGGTGTCGCCGCCATAACATTAACCGCAGCGGTTAGCGGTATATACGCTTTGGGAGCGGGTCTGTTTCTATTAGGTATGGCAATATTTGCCCTATACCCAGTGGCAATAAATCTCGCCTGCGACAAACTCGATGCTAGCTTCATTGTATGCGCCACACAGGTCATGCTTTTCAGCTACAGCGTGGGTTCAGTAGTAGGCCCACTCATTGCCGATAACTTTTTAGTAGGCCCTCAAGGATTGATGGGCTACTTATTTGCGTGCTTACTTGCTACCAGTATTTATATGTTGATAGCCAGTGTTAAAACGAAAGGTCGTGCTATGGCAGGCGAGTAACACACTCGCCTTGTCCATCTTACTGCCCCTATTCTGGGGCAGATTCAAAATACGACACCTTATCGCTTCCCTTTCGCGACACTTTCAGCCGCTTTTTACCGCTTACTGTTTCAAGAGAAAGTCGGTTTGGATAACCTTCCACACCAAATTCTCCGTCACCAAGGTAAACAAGCTCCCCACTTTCGATATGACTCCACAGCAACAGTCTTCCTTGGTAGAAAAGCTGGTTATTCTGCTTGCTGATTTCGATGGTTTCTCCTAAGGCTGCAAGATATTTACCTTCAAAGTCATTTAACAGTTCAAGGGGAACCTGTTGCTTTACCACGGGCAAGCTTTTCTTCCAGTCGAGCTTTTCCACAACCGTTGCAATAACTGTTTCAATAACCGGAATTCGAGCAGGGTTGCCGCCGTTACCGAATATAGCGATACCTCTACCATCGCGCATTGTGCCCATGATTTGCCCTCCTGTTCCCGTGTTTGAACCACCATGAGAGAACCACTCTAGGTTGCCTTTAGCCTCAAGACGCATCCAGCCTAGTCCCCAACCACCTACAACATCAAGGGTTTCAATTTGAGTAGTATTGCGCGCCACTGCTTGCGAGATTACCTTTGTATCATCGCCATTTAGTGCTCTTTGCATTTCGATAATCAATGTTGCCATATCAAGAGCATTACTCCACATTCCCGAAGGCGCGATTTGCGGGCAAATTGGATATCCAGATTGGATCACGCTCAAATCGTCGTGATGAACGCTTGCCACATTTTGCAAAAATAGCGGGCTGTCAGGTTGATACATTGTGGTGTTAACCATGTTAAGCGGCTTAAATAGCATTTCTTCTGCTAATTCAGGCAATGTCTTTCCAGTTAGATCTTCCAGCGCAATTTGCACAATAACGTAGCCACCGCCGCTATACGACCAACTTTCACCAGGCTTAAATGCTAAGCTAATGGGCGAGTCATAACGAGGCACGTTTACTCCGTTTAGGCTATCGATAGCCGTTGGCACAGCATCTCCTTTATAAAAGTCAGCAAACCCACTTTGTGTGGTGCCCGCAGTGTGGCTGAGCAACCGACGAAAAGTAATTTCCTCTGGGTTGGGAAACTGCTCTTTTTGCAGTGTCCAACGGGTGAGATACTTAGCTACAGAGTCGTCTAAACTAAGCTTGCCTTGCTCTTCGAGCATAGCCGCTAGTAGCGCGGTAACCGGCTTGGAAATAGAAGCGGTAGAAAAGGCCGTTGACTGGTTAATAGAATCACCTGAACCGAACACCTTTTCCCCAGCTGTGGCGGAATAGACAACATTGAAGTCGTCGATTACCGCGACGCTTACGCCACTTAATTTGTATTCTTTTAAGAGCTCGTTGAGTTCTGCTTGAGACAACAGTTGGTTGTCATTTGCGTGGGCTATTTCAAGTGGCGCATACCACAATAGTAAAAGGGTAAAAGCTACTAGTTTATTAATGGGTGTCATACATTACTCTCCGTATAAATTTCAGCCAAATGTAGCGTCAATTATTCGGTTTACGGCAACCTATTTCCTGAACTGCATCAGGCATTCCCCAAGTGCATTACTTCGACTTCATTAACAGTTAAAAACTGTGTACTGTGTTAACAATAACAACACACAACACGCCCTAACTTCCCGTGCAAAAACTCAATTGGTTCTACTTAATGCTTATGACAATGCTCATTTGGGGCGTTGTACTTTTGCACGAACAGCCCACCCATTCACCGACATTTCCTTCTCAGGTCAGCATCCTCTATTCTGGGCAAGAGGAAGTACCAGCGGAGAACGACCCTCGATGGCGGGCTCATTCCCAGTCGGATATCGAACTGTCTAATGAAGTAAGGTGGCTCAAGTTCACACTTGCGTTCAACGCAACATCAAATGGGTCACAAGGTGTACAACAAACCGAGAGTGCGCCTAAAGGCTTGTTTGTTTCTATACTTGGCGCGTTTTCTGTTTATTTGAACGGCTATCACATTGGTGATAACGGCATGCCTGCAACAGCCGAGAGCAAAGAATTGCCAGGTGAGATAGACAGTATATTCATACTACCTTCACAGTACCTGAATACTGGTGATAACACGGTGATGGTAAGGCTGAGCAGCGAATTTCGTCCAGATACCGCGCAAAGTAGTGGATTTTGGGTATTTGCAGACGACTTCGAAACTCTTGCCGCCATTAATGAGTGGCGTATACGATTACCCTTAATGATGCTAAGTGGCTTGGTTCTTGTCGCCATGTATTCATTTGTGGTGTACTTTTCATCGCTCAAAGAGCCTGCATACCTGTGGTTTAGCTGCCTATGCACCATGCTGATTCTATTAATCTTGGCCGAGTCATGGCGAGGTCTATTCGGTTACAGCTACCAGTGGCACATCCTTAGAATGGAAATCGTCCTTGGCTTAACCCTTGTTATCAGCCTGGTGCTACCGCTCTTTTTCCTGTCTTTCTTCCGCTATTCAAAAACTTGGTTTATCAGTACCTTGCTTGTGTTGGTTATGGCTAGTTGTGGGGTACTGTTATATTTCGATGGTTACGATTACCGCAGCTTTTTGTTGTTCAGTGTGTCTTTGCTCATTAGCTTTATTTTTGGTGTGGCCAGTATTTATAAACGGAAGAAGTACGCGTGGTTAATGACCATGGGAATAGCGGTATTTGTTTCACCCGTTCTCATAAACCGATTTTCGTTTATGGACCAATATTTCTTTGTTTCGTTTAGTGGCTTAGCGCTTTTATTACTACTCGTGCTAAGCCAAACCCATGCTGAGAGACAGCGTGCACTTACTCAGTCAACGCTTACCACTCAGCGTCTGCAGCTTGAGCTTATAAAAAAACAGCTACAGCCTCACTTTATTCTCAATACCCTAACGGCAATTGAAGAGTGGATTGAAATCGCCCCTAAAGAAGCCATTGGGTTTATTCAGGCATTAGCATCGGAGTTTCGCCAAATGGCCAGCTTAAGCGATAGAGCCTTAATTGCTTTACAGCAGGAAGTCGCCCTTTGTGAAAGTCACCTTAAAATTATGGGATACCGCTTCGACGCCCACTTTTCACTGCAAAAGCCGGAGATGTCAGAATACAAAGGGCAGCAGCTTATTCCTCCCGGAGTATTACTCACCCTCATAGAAAATGCGTTTAGCCACAACAGATACGGCTCGGGAGAGTATCAATTTAGTCTTAGCTTTTCTGAACAGCAAGAGGATGAAGCACAGGGTGTGTCCGTAGAGAATGCCAAGCATGATAACAATAAAAGACCTTCAACTGCCTTGCTGTTTAAAGCTCAGCTTACTCAACACTATTCTTACCAGACGTCAGCATTAGAGAATAAAGAAGGAACCGGTGTTGGCACCAAGTACATTAAAGCCCGGCTCACAGAAGCGTTTGGTAATGACTGGAAGCTAGTGGAATTTATTGAAGATAAGTATTGGGTAACTAAGCTCACATTTCCAACAACGTTCGTTTCGGGTGAGCAAAGTAACGCGCACGCCGAGCAGACCGAACAAATCACCTTACAAACGCTATGATGAATATTACCCTAGTAGAAGATGAACCCATGGTTGCCAAACGACTTGCTCGTTTTATCGACCAGTGTACCGACGATAAAACCACTATTCATCGCTTTTCCAACCTCGATGATGCAGAAGAGCATTTGTCTAACCGCGACACAGACCTGCTTTTTCTAGATTTGAATTTGCATGGAAAAGACGGTTTTTCATTAATTCATCAACAGCTTGCCGCCCCTTATCACACCGTGGTGGTTTCAGCGAATACCGACAGGGCTTTAGAAGCGTTTGAGCTTGGCGTACTCGATTTTATTGGTAAGCCATTTACTCAAGAAAGAATAAGTAAAGCGATGGAACGTTTTTCTCTGCATCAATTCAAGGGCCAATGTCAGCGGTTGTCATATCGCAAAAACAATGTACTCTGTTTTCTTCAAGTTGATGATATTCAATTCATTCAAGCCGCTGGGCACTACAGTGAAATAACCACTAAAGACAATCAAACCATATTGCATGACAAGCACTTAGACAGGTTAATGCAAATTCTACCTCAAGGGTTTATGCGAGTTCATCGCTCTTATGCGTTACCTCTTGATGAAGTTAAACATATCGAACAACATTCAGGCGCGAAGTACATTGCACACCTGCACTCGGGCGCGAGTGTTCCAGTAGGAAGAACTAAATTCAATACGCTGGTTGATGCTCTGGGCCAGTAAAGCAAAAGTAAAAACTGCATACTTTTTTCGTTATTCCGATATCGCGGGACTTCAGCAACCACCTTGCTTCGACCAACAAATGACTTATTTCTAAAATCTGCTATTCGCCACCATTGCCCATGAGATTGCCATAATCTCTGTTCACAATTCGCCCTATTCAGGGTGTTAAATGTTAAGTATCGATACTAAAGCGAGCTTACCTGATGCTATTTTCCAAAACACCCAAACGGGATTACTTAACGCCTGCCAATACTCACAAACCTTTATTTAGGGAACGGCAACATGCAGCCAAGCCGCGTAATCACAGGTTGCTTATCCTTACTTCCTTCCTCTGCTTTTTGCTTGGCATAGTAGTTAGCCCGCTAAGTCGCGCTGAGTCTGGCGAATTGATGTTGCAAAGCGTGGACGGTGAGTCTTCCCCCGCTCTATTGCATTCAACTGACGTGGATTTACAGGTGAATGGCATGATTGCGCACGTTACCTATTCTCAAAAATTCACTAACACCAGTAATGAATGGAAGCATGCCGTTTACACCTTTCCGCTTAATGAAAACGCGGCGATTAACAGTATGGAAATGCTTATAGGAGACAGAATAATCCGAGGGAAAATTAAGCCGAAGGCAGAAGCGAAAGAAGCATTTGAAGCGGCCAAAAAAGCGGGAAAGAAAGCCAGTTTAACAGAGCAACAACGCCCAAATTTATTTACTCAGCAGGTCGCGAATATAGCGCCGGGTGAGGAAATAACGGTGACACTTCAGTATGTACAACAGGTAGACTACTGCGATGGTAAATTTACTTTTCACTTGCCTACTACGCTCACTCCTCGCTATTCGCCCGGCATTTCGCTAAATCAGTTTACCGAGAACATAGAGGCTGAAATATCAGGTAAAGGTTGGGGAGAACCCACAGATCAGGTACCCGATGCCAGAGCTATCACGCCTTATATGAGAGAAGGCAATGGAGGCCCGCAACTTACGTTCAACGCAACACTAAATACTGGTTTAACGCTTAATAGCGTCACTAGCAGAAATCACCGTGTGAATTGGTCAGAATCCACAGGTAATTATCTTGTCACCTTTAATCAAAGCAATATCAAAATGGACCGAGACATTTGGCTAGAGTGGCAGCCTTCGCCCTCTAGTGCACCACAAGCAGCTATTTTCACTGAATTGAAAGGTCAGCATGACTACGCCCTTGTTATGCTAATGCCGCCACAAGTTAAGAGCCAAGATTTACAGGATTTTGATCGCGATATCACCTTCGTTATCGACACGTCAGGCTCTATGGGAGGTCGGCCAATTGTCGACGCAAAAGAGAGTTTACAATTAGCGATAGACCGCTTGAGTGAGAAAGACCGATTTAATGTTGTAGCATTTAACAATGACACCACGCGTTTGTTTGAAACCTCGGTAGAGGGAACAACACGAAATAAGCAATATGCGAGGGACTTTGTAAAGGGGCTGAATGCAGGGGGCGGCACTGAAATGGCACCAGCCCTTAATGCCGCACTTAAACGCACGACAGCTGAAAACTTTATAAAACAAGTTGTCTTTATCACCGATGGAGCGGTAGGCAATGAAGCTGCATTGTTCTCGCAAATAAAGAACGAACTGGGTGATGCGCGCCTTTTTACAGTAGGCATAGGCAGCGCGCCTAATAGCTATTTTATGACCCGAGCCGCTCAATTTGGTCGCGGAAGCTATGTTTTTGTTAGCAATACTGCAGATATTAAACAGCAAATGGATAGCTTGCTTTATAAGTTAGAAAGCCCTGTGTTGAGTGATTTAAGCCTCACTCTTCCGGCTGGCTATGCACAGTCAGTAGAGATTTACCCTTCTAAGCTCCCTGATTTATACGCAGGTGTTCCTTTGCTTTTGAATGTGAAACTGCCTCATAACGCCGGTACAAGCGGAAAAATAACCCTTCAAGGCGCACTAGTAGACAAGCAGGGCACTACTCGCGAGTGGACCCGTTCGGTAGCTATATCGCCAACGTCGACAGGTTCTACTCAACACCTTGGCGTAGCGACTGCTTGGGCAAGAAAGAAAGTGGCGGCGTTAATGGATGAAAAAGCGTTAGGGCGAAATGTAGATGAAGTAAGACAGGATATACTTGCTGTAGCCCTGCCCCATAAACTGATAACAGAGTTCACCAGCTTCGTTGCTATTGAAGAAAAAATAGCAAATACACAGGGCATACCGTCTTCCACCGAAAACGTAAGAAACTTGATGCCACAGGGAACGCAATTCAGACAAATCAGTTACCCCCAAACCGCAGCGGGTGTATCTGAACATGTCGTATTAGGCATGATTGCCATGCTTTTATTGTCGCTTTTTCACAGCGTCGCCTTCTTGCGAAACAAAGGGGGACGAGGTTAGCACCTTAAGCTCATTTCTTTATTTTTTGGCTGAATATTGCTTGGACAAACAATGATTAAATACGCTTTTACCATCATCTTAGTCTTGATCGCCACAGCCAGCTTTGGCAAAGCTGGCTGGATATTATTGAAAGCTGAACTGGCGCAATATTTAATTCAATCTTCGTGGGAAGAAACGCTAGCCACTGGCGCTAACCAGAAGCCTTGGCGTTGGTCTGATACTTGGCCAGTGGGCAAGCTGGTTCATGCCAAAAGCGAAACACAGTTGTATGTACTAGAAGGCGCGCAGGGAAATGCCCTTGCATTTGGCCCTGGACACCACACCGACTCGCCCCCACTCGGACAGGGTGGTAGTGTGATTGGCGGGCATAGAGATACTCACTTCACGTTCTTAAAGAAGGTGAGAGCCAGAGATATTATGCAATTGCAGTTGCCGAACTCACAGTGGGTAACCTATCGGGTTGTATCGAAGACGATAGTCGATGCCGCCTCGGCAATGAAAGTAGATGTAAATGGGCAGCAGCTCTATTTAGTTACCTGCTACCCATTTAATGCGGTATCAACACAAAGTAATTTACGCCTTGTTGTTGAGCTGGTCGAAACTGAAAGCCAGCGAACCTAAATAGGTTCGCCCACATTTAATTAGCCGCTTGATTGGGCGAAAATAAAGGACCAATGCGAACAACCTATCGCGTTTAACCTGTTTTCTAGCGAGTAACAGATTCAATGTGCAGCGAAGAAAACGTGCCGTTCCAGATTTGCTCACCTATGGTGACATTTTCAAAGCTAATATCGTCGGCATTTTCTAGGATAAGAATTTCTTCTGCTTCCTTGATTTTAATGTCTTTAAACTTAACGTTATGCACAGGAGCTGCGTCTGGAGCGTGAATTTCCAAAACCGTTCCTACATTTTCTACCGTTAAATCTTCAATAATAATGTCGGTATAGGTAGCCGGAAAATTACCGTGTAAATTACTTGGGTAGTTTAGCTGGAACCAGAATAAGTGCTTAAACGAAGCCACTTTACTGCCTCTAATTCGAACCATTTCTACGCGCCCGCCTCTGTCTAAGTTGCTTTTAAAACGATATGCTGAGTCTCCCTCATGCAAGACATTGTTCTCGAAAAATACGCGCTTAATGCCGCCAGACATTTCCGAACCAAGACCAATGCCGTCTTCCCCGCCTAAATCATTGTTTCGTGCAACAATGTCTGTGCTAGGTATACCTATATTTCGACCGTCTGCGTCTCTGCCAGACTTAATAACGATACCGTCATCACCGGTTCTAAAGTGATTATCTTCAGCAAGCACAAACTGGCTCGACTCAATGTCTAACCCATCGTTGTTGTACAGGTGACTTTCTACCTTCACTCGTCTTACCGTAGCATGAGACGTATAAACCAGATGATTAACCCAAAACGGGGAATTCAGGGCCGTATAATCTTCAAGCAGCACTCGCTTGGCGTGGAAAAACTGAATAAGCGGAGGGCGCAAGTAATGCCCTTCGCCGAACTGACGCTTCTCTACTGGAACGCCATCAAACCCCATTTTACGAAGCGCATGCATATCTGTATTTTGTCTCTCATACCAGCCAATGAACGCCGATTGGGCATTTCCGTCGATAGTACCTTTACCTGTAATTGCCACATCTTCCACATTTAGCGCATAAATTAGCGGTGAATAGGTAAATACCTCAGTACCCTCCCAACGGGTTTTAACCACGGGCAAGTAGTGCGAAGGGTCGCCGGAAAACAGCAGAGTAGCGCCCTCCTCTAGGTGCAAGTTCACTTTGCTTTTAAGACGAATAGGACCGTCTACTTGCCATGTTCCTTTGGGCACAACAACAATACCGCCGCCGCTGGCAGAAGCCTTGTCAATTACACGTTGAATTGGCGCTCGCGCTGCGCTTAGTGAAGTATCACTCACATCAACCATAAATTTTTCATTTGGAATATTCGGCAGCTGAATCTGATTTACAATTTGCTCAGCAATTTTCCAGTCTTCGCCAGTAGATGCCGACGCATAGGAACAAGTTAGAAGGGTCACAATAAACGCCACCCATCCCAAAGCCCGGCGGTGTGTGAAACGGCTGGGGTAGCTACTCATAGAACGGTCAACATCAGGTATAAAGCGCAGCATAAAAGCTCCATTATTTAAGTCGTAACTGATTACGTTTAAGAAACAAAATATTCACATCACGATAATAATGCCACCGGTGGCATTATTAATCAAAATAATGTTACGGCCCGTTTAACCACGGCACGATTTTTATCTTTCGGATTAGTTTACTTTGCGCTTAAGTGCGGCTTTTTCGCTTTCACTTAAAAAAGCAATTGCCAGCGCATTCTCTTGCGCTTGTTTAATATGAGAAGGCATAAGGCCAGCTTGCTTAGCTGCAACGGAGAATTCGTCATCTAGCTCTACACCTTGAACTGCTGGGTCGTCGGTATTCAGGCAGGCGAGTATGCCGTGTTCCAAAAAGGTTATTAACGGGTGCTCAGTTAATGATGTGACCGTGTTCGTCAATACGTTGCTGGTTAAACAGCTTTCAATACCAATACAGTTGTCGCGCAAATAGTCCATTAGCTTAGCATCATTAACAGCATTAACGCCGTGTCCTATACGCACAGCACCTAAGTCGTTAATGGCTTGCCAAATACTCTGCGGGCCTACTGCTTCACCTGCATGAATTGTGATAGGCAGCCCTTCGCGGCGCACTTTTGTAAAGTGCTCTATGAACATGTTGCCAGGAAAGCCTTTTTCATCACCCGCCAAATCAATTGCAGTTATATGCGCTTTACAGGCCAAGATTGAATCTAGCTCATGCTGACATACTTTTGCGCCATAAGAACGTGACAAAATACCGATGAGATTAACTTTAACATCGTGATTTTTAGCTGCGCTTTTTACACCGTCTATCACGGCCTCAACCACACCTTGAGTTGGTAGCCCGTGACTTTCACCCATAAAATAAGGACTAAAACGCAGCTCTGTGTAGTCAATACCCTGCTTAGCTGCATCTTCTACATTCTCTATCGCCACCCGTTTGCAGGCGTCGAGACTGCCTAACACCTTAACGCCCCAAGTAAGCTTATCTAAAAATGACACCAAATCGGGGGCGATCTCCATTACTTGAACATGCGGTCGCAAGCCCTCTAACGAATAAGCAGGCAAACAAACGTTAAATTGCTGACCAAGCTCCAGAATGGTTTGCAGACGTACATTGCCATCTAAATGACGATGTAAATCAAGTAATGGAAAGTTTCTATTTATCATGGAAATACGATGAGTTAAGGCGTAAGCCCTACTATACCACTTGGCGCTGTAAACCTCGCACTCTTGCAGAAAATAACTTTTTTATAGTGGGACAAAACAGTGCTTTTTTTGAAGCAAAATTTGTTTTAAGTTCGCTCTTGGCATCTAACTTTACTCTATCGATGCTTTTCTTGATTACTTTTCATAATTTTTAGTAGCAACGAGCCAGTTGCTCGTTGGCGTGCGCCTTGTCAACAGGCTAAATACCACCAAAGAGCAACAGGCCTCTTCATTATCACCAAAAAATACTAACAGGAGCACAGTCATGTGCGGAAAATGTATAGAAGGCTGCTATTTAGCAGGCTGGCGTAATGGCGTGTATTCATTCGAACATATGCAAGAAGAACCCGATTTTATGGGGAAAGATGTAAAGGCAGCCCATGGCTTGGTGGAAGCGGTATGCTCATTAGGTTCTTCGCTCTATGAGCTCCACGCACTTGGATTAGCGGACTCGCCAATGATAGCTTGGGCAGGATGGATTTATTCGAGAAACGAATCGCACACCCAAATCGATTTAACACGGCATGACGACGTTCTCAAATATCAGAGGGCCTTACGTCATTCAAAAGAAAGTAAATGGGCTGAAATTAATGCCCTCTACCCGAGCATTGAGAAGTTTTTAAATAACTTAACGCTTCAAGACATTGCTAATACCCTCGATGAAACGCTTCTCGATGAAATTGAGACATGCCTTCTTGCTCTTCATGGTAACGGGTTTTACACCTTTGAATTCGTAGAGTCTATGTTCGCTGCCGAAGGGCTATTCCCCATTATTGAGCTAAGCGATACTGCGAAGCCGTCACTGTTTGTTGACCACGCACTTGAAATATTCTTACTAACCGAACATCTTTTACACTTTCGCCCATTGTCTTGGGCGCTTCGTGTGGCGTTAAGTGTTGACTTAACGTGCGATTTCGACAGCTTTCATATGGCGTGGCGTCGATACACCGCTAACCGCGTGTTAAACGCGCTTCTAATAAATCGCAATTTGAAAGGTGTGTACGCCTTAGCAAGTACACTTGAACTCAATA
Organism: Alteromonas sp. R7; assembly: GCF_055755235.1. Lineage (NCBI taxonomy): Bacteria > Pseudomonadati > Pseudomonadota > Gammaproteobacteria > Alteromonadales > Alteromonadaceae > Alteromonas > Alteromonas sp. R7. Next base: position 345,533 of record NZ_JBVTQX010000001.1, on the reverse strand, counting down.
CCGTTCACGCTATATGTCAGCGGAACGTAGCGAATAAACACTTACTTACTCAGCTATTGAGCGTCGTAAACAACTGTAAAGGCGACACTTATATTGAACCTAAACGTCTAGCCGAGCACATCACTTCATTGATCTCAGTGTAAATGCTTACTCCTTACAGTTTGAGATAAGGTGACTTGGTGAATGGTTAAGTACAGCTCGTTATAACAGTCAAATACGTGCGAATCTAACTTAATCATTATTAGACACGATGAAATGTAGTGCTCGATATCATAGAGTTCTTTTGGCATGCCTTACCAAGAACAACGCCTTGGTAAGGCTATTCGCATTACATTTCTTTTTTGAGGGTTTTCGCAACCGCTAACACTAGGTCTGCCGACGGGCGAACTTTGAAGTCTGGGTTAACATAGCTAAACAAAACCTGCCCTTTTTTATTGAGCATGAAGATGCTGGGTGCTGGCAAAACACTATTACCGCTTTCATCTTTTGTTAAGTTAATGCCATAGGTTTTGTACTTTAACTCAGTCACAGTATCTAGGTAGAATCCAACGCCGAACTCACGAATAGTGTCTAGTTTGTCGTCGGATAAAAGCGTAACCAAGAATTCTGTTTCAAGCTTTTGCTCTTGCAAGCGCGCTGGTGATTCTGGTGAAATGGCCAAAATCTGATAGCCCATATCCACCAAGTCTTTTTCAATATCTTTAAGCTGGGCAAGCTGCTCATTACAATACGGGCACCACCCGCCGCGATAAAAAAGTACAATGCTGGGCTTTTGCATGGTAAGCGCTTGTAAGCTTACCGGCGAGCCATCTGCCATTTTAAGCGTTGTTTTAGGCGCCACTTGACCATTAAGCAACGGCGTTACTGAATCTGCATCTTCTGCAATAGTGCCGCGCTCCAAAGCATACGCATTTGATGCGCCTGCTATACAGGCGAACATTAACATCGCCATAGCCACTAGTTTCTTCATTAACCCTCTCCGTTTTCATTTTTGTTTGTTTAGTTTTTGGTTATCCGCGCTTTGCGCGATGTCCAATATGACCGAGAAGCTTCACTAGAAATTTCGCGCACCAATAAATAAACCGACAAATACTTGTATTGGGCGCTACTCACCTACAGCGGAATTTGCTTTTTACTGCTACTATAGCGCCAAAACTTGCTATGCCACTTTTTTACATAGCACACGGGGTTAACTTCAAGCCTCCTAAGAACAAAGCAGGAACACCATGGCTCTTAAAGCGACCATTTTTAAAGCTGACATATCCATAACGGATATGGATCGCAATTACTATAACGACCACAACCTTACTATTGCCCGTCACCCTTCTGAAAATGACGAGCGAATGATGCTGCGCGTGGTTGCGTTTATTGTTAATGCTCATGAACGCCTACAGTTTACCAAAGGGCTGTCTGACGACGACGTTCCAGATTTATGGCAAAAGAGTTTTAGCGATGAAATAGAGCTGTGGATTGAGTTAGGCCAACCCTCTGAACAGCGCATCAAAAAGGGCTGCAATCAAAGCCAACAAATGATGATTTATTCCTACGCCGACAACAGCTTCGACGCGTGGTGGAAGAAAGAACATAACAAGCTACAAACCAAAAAGAACTTATCAGTTTTCACTTTGCCAGAGTCGCTTGCCGCTACTTTGGCCAATGCTGTTCATCGCTCTATGCAAATACAGGTTACTATTCAAGATGGGCAAATGTGGCTAACCATTGAAGGTGCAGATGTCACCGAGAGCGTTGAAGTGTCTATAGAGAAGCATTTGTAATGAAAAAACTCTCTGCCGTTCAACTCAAACAGCAAACACTGGTCTTTAGTGTAGCCGATAGCCTTGAAGCACAAGCGCTTGAAGAGTTAAATGGTATGCAACAATGTTGGTTTGACGTTCAGTATCACCAATTCCCGGGTTCCTTACTGCTTCGCTTTCAATTCGAAAATGAAGAAGCGGTGTCAAACGCTGAGCCCGAGCTAAAGAAGTGGCAGCGAAAATTAAGCGCAGCGCTGCTTAAAAAAGGCGTAGTGTTAAAAGATATGCGCCGGCACCTCGTGTTTACCACACAAGGCCCAGAAGCGTAGCCTTGTCCAAACTCGCTGTACAATATCTCAGCATTCCACATGCAGTTTTGCCAGGTAAATGTTTGGTTATAATCCTTTCATTTTTCGGTATAAAGTCTACTTACACTTTATCAGGTAAGTAGGCTAGACTGGTCTCGTCGAATATTCAGCTTGCCGAATATGACAATAAAACGGCAGGCATTTTGAACGTTTACAATGGATATTTGAACACACCATGTTGACCGGCTTTGAAACAAGCCACTATCCCAGCAAAAGGAGCTTCACAATGAAAACTAAAGCAATGGCGTTAGCACTGTTACTGTCTTTAATGGGCTGTACTGAGTCTAGCGAAGAGACGAAAAGCGAAGTAAAAAAAGAGATGGAAAAAGCGGGCGAAGCGACAGCAGACGCCTATGACAGCGCAAAAGAAAGTGCTGCAGATTCTTGGGATAAAACCAAAGACGCGAGCTCTGAAGCTTACGAAGAAGGTAAAGAAATGGCTTCTGATGCCTTTGATGACGGCAAAGAGATGGCTTCAGACGCATACGAAGATGGCAAGAAAATGGCCTCTGACGCATACGACGCAACGGCTGAGAAAGCAGGCGAATTTAAAGACGCCGCAGCGAAGAAAGCTTATGAAGCTTGCGTAAAAATGAAAGAGCAAATGGGCGGCGACGTTAGCGAGTGCGACGATTAATTTAATCTTCCAGCGAAAAACACATTTAAAAGCGAACCTTCGGGTTCGCTTTTTTATTGCTGTTTAATCAAACAAAAGTGAGTCATTCACGCTATTCACACCCGGCTAAAATCACAGCATCTGGTGTTATAGTTAAAGGTGCGACCCGCAGCAGCGTATTAATACCTAAAATATTGTTTCCTTTGGGAAGCACGGCCACTTCCACTGGGCCCACTTCGCACGTATTTCCTATACGAACCGAGTTTAATTGATACTGAGATATTTTAACGATCTTTCCATTTGCCATTCTGGCAGCAGAGGTTCTGGTGGTAAGAAGCTTTTGATCTTTTGTTAGCGCGTCGAACGTAGCTTGATTGAGGGTTAATAAGCTTGAACCCGTATCTAATAGAAACGAAGCCTTTATGTTCGATTCTAGGGTCGCTTCTAGGTACAGTGTTCCGCCTTTGCTTTGTGAAAGAGGAATATTTTGCTCTATCGCTGACACGGCAGATGTGCACGCTAACCAAAAAGTTAGCAGAAAAAATAAGGGGATTTTAAATTTTACACTCACCGCACATACACCCTTTGTCGACACTTTACATAGGTGTTGATTAACAGCAAGATAAAGACCAAAGGGTAAATGATTGATTTTACCGAAACTCTACAACACCAGACGGTGCCACAGCACCATAATAGTGCACAAAACCATTTACTCCGCACCAACGTTAAACACTCCGTTTTCAACGCAGTAGCTTCTCTTTCAACTGCTCTCCATTCTCTTGATTACTCAAATTCTTTATATCCAATCAGGTGATAGGAATCACCTATCACCAATCGTCATTGTTTAGAACTTTTTCGCTCATACAATGTAGAAAGGTAAGTATGTCAACGAGAGGACACGACATGAAATTACGCTATGTATTGGGTTCATTAATTACGGCTGTTTCACTTGGTTTTTCTGCAAACGCAGCGCAAGCTATGACATCATCAACTGATGAAACGGTTGATGTACAAGTAGTTGATTATTCAGGAAAGCCTCCATTTAAACGCAAGATCGTAAGCTTATCGGTAAACGATGTAGCGCAATTGGAATCAGTAGGGCAAGAAGCTATTGAATACGTAGAAGTGAAAGAAGTCATCATGCGCGGTAAGCCACCGTATCGCAGAGTGACAACCATGATGCCTGTGTATGACGTTGCCCAACTTGAAATGCTAGAAGAGCAAACTGACACGCAAAAACGCGGCACTCGCCCGCCGTTCAAACGCCACTAACAGCGTTTTCTACTACCAACGCATTGCACCAAAGCGATTCACTTTTGCCTGAGTGGGTCGCTTTTTTATTGTGCATACTTGTTTACGCCATTTTCTATTTCGATGTATATAACACGCCCTAGTTAGCGCGTTTTTATTTTAATAACCCGTCACTAACGATAGAGTAGTAAAAAAGCAGATAAACGAGATTATAAATGCAGCCTCACGACCATTCTCCGCTCAGTGATTTTATTGAGTACCCTGAAGAGCAAATGCTTTCCCGAAGCGAAGATTTTTTGAAAACCATGCAGCGCCGCCACAGTATTCGTCACTTTAGTGACAAGCACGTTGATAAAGCGGTAATTGAAAACTGTATTTTGACTGCTGGCACTGCACCTAGTGGAGCGAATCATCAGCCTTGGCATTTCGCCGCCATTCAGTCGCCCGAAGTAAAACAACAAATACGCGAACAGGCTGAAGCGCATGAGCGCGGTTTTTATAATGGGCGTGCGGGGCAACAGTGGCTAGATGACCTAAAACCGTTAGGCACTGACGCAAGTAAACCCTATCTGGAAACCGCGCCTTGGCTTATTGCCGTATTCAGTCAAAAGTTTGGAGAGACAGAAACGGGCGAAAAAAGCCAAAACTACTATGTGCACGAATCGGTGGGTATCGCAGTGGGTATGCTTATTACTTCACTCCACAACGCAGGTTTGGCAACCTTGACCCACACACCAAAGCCAATGAACTTTTTAACCGAAGTCTGTCAACGGCCTGATAACGAGCGTGCTTATATGCTTATTATAGCGGGCTATCCGGCGGATAACGCCACAATTCCTGCACACGCCATGCAAAAAAAGTCGCTTAGCGAAATTGCGAGCTTTCTTTAAATTTAAGAAGCGCTATTGGCCTGGGCGCATGAAGTAAACTAAGTATTTAAAACGGCATAACTAATAAAAGCTTTGTCATAGACATGAGATACGCAGCACTTATAATGCGCCCTCGTTATTAAGGGCTGCGACCTTTTCTTTACGAATTTCGGTCAACCACGTTTAACAGTTCCTCGGAGCTCGTATCCTCATGTCATCGCGTCACGCATTCTCTCCACAACTTCCTTTTTTACTGTTAAGTCTATTAACTGGCCTAACATCGTCGTTTGTTACGCCACTGATGAGCTATTTCCTCATTGATGAGATCAACGTTGAGCCTATTTATATAAGTATTTATATGGTGTCCGTTACGCTATCAGGGTTGGTGATCAGTCAGTACCTCGGGCACTTGGCAGACAAAGGTTTTAACGCAAATCGCCTTTACGGGCTAACCATGATTTGCGTGGGCATTGCCATGGTCGCCTTTATCTTTAGCAAACAGTTTTGGCACGTATTTCTCGCTGGCGTCTTGTTTATGTCGGTGGGCGCTGGAGCCGTGTCTCAAATGTTGACCGTTTCGGGATTATGGGCAAAAAACCAAGACATCGACTTAGCCGCATTTAACTCAAAAGTTCGCGCTGCCATTTCTCTCGCTTGGGTAGTAGGCCCGCCGCTAGCATTTACGCTGGTTGCCAATTTTGGCTTCGCAGCGTCCTTCTCGGTGGCCATTGCATGCGTGATTGTTGCAACGCTTTTTGTGGTGAACGTTGTGCCGCCTCAAAAAGCCAATCAACAGTCTCTCAATACAACGCTTAAAGGCTCGCTATCACTGCCGTTTTGGCTTGTGGGGTTAGCCATACTTGCCGGAATGGCAGGCAATGTCATGTATTTATCATCCATGCCTTTGTACGTAATGAATGAACTGGGGTTGCCGGAAAATTTGCCTGGGCTAATGATGGGGGTTGTGGCAGCACTTGAAATACCTACCATGCTGCTAGCAGCCAAATTAGCCCGACGGTTCCCACCTGCGGGTATCATGGCTGTGGCGTTTATTTTCGGCTGTTGCTTTTACGTTGGCGTGTACTTTTCTCAGTCAAGTTGGGAGTTATTGACCCTTCAAATATTGAACGCGCTGTTCTACGGTTTATATGCTGGTATTGGATTGACCTTACTGCAACAACAAGCGCCCGACTTAACTGGATTCACTTCTGCGTTTTATTCAAACGCCACTCGGGTGGGTATGATGCTAGGCACCATTGGCGCAGGCACCGTGGCTCAATTCTTTAGCTTCAGAGATGCCACTATTGGGTCGTTGTGCATTGCCATATTTGGCTTAAACGTGATGTTAGTGTTCATGTTTGTAAAGCACCGGGCAGATCGTTAGAATCCTGTCTTTTCATTACGCGTACTTTCGTACGCCCAGACTATTTTAACTGTAGCTCCATCTGCACATCACATCTCGCGTAAGGCGATGACGCCCCCTTAATATTCTTAAACCCTATCTTTTCGTACAAACTTACTGCGGGCTTAAGCACCGAGTTGCTCTCTAAATAAAGCCGCTTTAACCCCATAAGTTTCGCTCTTTCAACAATACTTTTACCTAACAGCAGCCCTACCCCTTTGCCTTGAGCTTTGGGAGACACCGCCATTTTGGCAAGTTCAAACGTATCGTCAGTTTGTTTAATAAGTGCACAGCAGCCTATGGGTTCGCCCTTATCTAACGCGATCAATATCACACCCGATTGATTCAAAATGTAGCCTTCAGGGTCGTCGAGCGCTTTAAAGTCGGGCTCTTCGAGCTCCCAATATTTGCTTATCCATTCAACATTGAGCGATTTAAATGCATCGCGATATTTTGGCGCATAATCAACTACCTTAATATCAGGCGAGTCACCGTCTACTCTGGCACTTATGGGGCGATATCGAAGATGCTTTTCAACTACGCTCACCGCTTCCCATAAATCGATACCCGTTTCTTCCTTTAGTTCACGCATGGCAGCGTCTATGGCATCGCACTGCTTTTCCATTTGGGGCACCATCGCTTTCGCTTTGCTGTTTAAAGCCACCAGTGTAACCCGCGAATCGTCGCTCGATTTATAACTTTCAATAAGGTCGCGTGCTTTCATTTCTTTTACGATTTTACTCACCGACACGTGAGAATGATTTATCTCTTTAGCGATATTCACGACAGAATCAGCACCTTTTGACGCGAGCACGTAAAATACTGGAAACCACTTTGGCTCTATCGCAAATCCAAATTTCGCATAAGTATTTTCCGCATCCTTTGACACCTGCGCGGCTAACTGACGTAAGGCAGTACCTAATGCAATATGCCCCAATTCATTAAATGACTTCACTTTACAAAACTCCGTAACCAGTTACGGATATAATTAATTGTAATTGGAAATAAGTCAAACAGATTATTTATTGATCATAAAAAATTGGGGTAGATTACTTCGCCTGGCACTGGCTACACCAATAAAGGCGCCGCCCGTTATACGTTTGGCGTTTTATTGTAGTGGCGCAGACTCTACAAGGCTGCTCTTCCCTGTCGAACACCATAAACCGCGTACCTTCAAAGTTAACGCCTTTTGCTTCAAGCACTTCGCGTAGTTCTGTGTACACGGTATAGCCACCGGTTTCATAGCTGCGTTTGCATATTGCTAAGGTGTGATGTGCCAAGCTGCGTAGCTGCTCATCATCTAACTGAGAGGGTTTAAGTGAGGGGTGAACACCTGCTGCAAACAATATTTCGCTGCGAAGATAGTTGCCCAGACCTGCCATAAAGCGTTGGTCCAGATATAAACCGCTTAGTGCGCGGTTATAAAAAGCTTTTGAACGTAAACGTTCTAATACCAACTCTTCTGTCACCGAATTGTTGAGTACATCGGGTCCAACTCTTTGTAAAAAAGGGTGCTCATGAATAGTTTGCGTTGGCCAAATGCTAATGTCAGACGCACTATATAAAATAGCACTGTGTGTTTCGGTATGAAGCCCTACCCTCAGCTGACGGGTAGTGTCCGGCATTTCGTTGCGTTTACAGGTATGCCACACACCATAAAGTTGGTTGTGCGAATACATAGAGAGACCATTGCTAAAATGGGTAATTAGTGCCTTGCCACGGGTTTCCATACGCAAGACTTTTTCGCCTTCTAACTGCTTAGCGTAGGGTTTAAGTTGAGCTAATCCAAACTCTACTTTTTCTAGGGGGATATCTTTTATCACCGCTTCGACTTTATCTGCAGCGCGACGAATCTCTGGGCCTTCAGGCATGTTGTCTCAAATACCTTTTATCTCGGTTACTGGTTACTTCGCATCATTTTCAGCTTCTTTGCAGCTGAATGATAATGAATACAAAAAAGGTCTGTAGCCCTTTGATGTACTTTAAACCGAAGTTTGTACATCAAAGATCAACAGACCCTATTATTAATCAAAGTTTAGCTGAAATTGCCGTATTTAAACGCTGCGCTGATTAGCCCTTGTTTGGCACAATCAGGTATTTTTCACCGGTCTTTTTAGCATTATAAAGCGCTACATTCTCAGGCTGTAATGCCTCCTCAAGACTCAGTTCTTTGGTGTAAGACGACGCAAAGGTAGTGTTAATTTCCGTAGCAACTTTTTGGTAAAGCTCGCCTACACGCTTCTTATCAAGCTTGCCTAAGAAACGCATTAATAGCCAACCACCAATGCTCCACGTCATGCCGTAAGCGCGATTCAAAATAGTAGGCGAGAAATCTAAGCCACCGTAGATATACACTTGTTTATTGCTGTCAGAGCCGTAAGTGTTGAAGCCTTTTGCATCTTTACTGCCCGACGCTTCCATCATAGTGAGGATATCGCTAACTAGCTCACCGCCGCCAATGGCGTCAAACGCTAGTGTTGCGCCCGTGCTGTCGATAGCTTGATAAAGTTCGGCTTTAAAATTCTCGCTACTTGAGTCGAGCACAATTTTCGCGCCGATCTCTTTAAGTATATCCACCTGCTTTTGGCTGCGAACAATATTTACAAGCTCTACGCCTTCCTCTAAACAAATTTTATTTAGCATTTGCCCAAGGTTTGATGCCGCTGCAGTGTGCACTAGCGCTTTGTGGCCTTCCATACGCATGGTTTCAACCATACCAAGAGCAGTAAGCGGGTTAACAAATGAAGACGCAGCTTGTTGCGGCGTGGTGCTATCTAGGTGAGGCAAGCATGCCTGCATAGGCACACAGGCATACTCAGTGTACGCTGCTCCGGTAAGAATAGACACAGTTTTTCCCATTAAAGCTTGTGCTTCTGGGCTGTCGCCCGCCTTAACAACCGTACCTGCACCTTCGTTTCCGATAGGCAGAGTCTGGTCTAAACGCGACTTAATACGATTTAACAAAGGCTTATGCACCGGCGCAACCAATGCTTTTTTGTCTGCGTCGAAGGTCGCTTTATCCAAGCTTGCCGGGCCAAACATCGGCCACATGTCTGAAGGGTTAATAGGAGATGCTTCCATACGCACAATCACTTCGTGCGGCTTCGGCTCTGGAACATCAACTTCTTTTAACGATACCTGAAGTTCACCTTCTGAGGTAATTAGCGTAAACAGTTGTTTTGATTTATTCATGTGATTATTTCGCCCTGAAAATTAAACGCTGAATGTAGTGCTAAGCTAACACGCCGCAACTATCAGCAATATTTATATTGCGAATACATATGCGTTTCGACCACTTATACACCCAAAAAAATGGGGTCAGAGTACATTTCTCGCACGCTGAAAAATGGGGTCAGAGTACATTTTTGCGAATTTTTCCGCGAAGCAACCTAACGGCTTCACCAAGTGATACCGCCTCTCTCCTAATCACACAACACGCCATGAGCTTTATCAATAAAGTACTCTGACCCCATTACTCAGATGGGTTACACTGCTAAGCCTGTATCAACTTGCTATGATGAATTAAGAAATGAAAAAGTATTGTGCGTATGTCTTACTTGGGCTTGCTGTAATAAGCAATGCTGCGCTTGCTAGAGAGGCACCGTTGGTCTCGATTCCTACTCACGATGCATTTTTTAATGCGATAAAGACCCACTGCGGTAAAGCATTTCAGGGCAAAGTTAGCAAAGACAATGTGGGTAATACGTTCGGTGATGCGAAGCTTGTTATGCACGTAAGAAAGTGCACAGACTCGGAAATTCAAATTCCTTTTCACGTAGGAGACGATGCATCCCGCACTTGGATTGTAACGAAAACTGGCGCGGGTCTTATGCTGAAGCACGATCATAGAAATGAAGATGGCAGCTTTCATTCTTCAACCATGTATGGCGGCCACACCGTAGATGAAGGGTTCCCCAAAGTGCAGTCGTTTCCTGCAGATGTATATTCAAAATCGTTATTTATAGAATCTGGAATTGCAGCATCAACGGATAACGTCTGGCAAATGATGATCTACCCAAGTCGCTTTAGCTATCGACTAATTCGCCCTGCCCGCGAAGTACAGGTAGATTTTGATCTCGAAAATCCCATAGCAACGCCAAGCGCCCCCTGGGGATACGAATAATGGGGTCAGAGTACATTTTCTAATTTAGGAGAGCCAAACAAGCCATTCATTTCATTCTTTCAGCTTGTCCATTAGACCAGTTTTGGTAGGTACAGGGTTGTAGCCTTTACTCAATTCACTCATTTTATTAGAGAGAATATAGAAAGGAATTTGGTGAAATTATGGCAAGGAAACCTCGTTTGGCTCCCGCAGGCTATCCTCAACACGTCATCCAAAGAGGTAACAATCGCTCAATATGCTTTAAGTGTGAAAACGACTACATCGCCTATATTAGCTGGCTTAAAAAGTTCTCTGCAAAATTTGATGTAGGCATACATGCTTGGGTATTGATGACCAATCATGTTCATTTACTTTGCACTCCTAAGCTTGATAACCTTGGCGTAAGCAAAATGATGCAAGCGCTTGGCCGCATGTATGTGAGGTACTTTAACCACAAATATGAGCGCTCTGGAACGTTGTGGGAAGGAAGGTTTCATTCCAGTCTGGTCTCTAACGACGAATATCTTCTCACGGTTTATAGATATATCGAGCTAAACCCTGTAAGAGCGAACATGGTCGAAAAGCCGGTTGAATATAAATGGTCAAGCTACAGAATAAATGCGTTAGGCACGTCTTCGTCACTGCACAGTCCTCATCCTGTATACCTAAATTTAGGAGCTTCAGAAAACCAACGTCTTGCCGCTTACCGCGCTCTGTTCGATGATGAACTGCCTCAAACTGACATTGATAAAATTCAAAGCGGTACTCGAAGAGGACTAGTGCTGGGAAGCGATACATTTAAACAGCAAATTGAAAGCCTGACTGGGCATCGCTTAAAACACGAAGCGTTGGGTAGGCCACCGCAAATCAGTGAGCAGTTAACCGCTGGTTGCTCGGAAATAGCTTAATGTACTCTGACCCCTTTATTTTTAAAAACATCGCGTTGGCTCAACTAGCTCAAACCTGCGAACACTTAACCACAAACTGTTTGGAAATAAGTTAATGTACTCTGACCCCATTTTTTATATCGCGACTTGGAAGCTTATTAATGTACTCTGACCCCAATATTTTGCAGCAGCTGTTTGGTTTTTCGGCGTTTCGCGAGGGACAGAAGGAGGCAGTGGAATCACTGCTTGGTGGAAATTCAACGCTAGCGATTTTTCCCACTGGCTCGGGCAAATCATTGTGCTATCAGTTTGTTGCTACGCAATTGCCACACTTGACCTTGGTTGTGTCGCCACTGTTAGCGCTGATGAAAGACCAGCTGGAGTTTCTTCATAGCAAAGGCATTGCAGCGGCCAGTATCGACTCCACGCTAACGCCCGAGCAAAACAAGCAAGTGATGAACGACGTGCGGTCAGGCCAGTGTAAAATTCTGATGGTGTCGGTGGAGCGCTTTAAGAACGAACGCTTTCGGCAGTTCATTGAGTCTGTTCAGGTAAGTATGCTAGTCGTCGATGAAGCACACTGTATCTCTGAGTGGGGCCACAACTTTCGCCCTGACTACTTAAAACTCCCCGCGTATCAGAAAGAGCTTAATATTCCGTTAGTACTTTTGCTCACAGCTACTGCCACTAAAAAAGTAAAAGAAGATATGGCAGCGCGCTTTGATATAGCGCCAGCTAATATTATCCAAACAGGGTTTTATCGACCCAACTTGAATTTGCATGTTCGCCCTGTACATGAACCATATAAAAACCAAGCCTTACTTGAAGAAATTCAAAAACAGCAAGGCGCGGGTATTGTTTATGTCACGCTTCAAAATAGCGCAGAAGAAGTAGCCAGGTTCTTACAGCAACAAGGGTTTGCTGCAAAGGCTTATCACGCTGGTCTCGACAGTAATGTAAGACAAGGTATCCAGCAAGATTTTATGCACAATAAGCTTCAAGTTGTTGTGGCTACCATTGCATTTGGCATGGGCATTGATAAGTCGGATATTCGCTTTGTTGTTCATTACGACTTACCAAAGTCTATTGAAAACTACAGCCAAGAAATTGGCCGGGGTGGACGAGACGGTAAAGCGGCAAACTGCACGGTTTTAGCTAACCTTGACGGGCTAGTCACCATAGAGAACTTCGTTTATGGCGATACACCAGATAAAAGCGCCATTCAACGCGTAATAGATGATATCAGCGCACAGGCCCCCGCTCAGATAAATTCGGCGGCGCACAATGATTCACCTACCAACGGCGAAAACAATGTTTACCAGTGGGAAACGCAAATTAATAGCTTATCGAGTGCCAGCAACATACGACAGCTTCCGCTTAAAACCCTGCTGGTACAGCTTGAACTCGCCAATGTTATTCGTCCTTTGTATGCCTATTTTGCTGAATATAAATTTCGCTTTATTTCAGAGAAAACCACCATACTCGGCCTTTTCTCAGAAGAACGGACTCGCTTTCTAGACGCCGTATTCACTCATTCAAATATGAAAAAGGTGTGGGGCATTGTAGATTTCGACAGTATTTATCAGCATTACGGCGCAGAGCGTGCCAGGGTGGTGGCCGCACTAGAGTATTTACATGAACACAATCATATTGAGCTTGCATCACGCTTAATAACTGACGTATACCGCGTGGACTACGAAAAACTGCAAAATGCCGACTTAGCTAATAATCTGGCTCACTATTTCGCTGAAAACGAGCGCAAAGAAATAGAACGTATCGCCGCGCTGGTAGGCTTCTTCGAACTTAATACTTGCTTAAGCTATAACTTATCGGCGTATTTTGACGATTCCCAAGCGCCCAATGAATGCGGGCACTGCAGTGTATGTCAGGGAAATGTGGCTAAGCTCAGCTATTCAAACCCAATTCCCACACCGAACCCAGACCAAATATCAGAGGCCATAGCAGCACTAAAAGCACATTTGAGCGGAAAATTTGATGGCCCAATCACATCATCTATTTGCTGTCGTTTTCTAACTGGCATGACCATGCCTTTGTTCACTCGATTTAAAGTGAGACAAGTAAAGGGCTTTGGTTCTTGTGAAAACTGCCGATACGCTGATGTGAAAGCAATGGTAGATGCTATAAATCAGTGAACGTAGCAAATACCCCAAATCTAATTTATAGTGTTGAGTGAATCACAATTAGCAAGTGGTAAAGGAAAATATGACGCTAATTCAGGGACAAGAACATACTCCTAAGGGATCGCTAGTTGTAGTTGGCACTGGAATCAGTGTTGCGGGTCAAATGACGATAGCGACCAAAAGCCACATCGAAAATGCTGACATTGTGTACATGGGGATCATGAACAAAATTGGTGAACACGTGGTCACCAATATAAACCCGAACAGTGTGTCTTTAGACGACCTTTATCAAGAAGGGAAATCTCGCGCTGTCACCTATGCCCAAATGGCCGACCGCATCGTGCAGTCAGTTGTTGAAGGTAAAAAAGTGTGCGTGGCTTTTTATGGTCACCCAGGCGTATTTGTTACGCCTTCTCATGAGGCTATTCGCAGAGTACGGGAACTTGGCCTAGATGCGCAAATGCTCCCCGGCGTGTCTGCAGAAGACTGCTTAATTGCGGATTTGGGAATAGATCCCTCTCGCTTTGGCTGTCAGTCTTATGAAGCAACTCAATTTTTGTTTCGCGATTACCGAATTGACCCTCACATGACGCAAATCATCTGGCAAATAGGTTTAGCCGGAGAAGCAACGCTAAGCGTGTTAGATGCTAATCACAGTGAATCTGGGCTTGCCATGCTGGCTGACATTCTAGCCGAGCACTACCCAGAAGATCACGAGCTGATTATTTACGAGGCAGCCACCCTGCCCCTTTGCGAGCCAAAAATACAAAAAGTGTTGCTTCGCGAATTACAGTTCGCCAAGCCAACATTAATTTCGACCCTAGTTGTACCCTCACTTGGCATGCCAGCATACCGTCAGGATCGTTTGGCAAAGCTAGGTTTAACTGAGCAGCAAGTTATTAACTTTAGATCTCCAAAAGTAAACTAAAAGGAAAAACGACATGGCAAAGAAAACAATTGTAGATTTCTTGGTTGAGCTGGACAGCAACAGCAAACTAATGGATGCGTATAAAAAGGACCCTGTGGGCACTGCAGAAAAGTACGGTTTATCTGGTGAAGATCTTCAGCTAATTAAAGACCAAGACTGGGACGAAGTAGCCAAACGCTTTGATGATACAAGCAAAGCTACCCGCGTAATTAGCTACTAGTCGTTATCTTTTTAAGCTAGCTGAAGTAGAAAGTGAAGCGCCGTTTGAAATGCATCTTCGCTATCGTTTGTTTTACGATGGCGCTTCCTACTTTTGCATTTTTAAAAGAACCACTTAACACCACATCATCAGTCACTACGCTAGACGAACTGAAGCAGCGTATTCAAAACAATGATGAGTCTGTAGAAACCACATTCACTGAGCTAGGCTACTTCTTCGACGCCCACCCGAACGCTTTTCAGCAAGCCCGTTTATTCAATCTAAGAGCTTATAAGCACATACTTGAGCAAGACCTTGTTGCGGGGTACGAAACTCTGTTGGAAGCCCGCAAGCTTGCGAAAAAAGGCGGCAACACCATGGCGCTGGCAGAATCTTTTCGCTTAGAAGGGCTAATTTTGGACTTGTCAGGAGAGCATGCTCGTGCACTCGAAGCGCTCAACAAATCCCTTGCTGCTTTCACTGAAGTAAATAGCGATAACGCCTTGCTTGTATATAGCGCTATGGGCAATGTGTACATGTCGCTGCAAAACTACGAAATGATGTTGCAGCTAGGTCAAAACTTCCTCGCCGCAGCCCAGCGTTTAAATGATAAAGAAAACAAAGCCATTGCTTACTTTTTCCAAGGTTACGCGCAAACGGAACTGGGGGACTATCAAGACGCTAAAATAAGCCTTCTGCTGGCAGAAGAATTGTTCAAAGAGGTGCACTACCCCTTTATTGGTATTGTTCATACCAAAATGGCTGAGCTACATATCGCCCAAGGCAATTTAACTGAAGCGCTAACCATGTTGAACCGCGCTGCGGAATCAGACCGCAAAGTTGGTTTTAAATACAACGAAGGGTCTAGACTACTGCGCTTGGTCGACATCTACATTAAACGCAATCAAATAGACTTGGCTATTAGCGAACTTGAAGGTGGATTAAAAAAAGACGCCATAAAAAACGACAAGTCAGTGGTGCTAAGCATGTTGGAAAAGCTCATTTCACTCCTTGAATCAACCAACAATTTTGAAGCCGCATTAGAATATTCAAAGCTATACACTAAGACTTATGAAGAGAGTTTTAATGAACAGCAATCAAGATTGTTAGCCCTTAACCGCGTGCGACTTTCTATTTCCGAAAAAGAAGAAACCATCAAGCTTCTAGAGAAAGACAACCAGCTAAAAGAGCAGCGTAACCTTATACAGAAAAAGCAAAACACGTTTCAGCTGTATTTCATCGGTTTCGTGATCCTTTCATTAGGCTTAGTCGTTGGCCTATGGCTTAGAACTCGCCAACAGCGTAAGGCGCTCGATGCACTTACTCAAGACCTTCAGAAAGCAACAAAAGCAAAATCTGACTTTCTTGCACGCATGAGTCACGAAATTCGCACGCCGCTTAACGCCATTATCGGCCTGACCAAGCTTTCGCAGCGGGCTGCAGAAGATAAAGATCAACAAACGAACCTTATTCAGATAGAAGGCGCGTCGCAAACCCTACTAAGTATAATTAACGACATACTCGACTTCTCGAAAATAGAAGCGGGCAAGCTTGATATTGAATCGACGCAATTCAATTTAGACGCGCTAGTAAACCAAACCATTAGACTGCATTTAGGGCGCGCTGAGGAAAAGCACATAGAGCTTATTCAGCATATATCACGTGACGTACCGTTAAACCTCATCGGCGACCCGTTACGCATACAGCAAATTCTAAGCAATTTAGTTAGCAACGCTCTTAAGTTTACCGAGGATGGACTGATTTCGGTTAGCGTTAGATGCACGCATAATGTAGAAGACATTCAGCTTGAATTTGAAGTTAAAGACACAGGGATTGGGCTAAACAGCACGCAAAAGGCATTGCTATTTCAACCATTTAACCAAGGTGATGAGTCTATATCTCGCCGATACGGCGGCACCGGCCTAGGCTTAGCAATATGTAAGCAGTTAGTCACATTAATGGGCGGAGAGATCTGGGTTGAGAGCCAGCTTGGAAAAGGCGCAAGCTTTCATTTTACCGTAACCGTTAAACAGGATGCTTCCCAACAAATTGTATCGCCGTCTAAGCAACTTTCGTTACTTAAGGTGCTTATTGCTGATGACATTGGCGTGTCGCGCGACGCTATTATCGAGTCGCTATCAGTGGCTAACATTAAAGCAGATGTTGCGACCGGCGGTAAAGAAGCCGTAGCCAAAATGCGTGCTGCTGTGGGAAACAGCGCGCCTTACGACGTACTTATTTTAGATTGGAATATGCCTGACATCGATGGATTGGAAGTCGCAGCCATCATGAAACAGGAATTTTCAATTAAGCCACCGAAGGTGATAATGCTGTATGCATTCGAGTCGCCTCATATGCGAGAGCAGGCGAACCAACTAGGTATTCGAACCTTCATTAAAAAGCCTTTTAGCACTAGTGAGCTTGTAGATAAGCTACAAGAGCTTTGCTTAAACGTGAACACAAGAACCCTACCAGCAGATGCTGCGCCTGTGCCTAATCTGCGCGGAACGAAGATCCTTTTCGCAGAAGACAATACGCTGAATCAAAAAGTAACCCTTGGTCTGTTAAACGACACCCACGCGAATATTGAAGTGGTTAGCAACGGCTTTGAAGCCATAAAAGCCTTACGTGAAGATAACAGCTATGACGTGGTATTGATGGATATTCAAATGCCCGTTATGGACGGGTTAACAGCAGCTAAAAAAATCAGAGATGAGCTGAAGTTAACGTTGCCGATTATTGCCATGACGGCTCACGCAATGCAGCAAGACATTGACAAGAGCCTGGCAGCGGGCATGGACGGACACATCAACAAACCGGTTGACCCAAACCGCTTCTTTGACGTGCTTGTTGAAGTGCTAAATAAGGGAAAGTCGACGGCGACCACTGAAGTAACCGGCGGGCCATCGGCAAACACAATACCGCTGAGCTTTATAGATAAATCTCAAGCCATGCAAGCAATGTTAAATGACGAGACTTTGTATAAAGAGTTACTTAATGACTTTGCAGCACTTAACAAAGAGCTAGATAACCTTCGAAAAGCCATTAATGAAAAAGACTATACTTCTATTGTTCGTATCGCGCATATCTACATAACTGCCCTTCGGTACATTGGCGCTTACGCCTTAGCTGAGCTAGCTGCAACGATTGAGCTAACGATAAAGCGTAATGAACATGAAAGTGTAGCTAGTTTTAGCGATCAGTTAGAAGCACTTTACACAGCATTGGTAGAGATGAATGCGAAAGTTGAGGGAATGGTGAAGTAAAGCCTTTCAGGCTGGGAGAAGGGAAATTAAGAAAAACAATGCCCGCACACTAAATGCAGGCACAATTAAATAAACTGAAAATAAACGTTGAGCCAACTGATCTCGATTATTACTCGTCTGACTCTTGCGAGGCATACTCATTTTTCATAAGCCACGCGTACGCCGTTGTAAAAGCGGTTTCTTGAAACTGTTTTAAACCTGTGTCAGAAAATGGCACTGCAAGCGGATTTCTACGTAGTGATTCTTTAATATCCGTTGGGCTAAATATTACAACTTGAAGCCCTTCAATCAATTCAATGGCAGCCTCTAGCTTGAAGCCAATTGCACTACCTGCAAATTTACCTTTGCTTTGACGCTGACGAATTATCACTGCATCAATTTTGTAGTCTTCTACAAGTTTAGCGAAGGTACTTTGGAAGCTCTTTAGCCCCTTCGCACTGGTATCGGCAAGCGTTAAACGGCGCGTACGGCAATCTGGCAAATGAAACAAGCCGTCTGCTAGCGACACCAAACTAACAATTGCTTCATTACCTTTTAAATCTACACCACAGACTTTCATATTAATTCCTAATTACGTTTGTCCGGCATTATAACGTGTTTAACAGCATTTGAGTCATTCAGTCGGTAAGCTTCAACCTCTTAACAGATGTTTTAGCTTAGTACCGACTGAATTGTGTCTTTTGACAAGGGCTTTACGAAATGCTGATCGAAGCCTGCCGCTTGGGAGTCCTCTACATATTTCTCTGAGCCCCACCCGCTTTGAGAATAAAACTTAACATTTTCTGATTCCGGCAAGGCTTTAAGCATTTTTACTAACTGATAGCCGTCTATGTCTGGCATGCCGATATCAAGAAATACAGAGTGAGGTTTAAAGGTTTTAAATGCATCAACAGCTTCTTTCGGAGAAGTAATGCCTAAAGCAGTCACACCCATAGACTCTGCCAGCAGACAATAAGCGTCAATGAGATCAGCATTGTCGTCAACGAACATGACTTTACTTCTGCTTTGTATAACAGGGTCCAGTTTTTGATTTTCAGATTGCTCGTAGGCTGTTTTAGAAATAGGCAATCTGACTTCAAAGGTACTTCCTCGATCAACACCTTCGCTCATCACAGACACTTCACCATGATGTAACGCAACAAGCTTACTCACTAAAGTTAACCCTATACCAAGACCGCCTTTAGTGTGAGTAGAGTGCGCTTCGATTTGGGTAAACATATTGAAAACATCTTTTAGCCTATCCTCGGGTATTCCCATGCCATTATCTTTAACAGCAACAACAATCATGACCCCGTCTTTTCTGATCTCTACGACTATCTTTCCTGATTCTTTCGTATACTTAGTTGCATTGTGAATGATATTAGAAAAGATTTGGCTTAAACGTGCTTTATCTCCGTATACTGTCACATCCTCTTCAAGACAGTTTACCGTTATATCATGCTTCTTCGCTTTTACTTGTTGCTCAACAATTTCAAGAGAGTCTGAAAGCACGTCTTGAATTTTCAATCTTTCAAATTCAAGTTTAACTTTCCCTCGCGTGATGCGAGACACATCCATCAAATCATTGATAAGTTTAGACATATATTCAGCTTGACGATTAATGATAGCTGTCACTCTTTTTCGCGTTTTTTCATCATCAACCGTTTCTAGAATACTTGCCCCAGACATAATAGGCCCTAACGGATTTCGAAGTTCATGGGCCAATGTAGCGAGAAATTCATTTCTGTAATTATCTTGTTTTTCAAGCTCTTGAATACTGATATGCATGCGCTCTTGCACATCAAGCGCGTAAACAAGAAACATTCTATTTAACCGGTTTGCGGTGTCGACGTCCGTCTTATCAAACGCTGTTGAGCGCCCTTTAATTGTACGGGTATGAATAGTGAAAGATGAACGGGGCTTAAGACGCTCTGCTTTTGGTGCATCTTCCGATTTCTCATCTTTAGCGCCTATCCACTTTTGATTTCGATGGGTTTCCTTCCTGAACCAAGCAGTAAAATACTGCTTCTTTTCAAACAGTGGGATGATCATAATACCCGCAATACCATGTTCTCTGGCTTCAGGGTAATCGTGATAAAGGGAATCGTTAGTGTAAGGAAAGCCGCCTTCACTACTTGCTTTAGAAAAAATGTCTTTGATGACTTCTACCGGTAAAGTAGAACCGAGGGTAATAGTCTCGTACTGTGAATAATAAACAAACCCTGAGCTATTAAGCGCGTCTAAAAAAGCGCGTTCACCGCTCTTGACTACACGGCTAATAGGATTTGCTGGACCGATTCTATCCAACATCGCATCAACCGCTTTATCAGTAACATGCTTTTTGCGTTTCGCAATTTCTTCTTCTTTCGCTAACAAATGCCAGCTGAACAGTTGACTTAAATTCTCACATTGCAGTCGTACATTTTGTGGAATATAACAAGCCTCGCGATGGTGGCAGGAAATAAGCCCATACAACTCTCCATCCGTTACTAACGAAATGGAAAATGAAGCACGTAAACCTTGATTTCTGATGTATTGAAGATGAATAGGTGAAAATGTGCGCAACAACGAACGAGTGAGGTCTAGTCGCTCTCTTTCCGATTCTTCGACAGACGGAATCAACCGAGATGCGGGTAACTCTGTGTCGGGAGTAAGCCTCACCCAATTCGTCTTATACAGCTCTCTGGCTTGTTTTGGTATATCCGACGCGGGAAAATACAAGTCTTGATAAGATTCCATGTCTTCAGACTTGGCTTCCGCTATTACCTTCCCTGAGTAGTCCTTATTAAATTTATAAAGCACTACCCTGTCCATGTTAGTCAGATACCTGATGGTTGATACCATCTCTTGAGCCATCTCTTTCAACGATGTCATCTCTTTGAAGCGTGGAGCGATAGACATTGAATAGAGCTTAACAAATTGCTCTGCACTGTAGGTGTCTCTAAATTCAGTTGCTGGCTCAAGCTCAACCACATAGTGACAACCTGAATCATAGACTACGGCTAAATAATCTATTGCCGCACCTTCCTTTAAAAGCGAAGCTTTAAGATGCAGTTTAATAGGCAGTCTTATCTTACTCTTAGAAACTCTATCAAACGTTTCTTCTAGGAAGGCGCGCTCGTCTGTATCAGAAGAGAGTATATCTAAAAAACCTTTACCTATGATCTCGTCGGCAAATATCGTGTTGCAGTTCTCACTAACAATCGAAACCTCTAAATCTTCGTAGTTGAACGCGATGAGAAAACCATAACTTTGGACACTTTCGGGAATATGTATAGGTTCATCTTCACAACGTTCAAAGTTAAAGTTCTGAGTCGATTGAGTCATAGAGTTCCTAAGGTTTGTATCAGTTAAGTCGCGCTGGCTATAATCCGCAACGTATCATATCGGTATATAGATTTGTAATGCTCGCTATGCGATTTGGGTTAATTTAATGTTCGCTTACCGGCAATTTTAGAACACAAAAAAAACCGTGTTCAAGCAACCACTGTTCCTCTTTACGCAGTTTTAAAACTCTACTCATCATTCAAAAAATCGAGCTTTATCAGCCTTCCGCCTTCTTTATCTTCAAGCACATAGATATTGCCCTTACTGTCTTGCTCAACCTCGCGTACTCGCTTGCCCCATTCATAGCGCTCTGCTTCTTCCACCTTCCAGTTGCCTTCATCGTCTTTATTAAATGCAACTCGAACCAGCGCTTTTGAAGACAAACCGCCTATAAAACCATTTCCCTTCCAGTCACTAAACTTATCGCCTTTGTAAATGATAAAACCGGCAGGACTAATGGCAGGCACCCATGCCAATTCAGGCGACTTAAAGATGGGGTAGTCTTCGTGGTTAGGAATTTTCACGCCTGAGTAATGGTCGCCCTGCGACACTGCTGGATAACCATAGTTGCGACCTCGTTCAATAATATTAAGTTCGTCGCCATGGCGCGGCCCCATTTCATGAGCCCATAAATTACCTTTCTCATCAAAATCGATGCCTAGCGGATTGCGGTGACCTAATGTCCAGATTTGTTCTGTTACGTTGCCTTGACCATAAAACGGATTATCTTCAGGCACGCTACCGTCGTCGTTTAAGCGCAGCACCTTACCTAAGTTCATCGCCATGTTTTGTGCTGGCGTGAATTTCTGGCGCTCGCCCGAGGTGATAAATAAATGGCCATCAGGTGAAAACGCCATGCGGTGAGAGTAATGCCCATTCCCCGTCACCTTCGGCGACTGACGCCAAATTAGCTCTCTATCAGTCAGCTTCGCGCCACTATCAGATAAGGTAAGCGTGGCTCGCTCTATCACCGCACCGCTAAACGCATCGTCTTTTTCATCTCGTTCAATGTACGAAATATAAATGGTGTTATTCGACGCAAAGTCAGGGTGAATAATGACATCACCTAAACCGCCTTGCCCGCGCGCAGTAACACTTGGCACATTACTAACAGCAAAACGCTTCTGCTGTTTTTCATCAAGCAGCCATAGAGTGCCAGTTTTTTCCGTTACCAAGCTGTGCCCGTCTGGCAAAAATGTCATGGCCCAGGGGTTATCGAAGGACGCCTGAACATTACCCGTTACAGTAGTGCCCTTACTGCCCTTCATTTCAATTTGTTCAGATGTGTTCGACTGAGCAAAGGTAAAAAAAGAGGTGGCAAAAAGCGCAACCAATAGTGCGGCTTTCCGACGCTTGCTGGTTTTGTGCGTGCTTGTTGTTTGCATTAAGTTCTAGCCTTTTTGAGGGTTTGCGTACTGCTGGTTGCACGTTAAGAAGTTAATTGCACGTAAACGGGCGGCGCAAAGGGTTTCAGTTAGCATTGGTTACGTAGATTTAATTAAACAGGTTTATATTATCGACTTGGTTTCGCTATTCGTGTTTGTGAGTCGTGCGCGCTTTTCCTAAACTTTCTTTAATGCAGCGACACTTTACTAAAATACCGCCTGTGTTATTTTCCAAAAAGTTTTAGCAACGAAGATAAGGAGGTGATCATATGTCTAGAGTTAAGGTATTTGAACAGGCAGCTATGAGTGAGGGTCGTTCTAGCTAACCCCTTTTACGCAATTGCTCTATAAGGCTGCCTAGTCAGCCCAGCTCGGAAAGCCGCATCACGTTGCTGATTGCGGCTTTTTTACTCCCTCTACAGAATCTAATTACACAAGGCTAAATTTCTCGTTAGTCGCGCGTCAAAACCTTTCTAATATTCATAAAAACACATTAAAAAGATGGTAAATTGATCAAATCGTAGAAGCCGCGCTTAAAAACTACGTAAATTAAACGCTGTTACCTTTCCTAATAGAGTCACAAAATAATAGTACGTTTAACACGAGACAAAGTGACGAGCGTTGAGGTTTTGCCAAGGAGTAAAAAGTTGTTCAGGGTTGGACTATTCATTTTAATAACATTAGTGAAATTTGCTCATGCAAGTTCGAGTGGCAGCAATGAGCAGAATAATGTTTTGGCGTTTCACGCAGACAATGCATTTCTTACTGAAAGGGTAAATCTGCAAGGCAATCCCTATTCTACTTCTGTCGATACGGTACAAATGCTAGTTGATGAAATAGGGTATACAGATCCCGTGCTTCATGTTCCACTTGTGCGTTCTTTTGCGTATATGCAGCATGGCGAAAACATTTGCGTACTTAATAAAATAAAAGCACCTGAACGCGAAAAAAATCACCTTTACTCATTACCGCTTAGCTTTTTCCAGACACAGCGTTTTTACCAACTGGCTTCACTGCCACCAATAGAAAAGGAATTTTTAGATGAAAAAGACCGAATACTGAGCATATCTCGCGTATTAGAAGCCTTTCCAGACTCTTTTATTGTGTTACCAGAAGAATACTCATTCGGTGAAAGGATAGACGACGATCTAAAGGAAGTTAATCGAGAGCAAATCCTTCGTATAGCAAATAATATTTATTACTCTCGCTTTATGGAAATGTTTTCAAAAGGAAAGTCTGATTTTGCACTCATTTTTCCAGCAACTTTATACAGAAGTTTTGGAGAGAACATGCCTATTAAAGTACGCAGTTACTCTATTGCAGATAACCCTGACTATGTATCAGGCCACGTTATCTGCCCCAATACTCCTCAGGGTGCAGAGCACATAAAGCGTATAAACGCTGCAATAAAACGCATCTATTTAACACCTGAGTTTATTAATGCTCATACGCGCTATTTGCCCGCTCAGGACAAACAAAACTTGCGAACTATCATCGAGCAATCTATTGAAAAGTTAATGCTTGCCAATTAATGACTTGGTTATTTTTATCAAGCTTGGGCTCCTAACACAGCTCAGATTTACTCAATGCTAGCGCCCTACCTTATTTATTGGTTATTTAGATTTCTTTAACAGTGACATCGACCGTTGTTAATTCTCCACTGTTACTCAATACAGTAACTTTAGCGTTACCGACGCTTTCTGCCTGCAACGTTATGGAATCTTTATTGGCGCTAGTACAGGTAACTGTTAGTACCGCAGGAGTAGACGAGCTGCATTTTGCTATTTCATCACCTTTATAAAGTATGATCTCACGCGAATAGAGTGTTTTGTTCGCATTAATAGATTTATTAGCCGCCAAATTCGCTTTAGGAACTTCTACTTCTATCTCTGACTCAGCCATAGCGAACTGCGCATATTTTCCCATGGCTTTCTCTAAATCTTCAACTTTAGGAATAGTGCCCAAAAGAGCGTCTCGCATAACTTTAAGAGATGCTACGGTACTGACAAACAGAACGGCGCCCTGAGGTGTTAAAGTTGAGCTAGGTATGAGTGCATTCGAACTACTTGTTGCTTGGGCTCTTGCTTGAATATACGCTGCATCTGCAGATTCTATCATTTCGAGAGTTTGGGCATAAGCTTTTGCTTTTTCACCAGCGCTGATGATGTCTGCAATATCAGGAGATAGAGCACTTAATCCTGCTAACGATGTGACAACATCAGGGTGAACACCTGTCGATGCTGAGAAGGCAGAAGCTAAAGCTGCTGTTACTACTTGAAATGTCGAGAAAGACTCTTCTCCAACTCGTCCCTGTTTTACTTTTTTCCTTAACGTATCCTTTAAATACTGAACATACCTGAACACTTTTTGATCATCGATGGTATATTTGACTTCAAACTTGTTGCTATCTAACTTGTCAATTGTTCCAATGTCAAAAGCCGGCACAGCATTAACCGAAAATATATGGCTTTCAGGCCCTTTATGAATTGTTGAACAACTGAATAAAGCTGTACTCGCAATCATGAAACAACACATTCTTGATAGTTTCATTTTCTCTTCCTTGATTAGTTAATAAATAAGACATCTGAATTTTTTTGAGTTTCACCTTCACTGGGTTTATATGGGCGCTCTATTAACGGTTCACATTTGAAGGTTTGATTAGCTGTTGGCTTTTCATAATTTGCATTTGTGATTGCCCACGTTGAGGGTAGCCAATAATCTAGGTCTCCGAAGTCACCGTGCATTACAGGAATATTGAACGATGTTTCAAGTGCTTCGATATCGTTAAATGATTTTAAAACCACGTTCCCCTTAACGCCATTGAAGGACTTAAGAATTGCAGGTAAAGAAGATCGCACATTTATTTCAGAGCCGAATGTTCGCTTCAAGTGATGCTCTGGTTCGTCGTGATACTTGTCTATCGATACCAATAGCGAGCCCGAAGGCGCAAAACCAAAAGCGTAAAACTCTGCAACTTCGGAAACTCTATTTAAAGTTAAGTTGAAGAAGTCAAATGAATTGTCAGATTTCATCAAGTCGGGAACAATAGAGAGAGTCTCTTCGGTACTAGCTGCAGCAGCCATGTAAACAACATTTTTTAAGACTCCTGATTCGGTCCAATCCGATTCATATTTTTCTAATAGATTGTTAATAGCAATTGTTCCCATGCTGTGGCCTACCAAATTTAACTGCAGGTTCAGCGTTGGATATCTTTGTTTAAGAGCGAAGAGGCTTTCAAAAAAAGAACCGAGCGAACTACCTATACCATCTTTAAACAACTCTAAATTTTCTTTTTGCAGGCGGTTATCTGCATCCCCTGTCGGGTCAAACATGTTTCTGGCTCTACGCTTCATTACTTTCCACGCGTTCCCAGCAATGGTTCCATTCCATGCGCTACCTAGAACGTACCTAAAAGGTGTAGCAGCTATGAACACGCCACTTTTCAACTTGTGCTGAAACGAGTTGCGATTGTATTCAGAGCGGTTTATCCGTATCACAGAGTCGCCTTTGAGAAAAATTTCTTTTACTGCAAACTCATTTGGCTGAGTTGTATCATTGCGATCGCATTGTAAGCTCGCAAACTGGTTATCAGACTCTATCCAAACATGTGATAATCCAATGCCACCTCTTGATGCAAGTCGATCTTTATCGTTTGTGAATTGATAGTAGACATTCATAGGGAATTCGCCCACTGAAGTAACAAGATCTTCTATCAAAATTATGGGAGAAGAAAAATATGACAAGCTGGGGGCAACTCTCCTTCCCTCTCTTAGTTCTAGCAAGTGCTCTTTGTAAGTATCCAAAGCTGAAGATGGCCAAGAAACAAAAACAGGGAATTGCCAATGCTCAGTGATAGGTAAGCTATTATCCCCGACCTTTTTATTTTGAAATTTAGTTTTTGGCAGTCCTTTCATAATCGAGCCAATCTGTGACTCCATCCTTTGGTCGGTGTGTTTATACTTGTTCAATCCCCCGTGAAAATACACTAGCAGTTTTATTGGGGTAGATTTCTCGACAAAAAATCTCTCAAAATTAGATGAGTTGATACTGTCACAGCCACCTGAGGGCTGCCCAACTGAGCAACGCGCTACCTCCTTCATAAACTGTCGAGCAGACTTTTTACACTCATTTTTTTGAGCATCAGATAACGAAACTCTGCCATTTTCGCATGCCAGCTCAAAAGCCCCTGTAAAAATATCGCTATATTTGTAAGCTGTTTCTTCAATAGTGAGATGCTTGCTAGCTGTATCTGCTAAACCGTTTTGAAGAGTGATTCCGTCTTCTATGAGGTAACCGTGGTTTGAAACCCGGAGAATGTGTTTTCTAGAATTATTTTTATATTTTTCTAGATCCTCTTTTGGCGTGTATGCACAGCCGCTGACCGCCAAAACCACAATAAAAAATAATAGTTGTCTTTTCATGTCAAAATCCCTTTCTGTACATTTTTTATACACAATAAAAATTAATTTGTACACTTTTTGTTCAATTTTAATTTATCGTGTAATCCCCGCCTTGGGTATAACCGCTAAAGTGTCCGCCACTGCAACGGCAACTAAATGAGTTGCAAAACCTCTATTTCTCGCACTCTACAAATTCATTAGGGTAAAAACCTTGGGTAATTTTTATCACGAATTGATGTAATTTTGACAACCTCTGATTTGTGTGACAGGTTTAATTTCTACTTTTTTAGTAACTTACAATTCAGTGATCCGCTCCGATTACAAAGAATAAGGAAATTCAAATGTATCAAAAGCTTGCCTGTGTTTTTATCGGCGCCTTACTTGCTTTTAGTCTTAGCTTTCACGTAAACGCAAAAGTACGTGGCGAGGCAGTGGTTACAACAATAAAGTCAGAAGTTTTGAATGAGTCGCGAGAACTGCTTATTCACCTACCTAATAACTATTCCCGCTACAAAGACACCACTTACCCAGTTTTATATTTGCTAGATGGACAGCGTAATTTTGCCCATACCGTAGGCACGCTTGATCTGCTCAATCAGTCTGGAATGGCTCAGGAAATGATTGTTATCGGTATTGCCAACACCGAGCGCACGCGAGACTTCACACCTACCTATGATGAAAGCTACAACCAGTGGGGAATATCTGGTGGTGCCGACAACTTTTTAGACTTTCTAGAAAAAGAACTAAAGCCTTACGTAGGGGCAAACTATCGCACCAATAACTACGCGATTGTTTCTGGGCATTCATTAAGCGCCCTTTTTACCTTATACGCACTGCAAGAGCGGCCTGAACTGTTTCAAGCTTACTTCGCATTTAGCCCAAGTTTGTGGTGGCACGAAGAAGTGATATTTTCAGAGGCAAAAGCGTTCTTTGCGTCAGATAGCGACCTTAACAAGTACCTTTATGTCAACATGGGTAACGAAGGTGGAAACATGCTAAGCGCATACGAACGTTACGTTGAACTACTAAATAGCAGCGAACGAAAAGGGTTTAACTTTGATACCGAGCTAGATACATCTGAAAGCCACAATACGACTGCTCTTGCAGGTATGAGCTTGGCGCTTCAAAAGCAGCTAAATTCGTTACGCCCAACAGGTGCGATAATACAAGAAGGTATTCCTGCGGTAGAGCAATACTATAAAGACCTTTCTGCAAAATACGCTTTTGAAGCAAAGCCAGAATATAAAGCCGTAAACCACGCGGGTTACGCTGCGTTGAACAAACAAGACTTTGACTCTGCCATTGCAATTTTTAAGAAAAATATAGCTCGCTTCCCCAACAAATCTGACGCTTACGACAGTCTGGCAGACGGTTATGAAGCTAACGGCGATTTAGCCATGGCACTTGAAATGCGAGAGAAAGCACTAGCAATGAGCTATAAAGAAAATGTTGAAAATGGTGCTTTTAAAACGCGGTTGGCATACTTGCGAAAGAAGATTGCGGAAGGTACAGGCGACTAGCTATCAAGTGCCTGAACTAGAAAATCGTCAGCATTGATCGAATAATAGTAGGAACGTACTCTGGTACGTTCACTCGTAATGGAATACACATAATGACATCAATCACGCTCTTCTCCTCTTTAACACTTTCGTTTTGTTTAGCGTCGTTATTGGGCTGTACAGAGCCAGAAACCTTGCCCGCCTCCCCTTCTGCTGCCGCAGAATCAAAAGAAGCCAACCTTTTAAAATCTGGGCTTACTGAACGCATTCGAATTGAAGGGCAAGAGGTTGATTACCAATCTTTAGAACAAAGACAAGCGCATTATGATGTACCTGGGGTATCTGTCGCGTTTATGAGAAATGGGCAAATAGCCTGGACCATGCAAAGCGGCGTAAAAGATTTAGCCACTGAATTGGCTATTGATGAAAACACAGTATTCCAAGCAGGCAGTATTTCTAAACCCGCATTTGCGGCAGTATTGATGAAGTACCGCGAAGATAACCCGCTAGATTTAGATGCAGATGTTAATACCTTACTCACCAGCTGGCAGTTGCCTGAACACGAATGGACTGGGCAAGACGTTGTTTCTTTACGCAGATTATTGAGTCACACGGCAGGTACCACAGTACATGGCTTTCCTGGTTACGCGGCGGGTGAACCAGTGCCTAACTTGCAGCAAGTGCTAGAAGGTGCAGTTCCCGCCAATACCGACGCTGTTGTTGTTGATATTCAACCTGGCACGCAAATGCGTTATTCCGGTGGCGGTACTACGCTTGCTCAGCTTACCTTGCAAGACGTAGCTAACGAGCCCTTGCCAACTATGTCACAACGGCTTTTGTTTAAACCTTTAGGCATGACGCGTTCTGGCTTCGAACAACCCATATCGACCAACTTATCAAACAATATGGCTACGCCGTATGACGGAGACGGTGCGCCAATTAAGGGTGGCCCGCATACTTACGCTACGCTTGCAGCAGCAGGCATGTGGAGTACACCATCAGACATGTTGAAACTGGCAAGCGGCGTGCGCAGCGCATATTTAGGGCAGAAAACCGACTGGATATCGCAAGCCACGGCACAAGAAATGTTAACCAACAATACGCCGAGTATTGAGCCACCCAATGTAGGAATAGGCTTCTTCATCAATATGGATGACAATGGGGAGACTCTAGGCTTTGGCCACGGCGGCGCAGATGCTGGGTTTATGTCGCAGCTATATATTGAACTAGATACGGGCAACGGCTACGCCATTATGACGAACGGCAATAACGGCAGGCAGTTAATAACTGAACTAGAAATACGGCTAAAAGAAAAGTTAAACGTAGGTTACTCGGAAGCTGAAGTTAGGAAGTTAGTACCCATAAGCCAAGAGGAACTAAGCCAATATGTTGGAACCTATGTGGTAACTAACCCCGTGAATGTTGATGTGGTGTTAGAAAAAACAGCCAATGGCTTTGTACTTAACGCGTTACCTTATATTGAGAATGAAGAATATTTTCATGAGGGCGGCGGCCGATTCTTTGCTAAAAATGGGAGTAGTGTGCGTTTTGAGGGTGACGACGAAAGCAGGCTGACTAAAGTGCTTGTTATGGATGGTGGTATTCGGGGTGTTAGAAAAGAATAGTTGATAGTGTGAGAACTGATACATGGGCCAAATCCTTTTTTGTGTTAGTTGCCGACGTTAATAAATTCGAAGGCAGACGGCTGCTAAGTACGTGTTGCGGACGTTGGTTCCTTCCCGCGAAAAGTAGGGAATATAGTTTTTCAGTACAAACGGATGTTGCTATGAAGTCTCAGTAATAAGCTGTTATATACCCAACTGAATACGTAGATATTTCAAGAATTTGATTTTAAGGAATGTGATGAATAGTAAAGGTTCGGAATGGAATAGATGGGACTTGCATTTTCATACTCCATCCTCGTATGACTATAAAGATAAGACAATTACCAATGTCGATATTGTCAACGAAATGAAGAGAAATTCAATAGCTGCTTTTGCTGTTACCGATCATCACGTGATTGATGTCGATAGATACAAACAGCTGAGAGAGTTGGGTGAAAAAGAAGGGATCACTGTTTTACCTGGCATAGAGTTTCTTTCAGATGCTAGAGGTAAGGACCCCGTACACTTTATCGGTATATTTCCCGAAGATTCAAATATAGAACATATTTGGGGGCAAATTAAGCACAGAACAGATATCAATAAGGTGGATTCAGAAGGCCTTAGGGAAAATCAAGTTTATTGTGATCTTAAAGACACAATAGAATTGGTAAAGGAATTAGGTGGGATTGTCACAATACATGCAGGTGAAAAGAGTGGCTCTGTAGAAAATATTACACATTCACTACCACATGGAACCGCTCAGAAAACAGAAATTGCGAAGGCCGTTGATATATATGAGCTCGGTAAGGAAAGTGACCAAGAAGGGTATAGGAAGTTTGTTTTTCCGAATATCGGTAAAACAATACCAATGATTATTTGTTCAGATAATCACAACATACGGAAATACCAAATAAAGCAGAAATTATGGCTCAAGGGTGAGCCTTCTTTCAAAGGGCTGAAGTATGCCCTGAATGAACCAGAAAGTCGGTTTTATATTGGCGATGAACCAGAAATTCTAAAGCGGGTGAGGGATAACCCTACTAAATATATCAAATCCATTAACATCAGGAGAACGGGTAAAGAAGATCCTAGTTCAATTTGGTTTGAAGACATTACCATACCAATGAATAGCGAACTGGCCACCGTTATCGGACACAAAGGAAGTGGCAAAAGCGCCCTTTCTGACATTCTTGCTATATGTTCGGATGCCGAACATTCTGATGATTATATATTTCTCCATAAGCAAAAGTTCAAAAAGAAAGGGCTTGCTGATCGGTTTACTGCTTTTATTGAGTTTGAGAGCGGAAAAAAATCCGAAGAACGATTGCTCACCCATATAATCGATGAAAGCCAAGAAAGACTTGTTAGATATTTGCCTCAGAGCTACTTTGAAAAAGTTTGTAATGAAATAGATAAAGTGGATGCTTTTCGTTCAGAGATAGAGAAGGTAGTTTTCCAGTATGTCCCTACAGAGAAAAAAATGGGACAAACTACGTTTGAAGAGCTTATTGACCTGAAGAAAAGATCTGCAGAAAAGGAAATTCACCATATCCACGAAGAGATACTCGAATTAAATGATGAAATCATAAAACTTGAAAACCAATTCGACCCAAGTTATAGAAAAAATCTACTTAGTAAAATTAAAGTTAAGGAAGACGAGCTTGCTGCTCATGACTCTTCAAAACCGAAAGCTGTAGAAGATCCGTCAAAAAATGAAGAGTCAGAAGATACAAAAGCGAAGAAAAAAACACTTGGAGAATTAGAAGCTTCGAAGTTAGAGATGGAAAAAGAGATTGAATCTATAACCAAGAAAATATCGGATAGGAATTATTTGATTGTTGAGGCGGAAAAATTAAATCGCGATTTGAAGAATAAATATAGCGAGCTTATTTCAGTTATATCTGAAGGTCACAATGTCGCTCGCAAGTGCGGATTCGATATTTCTAAAGCGATTAATATTGAGTTTGACGAAAGTGTGATTAGATCCAGAGTTCTTTTGCTGAAGGAAATAAATGAAGAAGACGCCAAACTTATCAAGGTGGATGAAGATTGGAGCCAAAAGAAATATGAATTACTTTCACCAGCTTCAAAACTCGAATATTTGAAATCTCAGATAAAAGGTATTCACTCTGAATTTACCGGTGAGCAAAAGGCATTCCAGGATTATTTAAGTGCTCTGGCAGAGTGGAAGGTAAGAAAAGGTGAAATTAAAGGGGATTCTGAAACTCCTGATAGTTTGACTTATATGAGAGAAAAGTTAGATTATCTAGACAAGAATCTTGTAACAGATATCAATGAAAAACGAGATTTAAGGATTAAGAAATCGATCGACATATTATCGAAAAAGAAAGAGATTCAAGAATTTTACGAAGAGATAAAAGAAGAAATTTCTAAAAAATTATCAAGATCTGATGTTTCCGGTCTGAGTATAGCCAGTTCTTTCTATTGCTCCAATGATTTCAAAAATACGATTCTACGAAATATAAAACAAAATAGAATTGGTTCTTTTTATGGTAGTGAAGATGGCTCAGCACTGCTTCAGGAAGACTTGGTTGCAGCAACCAACTGGAATGATGAAAAATCCGTGGAAAATTTTTTACGCCGGTTAGTTGAGTATTTAGAGTTTGATAAACGGGCTGGCTCTAAGAATGAAAAAACATTCATCGGGGAAATCACTAAAGATAGAAGAGAACTATATAGTTATGTTTTCGGGTTGAGCTTTATCGAACCATATTATGATTTGCGTCAAAAGGGTAAGAGCTTAGAACAGCTATCCCCGGGAGAAAAAGGTGCTCTTTTACTTGTCTTTTATTTAGTTCTTGACAAAGAAGATATTCCTTTGATTATCGATCAGCCAGAAGACAATTTAGATAACAATAGTGTTGCTAAAGTCCTTGTTCCCTATATAAAAGAAGCTAAAAAACTTCGTCAAATTATTATGGTTACTCACAACCCGAATTTAGCCGTAGTAGCTGATTCTGAGCAGGTAATAAAAGTTAGTATAGATAAGGAAAACGGTAACGAGTTCAGCTTTATATCAGGTGGTATAGAGCATCCAAGGATAAACGAGCAAATAGTAGAAGTTTTAGAAGGTACTATACCAGCGTTTTCCTTAAGAAAAGATAAGTACCAGATTGCGTGATGCATATAACAAGGTGTTGCACACAGATAAATTACTCGCTGGAGAGCTCCCAATTTACCGGTGAGCACGGCGTTAAACGTCCGCTCCTCGCCTTGAGCGGACGTCGAAAATTCAATTGTAGAAGTTGCACTCTGCTACATCAGCCGTTTAAATACTAAAATTGAAAAAACCAAAAAAGGCGAACCCCAAGGTTCGCCTTTCAAATCAATCAGTACCCAGCAGCAGCGCTGCTAAACCAGCACCCTACTCCTCAACATAGCTCTCAATGCTAGGGCAAGAACAGATCAGGTTTCGGTCGCCGTAAACGTCATCAATACGGTTAACTGTTGGCCAGAACTTGTTTCTGTGTACTTCTGGTGCTGGGTACGCCGCTAGCATGCGGTCGTAGCTGCGGTTCCAGTCGCTGTCACAGATGTCAGCTAGTGTGTGCGGTGCGTTGTGTAGCGGGTTGTCAGTGGCATCCCACTCGCCGCTTTCTACTTTCGCAATTTCTTGGCGAATGCTAACCATAGCGTTAATGAAACGGTCTAGTTCGTACTTCGCTTCCGACTCGGTTGGCTCAATCATAAGCGTACCCGCTACTGGGAAGCTCATGGTTGGCGCGTGGAAACCGTAGTCGTTCAGACGCTTCGCAATGTCTAGCTCGGTTACACCGCTTGCTTCTTTAAGCGGGCGAAGGTCAATAATACATTCGTGCGCTACGCGGTCGTTGTTGCCTTTGTAAAGCACTGGGAAGTGCCCTTCTAGCTTCTTAGCCACATAGTTAGCGTTAAGAATAGCGACTTCGGTTGCTTTACGTAAGCCTGCGCTACCCATCATTTTGATGTACATGTAGCTAATAGGCAGAATTGATGCACTGCCCCATGGCGCTGCCGATACCGCACCACAGTCTTTGCCCGCCGTTTCTACGTTAACAACCGTGTGGTTTGGTAGGAAAGGCGCAAGATGCGACTTAACACCAATTGGTCCCATACCTGGGCCGCCACCACCGTGTGGAATACAGAAGGTTTTGTGCAGGTTAAGGTGCGACACGTCTGAACCAATGAAGCCAGGTGATGTAATGCCCACCTGCGCGTTCATGTTCGCGCCGTCCATGTAAACCTGACCGCCGTATTGGTGAACAATGTCACAAATCTCGCGTACGGTTTCTTCATATACACCGTGGGTAGACGGGTATGTGATCATGGCGCACGATAGGTTCTCACCTACTTCTTCTGCTTTTTTGCGAAGGTCGTCAAGGTCTACGTTACCGTTAGCGTCACAAGCCACTACTACCACTTTAAGGCTAACCATTTGCGCTGATGCAGGGTTAGTACCGTGGGCCGAGCTTGGAATTAGGCACACGTTTCTGTGACCTTCGCCACGGCTTTCGTGGTAACGCTGAATAGCCAATAGGCCCGCATATTCACCTTGCGCACCTGAGTTAGGCTGCATAGAAAGCGCGTCGTAACCCGTTACGTTAATTAGCCACTCGGCTAGCTCGGCAATCATTTCTTGATAGCCTACTGCTTGGTCTAGTGGAGCAAACGGGTGAAGCTGACCGAATTCAGCCCATGTTACTGGGATCATTTCAGCCGTTGCGTTTAGCTTCATGGTGCACGAGCCCAATGAAATCATTGAGTGATTTAGTGCCAAGTCTTTGTTTTCAAGGCTCTTGATGTAACGAAGCATCTCTGTTTCAGAGTGATACTTGTTAAACACTTCGTGTGTCAGGAAGTCGCTGGTACGTACAAGACCGTCAGGGATAGACTTCACAGCTTGCGTGGTTACTTCTGCGTCTAAACCTTCTACCGTTAGGCCGTGATCTTCACCAAGCAGTACGTCGAATAGCGCAAGAATGTCTTCACGTGTCGTGGTTTCGTCTAGCGACACACCTACCGCACCTTCAAGGTCTGCACGCAGGTTCATGCCTTTTGCGTAGGCTTTCTCTAGTACGTCTTCTTTGTTGCTTACCATTACGGTTAGCGTGTCGAAGTACGTGCTATGTTTAAGAGCTACACCTTTTTCCGCACCTTTCTGGTTTAAACCAGTAGCAAGAATGTCAGCAAAGCGGTGAATGCGCTCCGCAATGGTTTTAAGGCCTTGTGGGCCGTGATATACCGCGTAGAAGCTTGCCATGTTGGCTAGCAGCACCTGCGCTGTACAAATGTTTGAGTTCGCTTTTTCACGGCGAATGTGTTGTTCACGGGTTTGTAGCGCCATGCGAAGTGCTGGGCGACCGCGGGTGTCTTTACTTACACCAATAATACGGCCAGGTAGTGAACGCTTGTAGCTGTCGCGTGTAGCAAAGAATGCCGCGTGCGGGCCACCGTAGCCCATAGGTACACCAAAGCGCTGTGCACTACCCAGTGCCACGTCTGCACCTAGCTCGCCTGGCGACTTAAGCATTACCAAGCTCATAAGGTCAGCGGCTACTGCCACAATCCCTTTTTTCGCTTGTACCGCAGAAATGATGTCGCTGATGTCTTTTACTTCGCCTGTAGAAGTTGGGTATTGAAGTAGCGCACCAAAAATATCGTGCTCAGCTGCTTCTTCTGCTTCACCTTTAATGATTTCAAAACCAAACATTTCAGCGCGGGTTTCAACCACGTCAACCGTTTGTGGGTGGACGTCGTTAGCAATAAAGAACGCATTCGCTTTCTTGTTCTTAGACACACGCTTAGCAAGGCCCATGGCTTCTGCTGCCGCTGTACCTTCATCAAGCAACGATGCCGATGCTAGCTCTAGGCCTGTTAGGTCAATGGTCACTTGTTGGAAGTTAAGAATAGCTTCCAAACGGCCTTGGGCAATTTCTGGCTGGTAAGGCGTGTATGCTGTGTACCAACCTGGGTTTTCTAGCACGTTACGAAGAATAACGTTGGGTACGTGGGTATCGTAGTAACCCATACCAATGAAAGAACGGTTAATTTTGTTCTTTTCTGCAACGGCTTTAAGTTCACTTAATGCTTCAACTTCTGTCGCCCCTTCACCACATTTTAGTGGCTCTGGTAGCGCAATACCTGCCGGTACAGTTTGCTCGATTAAATCGTCTAGTGAGCTTGCACCAATGGCAGACAGCATTTCTTCAATTTCGCCTTTACCCGGGCCAATGTGACGGCGGATAAATGTATCTTTTTGCTCTAGTTGAGCCAATGTAGGGGAAGTATTCGACATAACGTTGTTAAGCACTCGTAATGGTTGCCGCAAGGGCGCGTTAAATCTTTAAGTTAAAAAGGGGCTGAATTATCTTCATGCCCCTTTTCAAAATATGTTTCTTTTAAAACTGCGTAACGAATTACTCTTCGTCGATGCTGTTTTCGTAGCCTTCAGCGTCTAGTAGACCTTCTACTTCAGCCGCATCGTCAGCTTTAATTTTGAATAGCCAACCGTCGCCATATGGGTCAGAGTTAACTAGTTCTGGTGAATCTTCTAGGTCTTCGTTTACTTCAACCACTTCACCTGAGATTGGCGCATATACGTCAGATGCTGCTTTTACCGATTCAGCAACACATATGTCGTCACCAGTGCTTACTGTATCGCCAACATCTGGCAATTCAACGAAAACCATGTCGCCAAGTAAGCCTTGTGCGTGCTCAGAAATACCTACAGTGAAAACACCGTCACCTTCAGGGCGAACCCATTCGTGCGTAGCGGCATAGCGTAGATCAGTTGGGATGTTGCTCATAATCGTTCCTGTTATTCTCTGTTAACTTTCGGGGCCTTGAAGCTTTTGGCCTTATAAAACACTTTTTCCATTGCGAACAAAGGAGGGCTTAACCACTTTTACTGTAACCCACTTTTTGCGCATTTCCACTTCTACTGTTTCACCAACATCACTAGGTACTCGTGCCATGGCAATTGAGTGGCCTAGAGTTGGAGAGAACGTACCTGAAGTGATAACGCCTTCGCCGCTTTCTGTTTTCACTTTAAGACCATGACGCAGCACGCCTTTTTCAGTCATTACCAAGCCTACTAGCTTGTCGGTACCCGCTTCGCGCTGCGCTTCTAATGCTTTACGACCTACGAAGTCACGTTCTGCCGGTTCCCATGTAATTGTCCAGCCCATGTTGGCAGCTAGTGGTGATACAGTTTCATCCATATCTTGGCCGTATAGGTTCATGCCTGCTTCTAGGCGAAGGGTGTCGCGAGCACCCAGGCCGCATGGCTTAACGCCCGCGTCTAGTAGTGCTTGCCAAAAGTTTTCCGCTTGCTCAGCTGGCACCATAATTTCATAGCCTGCTTCACCGGTATAACCTGTGGTAGCAATGAATAAGTCTTCTGCTTGTACACCAAAGAATGGCTTCATGCCCGCTACTGCTTCTTTTTGCGCTGCGCTGAACAAGGTGGCGGCTTTTTCTTTTGCGTTAGGGCCTTGTACGGCAATCATGGCAAATTCAGGGCGCTCGGTGATGGTTACGTCAAAGCCTTCTGCTTTGCTCATTAACCAATTCATGTCTTTTTCGCGCGTTGCTGAGTTAACCACTAAACGATAGTTAGTCTCGTCGAAGTGATAAACGATAAGGTCGTCTACAACACCGCCTTCTTCGTTAAGCATGCCGCTGTATAGCGCTTTGCCTTTGTCTTTTAGTTTTGCCACGTCGTTGGCTAAAAGGTACTGGAGATACGCTTTGGCTTGTGTGCCTTTTACATCAACAATGGTCATGTGAGACACATCAAACATACCGGCGTCTTGACGCACAGCGTGATGCTCTTCAATTTGTGAACCATAGTTAATTGGCATATCCCAGCCGAAGAAATCGACCATTTTCGCACCGGCTTCTAGGTGCTTTGCGTGTAGGGCGGTGGTACTAGACATTCCACTTACTCTTTTTAATTTGAAAGGTAGAAAACGAAATTGAGTATAGTGAGCTAACGTTTATGCAACAAATTGGAAATTTTTATCAATACATTTAAAAAGCAAATGTATCAAACACTGAACATCAGAAATACAAATATTCAGTATAAGTTAAGAGTTGGTGAAGACTCGTCAAACTACTGCAGCTACTTGCCTTTTCTAATGTGGCAGCACCGACTTTAATGCGACAGCACCAGTTTTAATGCAGCAGCGCAGACCAACAAAAAGAAATGCGCTAAAAAGCGCATTTCTTTAAACAGTTGAACCGTGAGCCACACGGTAAAACACTGGCATTTACCAGCGTTGTTTTTTACAGCCCAATACGGCGTAGTAAGCAATAAAGCAGTAGCAAGGTAGCATGATCGCGTAGGCACTTTGACCACCAACTAGCTCACTAGCTCCGCCGTAAACCATGGGCAAAATAGCACCACCTGCAATCCCCATGATAAGCAGTGCCGAACCTTGTGCAGTGTATTTACCTAAATTATTTAGCGCCAGCGGCCAGATTGCAGGCCACACCATGGCATTTGCCAAGCCAAGAAGCGCAATACACGTCACGCTGTTAGGTAAGAAAGGAAGCGATTGCACGCCCGTCCATCCCCACAGCACTTCAGAGATCCCAGTATCAGTGTTTGAGCTCATTAGAATGCATGTGGTGAAAACTACGCCAAACACCGCAGAGCTTAGTAGCGCCGTTTGCTGAGAAATAAATCGAGGAATACAAATAAGGCCTACTGCGTACCCGATAACCATAGCAATCATGGTAAATGACGTAAGCGTGGTCGCGTTTTCTACGCCAATTGAAGAGCCATACAACCCAATGGTGTCGCCAGCAATAACTTCTACCCCAACGTAGAAAAACAGGCTTATTGCGCCCAATACTAAGTGTGGGAAATGCAGGATCTTTTTATCTTTATTTGAGGAAAGCGATGCTTCCACAGTTTCACCTTCAGCTTGCTCATCATTAATGGTCGGCAATGCAAGGCGCATAAATACCAGAGCCAGTACGCCCAATGCGATTGCCATTGCAACGTAAGGCTGAATAAGTGAGACAGACATATCATTAATTAGCGTGGCTTTTACGTCTTGTGGCATGGCGTTTAACGACTCTTGGTTTACGTCAGGCAAACCACTTAACACTAGACTAGTAAAAACAATAGGAGCCAGCACGCCAGCCGCTTTGTTAAGAAGGCCCATAAAGGCAATGCGAGCGGCAGCGCTTTCTTCGTTACCTAGGCGAACAATGAACGGGTTTGATGCTGTTTGAAGTATGGTCAAACCGCTACCTACCACAAATTGTGCCAGCAAAAACACGGGGAACATGGCGCTAAGTGCGGCAGGTACAAACAACAAACATCCCACGGCGATAATGCTAAGCCCTAGGCTCATGCCCTTCTGGTAGCCTGTTTTTTCGAGGATCTTTGCCATAGGTAGCGCCATGACGACATAAGCGATGTAAAAACAAAAGGCGATAAGCAACGCTTGCATTTCTGTTAGCTCGCACACCATTTGCAAAAACGGAATTAATGCCCCGTTTAACCATGTAATGAAGCCGAAAATGAAAAACAGTAAACCGATACTTAGAATAGGTACAAAGCGCCCCATTCCTGTTGCGTTGGGTACTTGCGACTGAGCTTGTGTTGTCATAGCAAAGATCTCTTATTTATTATTATGTTGTTAGTTAGCGCAAAGGCGTTTACTTCCGTTCTGCCACACTTCTAACAGAGTATTGTCGTTGTTTATCACTAAAAAGTTAGCGCGCTTTCCTACCTCTAGTTCACCTACCCTATCATGTATTTTGGTGAAGCGTGCTGGCGTTGCGCTTGCCATGGTACTGGCATGTTCTAATGCGATATTGATGTCGTTAATGCTGTTCGTTACTGCGCCGTGCATATCTAAACAGCTACCGGCTAACGTCCCGTCGGGCGTGGTTAACTTGTTACCTTGGCGCGTGATATGAGTATCGAAGAACGCGATGGTATCGTCGCTTGCGCCCACGTGGGCCATGGCGTCAGTCACTAGCATTAATTGATGCGGCCCTTTCACCTTATAAGCCAGCTCTACCGCTTTCGGGTGAATGTGATGATGGTCCACAATTATCCCGCACACGCTGTTGTTAAGTAGCGCCGCCCCCACCATTCCAGGCTCTCTGGAAGTCAGTGGCGACATGGCGTTATAAAGGTGGGTAAAGCCTGATGCCCCAGCGTCCAATGCATTCTGCACGGTTTCAAACGGTGCGTTTGAGTGCCCTAATGCAACAATAACTCCTTGCCCCACCAAATCTCGGATGATGTCGCAAGGCACGTTTTCAGGCGCAACGGTGATAAGAACTTGCCCAATATCTCTTCGGGTATAGGTTGCCAGTTCACAATCTGAAAGTGCGCGAATATAGCGTGGCAAGTGCACGCCTTTTTTCTCAACAGAAAGGTGCGGCCCTTCAAAATGAACCCCCTCAACGCTGGGATGCGCCTGTGCAATGGCCTCGCTTACTGCATCTGCCGCTTGCTCAATGGTGTCTATATCGTCGGTAATGAGCGTTGGAAACAATGTAGTAGTGCCGTATTTCAAGTGCGCTTCGGCCATCGCGTTTATGCTTTCAATCGTGGGAGTATGATTAAACATCGCGCCCCCACCACCATTTACCTGTGTGTCGATGTAGCCTGGAATAACTGCACCACGTATGCGCTCGTTGATAACTGACGTTGCGTCTTTCTTAAAATAAGAAAGAGGTGCAATGTCAACTATCACACCCTTTTCAATGCTCAGCACCTGATTATGCTGCCAGGCACCGTTCATCAGCACCTTTTCAGCCAGAATAATGGTCTTCATTGGGTTTTCGTTACCTTGTTTAATCCGGGTGGCGTATCTGGGTTCAAACCTAATTCAACGGCAATTTTCTCTATATCCAGATAGAAGCGTTGCATTAGTAAAAGTGCGTTCAGCCTTGGGTGTGAAGACGTTACTCCCCCTTGCAGATCTATGCACTCACCGCCACGGGATCTCACATCTTGCACCATGTTTTGATGAAAAGGTGCGCTCTCATCTTCTATGTTTAACGAAATAAGCTTCAGCTTTTTCTCAACTAACGTGACTGGGCCATGGATGAACTCTGCACTGCTAAACGCTTCGGCATGTATACCCAATACTTCTTTTAATTTAAGCGCTACTTCTCGCCCAACCGCATAGCCAAAGCCACGCCCTAAAACAATGGTGTTTCGCGTATTTTCTAAATGGGCTTTTGTTAGCTGAGACGGCGCATTGATCACTGCCTCTAGCTGCGAAGGCATGGCTTTTAGCGCATTAAATAGCGAGGTATTTTCGCTCCAACGGGCACACAAATGGAGAAGCGCCGACAGCGTTGCTAAAAAGCTCTTAGTAGCCGCAACCGCCTTTTCTTCCCCGGCAGATAAAGGAATAACGGCATCAGCCAGCTCGGCTAATGGCGACGTTTCATCATTCACGAAGGCAACCGTAAACGCCCCGCCGTTTTTGGCCGACTCGGTTTGCTTTAGTATGTCTGGGCTACGACCAGATTGAGAGATGATAAAAGCTACCGCCCCCTTCAAATTCAATTGGCGTTTAAATATGCCTGCAATTGAAAGGGCGGCACT
This sequence comes from Alteromonas sp. R7, assembly GCF_055755235.1. NCBI lineage: Bacteria > Pseudomonadati > Pseudomonadota > Gammaproteobacteria > Alteromonadales > Alteromonadaceae > Alteromonas > Alteromonas sp. R7. The sequence goes on along the minus strand of NZ_JBVTQX010000001.1, from coordinate 303,969 downwards.
GCACACTGGAATACCCATCTCGGTTTCAAATAGGTACTTTCCAAACACGCCGGCATGATCTGACGAACCGCGACCAATAATGTAAATTAAGTTAGGGTTTAATTGCTGTAACCTACCCGCTAACTGACTGATCGCTTCATCATTCTTATCTAACTGCTGCGTAATAACTGACGGAAACTCTCTGGCTTCTTTTGCCATTATAGATAAACTCATTTCTCACCTTCTTTGTGATTAAACGCGGCTTTTGCATGATAAATAGCACCTTGCTGCGGCGTTGCTTTGCAGGGTACTAAACGCGCTTTGATGGATTCTGAAAAATAGGCTGAATAAACATTGCTAAGCCCACCTATCATGGCTAAACAATGGTTGTGATTAGCAAGAAGTCGCTTTGCCATACGCTCAATGTACACGGCCCCCTCTTCAAAAAGTGCGGTAACCTTCTTTTGTTTTGTGTATAGCAAAGGCAGCATACGTTCTACCAAGGCGGCATAGTGATGGGTGTTAAATTCCGCACATTTCGCTACGATTTCTTGGGTGCATGATGATTGCAGGGCGTTACACACTTCTGCTGCAAGTTCATCCTTTTCTTCCAACTCATCTAAACACAATAGCGTGTGCTGAACGGCCTTTAAGCCTAGCCAAGCCCCACTGGCTTTGTCGCCAATAGGAAACCCGTGCCCACCAACATCTTGAAAAGATTCATCTTGCCACATAGTGCCCGATGAACCCGTACCAATAATTATCGCTGCTCCCGGGTTTCCATTGTGTGCTCCAACGCATGCGGCGTGTAAATCGCTTAACACGTGTAGCGAATGAAACGGGTGCTGCCATTGTTCAAACTGTTGCTTCGCAGACTCAATGTTTGCGCCAGCTAGACCGGCGCCTACCACGCACCGCGACAGCGAAACTTGCTCAGATGTGTTGGCGTTACCCGCATTCGAAATAGCGATATTAATCGCATCTACTATCGACGCTTTAGCTAAATCGCTATCGCGCATAATATTGGCAGGGCCACTTACGCCCTCACCTAAGACATTTCCGTCAACGTCTTCTAATCGTGCTCGGCACTTGGTGCCACCACCGTCTATGCCAATAAAAAATAAATCAGAGCTCATTTAAACATCTCAGTATAGATAAATGCATAGATGCACTTGGTAAAAACATGACAACGCTGTCATTTTAACCAATAAAAACAGGCGCTTACAGCTGCACCTGTCGACTCATTTGCTGTGTTCCCGCAATTCTAGCGCGAACAGTTACGTTCCCCTTCACTTCAACAGGAGCAGTAAAGGTTTCCCACTTATTATCTGAAGTTAAGTACTCCATCGTAAGACCAGACACTGGCTTCATATGTAACTTACCATTGTTAATTACCGCTGCTGGCGTAGGTACACGCACATTCACTCCCTGCAGCACTAGCGCGGGTGCATGGCGGTTAAATAACGCTAACTCAAACGCTTGCCAGTCGCTTACCTGCCGGTTTACTAAACCGCCTTTTTCATGAAGTGCTTTCGCGTTTTGTTGCCATGGTGCGTAGTGCCAAGCGCGTTCAGCCAAGGCCAATAGTCGGGGAAACACCATATATTCCACGGCATCTTGATTCACGGTGACTTCTGACCACAGCTGCCCCTGAATACCGATTACTGATGATGTGTCGGCCTCAGCAGAACTGCTGTAACTGTGGCCCATACGGTCGGTCCATAACTCGGCATGAAGCGGCAGCTGTTCGGGCATAAACGAAAATACTTTTTCGGTATCGGTTGCCCGTGAACCCCAGTAATAGCCAGGCTCATAAGGATTACTTTGGTAAGGAAAGTCGAAATAAAGCACGTCTGGAAACGAAAGTACTACCGGAATATTTTCCTTCGCAAAATGCGATACTGTTTTCTCTCCTCCCGCAGCAAGCAAATGCCAAACGTTGGTATACGCGCTGCTGTTATCCAGTGTATTTACGGCTTTTTCCATGCCATCGCTCCAGCCACCAATTGCTATATTGTGCTTTTGCGCAATTTTCTGCACTTCGGTAACAAAAGCCGGCAGTATTTCATCTGCCTTTTGGCCTTTCGCAGCGCATACAGGGGATTTCACCCAAGCACCGGCGGTTTCATCGGCGCCAACATGGAAGTGCGTCAACGGAACGTTGGCCTTTTCATGCAGTGATTTCACAGAAGTAAGTACGGTTTCGATAAAATGATAGCTGCTATCTAAACAGGGATTTATGGTGTTATCTGAATAGAATTGAACGCTTTCATATTGGGTTTTATCTTCTTTATCTACCAATAAGAATTCATGTGCAGCATCTGAGTTACCCTCTGCCATAAGCCGCTTGTAGCGCGCATTCATAGCAACAATTGCTGCGCGGGCATGGCCAGGCATATCAAGCGACGGAATAACTTCAATACCGCGCGCGTGCGCCATTGTTAAAATATCAATGTAATCTTGCTGCGTAAGAAAGCCGTTACCTGTAGCACTTTTAAAAGGCCCGCTTCCTAGCTGAGGCAGCAAGCACTGTGTTTCAGACAAATCGTGGCATCGAAACGCACCAATTTCGGTAAGTTCGGGCAAAGCATCGATAGATAATCTCCAGCCCTCGTCATCACTTAGGTGTAGGTGTAGCTTATTGAGCTTATAGGTGAACATTTGGCGAACAACAGATTCAATCGCTGCCTTTCCTGGAAAGTGGCGAGCAATATCTAAGTGCATTCCGCGAAATTCGAATCGTGGCGAGTCTGCGATTTCAGTTATAGGAAAGCGGCCATGCTGCGCATCAAATACTTGCATTAGCGTTAGCAAACCGTAGTTAGCACTAATGTTATCGTTGGCAATTATCGTAGCGCTTTGCTCTGTTATGCTAAGCGCATAGCCTTCTTTCGAGTTTATTGTTGCGGGTTCATTTGCAAGGGCGTTCGCATTGTTAGCGCTGCGAATAATAACCTTAAGTGGTAAGCCTGTTTTCTGGTTAGTGAGGCCAAAATAGGCCATTTGCTCAATGGCTGGAGCAAGCATGTCTTGATCAGACTTATCTATATTAATGCCAGCGGCTGCAACAAATTTATCCGAATCATCTCTTCGACCTACGTTGGGAATAACACGGTTCTGGACATCACCTAAAATTAGCGCTGAATCGCCCTTATTGTATAAATACGCGCTGTCCATAAGCGGTGTATTGTCGTTTTCAGTACGTTTGTACTGGGCTTGTTTGCTCCATAAGCCAGTGTGTTGATTGATTAGCAAATTACTTCCCGGCTCATTCACACGAGTTGTGGAGGCAACCACCACCGGTGATAAAGCAGGGTAAGTTAAGTAATAGTTCGGCATTGCGTCCGAGCGAGAGGCGTGCCAAAAGGGCGCAGATAGCGTTACCTTAACTTGCTCACTTGCGCTCACCTTATCTTCGAACGTTAGGCGGTGCAGGTCACCGTTTATATGCTCAATGCGAATTGCATTTTTTGAGTCATACCCGCGAATAGGCACAATATGACTAAAGTAAAGCGACGTAGAGGCTTCAATGGGAGTTGCCATGGTTGCTATCGTAAGCTCTGACGAAAAGCAGTCGCCTTTTGGAATATGTACCCGGCACAAACTATCGTCCACATTACTTAATACTTCGTAATGTATATCGAGGCTTTCTCCTAGCGTATTCAAGCTGGCTTGCTGTAGCGAAGGCGTTTCAGCCATTGCCGAAGCGCTACCCACTAGCAGTAACGATAAGCTCAAGCACGCTTTGACAAAATTCGTCGAATTGCGGATCACGTCGCACATCCTTAAATCACAATTTCAGAGTAAAACAAGGGTAAAGCAAACGCCCTACCCTATGCTAAGTGAAGATAGTGAACACACGAACTATCTTCACATACTAGCAACTAGAACTTCATGCTAGCGCCAATGAAGAAACGGCGTCCATTGGCACTTTGCGTTCCACCAAGTCGCTTACCGTCACTGCTTCGAACATAGTAGTTCTCCCAGATTTCGTCGGTAAGGTTAAGGGCTTCAGCTTTGAGTGTAATGGTTTCTGTCACGTTCCAGCTTACCTGCGCATCAAGCTGTGACTGTTCGTCGCGGTACTGATCGCCAATTTCAGCTTGGGCAATAAAGTACTCAGAGCGGTAGTTGTAGTTTAAGCGCGCGCTGTAAAGATCAGTTTCGTAGAACACACCTACGTTAAACGAGTCTTTTGACGTGTTCGGAAAGCTTACTGAGCGCGTTGCGATAGTAGCACCAATGATGTTGCCGTCATCGTCTGTAACGGCAACCGCTTCATCTACTTGTGCGTCGGCCACATCAGTGTAGGTGTAGTTAGCGTAGCCACCGAAACCGTTGTCGAACACATGCTGAATTTGCATTTCGATACCGTCGATAGAGGTTGAACCACCATTCTCTGGCGTTCTTAGCTGATTGATTTGCTGACCATCAATTTCACGAGATACGGTTTTGGTAAAGATAAAGTCGTTAATATCTTTCTTGAACACCGTTACCGCGGCTACCGATGATTCGCTAAAGTACCATTCTGCACCCACTTCAAATTGGTTAGCAGTTAGCGGGTTAAGCTGCGGGTTACCAGCAGAGCCAGAGCTAGTTTCAGGCGTTAAGTTTACCGCAGGTGCTAACTGAAACGGTGCTGGACGTGTAAGCACGCGTGCTGCCGCCATACGTAGTAACACATCTTCAGATAAGTCGTACGACAAGTTGATGCTTGGCAGCCATTCGTTGTAACCACCGTCAAACGCTACCGCTTCGCCTGTTGTTAGATCGTAACCGTTCGAAGTTGAATCGGTTTCAACGTAACGCATACCCACATTACCTCTGAAACCATCGCCACTAAATTTCGCCATGGCGTAAAGTGCAGTAATATCTTCTTCTATCTCAAATGAAGATTCATCTAAGAATTCATCGGTACGGCGGCAAAGTATAGTAGTGTCATCTGCACATTCGGCTACGCTATATAGCGCGTTGTACATGCTGTCTTTGTCAGGGAAGAAATAGCTGGCAGCCACACCGTTGGTGTTGTCGTGAGACACGTTAATCATGTCGCCATTCCAAAACGATGACGCTGGGCCAAGGCTACCTTCACCCACCGGCGCTAAGTTGGCCAAGTCAGTTCTGTAACGAGATTGCGCAAAGCTACGATCGCGACGCTTAATACCCGTTTTGATTTCGGTTACTGCACCCCAGTCTACTGAATGCTCGTAATCAAATTGGATATAGTTTTCTTTATCTTCCGTTGCATTTAGCTGGTCGAATATTCCTCCCAACCACATTTCATCCGTTGGGTTAGCTAGCCATGGGCTTGCCGTTGTAAAATCGATATACGGGTTGTCGCCACCTGGGTTGTAAAAATCGATGGCTGCACGCGGGTCGTTTGCGCTAGCCCAAAATTCAGTAAAGAAATCTCGGTTTTCGCCTTCACCCGTGGTTGTACCTAACTGGAAGTGCAACTTGCCATCACCCATAAGGTAGTGCCCCTCAATATCTACAATCTCGGTAGACATTTCAGAACCATCGCGGAAGATGTTGTCATACGCCATAAAGCGCGCCCACTCAGGGCGGTTATCTACGCCCATCATGCTAAGCGACTCTACTACGTTGTCGCTGCTCACCGTACCTGGGCTGGTGTCTGTACCTGTATACGCCACACCGCGAAACGGAATACCAATTAAGTTAGAGTTTACGTTGTCAGCTTTAAGCGTTGACGATAGATAGTGGACAGACACGTCGAAGTCGTCGGTAGGTGCCCATTGAGCAGTTACATCAAAACCAACGCGCTCACGGTCTTGCTTAAACAACGCTGAGCCCATTCCCCATGGAATAGCGCCTTTTTGTGAAGCGCCAACAGGTGCTTCAATAAGTGGGTCGATACGAGGAATGCTAGGGCCGAACCAGCCGAAGTCTTCGTTAGTTTCACGCTCTACCGTTCTTTCTTGATAAGAGCCTGAGAAAAGAATACCAAAGGTTTCGTCATCGTTTTTCCAGCTGTACAAACCAGATAGCGTTGGGTCGAGTGAATCGGCGATATCACCATACTGGCCTTCTACCGAGATTTGCCCAGAATTAGCGTCAAGGTCGAACGGCTTACGTGTTTTTAGAATTACCGTTCCGCCCAATGCGCCTTCATCAATGTCTGCCTGAGACGACTTGTACACTTCTAAACCCGCAATCATTTCCGACGCTAAAATTTCGAAGTTAAAGTTACGGGTTGCGTCTGATAATACAAACCACTGACCGGTTCCCACGGCTTGACCGTTCACTAGGGTCAAGTTTTGGTCTGGCTGAACACCGCGTATAGTTACGCCTTGCCCTTCACCAAAATCGCGGTCGATGGTAATACCCGGAACACGGGCAAGTGTTTCTGCCACGTTTTTGTCGGGGAACTTACCAATGTCTTCAGCAGTGATAGCGTCAACAATAGCGTTAGAAAAACGCTTGGCATTGATGTTGGCCTTTTGGCTTCCGCGGATCCCTGTGACTTCGATGATTTCAGTTTCACCTGCTTCCTGTGCTACCGCAATAGGTGCTGAAATACTTGTTAATGCGCCCATAGCTATGGCGAGGCGAACACTTCTTGTTAGTTTATGTTGTTGGTTTTTGAACATTGTATTTACCTTCTCTCAGCCAAAAATGACAACGCTGTCATTTATTGAAATAATAAAATGACAGGCGTTGTTGTGGGGTACAGCTTTTTGATGACAACGCTGTCATTGAATGTTAACTTACATGACACAATGTAAGGCTGCAATTAATTTTTTAACAAAAAAGTAATACGAGCTTCTTAATTGTTGAAAATTAAACCAATTTTTAGAGTGAGATAGAATTTGGCTGCTACCATCAAAAGTGTTGCCGAAATGGCGGGGGTTTCGATAAAGACCGTTTCGCGCGTAATTAACAAGGAAGGCACGGTAAAACCCGACACCTTGCAACGTGTTGAAGAGGCAATAAAGGCCTTAAAGTACACGCCGAACAAGGCAGCGCGAGACTTAGCGAGCAAAGGAGCATCGGTACTGGGTTACGTATACGACAACCCCAACGCCTACTACATAATCGATATGCAAAAAGGCATATTGGATGTGTGTCGCAAAAACAATTTCGAATTGTTAATTCACCCGTGCGATGCAAGCTCTAAAAACATAGCGAAAGAACTAGTGGACATGGTAGACACTGCTCAATTGGCTGGCCTTATCCTTTCGCCTCCGCTATCAGAAATGCCAGAGGTATTATCGGAACTTGATCAAAACCAAATAAGTTATGTGCGTATTTTATCTGGAGACGGCCTCTTTCCATCGCCCCTCCCCTACGTGTTGGTGAACGACTTCAAAGCGGCATACGATATAACTGAGCACCTTATTGGCCAGGGTCACAAAAACATTGCGTTTATTGCCGGTGAAGAAATTCACAAATCCACCATTGAGCGTTTGAACGGCTACAAAGCGGCGTTAGAAAAAGCGGGTATTGCAATTGATGAGTCGTTAATTATCAAAGGCACCTACTCATTTGAAACTGGGGTAAAAAGCTCCGAAACGCTGCTCGCCATGTCGCCGCCCCCTACCGCTGTGTTTGCGTGTAACGATGAGATTGCAGCGGGTACGTTGTTTGGTGCAAGAATGAAGGGGGTAGATGTTCCTCAAGAACTCGCAATTGCTGGGTTTGAGAACAGCCCCTTTTCCCGACAGACTTTTCCGCCGTTAACTACGGCATCTCAGCCAACTAATGAGATAGCGCAGCATGCTGCGGCGTCGTTAATTCAGTATTTACGAGCTAAGAAAGCCAAAGCTGCCCACGACAACCTTAACCATACTTTCATCCCGGAACTGGTAGTGCGCGCGTCAACCGAGAAACAGTAATGAACAAATTACCTCAAGAAATCGTGATTGTGGGTGGCGGAACAGCAGGCTGGATGACGGCGTGCTACTTGGCAAGAACCGCTGAGTTGATGGCCAATAACAGTAATGTACCTGCCCCCGCCCCTAAAATAACGCTTCTTGAATCTGCGGTTATCAGCACCGTTGGCGTAGGCGAAGGTTCAACGCCTTATCTGCGCCACTTTTTTGAGTTCCTCGAAATAAATGAAAGTGATTGGATGCTGAAATGCAGCGCCACGTATAAGATGGGCATTAGCTTTGAGCGTTGGACAACAACGGCTGGAACAGAAAAAACGGGCCCCGTGTTCACCGAATCTGACAGCTATTTTCACCCATTCTTCTCTTCTTTAGATATTCCCACCGCGGATATGTACTTCAGCGCGGTAAATGAATATAGAAAAGGCGCTTCGCACGACATTAACCCGTCGCACTACTTTACGGCAGCGCACTTGGTAGAAAAAGGCATTACACCCGACGCCATTTGTAGTTCTGCGAATATTGATTACGCCTATCATTTTGATGCAGGGCTGTTGGGAGATTTCTTAAAAGAATACGCGCTGAATAAAGGGGTTTCCCACCAAATTGGCACTGTGGCAAATGTAGAATGTCATGAGCACATTATTACCGCGCTAAAACTGGATGACGGAAATACATTAAGCGCAGACTTTTTTATTGATTGCTCGGGGTTTCGTGGGCTTCTTGGCAAACAAGCCCTGTCTAGAAGGTTTACAAGCTATGCCGACACCTTATTTAACGATGCTGCCGTAGCCATTGCCAGCGATGCAACAGCATCACCAGCAACGGCATTACAAACTCGCTCTATTGCGCTTAGATACGGTTGGCAGTGGCACATTCCCCTAACTAGTCGCACCGGCAACGGTTATGTATACAGTTCACAATTTTGCACTGAAGCCAAAGCAGAAGAAGAACTTAGACTTGCATTAGAACCAGACCAACCCCATCAGCAAGCCCGGCATTTGAAAATGACCGTAGGCAGACTAGAAGAACACTGGAAAGGTAATTGTTTATGCATAGGGTTGTCTCAGGGCTTTATTGAGCCATTGGAAGCCACCGCACTTATGCTGGTGCAGTACGCACTGCATCACTTTATCGATTGCTGGCAAAGTAACAATCCGCGAAGAGAGGTACGCTATAATTCTGAGATAAACCGAATGTTCGACGGCATTCGGGATTACATTGCTGCTCATTACTATTTAAACACGCGCGACGATTCTGCCTACTGGGTCGCCTGTCGCGAAGACTTAAAGGTGCCGGATACCCTTTCTTATTTGCTGAATGCGTGGGACAAAGGCGCCAGCTTTGAACAAGCGCTTAATGAAGTAGATAACAAACTGGTTTATTTGCGACCTTCTTGGTACTGCATTTTTGCGGGAATGAAGCGCTTTTCTAATAACTCAACGCCACTTGCACAGCCCAATATCCTTGCACTTCGCACTATGCAGCAATCGGTAGAGGGAGCGCATCGAGTAAGGCAACCCTAACTTGGTTAGAACGCACAAACATACAAAATTACGCCTTTCGCCCGCTTACATTTAAAAATATAATAAAAGCAGGCAAATTCATTAGAAAGTGTAATTAACTATGAAGCAGCTTTCCCTTGATACCTTACGCACCTTCGTTAGCGTTATTGAGCTTGGTGGCTACGCTAAAGCGGGCGATTTTTTGGGCCGTTCTCAACCGGCAATAAGCCTACAAATTAAAAAACTAGAGTCGCAGTTAGACCGCAAGCTGTTTACTAAAGTTGGGCAACGGCATGTGCCTAGCGCCGACGGCAATTGGCTGTACCCAAAAGCGAAAGAATTGCTAGAGCTTAACGATAACATCTTTCGCAGCTTAACCCCTGCCCCGCTAAGCGGTCGCTTGCGTCTTGGCATTCCCAATGAATTTGCTTCTACATTATTGCCGGGTCTAATTGGCGAATTTTCAAAGCGCTATCCCGATGTATCACTTGAAGTGACCTCGGCCTTAAGCCGTGATTTGCTTCACCCGTCGCAGCGCGATCATTTCGATTTGATTTTGGCGTTGGTGAATCCGGGCGAGCAGACAGAAGGCGAAGTAGTGTTAGAAGATGACGTAGTTTGGGTTGGCGACACGGCTCACCCGTTGGTTGGCAACAATATTCCTTTGGTGCTTGCTCCCGACGGTTGTATGTATCGAAGCCGCGTTATTGAACAGTTAAAGCAGCAAACCTTTGCATGGAAAATCAGCTATACCAATGCAGATTTAGGTGGATTGGTTGCCGCCATTCAACAGGGGCTAGGCGTGACAGCTCTAGCAAAATCAAGCTTACCGGCAAACCTTGTAGCGCTAAACCACCCGCACCTGCCCAAATTAGGCAAAGTGAATATTTGCCTGTTCAATCAAGATACACAACACCCCGTGATCAGTAAAACCCTGGCCGAATTCTTTAAAGTTAGGCTAACCCAATAAAAAAATGGGGTCAGAGTACTTTTTCTGCCCCACCGTTCCTATTCAATTAGCTTTAGCCATCACTCGTGATGGTTTCGATAAGCTCGCCGAGTACAGTTTCGGCTTTGCTGGTTTCAACCTGACATGTACCTGCGTTCATGTGACCACCGCCGCCATACTTCAAGCACAACTCTCCCACATTGGTTTTTGAGCTACGATTAGTAATGGATTTACCAATAGCAAATACCACGTTTTGCTTTTTCAGCCCCCACATCTTGTGAATAGAGATATTGCAGTCGGGGTACATGGCATAAATAACAAACCGGTTTGTCGCGTAAATGGTTTCTTGGTCGGTTAAATCAAGCACTACTAGGTTGTCGTATACAGTAGAACACTTGGCAATTTGCGCCTTCGCCATTTCATTGTGCTCGTGATACAAACTCACGCGCTCGGCCACGTCTTCCATTTGCAGTATTTCTTCAATGCTGTGGTCTTTGCACGCATCTATTAGCTTCATCATTAGCTGATAGTTAGAGATTTTGAAATCTCTGAAACGACCAAGCCCAGTTCGCGCATCCATAATGAAATTCATGAGCACCCAATCTGTGGGCTCAAGGATTTCTTCTTCGCTAAACTGTGCAGAGTCTCCTTTATCTACTGCATCCATCATATCTACTGAGATATTAGGAAATTTATCTGCACCACCGTAATAGTCGTAAACAACGCGCGCCGCCGACGGCGCTTTAGCGTCTATGATGTGATTATCAATATCGCCTGAGTTACGCACTGTTTCGCTTAAGTGATGGTCGAAGGCAATATGGCAACCCGCAACGTAAGGCAGGTTAGTAGTGATATCATTCTCGGTAATATCAATTTTACCGTCTTGCATGTCTTTTGGATGAACAAACAAAATATCGTCAATTAAGTCTAAATCTTTCAATAAAACCGCACATACCAGTCCATCGAAATCACTTCGCGTAACCAATCTAAATTTTCTTTCAGGCATAGTTTATCCATCATTCACTTAGGTAATAATTTTAAGTGTAACAGCTAATAAAAATTTTGAGAGACGGGTTTATTAACTTCTTATTTAGCTTTTTAAATTCAACAATTTACCCAGCGGCTTGGCCAAACTTTCTGGCGGTTCGGTAAAGTAAGCGGGGCCGGTTTCAGTCATATACAAACAGTCTTCTAAGCGCACACCAAATTCACCTGGAATATAGATACCCGGCTCATTAGAAAAGCACATGCCTTTTCTAAGTGGCGTATTTTCACCACGTACGAAGTTAACGCTCTCGTGTCCTTCCATGCCGATACCGTGACCTGTTCTGTGACTTAGCCCAGGCAATGCATAGTCTTTGCTGTACCCCTTGCTAGCATAGTATTGACGCACTGCGTCGTCCACTTTGCCTGCTGGCTCACCAATTTTAGCTGCGGCAAATGCTACGTTCTGCCCTTCCCTTACTGTATGCCATACGTCCTGAACTTTCTGAGACGCTTTGCCAAATACCAAAGTACGGCTTATGTCGCTTTGGTAACCGTGCACGCTGCAACCGCTGTCTAGCAAGATCACCGAACCTTCTTTGATAGTTTGTGCTGCATTTGTGCCATGAGGATAAGCACTTGCATCGTTAAACAATGCCAAACACCACGTACCGCTGCCGCCTAAGCGCTGCTGTGCGGTGTTCATCAAACTTTTTACATCCTGCTGACTCATGCCAAGCTTTAGGTTGCTAAAAACAAACTCGTAAGCACGTAAAGTAACTTCATTGGCCTTATGCATAAGTGCCAGTTCACCCGCAGTTTTATACATGCGACAACCCAGTGTAATTGGCTCGGCGGGAACGATATTAATGTTTGGCAGCGCTCGGCTGACTCCAGTAACTACAAAGTAGCGTACGCTGCTTTCAAAGCCAATATTGCCGCTTGTTATACCGCGCGATTTTAAAATATTGGCTACGACATCAAACGGGCTTTCATGCTCTTGCCACACTCTTACATCATCGCCTATAGCTAACGACTCAAGCACACTTGGCTTTTCGAAAAATGGCGTTACCACCGCCATGTCACCTTTTTGAGGGATAACCAGCGCGGTCAAGCGCTCACTACGCCACCATTTAATCCCCGAAAAATAATCCATAGCTGCGCCAGGCTCGACCAGAATCGCCGCAATGTCTTGGGCTTTCATAAGCGACTGCGCTTTTTCAATACGCGCTTTGCGTTCTTCTACGGTAATCGGCTTCGCATTTGCGGTGATATCACTTAGCCCGCTTAAACCGTTAATGTCTGTTGTATTGGTTTGATTAATTGCAGCCATAGAAGCCACAGGAGCAAGCGCAAAGCTAGCGCCCGCTAATTTCAAGAAATGTCGCTTATCCATGTTCCCTTCCTGTCGTTTTAATTAAGGTTGTTGAGCACTTTTTTGTTTTATGAAAATAACATTCAATTGATTTTGTACTAAAAATTTCAGTGTTTAATATTGTCAGTACTTTATGCCCACATAACGAAGATGGCGGCAAGCCCAATAAGAAGTAAGCCAGCAATTTCGCGTTTTGTGACTGCATTTTTTAGCCAGTAATGTGAGAGTACCAAGGTAAGTAACACCTCTAACTGCCCAAGCGTTTTTACTAGCGCCACATGTTGCAATGCCATAGCGGTGAACCAACAAATTGAGCCCAAACAGCTTACCGTGCTAATCGCTAGCACCTGCTTTTTAGCGTTAGTTAGCTGTCTGAACACGAAGGGTTTAGTTAGCGCAATATAACCACTTAAACTTATCGTTTGTACACATAGCACCCATAACAACACCCAAGCAGCAGCCACTGTATGCTGAACATTTAGCATATGGCTAGCCTCGCGCACCAACAGTGATGTCAGCGCAAAACAGGTACCGCAAGCAAGACCTATAACCATGGTTTTCACACTAATGCCATGGAGTCGATTGCCGCTGCTTAACACAAATACTGCTATTGCGCCTATTACTATGCCCGCCCACCCAAGGGGCGTTAAATAACTTCCGAAAAAGAGCATGCCTACAACGCCGGCCACCAAGGCCTCACTCTTCGCAAGGCCTGCGCCAATGGCAAAATTCTTCTGCTTGAACAAAATCACCATTAAAGAAGTGGCCGCTATTTGAAGTAGCGAAGCACACAGTACCACTGCAATAAAAGAGCCTGAGAACTCAGGCACTTGACTGGCGCTACTGCTGTAGAGAATGAGTAAATAAACAAGCGCTATTGGCGGAGCCAAAATAAAGCGAGATAGCGTCACCCCAGAGGTGCTAACTGCGCCGCTCAGCTTGCTCTGCAGTGCATTGCGCACGGTTTGCATAACTACCGCGCCCAACGTAAATAAAATCCAACTCATTAGCGTCGCTTTACCTTGTTATATCGCTACCTACAGTTAAGCGTGAATTACTTTGCCTCTTTCACTTCCATTGCCTGTGTGCGCTTGTCTTTAAAATCAGAGTCACGTTTCCAGTATGGCCACACATCGCCTTGGGCATAGTAGTTCAGCATCGAGCCAATTAATGACAAGTCTTGTTGCACGCCACCTAATGTCCAGCTTGGAAGGTAGTCATCATCTGCTTTATGGTAGCGTTTGGCGATAAAGCTAGGGTCGGTATCGCCTAAGCTCATGAACAAAATTGAAGGCACGCCCTGCTTAGCAAGCGCGAAGTGATCTGAGCGGAAGAACAGTCCATTTTGAGGTCGCGGATCCATTTTAACCGTTCGCCCTTGTAATGCGGCAGCTGTCGCTAAATCGTCTTCAATAGATAAATAACCTTCGCCGTACTGCAAAATGTAATCAACATCATCGTTTACATTCATGCCGTCGATGTTTAAAAAAGCCACCATGTTCGATGTTGGTACCGGCGGGTTATTTGCAAAATAATCGGCACCGAGTAGCCCTGTTTCCTCGGCGGTAAAAGCACTAAACATTAGTGTACGTGCAAAGCCCTCTTCGCGTTTTGAAAGCGCATCTGCTAACGTAAGCACACCTGCTACACCTGAAGCGTTATCTACCGCACCATTGTAAATAGTGGTTTGGCCGTTCTTCTCAACTTTGCCTAGGTGATCCCAGTGAGCGTGAAGCATTACCCATTCTTCTGGCTTATCTGTTCCTTCTAAAATGCCTGCAACATTTTGCGACTCGGCACGCTCAATAGTATTGGTGAAGCCCAATGATGCTTTTGTGTTTAGCGAGATGGGCATAAATCCGGGCTTTGAAGCTTTGTTTTTAAGCTCGCCATAGTCCAAACCCACTTTTTCAAATAGCTGTCTTGCGGCATTTAGGTGAAGCCAACCCATTACACCGACTTGTGAAGCATTATTGTTGTCGTCGACTAAACTGAATTTGGTATTGGAATTTGAGTTTTCGACTACGCCCCACCCGTAACCCGCTGGCATGGTTTCATGAATAATGAAAACCGCTTCTGCCCCCTGCCTGGCTGCTTCTTCGTACTTATATGTCCAACGACCGTAATAGGTCATTGCGTTGCCCTGAAAAAGCTCTGGATCTTTAGAAGCGAAACCTGGGTCGTTTACCAGCATTACAACGGTTTTTCCTTTTACATCCAGGCCTGCGTAATCATTCCAATTGTACTCTGGGGCATTAATGCCATAACCCACAAAAACTACATCACTATTAGCAAGTGAGTAGTCATTAACAATGCGCTGAGTACGGGCTGTAAACTCGCTGCCTGCGCTAAAATCAAGCCCGCCTATTTTTAACGATGAAATGTTCTTAGGCGTTATTTTGGCTAAAGGCACAGCTTGGGTGTAGCTATCGCCAAAGGCTGGCTTCAACCCTAGCTTTTTGTATTGGGTTACCAAGTAATCGACTGTTTTCTCTTCACCTTTCGACAAAGGCCCTCGCCCTTCAAACTCATCGCTTGCCAGTGTTTTAACGTGCTGACGATATACGTCCAAATCGATAGAGGCATTACTCAGCGTCATCTTTTTGCTTTTTGTTGTCGCCGACGATTCAACCGAAGCTAAGTTAGAAGCAGGTACTTCGGCATTCGCCGAAACAATAGATAAGGTAGAGGTGAGTACGGAAGCGGCGCATACAAAGGAAAAGGCGCGATAAGGTTTGCAAAGATAAGTAAACATAAGCCATTGGTACAAATAAAAAAGGATACCGAAGAGTATCCTGTACCGCTGACTATCTCAACGCCGAAACGACTAAACCACAAGAATGGGGTCAGAGTACATTTCTTTGCTTTTGGAGCGAGATAGATAATTAGAAAGCTCTGCCGCCTGTTTTCTATGATGTGTGAAAAATTACACTTCCAAGCTTCAATAATGGGGTCAGAGTACATTTATTCGGTTTTGTAATAGGGAAAGCCAATAATGTACTCTGACCCCACTATTCGGGGGTGGCGAAAAAGTACTCTGACCCCATTATTTAAAAGTACTCTGACCCCATTTTTTTGGATTTATAGGCCCATGGCGTGGCTGACGAAGGCGGTTTTAATGGTGCTGAGTTTGTCTGTGGCTGAAAGACCAATTCCTCTGACCAACTTTTTGAGGGGGTCGTCGCCGTCGAATAAGAATTTAAAGCCGTCCATTGCGGCAATCATTTTCGTGGCTTCTGTTTTACGGCTTCGCTCGTAGCTGCGTAAGTGCTTGTACAAACCTATGTCTTTACCCGACGCCTTTAAGCTGTTTAGGGTTTCAGCCAATGCGAGCGCATCTTGCATTCCCAAGTTAGCGCCCTGCCCTGCAAGCGGGTGAATGGTATGCGCTGCATCGCCTACCAGCACCACACCGTCTTTCGCCCACTGGCGTGCATAACGCATGGTCAACGGGAAAGCGGCGCGCTTGGTTTCAAGCGAAATAGTGCCAAGAACGCTATTACTAGCCGCAGTTAACGCATTACAGAACGCAGCGTCATCCAATGCCATTAATAAGTTCGCTTGCTCTGGCGTTTGCGACCATACAATAGAACATACATTTGGCTCAGACATAGGCAGTAGCGCGAGCGGTCCCGTGGGTGTGAACGCTTGTCTCGCCACATTACTATGCGGCTCTACCGTTTTGATATTAGCGACAATCGCCGTATGCTCGTAGTCTTTAAAAGTAATAGGCAAGCCAGCCTGCTTTCTCACAAACGAATTTGCGCCATCGGCGCCTACTAACAACCTGCAGCTTAGCACGTCATCATTATCAAGCATCAGCATGGTTTGGTTTGGGCCAGCTAATACTCTATCGATACCCGCGGTAATCATCTCCACGTTAGGCTGCGCTTCCACAGATTTAGTCAGTGCATTGACTAAAGCCTGATTCTCTACAATCACGCCAAGCGCATCACTGCCCATTTCATCGCATGAAAAGTGAATGTCGCCAAAACTGTCTTTGTCCCATACATGCATGTCGGTGTAAGGGTTGGCGCGATCTTGCTGCAAATGCGACCACACATCAAACTGTTGCAGCGCTTTAATATTGGCCTGGTTTATGGCACTCACTCTCGCCGTAGGCTTCTCATCCAGAGTCTGATAACACACCGCTTTATCGACTATTGCTATGCTCAATTCACTGTGTTTAAGCGCCGCTGCAAGGGTTAGCCCTACAATTCCGCCGCCCACTATCGCTATATCAACATGCTGCATTGTTATCTCTTTTTCTTAGTGGTGTTTCGCCATAGCCCGTCGTGTGTTTAACAAACGCTTTTTTCGCCTGGGGCATCATGCTTAATGCCAATAACGACACATTGCGCCCAATTACCGTTGGAAAATACTGGTTTGAAAAGGTGCGAACTAGCGTATCTGTCAGGGCTATCGTGTTATCCCTGTCATTCTTACGCGAATTGGCGTAATGCTGAGTAATACTAAAAGCACCTGCATCGAAATTAGCGGATGCGATTGTATCGTTTTTCTCTTCGTATGAATCCTGCTCGCCGCGCTTTTCCGCTGACGCTTGCAGCACAGACACTAAAGTACTTAAGTCGCGTAAGCCTAGATTGAAGCCTTGCCCTGCAATAGGATGTAGCGCCTGTGCCGCATTGCCTACCACCACTGTGCGATGACTAGCAACTTGCTGGGCTTTAGTAAGCGCTAACGGGTAACTTGCCAACTCACTGACTCTCAGTACTTTGCCCTGTCGATAGCCAAATGCTTCCTGTAGGGCCTTGATAAATGCGCGTTGATTTAATGCCATTAACGACTTTGCGGCGTTAGTATCTACAGTCCATACAACTGAAAAGCCGTTTCCACTAGCCTTGATATCATCGATTTCACTGTCGAAAGGCAGGAACGCTAACGGGCCATTTTGGGTGAAACGCTCGTAAGCTCTATTTTCATGAGGGAGCTGAGTGTGAACGTTAAAGACAATGGCCGTTTGATGATAATCATTGACTGTTTTTGAAATGCCAACCTGGTCAGCTAATCCTGAGCGACCGCCATCGGCCAGTACCAGCAACTTTGTGGTAAGCGATTGCCCATTATCTAGCTGCACCTCTACAAAATTGCACTGCTGCTTTACGTTCGTTACCTTGGCAGGTGCGATATATTGGTAGCTTGAGGCTGCACCTGCCGCCAATCGCGTTAGTGCGCTTAAGCTCACCACCTGGCCAAACGCGTCAATGTGGTAGTCACTGCTTTGAAGGTTTAATAGCCCCAAGTGCCCTTTGTCGCTAACCTCAATATGCTTAATTTGAGGAGGTAACTCACCGTTGTGCTGCTTAGCTACATCATCAAGGTTTAGCCCCATGTGAGACAGTTCTTCAACAGTACGTCTTGCCAAGGCAATCACTCGGGTGTCGGTAAAAGGGTTAAAGTCGACTAAGCTTTTACTGGTTTGCTCTGGGTCAGCCGCATCAATTAGGGTGACAGATAAGCCAGAGCTGTTTGCAGGAAATACTTTCTCTGCGAGTGCTTTGGCTAATACAGTACCGACAATACCACCACCAATAATTACTACATCAACCGCTGCTGCCGATTCCACTGTTTTTATATTCCTGTCGTCCAGAGGCTCTAATTATTAAAAGCGTTAATTCTGAGATTTTTTTCTTTATATTAAAGGCTAGTTTTTAGCGTAATTAAAACTGGTAGTTTAAACCGGTAACTTGAACCAAAGTTCCGTATTTCACACTTATCGCAGTTTTTCAAACCTTGGTAAACCTAGCAAATTTTGACAACTAGTCTTTGCTTTCAGCCATAAGTGCTTCAATCTCATCAATGTCTTTTGGCACATCTGCGGTAAGAATATCGACACCCGTCGCAGTAATC
The DNA here is from genome assembly GCF_055755235.1 of Alteromonas sp. R7. Classification (NCBI taxonomy): domain Bacteria; kingdom Pseudomonadati; phylum Pseudomonadota; class Gammaproteobacteria; order Alteromonadales; family Alteromonadaceae; genus Alteromonas; species Alteromonas sp. R7. Next base: position 285,456 of record NZ_JBVTQX010000001.1, on the reverse strand, counting down.
ACCACATCATCTTCAATTCTTACACCAATGCCTTTGTATTTTTCCGGCACGTTGCTGTCTTGACTAATGTAAATGCCGGGCTCAACAGTGATCACCATGCCAGGCTTTAACGGACGGTCTTCACCGTCAATTTTGTAGTTGCCTACATCATGCACATCTAGACCTAAATAGTGCCCTAAACCATGCATGTAAAACTGACGCCACGTTTCATTTTCAAGGTTTTCTGCCACACTACCTTCAAGAACGCCAAGGTCAACTAAACCTTGAGTAATAATTTCTACGCTATGTAACATGGCTTGTGACAGGGTAACGCCGGGCGCTAACATATCTAGCACGCTTTTTTGCGCTTTTAATACAACGGTGTAAATTTCGCGCTGAGCATGCGTGAACTTTCCATTTGCAGGAAACGTTCGCGTGATATCCGCAGCATAACCTTGATATTCAGCACCTGCATCGATCAAGATCAAGTCACCGTCATTTACCTGCGCGTTATTTTGCGTGTAATGCAAAATACACGCATTGTCGCCGCTTCCAACAATAGTGCTATAAGCAGGTGAACGGGCTCCCGCCATCGCAAATTCATGGTGAATTTCAGCTTCTAGCTGGTACTCGTAACAACCAGGCGCGGCGAACTGCATAGCTCGCTTGTGCGCACGTGCGCTTATCTCACCCGCCGCTTTCATCATGGCCACTTCACATGCTGACTTGAATAAACGCATTTCGTGTAAAATAGGCTGTAAGTCGTGAATCGCCCTTGGCGCCAGTGATTCTTTAGGCGCATCGCGCAAGGTGTTTAGCGCTTCAGAAAATAACAGGTCATTGTCTTTCTTGTGACCCAACGAAAAGTACACATTGTCTTGACCTTGAATTGACGCTAACAGCGCTTCTTCAAGTTCTTGCAACTCAAACGCTTCATCTAGACTAAATCGGGCAAGTGCAGCTTCGGCTCCTAACCGTTTGCCGTGCCAAATTTCTGCACTCTTATCTTTCTCTTGTACCACCATTGCACGATAACTTTCACCGTAACGAGGGTGGTTAGACAATATCAACCAAGCATTAGGCTCTTCAAATCCTGTCAGATACCAAAAGTCGCTATCTTGCCTGAACGTATATTCGGTATCGCGACTTCGGGTTACCATACCTGCTGCTGGCACAATACACACACTATTCGGCTCGCACTGTGCAAGCAGTCGGTCCTGCCTGGCGATAAACTCTTGCGCACTAATCATAAAAGAGAAAACCCTAAAAAAATCTCGTTAAAACAAGTGGCGACTTACGGCCACTTTTAATATCTTCAGTTAATTACTAGTGTACGGATGGCGTGTCTTGTTGATCATCTAGAAGTGATTGGCCAAGTTCGCTGAAGCATAAAATTGCTGAAATTTTCACGTATTCTTCAACCTCTAACAGCGCCTTCTCAGACTCTTCGTCCGCGTCCATTGGCTCTTCCATACGTGAAATATCTGAAAAGTCTTCAAGTGCTTCTTTTACGTCTTCAGAACATTGCATAAGGTCTTGTTGGTGAAGACCAAACCCAAGCATGAAACCTTGCACCCAGTTTATTAGTGCAGCCCCGCGATCGTTGATAGGCGCTTGATCATCAGGAAGTAACAAATTGAGCGCGAATTCAGGCTCAAGAAGCTGCTGACAGGTTTGATTGAAAAGGCTATTTAAAAGGTGCTGGGTAGGGTCGCTAAACGCATCACCCTGATTAATGGTTTCACTTAACGCTTCTAGCCATTTTTGGTCGGTAAGCGACATGCCTCCGCAAAGCATACCGCACAGGATGCCATGCACTTCTGCAGCATCAACAATTACGCCTTGCTGAGACAATTTATTAGTTACGCTATCGTAATCGAGCTGTTTTTCCACGAATTGTTCTCTTTTGTTTTGAATAGTTTGAGATACAGGCGCCACTTTTATTTAGCGATTAATTACCGTCTATTTTGGCGGCGACTTACGTCACTGTCATCTCTTGATGGAGTTAATACTAGCAAAAATCAATGTGTAACGCCTCCTTTTGCCCTGCCACTGCTCTAACTTTGAACAAACAGCAAAAGTACATTCAAGGTCTAATAACACTGTGTCGTACACACTTTACACAACGGTACTTAAACGTTGTTTACTCACTGTTCAAACGATGTTTAATTTGCGGCTATTTCGCTAAATTCGTTGCCGGACGGCTAGCAACATCGTCAGAATTCATCTAAGATCGCTGGTGTTGGATACGGAATTCCTTTAGCAACAGCGTGACAACGTTCATTAGCCTTTAATGCCTGAATAGCTGATTGGTTATTATTGAGCTTCTCTTATATGCGTGTATAATTGCTGACCAATTGGTCAAGAAAAGTAATATTTTTTTACCGCTTTTATAATCACCACGCAAAATAGTTATAAAGCGCTTTAGGTGATCCTCTTCACTGGATCTCGCGTTTGTTATACCCTGTTGCGTTAATACAACAACAATGTTTCCTGGGATGTTTGCTAGTTCATTCATGTCCCTGGCCGATGCTTTAAACCAAGGAAGTTGAAACAGCTGCTATTGTGCAAGCTCGACGCGTATCGAGAAGCCTACGGCAATTGTGATACTTCCGCCCTGAACTTTTCGGTTCACGGGCGAAACATGGACAGCGGCATTCTGGGAAGCGCCCTCTTTCGACGGAAGAAGAAATGGCAATAATAAATTTTGGCTCTATAAATATTGACCACGTTTATCAGGTAGATCATTTTGTACAACCTGGTGAGACGTTGGCCTCTACCCATTATCAAACCTTATTAGGTGGTAAGGGTGCAAACCAGTCTATTGCTTTAGCGCAAGCAGGTGCAGACGTAAGACACGTCGGTAGCATTCACGAAAACGACGCCTCATTTAAACAAGCTCTTATTAAGAAGGGTGTTGATTGTCGTGGCGTAAAGTGCTCAGAAGTTCCTTCAGGTCACGCGATTATCCAAGTCACTCCTAGCGGTGAAAACGCCATTGTATTATTTGGTGGTGCTAACCAAACCATTACCGCAAAAACCGTAATGCAAGCGTTAGACGATACGCGTCCTTCAGATTGGGTACTAACCCAAAATGAAACAAGCAGCATTGAAGAAGTACTTCGCCAAGCGAAAGAAAAGCAGCTTAAAGTAGCCTTTAACCCAGCGCCTATGAGCGAGTCGGTTAAGCAGCTTCCATTAGATTGTGTAGATTTACTTATTGTAAATGAAACCGAAGCTGCTGCGATTACCGGTAAAGAAGAACTTGAAGATATTGTGACAGTGTTCAAAGAGCAATGGTCACACAGCGAAGTTATTATTACACTGGGTAAAGCGGGTGTAATGATGCTGCGCAAAAACGATGTTGTAGAAGTAAAAGCATTCTCTGTAGACGCGGTAGATACCACCGCAGCCGGTGACACCTTTATCGGTTATTTCCTGTCTGCATACAGCAACCACACCGATGCTAAACAAGCATTGCGTTGCGGGTGTGCAGCTTCAGCCATTGCGGTAACACGCGAGGGCGCAGCGCAGAGTATTCCAACACAAAAAGAAGTGGATCGTTTCTTAGCGAAACACGCCAACTAGCAAGACGCACTGAGATAAATTGATGGCACATAAGATCATATTAGATACGGATCCGGGGATTGATGATGCAATGGCGATCTTTTTCGCCTTTCAGTCTCCAGACATTGAAGTACTTGGCTTAACGACCGTTTACGGTAACGTTCCAGTAACAATGGCAGCGCAAAACGCACTAACACTTTGTGAAATTGCAGGTAAAGATATCCCTGTAACTAAAGGTGTTGGCATGCCATGGGTTGGCCCAGAGTCAACGTACGCACACTTCGTACACGGTGAGCACGGCTTCGGTCATATTAAACCTGAAGCGCCTAAAACCGAGCTTGACCCACGCAGCTCTGCGCAGTTTATCGTTGATATGGCACGTAAGTACCCTGGCGAAGTTACTATTGTTGCTATTGGCCCACTAGGTAACTTGGCCCTTGCACTTCGTCTTGAGCCAGAACTTCCTAAGTTGGTAAAAGGCGTTAGCATTATGGGCGGTGCAGCGTTTGTACCAGGTAACGTAACGCCGGTAGCTGAAGCGAACATTTGGAACGATGCACATGCAGCAGAAATCGTTTTCGCAGCAGACTGGGAGCTGACCATGTTTGGTTTGGACGTGACAAACTTCACGCCGTTCTCGCCAGCCTTTGTTGAAAAGCTTGAAGAGAAAAACAATACCCTTGGTGGATTTGTGAAAGAAAGCGCCCAGTTCTACATGGATTTCTACTCGCAAAACCGTGAAGATCGCGTGTGTTTCTTCCACGATGCATTCCCGATTGCCCACCTTCGCCACCCTGAACTATTTGAACTGACTGAAGGTCACGTGCGCGTTGGAACAGGGACACTAGATAGAGGGCAAACTGTAGTTGCGCCTAAAGGTACAACACCGAGTCCACTATGGAATGAAGCAAATACCATAAAGGTAGCGACTAAAGTTGACCACAAAAAGCTGGAACAACTATTCATAGACACCTACGCTCTATGATATGTTTAAGGGATTGTTAATACACAATCCCTTTTTTATTTACAGCTAGGTTTAAACTCAACGGTTATGAAAGCGGCGCCCCTCCCTCAAAATGAAGATGAACGTCTTGCCGAACTGCTCAGCTACGATGTACTTGATACTGAAGCTGAACAACTCTTTGATGACCTTACAGCCCTGGCCTCTCAAATTTGTGAAACCCCTATTGCGCTTATCAGCCTCATTGATCCAAACCGCCAATGGTTTAAATCAAGAGTAGGTTTAGACGCAGAAGAAACATCACGAGACATCGCGTTTTGCTCACATGCTATTTTGCAAAGCGATGTGTTTGAAATACCTAACGCTACGTTAGACCCCCGGTTTCACGATAACCCGCTGGTGACTGGCGCGCCTGATATTCGGTTTTACGCCGGCGCACCATTAATTACCCCGTCTGGCCATGCAATTGGCACGCTTTGCGCCATTGATAGCAAACCACGCAAGCTAACCGAAACACAAAAAGCCTCGCTCCAAACCTTAAGTAAATCGGTAGTAGCACATTTAGAGTTAAAGCGGAAAAACCGAGAGCTTGAGCGCACCAGTCAATTCAAGTCTGACTTTCTTTCTTACGTAAGCCACGAAATTAGAACACCGCTTAATGCCATAAATACGTTTAGTCAGTTGCTTGAAGGCGAAGCCCAAAAGTTAAATTTACCCCCGTCATTTACCACCCCGCTTTCTCATGTAAGCCAAAGCGGTGAAAGGCTTTTAGAAATAGTAAATTCTGTTTTAGATATAAAGCAGATAGAAGCGGGGAAAATGCGTGTGATGCCACGCGCGGTGAATACCAAAGACTTTTTCACCCACTTATTTTCGCTTACTAAGATCCGCGCTGAAGACAGCGGTATCGTATTTAGCACCAGTATTGATGACGCTGTGCCCGACTCGTTGTTTTTCGATGACACCAAATTTGGTCAAGTTGCGCTTAATTTGCTGTCGAATGCGATTAAGTTCACTAATCACGGCAAGTCAGTAAAAGCGCAGGTAAAATACAAAAGCGGCAAGGTAATATTTAATGTCATTGATCAAGGCATTGGTATGAGCGATGACGATCAAAAGCGGCTTTTTACACCTTTCGAGCGAATGGAAAACGCCCGTCAGATAAGTGGAACCGGCTTAGGCTTGAATATATCGAAGCGCCTTGTCGAGCTCATGGACGGGTCTATTAAAGTTAGTAGTAAGTTGAATCACGGTACCCGAATAAGTGTGACCTTGCCTGCCGACGCCCTAAGCGCAAACCAGTTCGTTGAGGCACAACCGCGTAGCTTTGTCGCCCAAGTAAACATAGATAACTCAGTAAATGTATTGGTAGTTGAAGACCACTATATAAACCAAGTTGTTATTCAAACCTTGTTTGAAAAACTGGGCGTGTCGCTTTCTGTGGTAAGCACTGGCGAGGAAGGCGTTGAATACGCCAAGTCTAATCCAGTCGACTTAGTTCTTATGGATCTTAATTTGCCAGGTATTCAAGGCGATGAAGCAACAGCGAAAATAAAGGGGTTTAAGCCAAACTTGCCCATTGTTGCATTGACGGCCGATGTCATTACCCAGCCTGAATATTTGCGAGAACAAGGTCTTGATGACGTACTCACTAAACCCATAGATAGTAGCGAATTGGTGCGTGTGCTCAATCACTATTTAGGGCATGCAGACCAATGAATCTATTCGTTTTATTTAAGTAGTTTTACCACAGTGATTTTACCTGAGTCATCTTTACCTAGCCCAACAAACCTTTTTAACAGCCGTGGTAGTATAAGCTAACTCAATTGTAAGACAGGAGAACTCCTCTACCATGTCCCCCTCATCTTCAGGAAGCGGTACTTCTAGATCGTTGGCGTCTAACAAGATTAATTCAACGGAAACGGCTTCAGCACCAGCTTTAGCAATGAAACCAACGCTGATTGCGCCGTCGCAAACCATACAAACAAGCGTTTCTAATGAAGACATGCAGGCCCGCGCTCAGCTTAGAAAAAAGCTTCGCGAGGCACGCCGAGGGTTAACTAACCAGCAACATACGGACGCCGCTAAGCGCATTGCTTCACGACTACGTACACTGCCCTTTCTTGATAACAGCACGACCATAGCCGGATATTTGGTTAACGATGGCGAGGTCAATTTAACCTATTTTATCGAGTCTATTTGGCAGTCTTCACATGATAAAAAATTCGCTCTACCTGTATTACACCCCGTATGTAAAGGACATTTGTTATTTTTGTCTTATACCCAGCACTCTCAATTGGTGAAGAATAAGTACAACATTGAAGAGCCAGTATTGTCGTGTGAAAACGTCGTTCCTGTTAGGCAATGCGACGTTATTCTTATGCCGCTTGTAGGGTTTGATGTAAACGGCAATCGCCTGGGTATGGGGGGCGGCTACTACGACCGAACTTTGAGTTTTACCCAACGCGCGCCAGATTCACATTCATTTTCGGTTAGTAAAACGCCTAAGTTAGTGGGTATTGCCCACGACATTCAAGAAGTAGATGCTCTGCCCGTTGCACCATGGGATGTCCCCCTTGATGCCATCGTGACGCCCTCGCGCACACTGCAATTCACTAAACCGTGATAGTCATTATAACAAATTGAACATACGAACTTGTGGGTTCACGTGCGCTTATAAGTTACACTTGCGAACACAATAAGTCGGAGAATGACAATGGATCAGAACGCAAAAAAACAAGCCGTAGCCAAAGCAGCCATCGAATATGTTGAAGCAGACAGCATTGTCGGTGTGGGTACAGGTTCTACCGTAAATTTCTTTATTGAAGAACTCGGTAAAATTAAACACAAAATTGAAGGTGCAGTATCAAGTTCAGAAGCCTCTACCGAGCGTTTAAAAGCCTTAGGCATTGAGGTATTCGAGTTAAACGAAGTCAGCAATCTATCGGTTTATATCGACGGTGCCGATGAAGTGACCGAACACAAGCATATGATTAAAGGCGGAGGCGCAGCACTCACTCGCGAGAAAATTGTAGCCGGTGCGGCGACCACGTTTGTGTGTATTGTTGATGAAAGCAAGCGCGTTCCTGTGTTGGGCTCGTTCCCCCTTCCCGTTGAAGTTATTCCCATGGCTCGCTCTTTCGTAGCACGAGAGCTAATAAAGCTTGGTGGCGATCCTGAATATAGACAAGGTGTTGTCACCGATAACGGCAACGTTATTTTAGATGTTCACAACCTTGAGATTCTGAATCCTCGTGAGCTAGAACAAAAAATAAATAATATTCCTGGCGTGGTCACGAACGGCATTTTCGCACTACGAGGCGCGGACATAGTGCTAAGTGCTACAGATAGTGGTGTTGAAACCTTTAAGTGATAACTGAGTAAGACGTATAGTGCGGTGAAAAGCTATACAAAATACTACTTTCAACTTAACGCGTTTTCTGTTAGTTTCCGTTTAGACGTCTAGATGTCCTTAAAAGAAGTTCACTAAGCGTCTCAACTTTTACGTTAGTTAAGGCCAATTCCTTAACAACGAAAGCAATCAACGTGATTATAAAAGCTTGGTAGCAATAACGCCCAAGCAAGGCTTTCAGAGCTGCAAAGCGATGTCGTTGTAGCCCAGGTTACACACAGCTTTGTGTTTAATACTGGCAGGTTTCTGAGAGTCTTGGATTGGCGGTGCAAGCAAACCAAAATTACATCAGTGAGAGATAGCGAGTTCATGAGCAAAGTTTCATTAGAGAAGGATAAGATCCGAATTTTGTTGTTGGAAGGTGTTCACCAAAGTGCTTTGGAGACACTAAAAAGCAATGGGTATAGCAACATTGAATTTCTCAAAACCTCTCTTCCTGAAGACGAGTTAATTGAGAAAATTAAAGACGCCCACTTTGTTGGTATTCGCTCGCGTACTCAAATTACAGAGAAGGTAGTTGAAGCAGCACAAAAGCTTGTGGCTATCGGTTGTTTCTGTATTGGCACCAACCAAGTTGATCTTGAAGCCACCCAACGCCGCGGCATTCCCGTGTTTAACGCGCCATTTTCTAACACTCGTTCGGTTGCAGAACTTGTACTTGGCCAAATTATCCTTTTACTTCGCCAGGTGCCGAGTAAAAATGCCAAGGCTCACCGCGGTGAGTGGGAAAAAACGGCAGTCGGCTCATATGAAGCCCGTGGTAAGACACTTGGTATCATTGGTTATGGTCATATAGGCACACAGCTGAGTATTCTTGCTGAACACCTAGGTATGCGCGTTCAATTTTTCGATATCGAAGACAAGCTTGTGCTAGGTAATTCTGCCCAAGTAAAATCGCTTGAAAAGCTGCTTAATACCTCTGACGTTGTTTCACTTCACGTTCCTGAAACACCACAAACTCAAGATATGATTGGTGAAAAAGAGCTGTCTCAAATGAAGAAAGGCAGCATTTTGATTAACGCGTCTCGCGGTACTGTGGTAGATATCGATGCGCTTGCGAAGGCATTGGAAAGCGGCCAACTAAACGGCGCTGCTATTGATGTATTCCCGGTTGAGCCTAAATCTAATACTGAAGAATTCGAGTCGCCGCTTCGCGCGTTCGATAATGTCATTCTGACCCCGCATGTGGGCGGCAGCACGCAAGAAGCGCAAGAAAATATTGGTATTGAAGTGGCGGGTAAACTCGCGAAGTACAGCGACAACGGTTCAACGCTGTCAGCCGTTAACTTCCCTGAAGTGTCACTGCCAGAACATACTGGTCGTTCACGCCTACTTCACGTACACAAAAACCAGCCAGGTATTCTTACTCAGATTAACCAAGCGTTTGCAGAAAAAGGCATCAACATCGAAGCCCAGTACCTACAAACTAACGCAGAAATTGGTTATGTAGTAGTTGATGTTAAAGAAGACCGTGGTTATGAGGCACTTGCAGAGCTTCAGCAAATTGATGGCACAATTAAGACACGTATTCTTCACTAAGAAGAGTTGTTTTAAGACTAAATAAAAAACGCTGCACAATGTGCAGCGTTTTTTTATGCCTGTGATTTTACTTCAATGCGTTGAAGTGCCCAGCCCTACTTCGGTGCGCTGAGCATATAAGGTTAGCTTAGAAGAAGTTGTAAACTAAGCTAACTGCAGTTTCTGTGTCTAGTTTTTCAACGTCGTCGTCAACATTGGTGTTGTGATCAAGTTTGAAAGAAAGACGCATTGAAAGGTTACCGCTGATTGTAGCTGTAAGTGCAGACTCAGCACGAGATTTCGTGTTGTCAGAACCCACTTCGGTACTCACTGTTTGCGTAAATTTAGCCGTATCAGAAATTTTCCAAGAATAAGCTGATGACGCACGAACGATTACGCTGTCAAGATCTTCGCCATCCTGAGTTTCGATGAATGAGTAACCAGGACCGATTGAATATTCAAGGGTGTGGCGCTTGTTCTCAAGTACTTTTTGGTTCCAACCCGCCGCAATAGTTGATTGGTAATTAAAGTTACTAAAGCGGTCGTCTTCATATGAAGCGAAGCCGAATAAACGGTTATCAGGATTTTCTAGTTTGTAGTTACCCTGGGCTGAACCAAAGAACTTCTGTGCAGAAGTAAACTCGATATCTTCTTGCTCGCCTGCATCATTTTCTTGTTGAACAGTTTCCTGTTTGTACAGACCTTTTAAAACGTAGTCGTTACTCCATTTTTCAAGCTCTTGGTGAGCCTGTATACCCGCACTGATTGACGTGGTTTCAGTGTTACCTGAAGTCGAAATAAAACCTAGTTCGCCTTCCATTGTAAAAGGCTTAACTTCATCGTCTTGAGCGAAAGCGGCTGGAGAAAGAGAAATTGCAACTAAAGATGCAAGCACTTGCTTTTTCATTGAACAATCCTATTGATTATCGGTCCATTCGTTGTACTCGATACCTTTTGAACTGCAAGGCGGTACAACACGAGTTTTAAAAGAGATCTGCTAGACAGTGCCGCGAGGCGGCAAGCACTACAAACAATGGTGCGCAGTGTACATTTTCAAAGCTCTCAGTCAATGCGAACACGGTAAAAAGCCAAAGATAACCCGTTAATTTACACTAATTGACTAAAAAAACTGATAGACCAGCGCCACGGAGGTCTCTGTGCTTAAGGCTGCAACATCTTCGGCGGTGTCTGTTTCATGGTTTAGTATGAAGGATAACTTCATCGCCAGTGAACCGAATACGTTGGCTGAAAGCGAAGTTTCTGACCGCGATTTCATATTTTCTTCACCCGCCTCAGTGCTAACAAACTGCCTTAACTTGGCGCCTGAGCTCCAGTGGTATTTGTATTCGGCGGACGCTCTTACAATGATGCCATCGTTGACTACGCTTTCATTATCTTCTTCAGCTTCAATAAAACTGTAGCCAGGACCAATGCTATAGCGAAACTCACTGTCTTCACTGCGCCAGAGGCGCTGAGACCAGCCCGCTGCCAGCGAAGCACGGTGATCGTAACCGGTAAATTGATCGTCTTCGTAATCACCGTACATAAAAAGACGGCGACCAGGCGTCATTAGTTTATAGTCGAACTGCGCGCTAGTGAAAAAGCGCTGGGCGCTGATGTCCCGCTCTGTTGTTGGCGTACCGCTTTCTTTATAGAGCAACTCTGCGAAGTAGATACTGCTCCAATTTTCTGTTTCATGGTCCGCATTGACCGCGGCTTTCACACTAGCAGCTGAGGTGTTTCCGGTGTTTACAAGTACACCTAGTTCACCGTCTAGCGTAAAGCGAGGAATTTCGTCATCGGTGTCGGGCGTGAAGTCTGCGTGATAGAGGGTTTGTATAAGATCCCTCGCACTTGCGTGCACACACACGCAGCAACAAACAATGCCAACAACAATGCTTGGCCGGAAGATTTTTTTGAACATAATCTGATTTACGTTGAGCTTTATAGTTTTTAGATTACGTCTTAGTACGACGCTTGTTATACCAATCCTCTGGATGAGCTTTACTACATTTTGCTAATTATCAGTAAAGTAACGGAGTTGTTGCACCGAAAGCTCAGTGAATAAGCGACACAATTTTTGCCGTTTCTTGTTCGGCGTATTCAATTGAATTACTTATCACTTCCATGTTGAGACTTACTGTATTGGCTATCTCAGGGGTAAAAAGTTCAATGTCAGCGTAACTTTCTTTATTTAACTGACTTACCGTAATTCGATTTGCTAAACACAGGACGCAGATATCTACATCAGATTTATGTTTAGCTTCATCATTCATGAACGTTACCGGATAGTACAACCCAATAGGTAAGCACCAATTTTCTAGTATGATACCGCTGCATTGAGCAAACGTAAAACCGAAATGCTCCAACTGATTAACGTGAGGCAACACGTTCGTCTCAGCATTCAGGTATGACTGGTAGCGTTTAGTTTCTTTCTTGGCCACGACCAGCTCACTTAAGTTTTGCAATATACCCATTACAAAGAAGCGTTCTGCTCCGCGCACGTTAAGTCTCATCGCAAGACTTTTGGCCACCATGCCGCAATACACTGATGCATACCAATGTTTGTCTAAATTTATTAACTTAGTATCAAAGCGTTTAAATGCTGTGCTGGCAGTTTCTGCAATTACCAAGTTATACAGGGCTTCGCCTCCAATCACACTGATTGCTTTGGCAACAGATTCTACTTGAGAAGGAAACCGAAACAGCGAGCTATTTGCCAGCCTTAGTACCTTCGCGGTAAGAGAGGGATCAGCACTAATAAGCTCGCCAATATCCTCGGCGCTGGAACGGGGATCGTCTAATGTTGAACGCAGGCGCACGCATATATCCGGTAACGTAAATGATTTCGCGGCATACGAAACATACTTATCTAACGACATCTAGAAACTCTCAGTCTACTTTTTACAAACTCAAGGCCGCTTATTCTGAACTTGGCGGATCATCAAACAGCGTGAACTGCCCAATTGATTCCCCCAGCTCTTTTTGCTGTTGCTTGCGAGCGCGCGTCAGCACCGCTTTTTTGCGCCGAGCACAGGCGCTGATTATTTTACGTTTAGTTGCATCATCAACCTTAAGCCAGTACAGGCGCTCGTCGCGACTTCGATAGCACCCTTTACAGAAACCCCTTGGACCTGACTCACACACACCAATGCATGGGCTTGGAATTTCAAAAAACTCCAGCTGTTGGGATTGTGATTTTTGTTCCGTCATGTCAGTGGCATAACCTTCAAAAGGTGAAACGAATACCACTTGGGCTGCATTTTCAAGCAAGCAACAGTGGCCACGCTTTAGCTTTATCAATATAAATTAAAACGCATACTCCAACATCTAGCCACTAGACATTAGCAGTAAGGCATTCCAATCATCTAAGCCACGCTGCTTTAAAACTAAGCAATTCGACTCGCAGGCCTTTTCGATATGACAAAGCATAGCACGAAATACGGCCTGTTGACTGCTACACCATGTTCGAAAGCCTGATGCGCTAGTCGATAAGTGTGTATTCGATAGTAGAAACCACGCGCACTTTCTTTATATGTGGATGATGACTATCGCGACTAGAAATACTGAACTGCCCTTGATTAGCGCGCTTAATTTTGCCCAACGTACTTTTTGAATCTTTGGCAAATTTTTCCGCAACCTCTCTCGCATTGAGCGTAGCTTCTTCAATCATTTCCGGCTTTACTTCGTTTAAGCGGGTAAATACATAGTCGGGCTGAGCGCGGTAGCTTTGGTCTGATAATACAATACCAGTTTTAATTAACTCCCCAATTTGCTGCATAAGCGCTCGCACCTTTTCAACATCATTTGAAAAGACAGTAACGGTTTGAATGGCACTGTAGCGAAATGGCGCTTTTTCACTACTTCCATATTGTTGTGCCAATTTGTCATTTATTTCTGGCTTTCCAATAGTAATGCTTTCTGCTGAAATGCCCTTCTCTTCTAAAAAGTTAGCTACCTGAAGGCTATTCTTTTCAATATGTTCATACAGTTGAGGTAAGTCATTGCCCGCGTCGACAAATTGAATAGGCCAAATAACCTGATCAGCAATGTATTCTCGCTCTGACAATCCTTTTACGGTTACTACTCTATCCCACGTTTGCATATCGTTCATGGCAGAAGACACCTGAACACCAAGCAAAGACACAGCAACCACCATGCCCATCGCCATTACTATCGCCGCACCTATTTTCATTCGAATCTCCATTCTGTCTGTTTTCAACAGGATACAAGCGAATATAAGCTTTTCGGTTTCACAAAACGAGATAAAAGCTGACCAATGGTGGCAAAAAAAAGGCCACTCAAATGAGTGGCCTAAAGAGCCCCTTAAGAGGGCAACGCTTGGGTAGACGGGAGAGTTAACCTTTACGCTGTATCAGGTAATAAAATACCGGAGTTAAGATAAGTCCAAATACGGTAACACCAATCATGCCTGAGAATACTGCCACACCCATGGCCTGACGCATTTCAGAGCCGGCACCGGTTGATACCGCCATTGGCAGCACACCCATGATGAAAGCAATGGATGTCATTAGTATTGGACGAAGACGTAATCGACTTGCTTCTTTAATGGCTGAAAGCGCGTCCATCCCCTTGTCTTGTAGCTCTTTTGCAAACTCGACAATAAGAATGGCGTTCTTCGTTGCAAGGCCAACCAGTACAATCAAACCTATTTGGGTAAAAATATTGTTGTCGCCGCCATAAACTTGCACACCAATAAGCGCGCTCAGCAAGGTCATGGGAACAATCAATATGATTGCCAGTGGCAAACGCAGGCTTTCGTATTGTGCAGCCAGTACTAAGAACACCAAAAGCACAACTAATGGGAATACAAACGCTGATGCATTACCCGCTAATATTTGCTGATAGGTGATCTCAGTCCACTCGTAAGTCATGCCAAGTGGTAACGTTTCAGCCAGTATTTCTTCAATTGCTGCCTTCGCTTGGTCAGACGAATAGCCTGGCGCTGCTGCACCGTTTATTTCAGCGGTGACGTATCCGTTATAGTGCATAACACGGTCAGGGCCTGCACTGTGCTCAATGTTCAAGAATGAGCCAAGCGGGATCATCTCACCTTGTGCATTACGTACTTTAAACTGCGTAATGTTCTCAATATCCTGACGGTATTGGGCATCAGCTTGTACATTTACTTGGTAAGTTCTACCGAACAAGTTGAAGTCGTTCACGTATAACGAACCTAAGTAGCCCTGCATGGTGGTAAACAAGGTATCGATGTTTACACCTTGGCTTACCGCTTTTTCACGGTCTACATCCACATCGAGCTGAGGTACAGCAACAGTGAAGCTAGTGAATGCATCGGTAAGCGCTGGGTGTGCCCACGCTTTGCCAATCACTTCTTGCGTTACGCGCTCAAGTTCTTCAAAGCCTAGGTTTCCTCTGTCTTCAACCTGTAAACGGAAACCACCAATCGTGCCTAACCCCATTACTGGTGGCGGCGGGAATATTGCCACAAAGGCACCTTTTATAGACCCAAAGTTCTGGTTAAGCTGGGCAGCAATAGCGCCACCAGATAGATCAGGCGTCGTTCTTTTATCAAAGTCAGTCAGCGTTGCAAACAACACGCCTGAGCTTGGACTATTGGTAAACCCGTTAATATTCAAGCCAGGGAATGCAATTGCATCTTCAACACCAGGGTGTTCCATAGCAATACGAGACATTTCACGGATCACTTCTTCAGTTCTGTCTAAGCTTGCTGCATTTGGCAGTTGAGCAAAGGCGACCAAATACTGCTTATCTTGCGGCGGAACATAGCCTGTTGGTGTATTGGCAAACTGGAAGTAAGTGAGCCCTAACAGACCCGCGTAAAGCACCATGATGATACTGCTCTTACGGATAAGCCCACCCACAGCACCAGTGTAGCGCTTTGAATTACGGTCAAAGAAACGGTTAAACGGTGAAAATACAAAGCGGCCAAACACTTTATCCATTAAACGGGTTAACCAGTCATTCGCTTTACCGTGAGGTTTCAACAGCAATGCAGATAACGCAGGGCTAAGCGTTAACGAGTTAATTGCAGAAATTACCGTAGAGATAGTAATTGTTAGCGCAAACTGTTTATAGAACTGTCCAGTAAGACCGCTCATGAAAGCAGTAGGTACGAATACCGCAGCAAGTACCAGTGTTGTGGCAATGATAGGACCGGTTACTTCTTTCATTGCCTGTACGGTGGCTTCAAACGGCGCTTTGCCTTCAGAGATATTACGCTCTACGTTTTCGACAACAACGATGGCGTCGTCCACAACAATACCAATTGCCAACACTAAACCAAACAGCGACAGTGCATTCAGCGAGAAGCCCATTAGCTGCATAAAGGCGAACGTTCCCACAAGTGAAATAGGCACTGCAACGAGTGGGATAATAGACGCACGCCATGTTTGTAAGAACAGTACAACAACAAGTACAACTAACAATACAGCTTCAAGAAGTGTACTAATTACCGCTTCAATCGAACCGCGAACAAATACGGTAGGGTCGTAGGCAATTTCGTATTCAAGGCCTTCAGGGAACGCCTTAGACAGTTCCGCCATTCGAGCGCGAACGTCATCTGAAATTTGGATTGCATTAGAGCCTGGTGCTTGGAAAACCGGCACCGCTGCCGCAGGGTTATTGTTAATAAGTGAACGCAGTGCATAAAACTCTGAACCTAGTTCAATACGCGCAACGTCTTTAAGACGGGTTATTTCGCCATTCTCACCCGACTTAACAATAATATTTTCAAATTCGGCTTCATCTTTTAAACGGCCGCGCACATTGATAAGCAGCTGAAATTCGCTGGTACCCGTAGGCTGTGCGCCTAGGCTACCTGCCGCCGCTTGCTGGTTTTGGTCGGCAATAGCTGCTGCCACATCGCCAGGGTTTAACTGGAGCGCAGCCAGTTTGTTAGGGTCTAACCATACTCGCATGCTGAATTCACCAGCACCGAACAGACGCACTTGCCCAACGCCATTGATTCGCGCTAGCTCGTCTTTAACAAACTGATCAGCATAGTTTGAAAGATAAAGCATGTCATAACGATTATCAGGCGACGTCAGGTGCACTACCATGGTTAAATCTGGTGAAGATTTTTCAGTTACCACACCTAAACGCTGTACTTCTTGAGGTAAACGCGGTGTCGCGCGATTTACTCGGTTTTGTACCAGCGTTGTGGCTTCATCTGGATCCGTACCAATGGCAAACGTAATTGTTAGCGTCATACGGCCATCACTGGTTGCCTGTGATGACATATACAGCATGTTTTCAACACCGTTAATTTCTTGCTCTAGCGGCGTTGCAACTGTTTCCGCGATAACCTCTGGGTTTGCACCGGGATAATTCGCAGTTACCACCACGGTAGGCGGCACTACTTCTGGGTATTCAGTGATAGGTAGTTGCCAGACAGCAATTGCACCACCTATAAAAATAAGTAGGGAAAGCACGCCCGCAAAAATCGGGCGGCTAATGAAAAACTGCGAAATGTTCATTACTTAAGACCTGCTGTTGCTGTACCTGTGGCAAATGAACCACCAGATAAAACATCCTCATACTGCGCCATGTTTTGGGTTACTTGTGTTGCATTATCAACACGTGACTGCCAGCTAGATAAGTTTGCCAAAGCATCTTCATCACCCATAGGCACTTCGTTAGCGGCAACTTGGGCACCAGGGCGAACGCGCTGTAAGCCATCAACCACAATGGTGTCGTTTTCATTCAAGCCGCTTGTGATGATGCGCATGCTGCCCACTTTGTCGCCTAGCTTAACCGCACGGTATTCCACTTTACTTTCGTCGTTTACAACCAGTACAAACTTATTATTAAGATCTGTGCCGATAGCTTTTTCTTTAATAAGAATGCCCTGTTCATCGGTGTCACCTGCCAATTTTAAGTGTGCAAATAATCCCGGAATTAAGCGACCTTCTTCATTATTGAATACGGCGCGAACGCGAAGTGTGCCGGTGCTACCGTTAACCTGGTTGTCGATAAAATCAATTTGACCCCAGTGGTTATAATCAGACTCGTTAGCAAGGCGCATCGCTACTGGCTGCTCGCTCACTGCTGTTGAAGCCGCTGATTTATCAGTTAGATAGTTTAGGTAGGTCTGCTCATCAATATCGAAATACGCATATAAACGGTCGGTTGATACGATGCGAGTCAACTCTGTTTGTCCTGCGGTAACAAAGTTACCTTCAGTGATGTTTGCTCGAGAAATACGTCCAGAAATAGGTGCTTCAACACGAGCAAAGCCGCGATTTAGGCGCGCTACTTCAAGTGCTGCTTGCGTTTGGTTTAAGCTCGCAAGCGCTTGGTTTTTCTCAGCTAAACGGGCATCAAGAACTTCTTCAGAAACCGCTTGGGTTTTACGAAGTTTAAAAGCACGGCCATAGTTTTGCTCAGCCAACTGAACACGACTTTTGGCTTCTTCAAGCTGTGCAGTCAATCGATCAACTTCTGCTTTAAACGTGCGGTTATCAATCAAGAATAGAGTTTGCCCTTGTTCGACATATTCGCCTTCATCAAATGCAACAAAGTCAATATAGCCCGACACGCGAGGGCGAAGCGCAACAATTTGCGGAGACTCTAAACGACCTGTAAAATTATCCCACTCGGTTAAACGCTGAGACACAACCGTTGCCACATCAACAGGAACACCAGCATTTGCGCCAGCGCTCATAGATTGACTTGGATCCTGCTCGTCACCACCGCATGCAGCGACAAGCGCAGTTAGGCTTACTATTGCCAATAAACGGGTAAAAGTTTTCATTGCAAGATTCTCTTAAAAATTAAACTAAAGTTTGATGCTGTGCATTATGCATCGCCACCAACAATAAAAATAATTATCTTTTTATATGCAACACATCACATGATGTTATATATTGAAGATCGGGCTGACAGAGATAACTGCTTTTAAAAATTTAGAAGAATGGTTTCGCAGAGAAAATGAGAATAACCGTATAAAAAGCGAGAGCTTAGGGAAATCAACGGTTACAGCGATATAGTGTACCAGTGTCGCTCGTCGCATTCATTTGGAAAATAAATGCTTTTAGCTATAACCTATAACTAAACTATGTCAGTTAAATTACATAGCCAAAAACGAAGTAAACGGCAGCTTTTTTCATCGTTCGATAGATGAAAGTAGATTGTCCGCAATAGACACCGGAGACAACCATGCGTCCACATGATTTAAATTTATTGATGATTTTTGATGCCATCATGACCGAGGGTGCAATTACCCGCGCAGCTGACAGGCTGTCGATGACGCAACCTGCGGTATCTAACGCACTTTCTCGAATGCGCACAGCTTGGAAAGATGAACTGTTCGTTAAAGACGGCCGCGGTATTCAACCTACCTCATTTGCTAAAAATTTATGGAGTCAGATTCAGGGCCCTTTAGGCGAGCTTGAAGTCGCCGTTAACCCAACTAACTTTAACCCTGCAACGGCTAAGCGTACCTTTCGTATAGCTGCAACTGACAGCATCGTTTCTATGGTGTGGGGGCCGCTACGCAAAGTTATTGAGAATGAAGCGCCTGGTATTAACATCCATGCCATTCCTAATTACGACATGGAAACCGATAAAATACTCAAAGATGCTGAAGCAGAGCTCACTTTCTCTAAGTATCAGGAGCCTGGCTCTGTTATTCGTGCCGAACATGTTCTCGACCCAAGCTGGGTTGTGGTTATGCGCCCCGATCATCCATTAGCAAAATCTCAATTGACTTTAGAAGACTTTGTTGCGGCTGACCACCTTCTAGTTTCTGTTACGGGTGATGTGACTGGCCCTACAGATCAGGTGCTGGCGAATTTAGGCCTTAAACGCCGCGTGGCAATGTCAGTAAACCAGTTTTATAACGCTACACCGTTATTAAAAGAGAGCAACCTTATTTGTGTAGCACCGTCTTTGGTAATGGAAAAAGAAATTTTCTCAGGGGAATTGGCGGTATTTGAAACGCCAATAGAAATTGTCAGCTCTCCGCTGTCTGTAATGTGGCACAAACGTCAGGATCAAGACGCGGGTTTACAGTGGCTTAGAGGACTCGTAGTTAGATTTATTCGCGAGCGTGTACAACGTCATGAAATGCTGCTCTCTCAATGCTGTAGAAAAGCCTATTGCGCCGAAACGGTTAAGCGCTTTATGGACCAGCGCAATATGGATTGTGAAGAGTTTACGCCTGCGCATTTGAAAACGCCCAGCAATGATGAAATGGACAAAAGACTCGACACCGTAGCGGTTGGAAAAGAAACGGCTTAATACTAGCCTGCTTAGATAACTACCCACTCGGCGAGACTTAACATGTTCGTCATCGCGTTGTGTTATCGCAGGTAAAGTGGTTCTAAAACATTCAAAGCCCTAATAAAAAAAACCGCTCAATGAGCGGTTTTTTCATAGTTCGAACAAAGAAGCTAATTTACTTCTTTTTCTTCGCTTTCGGGTTTGGCAGGTCAGTAATACTTCCTTCGAAGATTTCAGACGCAAGACCAATTGATTCGTTAAGCGTTGGGTGAGCATGGATAGTCAATGCTACGTCTTCAGCATCAGCACCCATCTCAATAGCTAGGCCGATTTCGCCAAGCATTTCGCCCGCGTTGGTACCTACCATAGCACCACCGATTACGCGGCCCGTTTCTTTTTCGAAAATCATCTTAGTCATACCGTTAGTTGCATCAGATGCAATTGCACGGCCTGAAGCAGCCCATGGGAACGTTGCTGTTTCATAGCTTACGCCCTGCTCTTTCGCTTCTTTTTCAGTTAGACCAACCCAAGCAACTTCTGGCTCAGTGTACGCTACTGAAGGAATAGCACGTGGGTCGAAGTAATGCTTCTGTCCAGCAATAACTTCTGCTGCAACGTGACCTTCGTGAACCGCTTTGTGCGCAAGCATTGGCTGACCTACAAGGTCACCAATTGCGAAGATGTGGTCAACGTTAGTACGCATTTGCTTATCAACGTTGATGAAGCCACGCTCGTCAACGTTTACGCCAGCTGCATCTGCGCCAACTAGCTTACCGTTTGGCTTACGACCAACAGCAACAAGTACTTTGTCGTAGCGCACTGGCTCAGCAGGTGCGTTCTTACCTTCAAATGTTACGTACAAGCCATCGTCTTTTGCTTCAACCGCAGTCACTTTGGTTTCAAGCATGATGTTAAACTTGTCTTTGTAGTCTTTCATGAACACTTTCATGATGTCTTTGTCAGCTGCTGGAATTAGCTGATCTAAGAATTCAACTACATCAATGTTCGAGCCAAGTGCTTCGTACACAGTACCCATTTCTAGACCGATGATACCACCGCCTAGTACTAGCATTTTCTCTGGAATGTCTTTCATTTCCAGTGCGCCAGTTGAGTCAATTACACGATCATCTTCTGGGATGAACGGTAGGCTTACTGGCTCAGAACCCGCAGCGATAATCGCTTTCTCGAAAGTAATAGTAGTAACGTCGTCACCATTTTTTACTTCTAGGGTGTTTGCGCCTGTAAATTTACCGAAGCCTTGTACATGCTTGGTTTTACGCATTTTAGACATACCGCTAAGACCATTCGTTAATTGCTTAACAACGCCGTCTTTGTATTCGCGGATTTTATCTAAATCGATGGTAGGCTCGCCAAACGATACACCGTGGCTAGCAAGGTGCTTCGCTTCTTTCATTACTTTAGCAACGTGAAGAAGGGCTTTTGAAGGGATACAGCCAACGTTAAGACAAACACCACCAAGCGTGTCGCGTGAGTCTACGATAACTGTTTCAATACCTAAGTCAGCCGCACGGAATGCTGCTGAATAACCGCCAGGGCCGCCGCCCAGTACCACCAATTGCGTTTTAATTTCGCTCATTGTGAACCTCAATCCTGTTCTTGTAGGGTCATGCTATTACTTTTGTGTAATAGCATAACCTAAATGCCACCAAATGGGCTTATAAAATCGTCGAAAATGTTACTGATATTGTAAACTTTTTCGACCTTTTATTTAAAGTATGATTCTGCGTAAGTCAGTTAGGTTTGCAGCAACCTCAGTAGAGAATCTTGCACCTACCGCACCATCGATGACTCGGTGGTCGTATGACAGGCTTAGCGGCACCATTAAGCGCGGCTCAAACTCTTTACCATTCCACTTAGGCTTCATCTCAGACTTAGACACACCTAATATGGCGACTTCTGGTGCATTTACAATAGGCGTAAACGCCGTGCCACCAATACCACCTAGACTAGAGATGGTAAACGTTCCACCCTGCATGTCGGCCGCTTTAAGCTTGCCTTCACGGGCTTTCTTAGATGTTTCAATAAGCTCTTGAGACAGCTCCTCAATACCTTTCTTATTCACGTCACGAATAACAGGTACAACAAGGCCTCCCGGTGTTTCAACCGCAATACCAATGTTGATAAACTTCTTAATGATTAAGCTCTCGCCGTCGTCAGACAGTGATGAGTTGAATACTTCGTATTTCTCAAGCGCTTTCGCTACCGCTTTCATAACGAATACTAGTGGCGTGATCTTAAGACCAGACTTAATTTTCGCGTGGTAAGCGTTTTGCTCTTTACGGAATTCTTCAACTTCAGTGATATCTGCTTCGTCGAACTGCGTAACGTGCGGGATAGTCGCCCAGTTACGGTGTAAGAACGGTCCAGAGATCTTTTGAATTCGAGAAAGCTTTTGTTCTTCAATCTCACCAAACTTGCTGTGATCAACAGGCTTAACTGGCACGATTTGAAGTACGTTGTCGCCCACAGGCGCACTGCCTGAAGCTGCTGCTGTGCGAGGTTTCGCAAGCTCAGCTTTCACGTAGGCTTGAACGTCTTCTTTCAAGATACGGTTTTTCGGGCCAGAGCCGTTAACTTGAGTCAGGTCTACACCAAACTCACGAGCAATACGGCGAACCGAAGGAGAAGCATGTGCTTTACCTGTATTCTTGGCTTCTGGCGCTGGAGGCACAGGAGAGCGACCTTGCGAGGCTTCCTGCTGTGACGCTTGTTGAGCCTCGTCTTGCTGTGAGTCTTGTTTAGTCTCTTCTTGCTTAGGCGCTTCAGCAGGCTTTTCAGCTGCACTTGAAGACGAACCACCGCTGGTCTCAAGCTTAACAACCAAGGTGCCTTGCTTAACTTTGTCGCCCGCTTTGATAAAGACTTCTTTAATCGTACCTGCATGTGTTGAAGGCACATCCATGGTCGCTTTATCAGTTTCTAGCGTAATTAGGCCGTCTTCTTTTTCAACGGTGTCGCCAGCTGATACAAGTACATCGATAACGTCAACTTCACCGTCTTCACCAATGTCTGGTACAGCAACTTCAATGGTTTCGTTACTTGCAGACGCCGCAGGCGCTGATTCTTGCTTTGAACTTTCCTGCGCAGCCGGTGCAGATGCTTCAGAAGAAGCATCGCTAGACGCCGATTCACTTGAAGACGAGCCTGAACCCGCTACTTCAAGCTTAATAACAACCGTACCTTCTTTCACTTTATCGCCAGTACTGATGAATACTTCTTTCACCGTACCTGCGTGTGTTGAAGGAACGTCCATGGTTGCTTTATCGGTTTCAAGGGTAATTAGCCCATCTTCTTTTTCAATGGTGTCGCCCACTGAAACCAATACGTCGATTACGTCTACTTCGTCGTCAGAACCGATATCCGGTACTGCAACTTCAATTACTTCGCTGCTGCCAGACGCAGCTGGCGCTGCTTCTGACTTGCTTTCGTCTTTTGGTGCTTCTTGCTTAGGTGCATCTTCTTTAGAAGATTCATCTGAAGCGTTTTCTTCAGACGCGCCTTCATCGGCACTGTCACCATTGGCAACTTTCATTTCACCAATCACATCGCCTTCTTTGATTTTATCGCCTACTGATACAGACAGGCTAACAATCTCACCTTCAAACGGTGCTGGGATGTCCATTGACGCCTTGTCACTTTCAACAGTAACAACGCCTTCATCAGCCTCAATGTTGTCGCCTACGGCAACACATAGCTCGATAACTTCAACTTCGTCACCGCCTACGTCGGGTACGATAATCTTTTGAATATCTGACATATGTAAAATACCTTATCTGGCTTACGCGTAAAGTGGGTTAAGTTTTTCAGCGTTAATTTCAAAACGCTTAATGGCTTCTGCTACCACTTTCTTCTCAACGTCACCGCGCTGAGCCAATTCGTAAAGTGATGCCACCACAATGTATGACGCATTAACTTCAAAGTGAGTACGCAAGTTTTCACGGCTATCGCTTCGACCGAAACCGTCTGTACCTAGGCAGCGGTATTCAGTTTCGATGAACGCACGTACTTGGTCTGAGTAGTTCTTCACATAGTCAGTGGCAGAAATCGCAGGACCTGCGTCTTTCGTAATTACCTGACCAATGTAAGGTACTTTTTGCTCAGCTTCTGGGTTTAGCATGTTCCAGCGTGCTACGTCTTGACCTTCACGCGCTAGCTCGTTGAACGAGGTCACTGAGTAAACGTCAGAAGATACGTTGTAGTCGTCACAAAGAATCTGTGCCGCTTTACGCACTTCGTTCAAGATAGTGCCTGAGCCCATCAACTGAACATTCAGCTTAGACTTGTCATTTTCAACACGCTCAAGCTTGTAGATACCTTTAATGATCTGTTCAGCAACATCATCACCTTCTGGCATTGCAGGATGCTGATAGTTCTCGTTCATCAATGTTAGGTAATAGAAGATATTCTCGTTATTACCGTACATGCGACGTAGACCGTCTTGAACGATAACTGCTACTTCGTAACCATACGTTGGGTCGTAAGTAATACAGTTAGGAATTAGGTTCGCTTGAACATGTGAGTGTCCGTCTTGGTGCTGTAGACCTTCACCGTTAAGTGTGGTTCTACCTGCTGTTGCGCCTAATAGGAAACCACGCGCTTGGCTATCGCCTGCCGCCCATGCCAAGTCACCAACACGTTGGAAACCAAACATTGAGTAGTAAATGTAGAACGGAATAGTGGTAGCGTTACACGTTGAGTAAGACGTACCCGACGCAACCCACGATGCCATTGCACCTAGCTCGTTAATACCTTCTTGTAATACCTGACCTTTCTTATCTTCGCGATAGTAAGCGACTTGGTCGGCATCTTGCGGTACGTATTTCTGGCCTTCATTGGCGTAAATACCTACCTGACGGAACAAGCCTTCCATACCAAATGTACGGGCTTCATCAGGAATAATTGGAACAATACGCTTACCAATTTTCTTATCTTTCAATAGCGCGTTAAGTACACGCACAAACGTCATGGTTGACGATACTTGACGGTCACCTGAACCTTTTAAGATGGCGTCGAATGCACTTAGCTCAGGAATTTCAAGCTGTTCTTCAGCCTGTTCACGGCGAGAAGGCAAGTAACCGCCTAGAGCTTCACGACGCTCGCGAAGGTACTTCATTTCTTCGCTGTCTTCGTCGAACTTGAAGTAAGGCAGGTCAGCAATTTTTTCGTCTGCTACTGGAATATTGAAACGGTCGCGGAACGCTTTAATTGAATCAACGTCCATTTTCTTAACGTTGTGCGCTACGTTTTGTGCTTCGCCTGATGCACCTAAACCGAAACCTTTAACCGTTTTAGCAAGGATTACCGTTGGACGACCTTTAGTATCAATCGCTTTTTGGTAAGCCGCGAATACTTTAACTGGGTCGTGACCACCACGGTTCAAGCGCCAGATGTCGTCGTCAGACATGTTCGCTACAAGTGCCGCTGTTTCAGGATACTTGTTGAAGAAGTTTTCACGGGTGTACTTGCCGCCTTTGGCTTTACAGTTCTGGTATTCACCGTCTACCGTTTCGCCCATAAGCTGAATTAGCTTGCCAGATTTATCACGAGCTAATAGCTCATCCCAGTAGCTACCCCAAATAACTTTCACTACTTCCCAGCCAGCGCCGCGGAACGTACCTTCAAGTTCTTGGATAATTTTGCCGTTACCACGTACCGGGCCGTCTAGGCGCTGAAGGTTACAGTTGATAACAAACGTTAGGTTGTCTAGGCCTTCACGAGAAGCAAGACCAATTGCACCCAAGCTCTCTGGTTCATCACACTCACCGTCACCCATGTAGCAGTAAACGCGCTGACCTGAACAGTCTTTGATACCACGGTTAGTTAGGTACTTAAGGAAGCGCGCTGTGTAGATAGCTTGAAGTGGACCAAGACCCATAGATACGGTTGGGAATTGCCAGTAGTCTTTCATTAAGTGAGGGTGTGGGTATGACGACAGACCATCGCCAGCACACTCTTGACGGAAGTTGTTTAACTGCTCTTCAGTTAAGTTGCCTTCCATATATGAGCGCGCATAAATACCTGGAGAAATATGGCCCTGAGCGAAAATAAAGTCGCCGCCTTGATTTTCGTTAGGCGCTTTGAAGAAGTGGTTAAAGCCAACATCGTAAAGCATAGCCGATGATGCGAAGCTACCAATGTGGCCACCAAGCTCTAGGTCTTTTTTAGATGCACGCAATACAATCATCAATGCGTTCCAACGAATCGCCGCACGGATGCGCGCTTCGATGGTCAAGTCGCCAGGCATTTTTGGCTCTTGCGCTGCTGGGATAGTATTGATGTAGGCAGTAGTTGCGTCATACGGTAGATGCGCTCCGCTGCGACGTGCTTTATCAATAAGTTTTTCGAGTAAATAATGGGCGCGTTCTACGCCTTCCTCTTCTAAAACCGACTCAAGCGCATCAATCCACTCTTTAGTTTCTTGAGGATCTACATCTTGGTGCATCATATCAGACATGGTGCCATCCTATTTTTTGCTTATATAGAAAATCCTCCCTTAGCATTGCCTTTACTCTTAAAGGCGCTAAAAGAAGGAAAACTAAATTACGTTGTACTCACAGTGACCCAATCTGGCTCACCTGCTTTTGCAGTGGCACAGGAAAAACCTGACCGGCCTCTGCGAATGAATAGCTATCTAGCCCTTATCTTATAAAAAGTCAGACTAGTAACTAAATCTCTAATCGTCGCAATGCGCGCTGTACGCGGGTATCGCGTTGATTAATGGTTAATAGCGTTTTTTCAATAAACGCCAAATGCGTATTACATGCCTGACGCGCAGCTTCAGGGTCGCGAGAAGCAATGGCTTCTACAATTTCACGACGCTGCTTAGCAATGTCTTCCACCGCTTCAGGGTGCGCTGCCAGCATGTCAAAGTTTCGTTCAATATTGTCCACCAGCATGCTTTGCATGGTGCTCATTACGTGCAACAACACCATATTGTGTGATGCTCTTGCCATAATGATATAAAACTGTCCTAGCGCCTCAGCTTGGGCACGCTTGCTTTCGTGCGCTTTAGGCGTAGGTACGTCGTTCAGCGCTTGCTTCAATGCGTTGTAATCTTCAGGTTGACCACGAAGTGCTGCATAGTACGCCGCCATCCCTTCAAGCGCATGACGAAATTCAAGCAAATCAAATTGAGTTTCAGGACGCTGGCTAACTAAGTCCATTAGGGGGTCTGTCATGGCAGAATTAAGGTTGCGATTAACAAACGTACCGCCGCCTTGCTTACGTTCTACCAACCCACGTGCCTGTAAATTACCAATGGCTTCCCTAAGCGAAGGTCGCGATACATCAAATTCAAGCGCAAGCTCTCTCTCTGGCGGTAATTTCTGACCAGCCAATAACGTACCGTCGAGTATCATTGACTCGAGTTGCTCGGTAATCACATCAGAGAGTTTTTTTCGCTGCTGCCGCATGCGCTCTACGTATCCTTTTATTTAAACCGTGCTCTATAACAATAGCGACGTTATAAGAGCGGTGAATGTAAAAAATAATCGTGGAATATTTAATCACAAACACAATTGGTAATACCATTTTACCTATCTAGTTTAAGGCAGATCGATTTCGAGGTAAATACTCACAAGCATAGCAAAGCATTTACCTTTTGCTGGGTGTTAAGCTTTATTGTTGAATTTGTTAAGAAAAATCAGTAACCGCAAACTGGTCTGATGAGGAAGGGAGAATGCAGTAATAGGGGCAAAGCGCCTGATCTACATACAATTAATAGATAGACCAAACGCCCTTCTAAGCCAAGTAGGCTAGTAAATTTTAAAAATAATGACTATGCAAGACTACCTACAAGCGTGAGCGCTGATGTTATTACAAGAAGAAAAATAACATTACGTTTTGCTAACTTTACAAGCACCTTCGGTTCTATTGCTGCATTTTCAGCCTGCAACTGCTGTTCATCAGGCGTTAGAATCTCAGCTTTCGAAGAAATTTGTGTAAGCACATCGTATGCAGATACATCGAACTGAAGTGCATACTTAATCCACTCAGGCAACGCTCGTGAGAAATGTCCCATCATCAGCATGCCAAAAGCGGTAACGCGAACAGGAATATAATCAAGCGCAAACATTAATCTGCCAGCAGCGGCTTTTAAAGGGTGATTTGCATCACACAATGCCTCGGTTGTGCTTCGACTCAAGCTATAAAACAGCGCGCCAGGTGCACCAAAAGCAATAAACCACAGCATCACAGCGGCATAGTGTTGATAGTTAAGCCAGGTAAGGTGTTGGCCAAAAGTTTTGCCTTCTGTACCTGCACTTCCGTCACTGTCTGTTTGACTTGCACAATGCCCTAATTGGTCAGTGTACATACTGCACGCCTGAAGGTCACCTCGGTCAGCAGCATTCAAAAAGCTCTTGTAGACGGCTCGCAATGCGGGGCAGCCAATACAGATGAACAAAATTATGCTTTGCTCTATAAAAGTAAGAAATGCGCCAAGTACCCAGTATTCAATTGCTCCCAGCACTACTGTGGGAAGTAAAAGATAGAAATAAAGTGCTATGGATGAGACCTTTTTACTCCCCTCCTCACCTTCATTTCCTTCTTGAAACTTAATCAACCCTTTATCTTGAAGAAAAGCACGATATTGAGCGGCATACTTTTCAATATGCCAATTAGGTGTTTTGGTTATCAACCGCTCGAGGCTGAGAACCAATAGCAAGCTCATTAACATCATAGGTATTGAGTTTCCTTTTTTCTGCAGTGCGGATTAATTAAATTATTTAAACCCAGCAACGCGTATTCTATATCTTGCCCAATCGAAAGCTGCACCAGGGTCAGTTTTTCGCCCTGGTGCTATATCATTATGGCCTACGATACGCCCTAAAGTGATCCGAGGATAGTATCTCGTAATAAAATCAGTGAGTTCGCCAAGGGCTTGGTACTGTGCATCGGTGTAAGGCAACGTATCAGTGCCTTCAAGTTCAATACCTATGGCATAGTCGTTACAGCGGCTGCGGCCTTGAAATGAAGACAGGCCCGCGTGCCATGCCCGCTGATCAAAAGGTACAAATTGTTCTATTTCACCCGTTCGATAAATTACACAATGAGCAGAGACCCGTAGCCCAGCAATTTCTCTATAAAAAGGATGTTCATCAGGATTGAGGGTTCCGGTAAACAATTGGCGAATGCCCGGCGTACCAAACTGTGAAGGAGGTAGTGAAATATTGTGAATCACTAACAGGCAAACGTCTGTGCTGTCAGGACGAGCATCATAATGCGGACTTGCTGTGTACTTTGCTTCGTTGTAAAGCACCATAGTATTTGCTTCGATAATTGATTTTCTGCGTTATAGCCTACATTGTATATGGATATAAGTGTATAGGGCTATACATTGCATTCTAACAAGCTAATCAGCACGTTAGTCCTTTGCTTAAGAGATTACGCCGAGTATTTAGCGATACGAAAAGCGGTGCACCACTATTATAAGAAAGGTAGAAGCATGAATGAACAACAAGACCCGACAGCGTCAACGGGTAAATGGATGGTTGCGCTTGCTTGGATTTGCGGTTTTGGTCTACTGGTTTTTATTTTCTCAGATCTTCTAGAAAAACAAATTAACCCAAATAGCGAACCAACATCAGAGCGTATTGGTTCACAAACCGAAGTCCGACTTAAGCAAAATCGCCAAGGTCACTATGTGACAACAGGTTATATTAATGGTGAGGAAGTCGTATTTCTTGTTGATACGGGTGCCACTGATGTGGCCGTTCCCGCCCATTTGGCTAACAAGCTTCAACTCAAAGCGGGTCGAGAAGGGTTAGCCAGCACAGCTAACGGCGTTGTAAGAGTCGCCGAATCGACCATTGAAACTTTGCGCATTGGTGAAATTGTGGTGCGCGATGTAAAAGCAAACTTAAACCCCGGTATGCAAGATGACCATATATTGCTGGGAATGAGTGTTCTTCGCCAATTAGAGTTTACTCAGCGCGGAGAATGGTTAATATTGCGTACCCTTTAAATACACAGATAGCATAGATCATAGCGATGAAGATGACATCACCAGACATGCAAGCGATTCGAGAGCAAGTATCGAACGCGCTTATTGAAGATCTTGGCGGCGAATTAAATGCTGCAAACGACATTACGGCGAACCTGATAGATGAAAGCGTTAATGCAAAAGCCACTATTATTACGCGAGAGCCTTGCGTGGTTTGTGGAATCGCATGGGCAAACCAAGCATTTGCACTAATCGACGAGTCGGTGTCGCTAACGTGGCATGTAAAAGATGGTGACAAAGTTGATGCCAACACCGTACTGGTTAGTTTGGAAGGCTCTGCTCGCGCGATATTGACGGCAGAACGTACGGCGCTTAACTTCCTACAAACCCTGTCGGCAACCGCCACTGTTACTGCCTTTTACGCTAAGTATTTAGATGGCTCCAACACTAAAATTCTCGATACCCGCAAAACGTTGCCAGGTTTGCGGCACGCACAGAAATACGCGGTGCGTTGTGGTGGTGGTCAAAACCATCGTGTGGGTTTGTTCGATGCATTCTTAATTAAGGAAAACCACATATTTTCTTGCGGAAACATCGAAAAAGCCGTAAGCCGAGCGAAAACAATGATGCCGGGCAAGCCCGTTGAAGTAGAGGTAGAGAATTTAACCGAGCTTGAACAAGCCCTTGGTGCAGGTGCCGACATTGTCATGCTGGATAATTTTTCTAACGAACAGATCCAACAGGCAGTAGCGCTCAACAAAGGTCAATGTAAACTGGAAGTATCAGGAAACATTACTGATGAACGACTGGCGT
The DNA here is from genome assembly GCF_055755235.1 of Alteromonas sp. R7. NCBI lineage: Bacteria > Pseudomonadati > Pseudomonadota > Gammaproteobacteria > Alteromonadales > Alteromonadaceae > Alteromonas > Alteromonas sp. R7. The sequence goes on along the minus strand of NZ_JBVTQX010000001.1, from coordinate 255,015 downwards.
CTCTCGCTAAGCTAGGCGTAGATTACATTTCATCTGGAGCTTTAACCAAGCACGTTCAGGCCATTGATTTGTCGCTGCGCATTAATTTGTCATAGCAGAGCAAGAAAGATAAAGAGCCAAATTATAAGCTGTAAAGGTGGATTTAACATTAGGTAAGCGAATGTGTTGCTTATCCCCTTGTACTTCCACTTTTATAACGCGGCTTCTTTGTTGCACGTGTTTTATTATAAAGCTAAAGTGTTTCAGTGAAATTTACGTTATCGCAATTATCACTTCCCTATACTGTGGCTTTAATTACTGAGACCTTAATGGTTGAAGTTGCACAGTGATTTTAAATCACCGAGTAGATGTATAATTTACAATACGATTACTCGTCATTCTTTTCGGTCATTTCTCGATAATGCTTTTTGTGTATAGATAGACATACGCACTTAAGTCATTAACTTTTATACGAAAGTTCAAGTGATAAAGCCTGCCAAGGCGCGGCGAACCGTGTCATACTGAAAAAGCTAGACATAGGTATATTTGCCTATACTTGTCAGTAACAAATAAAATTCTATACTGAGTATCAAGTACCAGGGGCGTTAAATGGACGACTCGGGTATAAACGTCAATTTGAATTAGATTTAAACTTTACGTGTTATACACGTCCCGGAGAAAAACCATGATGAACATGAATACTAAAAACCAAAAAGGTTTCACCCTAATCGAACTAATGATTGTTGTTGCAATCATCGGTATCCTTGCAGCAATCGCACTTCCTGCTTACCAAAACTACACGCAAAAAGCGCGTTTTACTGAAGTATCTAATGCTACAGCAGCGGCCAAAACTGCGATTGAGGTATGTTATGCTTCGACAGCTGATCTAACGCAGTGTACTTCTGGTAACAACGGTGTTCCAGCTACAACTACAGCAGCAGACGCTACTGCAACAACTCCAGCAATCGTTGGCGTAAACACTGGCACAGCAGGTACAATTACAGCTACAGCTTACCCTGACATGAATATCCAAGGCGGCACTGGTGATGGTACATACACTTTGACAGCAACAGAAGAAACTGGACGTCTACTTTGGACTGTTAGCTGTGACCCAGCAGACCTTTGCTAATAGAAGCTGATTAAATTAATAATAAGCCCAGTGATAACTGGGCTTACTAGTTTTTAAAGGTGTAAAAAATGGCTAAAGCGGCAACTACATTTATATGGCAAGGGAAAGACCGCCACGGCCAAGCTCGTAAGGGCGAAATTTCGGCAACATCACTCTCAGAAGCCAAAAACCTTCTCCGTCGACAAGGGATCTCTGCCAACAAAGTAAAGAAACTAGCTAAACCACTTTTCGGTGGTGGACAAAAAATAACCCCAGCAGACATTTCTGTCATATCGCGTCAAATCGCCACCATGCTTGCCGCGGGCGTTACCCTTATCCAATCTTTAGAAATGATTGCACAAGGTCACGCCAAGCAATCCATGCGGAAACTTTTAGGCGAAATTACCGATGAGGTTAAATCTGGTAACCCGCTCTCGTCGGCGCTTAGAAAACACCCCCTATATTTTGACGATTTGTATTGCGACTTGGTTTACACCGGTGAGCAGTCGGGCGCACTTGAAACGATTTATGACCGCATCGCGACCTACAAAGAAAAGGCCGAAGCTCTAAAATCAAAAATCAAAAAAGCGATGTTTTACCCTATCGCGGTTTTGGTTGTTGCCTTTATTGTTACGACCATCCTTCTTATATTTGTTGTGCCGCAGTTTGAAGAGATTTTCAGCAGCTTTGGCGCAGAACTCCCTGCCTTCACCCAGTTCGTATTGGCTATTTCACGGTTCGTCCAAGACTACGGTATTTTTATCGCCATAGGTATTGGCGGTGCTGGGTTTATGTTTATGCGCACCTATAAGCGAAGCCAGAAGCTACGTGACACGGTAGACCGCAACATTTTAAAAATTCCCGTTATTGGCGAAATACTAAAGAAAGCAAGTATTGCGCGCTTTACCCGAACCCTAGCCACGACCTTTGCAGCAGGTGTGCCGCTTATTGGCGCACTTGAATCCGCCGCAGGTGCATCGGGCAACGCAGTATACCGCGAAGCCATTTTATACATGCGTAAAGAAGTGGCGGGCGGTATGCCAATGCATGTTGCGATGCGCGCTACACAAGTATTCCCTGACATGGTGACGCAGATGATTGCCATTGGTGAAGAGTCGGGCGCGGTTGATGAAATGCTCAGCAAAATTGCCACCATATATGAAGCTGAAGTCGATGATATGGTAGACGGTTTAACTAGCCTACTTGAACCTATGATCATGGCCGTACTTGGCGTGGTAATCGGCGGCTTGATTGTGGCTATGTACCTCCCTATATTCCAGATGGGTAACGTGGTATAACGTGGCTCAGCACCAAAAGAACGAAAATCAACAATCATAAGAACCACATACCATGGACGCGATAATTACGCTTAGTCAGCTTTACCCTGCTGTATTCTATTCCCTAGTCTTTTTTGTAAGCTTAATGGTTGGCAGTTTCTTGAACGTGGTGATTTACCGCTTGCCTATTATGATGGAACGCAGCTGGCAGCAAGAGTACCAAAGCTATTTTAGCGAGGGTGAGCCGACACCTCACAATAAAAACTCATCAGCGTCAGAAGAAGTATTTAACCTTGTAAAACCAAACAGCACATGCCCTAGCTGCGGCCACAAGATTCGCGCATGGGAAAATGTTCCTGTTATTAGCTACCTGTTCCTTAAAGGTAAATGCGCTAAATGCAAAGTTGGAATATCAGTTCGATACCCGCTGGTTGAATTGTTTACTGCTTTAGCCTGTACTTTTGCGGCCTATCAATTTGGTGTCACATCGCAAGCACTATGGGCCGTATTGTTTACTTACATACTCGTTGCTCTGCTGTTTATTGACTTAGATAAGATGCTATTACCTGACCAGTTGACACTGCCTCTACTGTGGTTGGGGTTACTGTTGAGCACGCAACACATTTTTGTAGGCACCACCGACGCTATTATTGGCGCAGCGGCGGGTTACTTAAGTTTATGGTCTGTTTATTGGCTATTTAAACTTGCCACTGGCAAAGAAGGCATGGGCTATGGCGATTTCAAGCTGCTCGCCGCACTTGGCGCTTATACGGGCTGGCAAGGTTTGCCCATTATTATTTTGCTCTCTTCGTTTGTTGGTGCAATTGCAGGCATACTCATAATGGTGATTCAAAACAAAGGTAAGTCGCTGGCAATTCCTTTTGGTCCCTATCTCGCAGTGGCGGGTTGGCTGACACTGCTTTTTAAAGATGCCATTATTACCACCTATCTTGATTACGTACTTTAGTTAGAAGGTGCCGGCATTATGAATAAGCAGACTCCCTTTGTAGTAGGCCTTACTGGCGGGATAGGTAGCGGTAAATCTGCTGCCACTGATATTTTTGCGTCGTTAGGCATAGACATCGTGGATGCCGACGAGGTCGCAAGAGATGTAGTTGCCGTGGGCTCACAAGGGTTACTTCAAATAGCTGAGCATTTTGGCGAGCATATTTTGCTTGAAGACGGTAGCCTTGATCGCGCCGCACTTCGAGAGAAGGTTTTTGCTAACCCAGATGAAAAAACCTGGCTGAACGGCCTTCTCCACCCGCTTATTCGTTCTCGCATGCAACAGCTAATCATGGAATCGACTTCCCCCTATTGCATCTTGTCTGTTCCACTATTGGTTGAAAACAAGCTTACTGAAATGTGTAACCACGTAGTAGTGGTTGACTGCCCTGAAGTGCTTCAGCTTGAACGCGCCTTAAAGCGAGATGGTAGCTCTGAAGCAACGATTAAAAGTATTATGGCGTCACAAGCTAGCCGTAAAGAACGGCTGAGCGCTGCAGACCATGTATTAGACAATAGCACCAGCCTAAACGCCCTCTCTTCGCAAGTTTCGGCCTTGCATGAACACTTACTTTTGCTATCTAAAGCGTGAAGTTGATAGACGAAGTTAACGCAAAAACACTTCCCTAATAACTAAATTCACTATCTAAAAGCAGGGCGTTACAGCCTTACGGATTGATTTTTGAAACTTTTTTGACCAATTAACGTCAAAGTAAAGATTTGGCGAACAAGTATACTTGGCTTAAACGCTTTGATGCTTTAGGCTTGTTGCCTTTCACTGTTCAGCTAAATTTTTAGCGACATTTCTCTAAGTCTATGTGTTTTAAGGGGTTCCATGGGTCACGCTGTTTTCGAATTTCCACTAAAGGAAAAAGTACGTAACTATTTACGTGTTGAGCAGCTGCTTGGACAACTTAAAATTACGGCTAAATCAGAACATACTCATCTGCAGCTGGTGTTTTTTGAACAGCTTTTCGAATTACTTGATCTCATTGAAAGACTGGATCTTCGCTCCGATCTTACCAAAGACCTCGAAGCCCATGAAAAGAACTTGGTTTATTGGTCTAAACACCCGAAAATTGACAGCACCGCCTTAGAGCAAGCGCTAAAAACCGTGCTTACCCTAAAACAAAAGCTAAAAACAGACCGCCGTTTTGGTAGTGCTTTGAAAGAAGATAAACTGCTAAGCGCAATCAGGCAGCGCTTTGCCATTCCAGGTGGCGCGTGCAGCTTCGATTTGCCCAATCTTCATTTTTGGTTACAACAACCCCTTGAACAACGCCTCGCTGAAATAGCGCAATGGCTTGAAACGTTAGCCTTACTCGATGATGCGATTGCTGTTAGCCTGTCGTTTATTCGCGAACGAGGTCAATTTGTCAATGTAGTTGCTGACAACGGTTTTTACCAAGGCGCTGCAGAAGATAAAAACGAGTTAATTCGCGTTAAATGTAGCGTTGATGAAGGGTATTACCCTACGCTTAGCGGCAACAAATACCGTTACGCACTCCGCTTCATGCTATTTTCTCCTCTAGAGGGCCAATCTGGCGCAGTGGAAAGCAGTATTCAGTTTCGTTTAGCGGCCTGTTAAACTTAAGACCTGCTGACGTGTGATGTACCGCAAAGATCAGCAGGCCAGAGTCTTTAATTTATTATTTACCGTCTGCGGTAGTATAAGCAAATCGCAAACTTCGCCGTTTAGACGTATTTCACTGGAGTAAATAATGGAAGTGAAATGTCCTATTTGTGCCAAGCAGGTTGTTTGGGCACCAACAAGCGAATATCGCCCTTTTTGCAGTAAAAAATGCCAACTTATCGATTTAGGTGAATGGGCCGCTGAAGACAGAAAAATAACCGGCAAGCCTGCAGAAGACGCAACGCCCAAGCATATCGATGTTGAAGAGATAGAGGCGATGCTAGCACAGCAATCAGATGACTTCTTTAAGCACTAATACGCGCTGTCTTTCCCCACAATTTGGCAAACATCAGTATTTAGGTAAATTCTACTAAGACGTATTCTCGTACAAAGCGCAGTGGTGTAGTATCGGTTTACTTGCTCTCCAAGTCGTGGGTAGATGCGCAGACAGCGAACGTATTAATTCATCACAATATTACTCAATAGCTCGCTGCGCAGCCTTCCTCATCTTCAACCTATACAAAAAGGAACATGAATGTTTAATTCTATCGCGCTTGTTGGTGGTACTCATGGAAATGAAACCAGTGGTATTCAGCTTATTCGAAACTGGCAACAGTTTGGGCTACCTTCGCGATTTAATGAGCTAAATGTTTCGTTAAGCATCGCCAATGAAGCGGCCATTGCGGCAAACGTTCGTTTCGTAGACGAAGACTTAAACCGTCAGTTTACCTTTGAACGTTTATCGAATAACAATTCTGCGAAAGAAGCTGAGCTTGCTAAGGCTCTTAACCAACAGTTAGGGCCTAAGGGTGATTCGAACACAGATTTTGTGATTGATATTCACAACACCACCAGCGAAATGGGTGCTACGCTTATCATTTTGGAAGCGGATGAATTTCATATTCAGCTAGCGCGATACGTAAAGCAACAAATGCCAGAAGCCAACATTTTGGTAGAAGACGAAAAGCCCTACCTTGAACATGGTTACTTGTGCACCACTGGTAAGAAAGGCGTAATGATAGAAGTGGGTGGGCAGCCACAGAGCGTATTAAGAGAAGATGTTTACCTTCTAACACAAACCATGGCTGAAGCAATATTGGATTTTTGTGCCGCGTATAATAAAGGGCAAATCAGTACTGACGCTTTGCCTGCCTGTGAAGCTTTTCGTTTAGGCGATAATGTGTCTTTTCCGTTAGATGCTAATGGAAAACGTACTGCCATGATCCATCATTCACTGCAAGATAACGATTTCAAACCTCTCATACCTGGGGCACCTGTATTTCGGACGTTTGACGGCAAAGATATCGTGTGGGAAAACGAAACTGAAACCTACCCGCACTTTATTAATGAAGCCGCTTATTTCAAACTGGATGTGGCATTTGCCACCGCTGAACGAATAATGCTTTAAGCGTAAGTTATCTTGTTATTTGAATTACCAGCAAAAGAATAACAAAAGCACAGTCAGAAAGGCTATTGGGCCCTGATGGGCCCTCAGCTAAAAGAGTTCTATTTTTGGCTCTCGCGCCTCTTCAAACTCATTTTTCTCTTCTGGTGAAGATTCATTGATGTCAAAATGGATTTTACGCTGATCTTCCATAACGTATTTTTCAAACATTTCTTTCGTGCTTAAATTAAAAGACTCGTCAAAATGTTCGCGATTATTGATGTAAGACGAGAATTGTCCGAACAGGCTAACAATGGCATCTTGCTCTAACTTCACGTGTTCGGTGCGCTGGCGAATAATATCTTGGAATTGAATCTTGGCTATTGCACCACTCACTTTAGACGCCACTTCTGTCGCGCTTTGTGAAAAGCATGCCAGCATTTTGGGATTGAGTTCTTCTAATACCCGATAGTGGCTCGTAATGTTTTCTAACGATTCAGAAAACCCCGTTAATAGTTCACACGTATCGTTAGCACGCGTTGAATTAAGCATTTTCTCTCCCTGATGATGCGCGGCATCAAGAGCGGACTTTATACCGGATTCTATTTTTTCAGCCGCTTCTGAAGACTGGGAAGACAATATACGTACCTGTTCTGCTACTACCGCAAATCCCCTTCCGTATTCTCCGGCTCTAGCTGCTTCGATAGCCGCATTTAGCGCTAACAAGTTGGTTTGTGAAGCAATATTTTTAACCAGTTCCGTCAGCTCTTTAAGGTTCTCAACTTCACGCATTACCCCTTGAATCGCTTCTGTATCTGCGATTTGCTGTTCCCGCTGGGTGCTTATCATGGCTTTAATACTCGATAAGCGCTTTGCAGCCAGCTCAAACTCATCGGCGCTTTTTTCTTTGCAGCTAAGCGCGTTCTTCTGCCCTAACTCAACGTTATCTATACTGTCTTGAATGCTACTTTCAATTTCGTACAGCGCCTTCATCAGTTCCATCGATGCATCTTCTGTGATAGCGCTTATGCCGTCCATTTGGCCTTTGAGGATGGCTACATATTCACTGACTTGAGCATGTGTTTCGTTGAGTTGCTCAGACGTTTCTTGTAAATAACTCTCCTGTTTATTAAGACTGGCTTTGAATACGCTTGTTTGCCTATGCGAATACCATGTAATAAAACTCAAGAAACCCAGAATTGTGGCAACGGTACCTGCTTGCCCATTTAATAGCTGTGGCGATATGTTCAACGAAATTGCCATACTCAATATAGACACACCAACCAAACCACTCCAAAGTAAAAGTGAGTCCTGAACTTTATTCGTCTTATCCTTAAGCACTTTAAACTTCTCAGCGAGTACCAACTCATAATACTGCTTTGTTTTTTCAAGTACTTTCATAACCTAACCTTATGCAGTTGGCACCAACTGCTTTACTACACCTAATAATTGCTCTGGCTCAACAGGCTTAACAAGCCAACCTGTCGCGCCCGCCGCTTTCGCTTCTTCGCGACGACTCTGTTGTGATTCAGTGGTTAACATCAACATAGGGGTGAACCTGAACTTAGACTGCTGTTTCAACGTTTTAATAAGCTCTATGCCGTTCATACCTGGCATGTTTAAGTCTGTGATAATTAGTTTAGGACTGATTGATTCAAGGGCTGTCATAGCCGCTTCCGCACTCTCTGATTTTGTGACCGTATAGCCCGCTCGTTTTAATAACATTTCCATGCTCATTAACATGGTGGCCGAGTCATCTACTAAGTGTATTGCGCTCATTGCATTACCTCTCGTGTTAGCCAATTAATTGTTTACATAATTCAGTATAGTCATGTGCGCCACGACTGTTAGGAGCATAGGCAAATACAGGCTTATTCTCTGCAAATGCCTCGGCGAGTTTGATGCTCTTTCTAATGGGATTAAGCACTTTGCTTCGTCCATAGCGCCCGTACCAGTTACTTAACTCCTGTCTGTGCAGCTTTAGATTTTGTTCTACCATGACAGGTAAAATAGTGAGTTTGGTTGCTCTAAACTTTCGCTCTGCCATTGCATTTCTGCAGGCATTGAGCAGTTTCTGAACACCGTCACTTGCCAGTGGAAGGGGTGTTGCTGGAATAATAATGTCGGTCGCTGCCGATAGCGCAGCCATAAGCTGCGGGCTCAATGTTGGCGGTGTATCAATAAGAACAATATCGAAATGTTTCGTTACCGCTTCCGAGTCGCACCAGTTACGCAATACATCTAGCGTGATTTCTTCATTTGTATTCGCATTACAAGTATCAACATCGGTGGCATATATGTTGTCAGCGCACTTCACAATAGAGGTAAAGAAGGTGTTGAGAGGCAGTTCAGTTATATCGCTTTGTTGAACGCACCCTAGTGCTTTTAAGCCATGCATAACATGGCCTTGATTATCAAGATCCAACACAATGACCCGTTTATTCGCTTGTGCGAAGCCATAAGCGAGATTTACCACCGTGGTGGTTTTCGCCGTACCGCCTTTGCGATTAGCTACCGTGATCACTCTCATTCGAACCACACTTTACTCTGCTTGTTTTGCATCATTTCAGTCAGCCAATATAGTGCATCAGCTTCAGGCCACACGCTCACTTTTGGCGTCTTCGCTAGCAATACCTGATACACAGCGGTATGTGCGCTACCTAAGGCTTTTAAATTAACTTGTCGGGAAGTCTCTTCATTCAACCAAGCAAAGAGCGCTTCAGCTTCTTCTATTTCACAGTGCCCGGTCATGACCGCGACTTTCTTTTTGTAAGCTATAGGCATTTTGCTAAAACCTCTTGAACGTTGATAATCAATAACACACGCCCGTCGCCAAGCAGCGCCGTTCCCGAGAAGTGAGCGTATCCGGCCAACACGCCTTCAAGGGGTTTTTGAATAACGTCAATCCCTTCGTGAAATTTATCAATGATTAATCCAAACTCTCCTTGAGGCGTTGATACCACAAGAATTGAATGCTCTTCCCTTTCTTCGGCTGCTTCGAAACCTAACGCTTCACGCAAGTCACAAAGAGGTATGAGCTTTTCGCGGATAACCAGTACGTGTTCGTTGCGAATACGCTGGATATCGGCAGTAGGCACTTTGACAGTCTCAACAACGGCATCCATTCCAACACCAAACATTTGATCATTCACTTCGAACATCATTACTCGGTTCACTGACATAGTTTGGGGCAGCAAGAGTTTGAAAGTACTTCCTACTCCCACTTCGCTTTGCATTTCGATTGTGCCGCCGGCCTGACTAACCATCGTTTTTACCGCATCCATTCCAACGCCGCGTCCAGATAAATCTGACACTTGCTCAGACGTTGAAAAACCAGCGGCAAAGATTAACTGTAGCGCTTCATTATCATCCAAGTTTTCAATCTGCGTTTCGCTGATAACCCCTTTTTGAAATGCCAAAAGCTTTATTTTTTGAGGGTCAATGCCTTTACCATCATCGCGAATCTCTATGATTACGCTATCATCAAGCGGCGTTGCAATGAGGTCGATACGACCTACTTCAGGTTTTCCTGCTGCAAGTCGCTCTGCAGGAGACTCTATGCCGTGATCTATGCTATTTCTTAGCAAGTGAATAAGCGGTTCAGATAAGGACTCAATTAAATTTTTGTCAAACTCGGTATCTTCCCCCTGCATACACAACTCGATTTTTTTATCGAGCTTTCTGGCTAAATCCCGCACTAAGCGAGGGTAGCGTTGAAATACGTGGGAAACAGGGACCATACGAATCTGAAGCACTGCACTTTGGAGCGATTCTGTTAATCGGTTAACAATGGAAAAATGGGCTTTGATTTGCTTACTGAGCTTTCTACTGCCTCCCTCTTCTTCTGCCTGCTTTGCAAGATAAGGCAGAGAATTTTTGGCAACGGTTAGCTCGCCAACAATGTCCATTAAGTAATCTATTTTTGACTGGTCGACCTTGAGCATTTTCACCGCTTGGCGTTCAGCTTTTACAGGAGCAGCTGTGTCTTCTGTCGTTTCTAGTGCGTTAGCTGGCTGTGTATTAGCTGGCTGTGTAGCCTCAGCTGTCACGTTATTCGACGTTTGTTGCGCTTGCTCGTCATTTACTTGCGCTTGAATTGTTTCCTCATCTAACGCGTTACTAATGGCAACCGCCAGCGCGTCCTCATTTTCAAACTCAGCGCCCAGAATATTACCCACCAGCCCTGCGATAGAAGGAAACATGAACTCAGATTTATAGTTATCCGAATTTAGTAGCGTGAGCTGTTGTGTCAGCATTGCTCGTTCATGCAACGCTAAGTTTTTTGGCTTAGGCGCTTCTCTCTTCGAGTCGCCTGATTCGCTTGCCGAACTATTACTGACTTCAGGAGACGCATTCGTACTGGTATCTTTACCTGAGCATCCATCCTCTCGAATCTCGTTATTAAGAAAACTCAAATCGTCGATTGAAGATAGCAGGCTCAGCACAGCCCTATTAGCGCTATCATCTTCGCTGTCGTCAAAGTTCAGTGAGGCAAGCAGTAGTCCAGCGCTAGCATGCACTTGCTCTATATCTGTGTCATTCAGGGCACTGTTTAAGGTTTCGTCGTCGATAGTCTCGACGCACTTTTGAATTTTACCGGTGCATGCAGCTTTTAAGGCTTGAGTGGAAAAACTAACGCAAGAGTACTGCCCCTCGTAATACGCCATATGCTGTTTAATTTCATCTTCGCTGGCAACGCCAAGCGCTTTGATTGAAGTGAAACAGTTATAGATATCTGCATCTTCGCCTAATTCGGGCATTTCAATATTAAACGCCTTTATTCCAGGTAAGGCTACGGTGACATTTATTGGGTCTTCTCCGCGAAAGAAGCAGCCTTCGTCGGGCGTGTACTGAATGAAATAGCAGTCTGGGCCAGTCGCTTTACAAAGTAGGTTTAAGTCAGCGTTTCTACCAAAATTGGCGATCAGTGCTATGTGCTCTTCGCTTAGCGTTTGCGGGTCAGCTATTGGGCTTTCGTTGTTAACGGTGGCGCTGCTTTCATCGACTTCACTCGATGCTGTCGGGTCGATAAAGTGTCTTAATTGAGCACTGAGCTGTGTCGATATTGGTTTCCATTGCTCAACGTTCTGGGAACCTACTTCGAGCTCGTCGAACCATATTGAAATTTGGTCTAAGGCTTCAAGCAACAAATCGCCTATATCATCGCTGTAGGTGACCTCGTTAGACCTTACACTATCAAGCAAATCTTCTGCTGCGTGAGCCAAGCGAGTCAAAGGTTTAATATCAAATAAATCAGAAGAACCTTTAATGGTGTGCAGGTCGCGAAAAATTTTGTCTACACGCTCAGAAGCTGGGCCCGACGATTGAATTTCTAAAAGCTCTTGGCTCGCCGACTCTAAATTCTCGCGGGACTCGCCAATAAACACATCAAGTAATTCACTCATTGGCTTACCCCCCAATCACTGCACTTACTACTGACTTCAACGTGTCTGCATCCACAGGCTTCGTCATGTAATAGTTTGCCCCACATTGATAGGCTCGTTCGGCATCTTGATTAGCCGACTCGGTGCTTATCATGATAATGGGGACCGCACGTAGTGCCTCATTGAGCCGTATTTCCTTACATAGCCTATAACCGTCCATCTTTGGCATGTTCACATCAACAAGAAACAAGTCCACATTTGTACCTATAGCTTTCTCAAGCGCTTCTACACCATTCTCCGCCTCTTCGATAATTCTGTCTGGCGAAGTCACCAGCATTTTGTGGAACATTCTTACCGTAGAGGCATCATCAACAATCATTACTGTTTTCATGTTATGCCCCTCCTGTAAGTGGCTTCTGGTAAGCAATCACATCACCGAATTTGCGTACTTTAAACATAGACGAAATACGGCTCATAGATTCGCTGTGCCCTAAAAAAATGTATCCACCTGGTTTCATCGCATCAAAGAGTACCTGCGCCGCCTTCTTACGCGATTCATCATCAAAATAAATGAGCAAGTTTCGGCAAAAAATGAGGTCAAAATGCCTAAACTGCTTCATATTATTTGCGGATAAAATATTCGCGAGCGTAAAGGATACGGACTCACGTATGTCATCACTAAGCTGGAATTGCCCATTGATTTCTTTGAAATATTTCTTCACCAGTGGGAGCGGAATGTTCTGAACAGAGCGCTTGGAATAAAGCCCTTTTTTTGCTGATGCCAGCACGTTGCTGTCAATATCAGAAGAGATGAGCTCTACATCTCTGTGCGCCAACCCTTTCCAATACTCGATAAGATATATCGCTATTGAGTAAGGCTCTTCGCCCGTACTCGAGGGTACTGACCAAATGCGCAAATCTTCTCCGGCAGGACGATAACCGTCTAACTCATCCATTATTTCTCTTGTCATCGCTTCAAATTGATATTCTTCGCGAAAGAAATACGTTTCATTGACAGTCATTGAATTCACAAGGTTTTGAAATTCTTCACCTGACGCTTGGAATCGCATGTAAGTGAAGTAACCTTTAAAGCTCGTATGACCTGTAGCCTTCATGCGTTCATGAAGACGTTTGTCTACAAAATAGCGCTTCGAGTCTTCGAAATGGATCCCGGTTTTTCGGTAAAACATAGAGCGGAACCGTTCGAAATCGGCAGCACCTATTTTGTCTAGTGCTACACTATTCATCGGCGTTTCTCGCTTGATTACGAATTAGTGAAATAACAAACTGAATGTAGCTATGATTCGGAAATCGGCTTTCAACAGTTTGCAAAATATCCAAAGTAGACACATCAGCAATTTCAGCCAGTTTGTCCAGTGCAGTACCCACAACGTTTTCATTGTCGTCATTTAGAGCGAATTGGTGCAGCCAGTTCACTGCATCTATGTGAGCAACCGCACCTATAATGTCTACGCAAAAAATACGGGTGTCAGGATCCTCGTCGTGCATGAGTAAATTGACATTCGCAGCAAAAATATCAGGGTTTTGCTGCATAAGCTCAATAGCCCCATTTCGTAATTGCACGTGTTCGCTTTTAAGCATGGTAATAACCTGCGAGGCATGACTTTGAGTCATATCATGCTCGAGCGCGCTAAATAAGGCCTCGATCACTGTTGGGTCATCTTCTTGTGGCAATCGATATATAAAGGCGTCGTGCGCATCTTTTTGGCCACTCAAATCTCTTACTGCCCACCGGCGCACATCACTGTCGCTCGAGTTTAGGTCGCTAATGAGTTGCTCTTTCGTTCGAGGGTGTTCGCGCTTTTCCTCAAAGTCATCGGAAACATCGGCAATAGGTTCTACTTTCTTCTTGAGACCCATAATTACTTCTCCTCTTAACGACAAAGCGCATTCAATTTAGATGCGACTTTGGGACTATCTAGTACGAAGCTGGCGCAACCCGCTTCAATAAGCTCTTTTGGCATACCGAAGACAACTGAGGTCGCCTCACTCTCTGCGATCGTTGTCGCACCTTCTTTAAACGCTTTGCTCATAGCGGCAACACCATCACACCCCATTCCGGTCAGCTGTACGCACAGCATAGAAAGTGGCTTGTAGCAGTTAAGTGCGCTGTCTACCATACGATCCACACTTGGATGCCACAGAAAACTTGGGCTTGATGGCACAGGGCGCGCTGAGACTTCACCGCCGATTTTTGAGAAGGCAAGATCAGCATCCCCTTTTGCAAGATAAACATTGCCAGCCTTTATGGGCATCTTCGCATTCACCTCAACCACGTTGAGCGGACTGATTCCGTCCAAGCGCTTAGCCAACGCACTGGTGAAAGAGGCTGGCATGTGCTGTGAAATAACGATAGGAACCGGAAATGCGGGGCTTAAGTTAGCTACCAGGTGTTCAAGCTTTTTGGGACCACCAGTGGAAACGCCTACCAGAACGACTTCAAAGGGTATGCTCGTTTTGTGGCGAACAACTTTTTGTGTCACGACTGGGGGCGGTTTAATTGTAGGACGCTGTGGTTTGCCAGTTTTGGCTAGGGCGTGAATTTTGTTTATTAAAGGCGCCTCTAAATCTGAAATATCCCGCGAAACAGTGCCCCCTGTTTTTAACACAAAGTCACTTGCGCCAAGCGCGAGTGCCTCTAGGGTAATGGTGGCCCCCTTTTGCGTGAGCGAAGACACCATGATAATAGGACAAGAATAAAGTTTCTTGAGCATCGCCAGACACGTCATGCCATCCATTACCGGCATATTAATGTCCAGTGTTATACAGTCTGGCTCGAACTCTACAGCTTTAGTTAGCGCTTCTTCGCCGTTACGTGCTACTTGTACAATAAAACCCTCTTTCTCGAAGAGTTGCGTGAACAGCTTTCGCATTAACGCGGAATCGTCGACGATAAGTACTTTTACTGTCATAAATAACCTCGAATATTAGCTAGCATTGCTCTTGAGCTTTAGATACCGCATTGTCATCGAGCAAAACTTTGGGCTCGATAATTTGAATAATGCGTTTTTCATCATTCAGCTTAATCAGGCGGTTTAAGAACTCAGATTGCATCTCAGAAAGTGAAGGCGCTTCTTCAATAGTCTGTCTAACGACAGTCTTCACTTCGGCAACACCATCAACGATGAACCCGGTACGCTGTTTATCCTTGGTAAGAACAACGATGCGCTGACGTTCTGACGTTTCGCTGCACGGCATGCCTAAGCGGCTGCGCAAATCGATAACCGGCAACACCGTACCGCGCAGGTTAACAATGCCTTTCAGGTAATCTGGCGTACTCGGCACACTTTCAAGCTTTTCAGGTACTCGCGTAATCTCTTGCGTATCGTCAATGCTTACACCGTATTCTTGCCCATTAATCCAAAAGATGACGTATTGCTCGCAGTCATCTTCATCAATTGCTAAATCGTTGCCATCATTCATTTGGGACTCCTGCTGAATATCGGCATCAAGACTGGTTAAAACGCTCATCAGCGCACGGCTGTAGATGTTAGAAAGGTTGATAATAGACACCAGGCGTTTGCCGCCATCGCTGCGGTAGACCGCTTCAAGCAGCCCCGATTCCGCGCCGTCATTACATACCGAAGGAACAGATTCCAGTTCAGCTTCAGAAATAGATACCACATTACTGACTTTTGCTACCACAAAGCCAACGCTACCAAACTCACTGTTTTGCGTTACTACAATGCGCGATGCTTCGTTAATTTCAGTGCGCATCATGCCAATGGAGTTCGACAAGTCGACAATGGGAATGATGCGGCCGCGCAGATTGACCAGCCCCAAAACAGAAGGTGCACTGTCCGGAAGTTGCGATATCTCAGCGGGAACACGCACAATTTCTTCTACATCTTGAAGGTGAAATGCGAACTCTTGTTCCTCTAGCGAGAAGCACACTAACTGCTGTAAATTCTCATCCTCTTGAGAATCTTCAGGCGCATCGTTATCAACATGCTGCATTCCCGACAGCTGCATAGTATTGCCATCTTGCTTGATGACTGCCTGTGCTTTTGCAAGCGCAGAAACATCAAGGATTTGCTCTACAGGCTGGTCGCCTTGTTTAATGATGCCCTGCATATAGTCGTAGGCGATAGAATCCGTCATTGAGGTTTTATCGATAACAGCATCGCTGCTAACACTGTAGACGCGCAGTACTCTGTCTACCAGAAATCCTACGCTACCAAGCTCAGACTCCACTACAACTACGCGGGTTACGTCACTCTCTTGTGACTTCGCTCCAAGTAAGATTGTGCTTAAGTCATACACGGGCAATACGTTCCCACGTAAGTTTGCTAAGCCAATCATTTGTGCGGGACCAAGGGGGACAGACACCATAGTCGGTACGCGAATGATTTCGCCCACCGCAAGCATAGGAAAAGTGAAACGCTCCTCGTTGACCATGAAGGACACGAACTGTTGTTCACCACCTGACATTGGCTCAGTTTCGTTTGCGGTCTCGTTATTCGTATTTTCGTTACTCATGAGGCAAGCTCCTCTATTAGACACAAGCGCTATGGATTAGCCGTTTTGCATTTCGTCAGCCACTGAAGCAATTTCTTCAATGGACTTGGCCAACACTTCCATGCCTTTACTTTGCTGGTCTGCTGCGTTAAGTGCCTGCTGACAGTTACTGCTCGCTTGCTCATTTGCCGTCGCAATTTGCTCTAGTCCCCGCTGGGCCTGTGTAACACCCGCGGCAATTTCTTCACCCCGCTCTTTCATTGCCTGGTTATATTGCACAACTTCGTCGATATCAGTCGCAATTTGCTCGACATCTTGCGTAGTTTGCTTCGCTTTCATGACCTCTCTAGATGCACTTTCAGCAACATTAGTTAAGTCTGTTTTTACGCTCATTGTCTGGTCTTGAATGGCTTTGATGAGGTCTTTTATCTGCTCTACATTTTCAGCAGCTTCATCTGCTAGGCTTTGAATATCTGCAGACACGACCGCAAAACCTTTGCCATACTCACCTGCTCGCGCCGCTTCTACTGCGCCGTTTACTGCCAACATGCTGGTTTTCACTGATACCGTGGTAATAGTGTCGATAACCTTGTCTATTTGGCGCGTCATGACTTCCATCTCACTGATAGCACTCACATTTTCTTTGCTAGTTTCAAGCGCCAGATTTATGCCGCTAACCATTCCCTCAATCAGCGCACGGTTTTCTTTAAGTAATCCAGTAATAGCATTGCCTTTCTCTAACGCTACATCACACTGCGCTGAGGCTTTATCAACACCTTCTCTTAACAGGTCGATATTTCCCACGGCTTGGTCGACAGAGCTTGCTGCCTGCTGCGAACCGTTATTCACTTGAGTCAACGCCGTCATTATTTCACTTGATGAGCGATTGATTTCTTCGAGGGTTGCTGACAGCTCTTCAGCTGACGATGCCACCTCTTCTGCGCTCTTGTTAATGTCTGTGCTGTTTTTAAGCTCTTCGGTAATTATTTCTAGTGACTGTGCAGCCTGTTCAGCTTGAGACAAAGCAACACTCTGCTCAGAGACATTAGATGACACTTCCTGGGCAGCGGTTGACTGCTCGTCGGCCGCGCACGAGATTGCTTCTGAACCAGTTTGAATTTCTTTAGCCGCTGCATCCATCGATTTGACTTGTGCCTGCAGTTCACCCGCACCGTCAGCAATGCTCTGCATGTCTGATTTTATGGTGATAAGTTGCTCGGTAACCGCTTGGCCTTTGGTCACTTCCTCAAGCGCCGCTTGCGATGATGATTTAACGGCATCAGAGACACTGTTAGATTGCTGTTGAATACGCTCTATCTGCTTAGCTATATCTGCAGCGCTTTTGTCTGACACTTCTGCGAGCGCGCGAACTGTATCGGCGACTACAGCAAATCCCTTTCCGTGCTTACCAGCCCGTCCCGCTTCAATAGCAGCGTTAAGCGCTAGCAAGTTCGTCTGATCGGCAATGCGGGTCACTTGTTTGACAGCTTCGCCGATGTTTGATGCTTGTTGCTCTAACTCGCTCATCATTACTACAGAGCGTGATTGATGCTCAGACGCAGTTTTAACGCTGGTCATCATGGTGCTTAAATCGCCAACCACACGCTCAAGGTACGTTTGAAGCTCGTTGGTTTTGTCCATTGTCGAGCCTGCCAATTCAAGCTGTGCAACAAGGCCACCTGAAATCTGAGTGATAGCCGCTAAGCTTTCTTGGCTTGCACTGCTCGATTCCTCGGCGCCTGCTGCAATTTCGTTAACTGCAGTGGATAACTGATCGGTTGCGCTTGAGGCCTGATTTATACCACTTGCTAATTCAGTCGTGGCGGAAGCAACGCGCTCTGCGGCTTGCTGCTGCCTCGCGAGTGTTCTTGCTTTGCGGCGCTCCTCTTCCGCTTCTTTACGCATCTTTGCATCAACTCGCACTGCTGGTGCGACTGTTTGTTCGGTAGATTTTTTGAGCGCCATAAGTAACCTCGATATGTGAATGGCTGTAAAAACACTATTCAAATATCGTTGAGAACCGGGCGCATTAATGTATTAAACGAAATACGTTTGTATGGAGAGGGGTACGTTGTTTCCGTAGAAACATAATTCAACGGCAAAATGACGCAAATGTCATAAATGACACTTTTTTACATATCAATATAAAATCAAAAACTTATATACGTGTGTTCTAGAAAGATGATGCTAGCGACTTTGTCAAAGTACAATAGTCTAATGCGCTTCTGAGGATTGAGATTAATTTTCAAAAAAATTACCGAGGAATTAGCAACTTATACTTAGGTATAAGAAAAAAGCGGCTGAACGCCGCTTCACTTTGTACGGTGGATAACGCAGAACTATTGTAAAGCGTTAATTATGGGAACGTTTGCTTCAGGAAAGTCAGAGGCGTTTAGTGACGTTACCTTGACCCACCGCGACTGTTGGCCTTCTTTGCCGTGCGGCTCGCCGGTAAAATCACACACGCGATGAACATCTAGTTTAACTTGCTTGTCGCCGTAATCATGGGTGATCACAATCACAGGCTCGCTGCGGTTCACAATAATCCCAACTTCTTCAGCAAGCTCTCGCTTCAGCGCCTGTAGAACAGTCTCACCGTCTTCTACTTTGCCGCCGGGAAATTCCCATTTTCCGCCCTGATGAACATTGTCAGGGCGAAGAGTAATGAATATTTCATCGCCGCGGGCGATAACGCCCACAGCAACATGTACTACTTTCATTACTTGAGCTTGCCGTGACACTGCTTATATTTTTTACCAGAGCCACAAGGACATGGGTCATTACGGCCCACTTTCGCACCTTCGCGAACTTGCGTACGTACTTTGTCACTTGCCTCTTCTGGCGTTGCGTTCGCTTCTTCGTGCTCGAAGTTCTTTGGCACATCGTCAGCTTGACGACGTTGTTCTTCTACTTTTTGCACGTCTTCTTCAGCTTGTACTTTTACACGCGCAAGAATAGTGATCACTTCAACTTTAAGCGCTTCTAACATTTGTGAGAACAAAGCAAACGACTCACGCTTGTATTCTTGCTTAGGATTTTTCTGCGCATAGCCGCGTAAATGAATACCTTGGCGCAGGTGATCCATTGCCGCCAAATGCTCTTTCCAATGGCTGTCTAGGTTTTGAAGCATTACCGCTTTTTCAAACTGGCGCAGTACCTGCTCGCCCACTACCGCTTCTTTCTGCTTATAAGCGTCAACGACTTCGCCAAGAATGCGCTCGCGAAGCTTCTCTTCGTAAAGTTTGTCGTCATTTTCAAGCCAGGTCTTGATTGGCAAGTCTACGGCGAAATCGGCACGCATGCGCTCTTCAAGTCCGCTTACGTCCCACATTTCTTCAAGAGACTGTGGCGGAATGTACTCATCGACAACACTTGAAATAACGTCTTCACGAATAGCCGCGATAGTCTCGCTAATATCGCCTTCATCAAGAAGCTCATTGCGCTGCTCGTAGATGACTTTACGCTGGTCGTTGGCCACATCATCGTATTCAAGCAACTGCTTACGAATGTCGAAGTTACGACCTTCTACTTTGCGCTGTGCATTCTCGATGGCGCGAGTTACCCACGGATGCTCAATGGCTTCACCACGCTCCATACCTAAACGCTTCATCATGTTGCCCATTTTTTCAGAGGCAAAGATACGCATAAGTGCGTCGTCTAATGAAAGGTAGAAACGGCTTGAACCCGGGTCCCCCTGACGGCCCGAACGACCGCGAAGCTGGTTATCAATACGGCGAGACTCGTGACGCTCTGTACCAATAATATGTAAACCACCTGAGGCAAGCACAGCGTCATGGCTTTCTTTCCATTCAGCTTTGATCTTCTCGATTTGCGCTTCAGTTGGATTTTCAATCTTCTCTACTTCTGCCTGCCAGTTACCACCTAACACGATATCGGTACCACGACCTGCCATGTTAGTCGCAATCGTAACCGCGCCTGGCTTACCAGCCTGAGCAACGATATCTGCTTCGTGTTCGTGGAACTTAGCGTTAAGCACTTTATGAGGAATTTTCGACTTCTTAAGAATGCGAGAAATGAGTTCTGAATTCTCGATAGACACAGTACCCACAAGCGTAGGTTGACCGCGTTTAACGCACTCTTTAATGTCTTCAACAATGGCTTCGTATTTTTCTTCTGCCGTTAGGTAGATGAGGTCAGCCATATCTTTACGCTGCATAGGACGGTTTGTCGGAATAACTACCGTTTCTAAGCCGTAAATATGGTTAAATTCGAAGGCTTCTGTATCTGCTGTACCTGTCATACCCGCAAGCTTGTTATACAAGCGGAAGTAATTCTGGAAGGTAATTGACGCAAGGGTTTGGTTTTCGTTTTGAATACGAACCCCTTCTTTCGCTTCTACAGCTTGGTGCAGACCTTCAGACCAGCGACGGCCTTCCATCGTACGACCCGTATGCTCGTCAACAATAACGATTTGGTCTTCTTTAACGATGTAGTCTACGTCTTTAGCAAACAACTTGTGTGCACGAAGCGCAGCGTTAATATGATGAAGCAGTGAAATATTACCTGCAGCAAACAGCGACTCGCCTTCAGGTAGCATGCCCTCTTGTTGAAGAATTTCCTCAACGTGAATTTGACCGCGCTCGGTAAGATGAATTTGTTTTGCCTTAAGGTCAATCGTGTAGTCACCATCGCCCTCTTGACCTTCTTCATCTTCTTTTTCTTGCTGAACAAGTTTAGGAATAATGGTGTTGATGCGGCGATACAGCTCTGAGCTATCTTCGGCCTGACCAGAAATAATAAGTGGTGTACGGGCTTCGTCGATAAGAATTGAGTCAACTTCATCCACTACCGCATAGTTAAGCGGGCGCTGTACGCGGTCTTGTGGGCTAAATGCCATATTGTCACGAAGGTAGTCAAAACCAAATTCGTTGTTCGTCCCATAGGTTACGTCAGCTTGATAAGCTTCACGCTTTTGCTGCGGCGACATACCAGGTACGTTACAGCCCACACGCATACCTAGGTAAGTAAATAACTGGTTACTCCACTCAGCATCACGACGAGCAAGGTAATCGTTCACAGTAACAACGTGAACCCCTTTGCCAGACAAAGCATTAAGGTAAGTTGGCAAGGTAGCAGTAAGCGTCTTACCTTCACCCGTGCGCATTTCTGAAATTTTACCTTGGTGAAGTACTTGACCGCCTAGCATCTGAACGTCGAAGTGACGCATGCCGTATACGCGTTTACTTGCTTCACGCACCGTAGCGAAGGCCTCTACAAGAATATCGTCAAGGGTTTCACCCTTTTCAATGCGCGCTTTAAATTCGTCTGTCTTAGCCTTTAGCGCCTCATCGGAAAGCTTTTCAAATTCTGCTTCCAGTGCATTGATGGCATCTACGTTTTTGCGTAATTTTTTTAATAGTCGGTCGTTTCTACTACCGAATACTTTTCGAAGGATGCTTGAAAACATTAGCTTTATTATTCCACTACTTGTCGAGGCGCCGCACAATGTGCACAGCTAAATTAAACGTATAAAACACAACGGTAACCACGTTGTGTTTTGCGATGTTCTAAAATTATGCTTCTTCGTTTTAGATGACTTTTAATAAGTAAAGGCACCGTCTACGAGAATTACCTGGCTGCTACCTACGCTACTTTTTGTAGACAAAAGGCAGAGGATCGACTTGTTTTCCGTTTCTTATTACTTCGTAGTGAACATGAACGCCAGTTGAGCGCCCAGTATTGCCCATTTTAGCGATAGGTTCCCCTTTGGTTACCACGTCGCCTATTGAGACAGTAAGGGTGTCGTTATGCCCATAGCGGGTAACAAAACCATCACCGTGATCAATTTCTACAAGTTGGCCATAGCCGTAGCGATCACCAGCCCAGGTCACAATACCTGCGGCAGTTGCCACTACGTTTTCCCCTGCCTTACCAGCGAAATCTAGCCCTTTGTGCATAGTTGGTTCGCCAGTAAACGGGTCGGCCCGCATACCATAATAAGAAGACAACCACCCTGACTCTATCGGACGACCAGATAATTGGCTCTGTTCGTGGATATGGTGACCCCTGACCAAACTTTCAAGCATAGACAACTGTTGAGACTTCAAATCGAGTGATTGCTCTAGTTTGGCTATTTCGTGAAGGATGGGATCGTCTTGAAGGTTATCCGGTATCGATACCGGTACGAAAGCGTCCAGGTCAGCCGCTGACATACCTAATTCTGTTGCGATTTGCTTACCTTTCTCGTCCAGCAGGGTAGCCTGCGCAGATAACTCTGCGACGTGAGAAAGCAAAGCTTGTAATTTGACCGTTGTTTGCTGTTTTAACGCTTCAACGTCTTTTTGTCGTTCGTTGACTTCAGTCTGTGCCAAACGAACTCGTGCAATATCTTCTGATACCGATTCTGTTGAACGGCTCGACACTAGCATAAAAATAGACGAGAGCACGGTTGCGCTCACAAGCGTACGGACACTAATACTGTGCCTATAGCGTTTATTTTTACCAGCGAGTGTAATTGTTAGTTTCATACCACGAAGAAAATTGCTGTTTCACGCCACTCTTTTCATACCACTTCATACAACGATGAATGTGTTTTTAGCCAAAGGCGATAACCTTCAACCTATAGTTTTTATGTCACATGGGTGAAATTTATATTAATTATTCGGCTACTGTATCATTTATTTCAGTAAATGCCATACGAAAAAAAGCCGCCCGTAAGGCGGCTTTTTAAAATTCTTACGCTAATGCGGGCTGAGCATAACGAATTGGTGCTGTTTCCTGCGAGTCGTAGGTCACGAACTCCCAACACTCTTTTTGCGCAAGTACTGCATTTAATAGCTTGTTATTCAGACCATGGCCTGTTTTGTACGCACGCAATTCACCAATTAGACTATGGCCACCAAGGTATAAGTCACCGATAGCATCCAAAATCTTATGCTTTAAGAACTCATCGTCGTAGCGCAATCCTTCAGGGTTGAGTACGCGGAATTCGTCCAACGCCACTGCGTTTTCCATGCTGCCACCCAACGCTAGGTTGTTAGCATTCATGTACTCTAAGTCGCGCATAAAACCAAAAGTTCGTGCACGGCTAACTTCGCTTACATATGAGCATGAATCAAAATCCATCACCATATGCTGACGAGTTTGACTGATCACTGGGTGCTCGAAGTCAATTTGGAAATCAACGCGGAAACCGTCGTAAGGCACTAATTCGGCCCACTTATCGCCATCTTCTACACGAACTGGCTTTTTAATACGAATAAATTGCTTAGGCGCGTTTAGCTCTTCGATACCGGCAGATTGAAGCAAGAATACGAACGGGCTAGCACTTCCGTCCATAATTGGCAGCTCGTTACTGTCTACTTCAACAATAATATTGTCGATACCTAAACCTGCAAGCGCAGACGCTAAGTGTTCTACCGTTTGGATAGTCACACCGTCTTCGTTGTTCAGGCACGTACACAGCATGGTATTACCTACCGCGTTCGCACGCGAAGGTATGTCAACATGTGGTTCAAGGTCAACACGCCTAAACACGATACCCGTGTTTGCTGGCGCAGGTCGGAGAGTCATTGTGACCTTTTCCCCTTTATGAAGCCCAATTCCGGTCTCTTGGACCGATTGCTTGATTGTACGTTGTCTAATCATCTGCTTAAGCTTTTACCTATTAAAAAAAAGCGGGCGCGAATTATAGTGAGTTATTACTCACATGTCAAAAAACACCCGATCTGACGGATTTTACTCTGTCAGATTACGTATTTTGTTAATCCATTCACGCGAATCTTTCACGTCGTGTATGTACACCTTACTAAGTAAGACATCACAAACGCGAAATAATTCCCTTCCGTTTCAGGCAGCTAAATTAGTCTGCCTGCTTACGAAGAAATGCAGGAATATCTAAATATTCCAAATCATTTTCTGGCTGTGCACTGTCGTCGGCCTTCAGCGCCTGATTGCCCTCTGTACCGCCTACTGCAGAACGTGGTTCACTTGATTGCGTGTTACCGTATTCTTTTGCAGGCTGTGTTAGACGAGAGCCTTCAGAGCTTACTAGCGAAATGTCAGGCTTGCGCTCTGCGCCAATACCGGTTGCAACAACCGTTACGCGAAGCTCGTCTGTCATTTCCATATCGATTACTGTACCCACAACCACCGTGGCGTTCTCTGAAGCAAACGCTTTAACGGCGTTACCAACAGTCTCAAACTCGTCGATGGCGAAATCTGGACCCGCAGTGATATTCACAAGAATACCGCGCGCGCCTGACAAATCGATATCTTCAAGAAGCGGGCTGGCAATCGCGGCTTCAGCAGCTTCTTCAGCACGGTCTGGACCGCTTGCAGCGCCACTACCCATCATCGCTTTACCCATCTCAGACATAACGGTACGTACGTCTGCGAAGTCAACGTTGATTAGACCAGGACGGGTAATCAGTTCGGCAATACCTTGAACTGCACCGCGTAATACGTCATTTGCAGCGCTAAACGCTTGAAGAAGCGGCGTGCCTGGACCCATTACTTTTAACAACTTTTCATTAGGAATGGTAATTAGCGAGTCAACGTTGTTAGACAACTCAACAATGCCCTGTTCCGCAAACGAGGTGCGTTTTTTACCTTCAAATGGGAATGGCTTAGTAACTACCGCTACCGTAAGGATGCCCATTTCGCGAGCAATCTTTGCCACTTCTGGCGCTGCGCCCGTTCCTGTACCACCGCCCATACCGGCAGTGATGAAAACCATATCAGCACCGTCTAGCGCCTGACGAATGGTTTCTCTGTCTTCTTGTGCTGCTTCTCGACCAATGTTCGGATCAGCACCCGCACCTAACCCTTTTGTTACACTTGAGCCAATTTGAAGTGTAACGTCTGCACTTGAGCTGCGAAGCACCTGTGCATCGGTGTTAACTGCAATAAATTCTACGCCTTCAATGCTTTGAGACACCATGTGCTCAACGGCATTGCCGCCGCCGCCACCGACACCGATGACTTTGATTACGGCTTCTTCGCCGTGACTATCCATTAATTCGAACATACTTACTCTCCGGTTGTACGTCTTTTAAACACTACGCCAGGTCATTCCCTTAGGCTAATTGCTTCCTGCTAGCCTTGATGCCGTAGCTATAGCGCCCCCAAAATAAAATTAAAATTCACCTTTAAACCAGCTTTGCACTCGATGAAATAAGCTTTCACCGGTCTTCTGCGTACTGGACTTCTTATTGTCAGATTGTACTTTGCCATATTGCAGCAGTCCTACGACTGTCGCAAATCCAGCGTCATCAACATATTCGGACAAGCCTTTTACGTTGATGGGTTTGCCCACGCGCACGGGCATCTGGAAAAGTTCTTCGGCAAATTCCACGGCACCTTCCATCTTAGCGGTACCGCCTGTAAGCACAAGGCCTGCAGCGATTTGCTCTTCCAGACCGCTGGCACGAATTTCATCATGTACCAGCTCAAAAAGCTCTTGATAGCGAGGTTCAATCACCTCAGCTAACGTATGGCGAGACATCACTCTAGCTGGGCGTCCGCCCACACTAGGCACTTCAATGCTGTCTTCCATACTCACCATATCCTTCAATGCACAGGCGTAATTCACCTTAATTTCTTCTGCATTGCTAATAGGCGTTCTAAATATTTTAGCAATGTCGCTGGTAATTTGATTACCCGCAACCGGTATTACCGCCGTGTGGCGAATAGCGCCATCGGTGTAGATAACCATATCCATAGTACCACCGCCGATATCAACCACACACACGCCAAGCTCGCGCTCGTCGTCAGTCAGTACCGCATAACTTGATGCCAACGCTGAAAAGATCAGCTGATCGGCATTAAGTTCACAACGCTCAACACATTTCACCATGTTTTTCGCCATATCGTCGGCACAGGTAATAATGTGAGCATCCGCTTCCATTCTTACTCCCGACATGCCAATAGGGTTCTTAATCCCTTCCTGCACATCAATAGTAAATTCTTGTGGTAACACGTGTAGTAGACGACGTTCCGCTGCAATTGGCACACTGCGCGCTGCATGAATAACGTTATCTACATCTTCTTGTGTTACTTCCTGATTGTTAATCGGTACCATGCCATTTTCATTTTGGCACTTAACGTGTCGTCCCGAGATAGACATAAAAACTGAAGACACACGGCAATCTGCCATTAACTCCATCTCGTTTACTGCACGCTGGACCGATTTCACCACTAGGTTCAAATCGTTAACGCCGCCCTTATCCATGCCTTTCGATGCATGGGTGCCCACGCCAACAATACTGATTTGATCATCTTCTAGTAATTCACCCACAACAGCTTTTACTTGGCTGGTGCCGATATCTAGTCCTACAATCAAATTGCGTTCAGCAGGTTTTGACATGGTTTCCTTAACTCTCTTCATCTGTGGCGCTGTCGTCTTTCCATCCGACTGCTACGCCCGTGTCATAGCGAAGGTCGACGTATTTCACCGCCTTCTCTTGTTGCGCCAAAAGTGGATAAACATCAATAAAGCGTTGTAGCCTATCGATAAACTCCTGACGTCCTAAATTCAATTTAATGCCGTTTTTCAACTGCACTTGCCATGCAAATCGCTCGCTTAAGGATAGCTCGTCTAACGTCATATCCGTCGTCGCAATCAACGCGTGCATGGCGTTGTAGCCTTCAAGGGCGGTTTTTTCGCTGCCACCCGGGCCGTAAAGGCGCGGTAAGTCTAACTTCACGCCTTCGTCGTTAAACGTATCGCCATAAGGGTTTAACAACAAATCTTCATTCCATTGCGCAACTGGCTGCTGCTCAACCAAATAGATTTTTAACGTATTTGGCCACTTCTTTCTTACTGACGCGCGATAAACCCAAGGCTGCGCTTCAACAAGCTCAAATACTTCGTTGACGTCAAGCGCGAAAAAGCTTCCAGGCTGCGCCTTGCGTATTAACCGCTCTAGCTTGGTAATATCGATGTGCTGATAATCACCAGAAAAATCGATAACCTGTACCGGCATTTGCTGTTCATCCTGCAAATACTGATTTGCTTTAAGCCCACCAAACACTAATCCTGCAATAACAAACAGTAAGAAAGCGACGCCGCCCCACACTGCCGTTTTACTTTTGCCGCTCTTTGCAGAAGCGGGCTTACCTTGATTAGTATTGGTATCTGCCACGTTTACGCCTTGTTTGCAACGTCATCAAAACTGGTAGAAAGAATACTTAATACCAGTTCATCAAAAGTTAATCCTGCAACTTTGGCTGCCTTAGGCACCAAACTTTTTTCTGTCATGCCAGGCACTGTGTTCGCCTCTAGCAAATAAAACTGCCTTTGGTTGTCCTGCATAACGTCAATTCTACCCCAGCCGCTGCCAGAAATAGCATCAAAAGCACGGGATGCTAGTTTTGCTAGCTGTGCTTCTTGCTCTTCAGACAAGCCGCTTGGGCAATAGTATTCTGTTGTATTATCCTGATATTTCGCAGCATAATCATAGAATGTATGTGGAGTAGACATGCGAATAGACGGCAACGCCTGTCCCTGCAATACAGAAACAGTGAATTCGGGGCCATCTATATACTGCTCTAACAGGACTTGATTATCGTATTTAAAGGCGTCCTGAATGGCAGTTTCGAGCTGTTTAGCGCTTGTCACTCTCGCCATGCCAATACTCGACCCTTCTCTGGCCGGTTTTACCATGACTTCATTCCCCAATTTATCCATTATAGCGCTGCACTTACCAGCTTCAAAGTGCCTTTTATCAGCAATTTCATATTTTGCAGTGGGTAAGCCTAAACTTTGCCACACTTGCTTAGTATGAATTTTGTCCATTGCCAGCGCAGAACCTAAAACTCGGCTTCCCGTGTAGGGGATTTTTAGGAATTGAAGGGCTCCTTGCATAGAGCCATCTTCACCACCGCGACCGTGCAGCATAATGAGCGCTCTATCGACGTTAAGGTCGATAAGGTCGGTCAGAGGTCGCTCTGCTGGGTCAAACGCAAACGCATCTACGCCTTGTCGTAACAATGCATTTAACACCGCATTGCCCGAATTAAGTGATACTTCCCGTTCAGCAGAGTCACCGCCGAGCAGCACAGCTACTTTGCCATACTCGTTCGGCGAGTGGGTTTTCTGTGAGTGAATACTTACTGAAGGTGTAAACATCTTATTCCCCTTCCTTTGCAAGTGTGATCGGCTCTAGCGCGTGACGAGCTAAGAGCTTAGCAATTTGTCCGATGTTGCCCGCCCCTTGGGTCATAACGATGTCGCCATCTTGCATGATATTCGCCAAAATAGCTGGTAAGGCGTCTTTGTCACCTACGTACACAGGCTCTATTTGACCGCGCTGACGAATGGAACGGCATAGCGCTTTACTGTCAGCACCTTCAATAGGTTGTTCACTGGCAGCATATACATCAAGAAGCAACAGTGCATCAACGCTCGACAGTACCTCAACAAAGTCTTCGTAAAGGTCGCGGGTGCGCGT
Source organism: Alteromonas sp. R7 (assembly GCF_055755235.1). NCBI lineage: Bacteria > Pseudomonadati > Pseudomonadota > Gammaproteobacteria > Alteromonadales > Alteromonadaceae > Alteromonas > Alteromonas sp. R7. The sequence continues at coordinate 226,353 of NZ_JBVTQX010000001.1, read as the reverse complement.
AAAGCGATGTGGCTGGTAAACCATAACCAAGCGCTTATCAGGCCAGTTTGCACGAGCCGCAGCGATAGTCGCCCTTACTTCGGTTGGGTGGTGACCATAGTCATCGACTAAACACACCTCGCCCTTACTGGTAGTAAACGTACCTAGCTGCTCGAAACGACGACCTATGCCGCCAAAACTAGCTAGTGCGCGAATGATAGCGTCGTCATCTACACCTTCATCCGTTGCTACAGCGATAGCAGCAAGCGCATTAAGCACATTGTGGTTACCGGTGAGGTTCAGCGTTATATCTAACGGTTCGCGTTCTGGGCGAATAACCGTAAAATTCGCTTTACCGAATGACAGTGAAACATTTTCTGCGCGATAGTCATTGTGAGATTCAAAACCGTAGGTCAGAATACTTCGGCCTATACGAGGGCGAATCTCTTGAATATTTGCATCGTCACCGCACACGATGGCCTGCCCGTAAAAGGGTAGGTTCGACAAGAAATCAACAAAGGTATCTTTCACCTTTGAGAAATCGCCACCATAAGTATCCATATGGTCGGCTTCAATATTGGTCACCACGGAAACCATCGGCTGCAAGTGAAGGAAGGACGCATCGCTCTCGTCAGCCTCTGCTATAAGATAACGGCTTTTACCCAAACGCGCATTTGTACCAGCACTGTTAAGCAAACCGCCGATAACAAACGTAGGGTCATACTCCGCTTCTGCGAAAATCGTTGAAATTAAACTGGTTGTGGTAGTTTTGCCGTGGGTACCCGCCACCGCAATACCGTGGCGGAATCGCATCAATTCTGCCAGCATTTCTGCACGGCGAATAATCGGAATGCGCTTTTCACGAGCCACGATAATCTCTGGGTTTTGCTCGTTGATGGCGCTAGACACCACAATAACGTCCATGCCTTCAACATTTTCCGCACGGTGGCCTATTTTCACATCAGCACCTAATTCGCTTAGCCGCTGTGTCATTGGCCCTTCTTGAATGTCAGAGCCAGCAATAGCATAACCTTCGTTTAATAATACTTCGGCAATACCACCCATACCGGCACCGCCGATACCAATAAAGAATATATTTTTAACCCTGCGCATTTGCGGGCTTTCAAATGGGGTTTTAAAAACCATTAGTCCCCTACTCCTACCACGCTTTTAACGTGGCTTACTACATTTTCCGTGGCATGAGTGCTTGCACATGTTTTCGCAACAGCACCCATCTTTAAGCAGCCTTCAGGGTGTTGTAACCACTGACGCACCGCCTGCCCTAAATTTTCTTTTAATACAGATTGAGCAATCATCAGTGCCGCATTTTGCTTAACTAACGACTGCGCATTTTTTGTTTGGTGATCGTCAACCGCAAAAGGTAGCGGTACGAAAATCGCTGCGCGTCCGGCAGCTGCAACTTCACTTACCGTAAGCGCACCGGCTCTACAGACAACAAAGTCTGCCCATTCATAAGCTGCGGCCATGTCATCAATAAAGTCACTGACATCGATTTTCGACATATCTGCGCCCACCGACATATATGCCTGCGAAACACCTTCACTGTTACCTTTTCCGCACTGGTGCTTTATCGATAAGCTTTCCAATACACCGCATGTTTCAGGCACAGTTTCATTCAGTATTTGAGCGCCTAAACTTCCGCCAACCACAAGCATATTTAAACCTTTCTTGTACCCACTGGTGTTTCCAAGAGGGTTTTCAAGATTGTTAGTATTAGCGTCTGCGTCAATGTCTACAGATTTGGGCTTCACCTGCCAAATTTCATCACGAACAGGATTGCCCACAGTATGCACCTTAGTAGCGCCACCTGAAAATTGTTCTTTGGCATCGTCAAAGCCCAGAAGCACGCGACTTGCGAATTTACTAAGAAGCTTATTGGTCATGCCTGCCGCTGCATTTTGTTCATGCACAATAACGGGAATACCTAAGCTTTTTGCAGCAACCCCACCAGGGCCGCTAGCGTAACCGCCAAACCCAACAACGATATCAGGTTGAAGGCGCTTTATAATTCGCCTTGCAGAAAATAAGCTTTTAACTAACGCAACAGCACCTTCGAAGCGTGCTGCTATTCCTTTACCACGAAGCCCTTTTACCGGAATAAAGTGAATAGGTATGTCGTGCTTAGGCACAACTTGCGCTTCCATCCGCTCGGCGGTGCCTAGCCAATGAATGTCCCAACCTTCCTTTCGAAGCGCGTTTGCCACTGCAAGGCCTGGGAAAACATGCCCGCCCGTACCGCCAGCCATAATTAAGCAACGCTTAGCCATTATCAGCCTCCTGCGCTACCCGCGCGAGTATAGCTTTAATGCCAGCTTTTCCTTCATCTTCTGCACTTGATGTTTTGGCGCTAGGTTTAGCTTCAACCGTCGCTGTAGAAAAATCCGCTTCATCGGCTCCGCTCTCTACACTTGCCTCACCTTCAACTTGTGACGCTTTAGTTTGCGACGTGCTTGTAGGAATAGGCTTTTTACGGCGGGCCTTGCTCTTACCGGATTTACTGTCGCCCCGGCCAATCGCCTGTACGCCATCAACCCGTAATTCAAAATCGATACGAAGTAATATGGCTACTGCTACTGACATGATGATAAGTGACGAGCCGCCGTAACTAACTAACGGCAGTGTTAACCCTTTGGTTGGCAGGATACCCGCGCTTGCACCAATATTTACCGCAGTTTGGAAACTGAACCAGATGCCTATGCTGTAAGCCATGTAACCATCAAACGCTCGCCCTTTTTCAAGTGCCTTATTTCCAATGCTCAGCGCACGCAACACCATCCACAAAATTAGGCCGAGTACGGCAAGCACACCAACAAAGCCTAACTCTTCCGCTAAGATGGCCATAACAAAGTCAGTGTGTGCTTCGGGTAAGAATTCCAGTTTTTGCAAACTATTGCCTAGGCCTTGCCCAAACCAGTTACCGCGGCCATAGGCCATCAAAGACTGGGTTAGCTGATAACCAGCGCCAAACGGATCAGCCCAAGGGTCTAAAAAGGAGGTAACCCGTTTCATTCGGTATTCTTCAAACACGATAAGCGCTACAACCGCCAATATGCCTGCAAACACCAGTGCGAAGAACTGCCAAAGTCGTGCACCCGCTAAAAACAGCAAGCCAATCGTGGTTGCAAACATCACAACGACGGTACCTAAGTCTGGCTGTAGCAGTAATAGCATCGCTAACGCAAAGAACACGACAAGGGGTTTAATAAATCCTTTTAGATTTTCGGTCACTTCTTCGTAGCGGCGAACCAGATAACCCGCCAAATAGGCAAAGAAAAAGAGCTTAGCAGGCTCGGCAGCTTGAATGGTTATAGGCCCAATCGCCAACCAACGGGTACTCCCGTTTACAGTTCTTCCCACTACCAGAACTGCTAACAATAGCGCGATGGCCGCGAGCAGAAGATAGGGATTGGTCATGCGCCAAAACTGCATGGGCAAATTCAGCACTACCATAGCGGCAACGATCGCCCCAACAATGTAAATACCGTGGCGAATAGCAAAATAGAAGGGGTTGTCGTGCAGCCTATCGGCCACCGGCATCGACGCCGAGGTGACGATAATAATGCCAATACTCATTAGCGCGAGCGCAATTAAGATAAGCGTCACGTCATAGGGGTGCGTTGCCGAAGGTTGTCCGTCGTGCTTCGCGGCAAATAACGCGCTAAGTTTGGTAGAGGCAGCAATCATGATGTGGCCTCCACAGCGTCGTCGTTCTTACTGTGTAGATTAAGTAGGTCGTGTACATCTTGTTTAAACACATCACCGCGATGCATATAGTTCTTAAACATATCTAAACTTGCACACGCAGGCGAAAGCAGCACAACGTCACCAGGGGCAGCAAGTCTTGTTGCTGCTTTTACGGCGTCTTTCATGGTTGCCACACGAGTAGTATGCGCAAAACTCTTTTCAAACAAGTGTGCATCTTTGCCCAATGCAAACACGTGCGAGACATATTTAGTCAGATAAGGCGAGAGGCTGGCTATATCAGCACCTTTAGCGTCACCACCTGCAATAAGAATCAGCTTTCCTTGTATAGTCGGAGCTAACCCTTCAAGGGCCGCGACGGTGGCGCCAATGTTGGTTGCTTTAGAATCGTCGATATAGCGGATGTCGTTTACACGAGCTATTTCCACACAGCGATGTGGTGCAGATTTAAAACTGTACAAGTGTTTAACCGCGAGCGCTGGCGAAACACCTATCTGAAGGCAAATACCCAATGCAGCCATGATGTTTAGTACGTTATGCATGCCCGCCAAATGAATATCGCTAAGGGCAATAAGCTTTTCGCCATTAAACGTGATGTATAGACTTTGTTCATCGCCAAGCGTACTACCTTCACCGCCAAAAGACGCAATCGCAAATCCTGTGGTCGATTCTCCCAGTCCATATTCAACGATACTTTTTGACGCTAGCGATTCATTAGATATGGCATTAGATACGCCATCAGATTCTGCATTTAATGCAGCATTACCCTTAGCGTCAGCAATAATCTGCTCGTCTGGCGCTACAAACTCACCGTCTCGCCATACAATCGCAGATTTCGCGTTATCAAAAATGCGATGCTTGGCATCGATATAGGCTTCAAGGGTACCGTGACGGTCAAGGTGATCATCGGAAATATTAAGGACAGTAGCAGCTTCGAGCACCAAGCTAGACGTTGTTTCAAGTTGAAAACTTGATAACTCCATCACCACTACGTCTGCATCACTTTGAAGCGCTTCAAGCACAGGGCGACCTACGTTACCCGCTTCAATACTTTTTACGCCGCAGCTTTTGAGCAGATGGTTCACTAATAAAGTAACCGTGGTTTTACCGTTAGAGCCGGTTATACCTACTACGCGCTTAGCTGGCGTAGCATCACTCGTGGAGGCATTTAATCGGGCAAACAATTCCACGTCGCCGATCACCTCAACACCACACTTTTGCGCTAAAACCACTTGTTCAATATTCAGAGCAAGCCCCGGGCTTAACACCAAGGTGTCTACACCATCAAAGTAATCTTCGCTTAGAGCAGTGCAAGTGACCTTCTCCGCCATAAACGCTTGCATGTCAGTATCAATATCAGAATCAGGGTCGGTAACTAGAGTAAAATTAGCACGGGTATCAAATGCTTTAACCGTTGCCTGCTTTTGCAACAAAAAGCGCACGCAAGCCTGACCTGTAACACCTAGGCCACCGACTACATAACTATGCTCACGTACGTTATACGACATTACGATTTATCTCTTTACCGCTTATCTAAGTTTGAGGGTAGCAAGACCCACCAACACCAAAATGATTGAAATGATCCAAAAACGCACTATTACGCGCGGCTCTGGCCAGCCCTTCAATTCATAGTGATGGTGAATAGGCGCCATACGAAAAATACGCTGGCCACGCAATTTGTAAGAACCTACCTGAAGGATGACCGACAGGGTTTCCATAACAAAAACACCACCCATGATGATTAACACGAGTTCTTGGCGCACTAATACAGCTAACACACCTAGTGTGCCGCCTAGCGCTAGTGAGCCAACGTCACCCATAAATACTTGTGCCGGATACGTGTTAAACCATAAAAAGCCTAAGCCTGCACCGACCATGGCGGTACACACAATCACCAGTTCGCTGGTAAGCGGAATATGAGGAATATTCAGGTATTCAGCAAAGTTCGCATTACCTGTCACATAGGCGAAAATGGCAAATGCGCCTGCCACCAATATAGTGGGCACAATGGCAAGCCCATCCAATCCATCGGTAAGGTTTACCGCGTTACTTGTGCCTACAATGGCAAAGTAGGTAATAATGATGAAGAACGCACCTAACTGCGGGAACACTTCTTTGAAGAAAGGCACCAGTAGTGAGGTTTCAGCGCTTATTGTTGCACTGCTGTATAGATAGAATGCGACGCCTAACGCAACCACAGATTGCCAGAAATATTTCCAACGGGCGATAAGCCCCTTCGAATCTTTGCGGATCACTTTTCTGTAGTCGTCAACAAACCCAATAATACCGTAGGCCACAACCACGGTAAGGGTTACCAAAACATAACGGTTAGTCAGGTCAGCCCAAAGCAGGCCGCTTACTACAATTGCTGCGAGTATAAGTAACCCGCCCATAGTGGGTGTGCCTGATTTTGACAAATGGCTTTGCGGGCCATCGTCACGTACGGTTTGACCAATTTGCATACGCTGTAAATAACGAATCATCTTAGGGCCAATAAGAATGGCAATAAGCAATGCGGTCAGCGTGCTTAAAATTGCACGAAGGGTAAGGTATGAAAATACGTTAAACCCTGAATCGAATTGTGTCAGCCAGTCGGCTAGCCAAATTAACATGCTATTCGCTCCCGACGGCTATCGTGCTTTCCCAGCGCAGAGGCCTCTACCGCCTCTACCACACGTTCCATTCTGGAACTGCGTGAACCTTTAACTAAAATTGAAATATCGCGCTGCTGCACTAACAAATCACTCTCCATTGCGGCCAACAAACTTTCAACATCGCTGAAATGGCCACCATTTTCATTAAACACAGCACTGGCTGATTGACTCAAAACACCCATGGTATACAGGTAATTAATTCCTTTTTGTTTAGCGTATTCCCCCACCTGCTCGTGGTAAAAACGCGCCTTTTCACCCAACTCTTTCATGTCGCCTAGAACAAGAACGCGAATGCCTGAAAAGCTACTTAGCGTATCAATTGCCGCATTTACAGACGCCACGTTGGCGTTGTAGGTGTCATCTAACAGGCGAACCTGTTCGGTGAGTTGTTTTACATTCAAGCGCCCGCTGACCTGCTTCATGGCAAGTAAGCCGTCGCGTACGTTTTCTAATGTTGCGCCAACTTGCAGCGTTAATGCCGCAGCGACAAGGGCATTCCCCACGTTGTGAACGCCAGGAATAGTAAGCTGAATAGACATATCTCCTCGCGGGCAAACCAAGTGGAATGCGGCGCACCCATCTAGCCCAATGGTGATATCTTCTGCTCTAAAGTCAGCATCGTTTTTCTGCTGGGGCGAAAACGTTAGCGTTTTGGTCTGTTTAAGTTTGCCCTGCCAAAATTCAGCAAACTGACTATCAACATTGACTACCGCCACACCGTCACTGCCCAAGCCTTTAAAAATTTCACTTTTGGCGCGCGCCACGCCTAGCAAACTGCCAAAGCCTTCTAAGTGAGAAGCGGCGGCGTTTACGATAGTCGCGACGTCCGGCTTAACAAGGTTCGTGGTATAGGCGATTTCACCAATGTGATTTGCGCCTAACTCCATCACTGCATATTCATGCTGAGGCTCCAGGCGTAGAAGGGTTAGCGGCACACCGATATCATTATTGAAGTTACCGTTTGTGGCTAATACATTGCCTCTTCGCTCCAAAATAGCGGCACACATTTCCTTCACGGTGGTTTTGCCACTGCTTCCGGTAATCGCAATGGTTTTTGGCGCCACATAAGCTTTTACTGCCGCACCTAATAGACCAAGTGCTTCTTTGGTATCTTCAACCATGATGACAGGTAACGAGGTTGCTACGTCTTCACTGGCAATAACCGCACTTGCTCCCGCTTTCTCTGCCGTTGAAATAAAATCATGGCCGTTAAAATTCGGACCTTTCAAGGCCAAGTAAACTGCGCCATCTTCTAGGGTGCGGGTATCGGTACTTACTGCAGACACTTCAACGTCAGCAGCGCCTTTTAATAATTTCCCATTAACCTTTTCGGCTATCCATGACAGCGTTGTTGTTATCATTTGCTGTACTCCTGTTGCAGTCGCGCCACAACTACACGTTCGTTATAGTTAGTCTTTTTGTCACCGATAATTTGGTAATCTTCATGGCCTTTTCCGGCCACGATGATGATGTCGCTTTCATGCGCATGCTCAAGGCAATGACGAATAGCTTGCTCGCGATCGGGAATAGACACTGCCAGCTCACGGTTTTTCAAACCCGCCATGATATCCTCGGCGATAGATTCAGGGCTTTCACTGCGACTGTTATCTGTGGTGATCACAATAGCGTCAGCACCAACCTCGGCAGCCTGCCCCATTAACGGTCGCTTGCCTTTGTCTCTGTCCCCGCCACAGCCAAACACACACCACACTTTGCCCGTTGTATGAAATTTGGCGCTTAACAGCACTTTCTCCAGAGCGTCTGGTGTATGCGCGTAGTCCACCACCAAGTTAGCGGCACCCGTTACAGAGAAAATTTCCATTCGCCCGGGTACAGGCGTGATCGCATTTACCGCGTTAACAACGTCATCAAAACGCTCACCTTCAGCGAGTAACGTACCTATAGCACTCAATACATTACTGATATTGAACTTTCCGAATAGTGGCAGCGAAATAGCAGCGCTTCCCCACGAACTCACCAGTTCAAAGCTACATCCACCTGCATGATAAGAAGCATTTGTGGCGAAACAATGGCGACTTTGAGGATTGTTATGCTCTCGCAAGCACTCACTTTCACCGCTTCCATCCAGACCACTTTCGTCTATACCTGTCCAGATGCGTGTAATCGACTTATCTGCTGCACCATCCCACTTCTTACTTTCATCATCATTAGCGTTTAATACAACAGCCTTTAAACCTGGCTGCTGAAGCAGCAAGCGCTTGGCTTTGCCGTACTCTTCCATGGTGCCGTGGTAATCGAGATGATCTCGAGTAAGGTTGGTGAAAACAGCGATATCGGTTTTTACTGTACCAAGCCGACCTTGAACCAATGCGTGAGAACTTGCTTCGAAGGCCGTATGGCGCACTTCACTTTGCACAAAGTCTGCCAACAAATACTGCATACGTATGGCATCGGGCGTAGTGTTTGCTGCCGGCGTGTTCGACCACTGGGTTTCATCGCCTTCAAACACACTGCTCCCTAGAGTTCCGATGCTTGCACTACGTGTACCTAACGCATCCTTAAGCTGGGTAAGCAATTGAACTGTAGAGGTTTTTCCGTTTGTCCCTGTCACTGCTACCGTCGTCATTTTCTGAGCAGGGTAGTCGTAAAATGCAGCAGCTAATGCAGAGAGCATTTGTGGTAATTCATACAGCGAGATAATGACGCTGTGGTCACGCATTTCCATCTGACCATGGGCACTACTGTCTTCAGTTTGCGCCAGAATTACACGGGCCCCTAAACTTATTGCCTGGGGTATAAAATCTCGACCATCGCGTTCGTGGCCCTTAATTGCCAAGAACGCTAAGCGTGTATTCACTTCTCGGCTGTCTAGCGTTAAACCTTCAATGCGGATATCTGGGGCGTCTACACCAAATTTCGCCAATAAAGCTTTTATACTTTGAATAAAGGCACTAACTACCACTTTGACCTCCTTTCAATAAGCGGCTAGATGTAACCTGCTTGTCATCGGGCGTAACGTTTAACATGTGCAGTGCGCCACCCATAATTGATGAAAAGACAGGTGCAGCGGTATCCCCCGCGTGATACAAATCACCGCCAGGTTCGTTGATCAATACAATAGTTACTAGCCTGGGGTCAGACACAGGTGCGATACCGGCGAAAATGTTGACGTACTCTTCGCCGTACCCGCCAGCCACCGCTTTTCGGCTTGTTCCTGTTTTCCCAGCAACGCGATAACCTGGTACCGACGCTTTTGTTGCTGTGCCGCCACGCTGGGTTACGCTTTCCATCATTTGAACAATAGCGTTAGCGTTTTCTTCGCTGATCACCCGCTCAGATTGAGCCTGCCATGAAGGTTGCTCTGGCGACTTGATGACATTAAGCGGTGTTTTAATACCGCCGTTCGCCAACGTTGCGTAAAGACGCCCCAACTGTGCAGTGGTAACCGAAATGCCGTATCCAAATGACAGCGTGGCTAGCTCAAATTCAGACCAGCGGCTGCGCTCATGAAAGATACCGCTACTCTCACCCGCCATATTAAGCCCGGTATCGCTCATTAAGCCCATATTGTAATAGGTATCCAGCAGGAACTGTTTAGGCACAGAAAGCGCCAGCTTCGACGTCCCCATATTTGAGGAATGCTGAATAATTTCTTCTAGCGTTAGTTCGCCGTAGTTGCGCGAATCTTTTACTAGGCTGCCGCCTAATCGCATCCATCCTGGATGAGTGTTTACTGAGTCTTCGGGCTCCACTTCACCGAACTCTAATGCAGTAAGGACGGCCAGCGGTTTTAGCGCCGAGCCTGGTTCGAACGCATCGGTAATAACCCTGTTACGCATTCTGTGCGCAGAAATATCGCTTCTGTCATTCGGATTGAATGACGGTGCATTCACCATGGCTAACACATCACCGCTTTTTACATCGATGACAATGGCGGAAGCCGAGCTTGATTGGTAATAAATCATGGCTTCTTTAATTTCTTTATAAGCAAGTGCCTGAATACGCTGATCAATAGTCAGCTGCAGGTCGCCGGCTTTTTCGCCTGATTTTGTTTCTAAGATCTCTACCTGACGGCCTTTCGCATCGCGGCGTATTTTACGAGAACCCGGCGTGCCCGTTAGCCACTCGTTATACATGCGTTCCAAGCCTTCAACGCCCGTGTCGTCAACATCGGTTACGCCGATTAACTGCGCTGAAACTTCACCTGTAGGATAGTAGCGGCGGCTTTCACGGCGAAGATAAATGCCTGGAATGTCCAGTTTATCAACGTACTCTGCCATGGCAGGCGACACCTGACGCTGCAAGTAAACAAAGCGGCGTTTGGGGTTTGCCACTTTTTCTTTGAGTTCATTGACGTCTTGGCGCAGTACATCTGCCAGCGCTTCCCAACGGCGCTCTTCCTCGAAGCCGTTGTTTTCATGGATAACCTTAGGGTCTGCGTAGATGGCCCGAACAGGCACACTCACCGCCAGCTCAACACCATTTCTATCGGTAATGAGCCCGCGATAGGTTGGCATGTCACGGGTTCTTAGTGTGCGGTTGTCGCCCTGTTGAATTAGCTCGTCTGGCTCAATAACTTGAATATAGGCTGCACGGGCGGCTAGCACGCTGAAAACTAGCATAATAACAACAAGCACAACGACAAAGCGCCAGTGCACTAGGCTTGGCGTTACATTTTGTTTTGCACCGGTTTTTTTACGTTGGCGAGAAAGTGCTGTTGTACTCATTTTAACTTCACCACTACTTCATCGTCTGCGGTTGGACGGTACATTTCTAACTGTTTTTCAACTAGGTTTTCTATGCGGTTATGCTCGGTCAACGCGCGTTGCTCAAGCACGAGGTTACGCCACTCGACATCAAGCTCATCTTTCTCTTGCATAAGGTCTTCAAGGGCAATGACCTGCTGTCTGTTGTGATGACTGCTTAGTGTCACTGCCATGGCACTTGTGATAACCATTAAATACAACAAAACCCGCAACTTGTTGCGGGTCAAATCTGAAACAATTATTAGCAGTAATTTAAAATTAGTGCTGGCCTTGTCTGGCGCGACTTTGGTCATAACTTTTCTGCCACACGTAATACCGAACTGCGAGAGCGAACGTTGTTCGCAATCTCCTGTTCTGAAGGTTTTATCGCTTTGCCCAAGGCTTTTAACACTTTATCTGCATCTATTTCAGCCTGAGTAATCGGTAAGTTGTGCGGTACTGATTTCCCTTTACTTTGATCCTTAATGAAGCGTTTTACTAAACGGTCTTCAAGAGAGTGAAACGAAATAACGGCAAGACGTCCTTCTTTCGCCAACACCTGTGTCGCGGCTTTAAGGCCAACACGAAGTTGCTCAAGTTCCGCATTGATATAAATGCGAATACCTTGGAATGCACGGGTTGCCGGATGTTTAAACTTATCCTTTACAGGAACCGCTTCGTCGATAATTTTGGCTAGCTGAGCTGTGCGCGTAATGGGTGTTTCTTTGCGCGTGTTTACAATGGCATGGGCTATGCGTTTGCCGAACTTCTCTTCGCCAAACTCTTTAATAACCTGCGTAATGTCTTGTTCTTCGGCGTTAGCCAACCAGTCTGCAGCACTTTGTCCACGTGAGGTGTCCATACGCATATCCAGCGGGCCGTCACGAAGGAAGCTAAAACCACGCTCGGCATCATCTAGCTGAGGTGAAGATACCCCCAAATCCATAAGCACACCGTCAATCTTACCGGTTAGTCCCAGCGCTTCGATTTCTTCTGCCATATCACCAAATGGTGAGTGGATAATGCTAAAACGCTTATCATCGGCGAAACGTTCTGCCGCTTTGATTGCTTGCGGATCACGGTCAAAGGCGATGAGACGCCCGTGTTCGCCCAATGCATCCAAAATATGTGCTGAGTGCCCCCCACGGCCGAAAGTGGCGTCAATGTAGATACCGTTCGGTTTAATCGCTAGGGCTTCAATGCATTCATCAAGCAATACTGAAATATGTTTAAATTCGCTAGGCTGCGTCATAGAGAAAAGTCCTGTAATCGTTCGGTAAGTTCAAATTCGCCTTTGCGTTCGGTGTCTATATCAGCTTCAACTTGTTGTGCCCAAATATCGGCATCCCAAATTTCGAATTTGTTTAACTGACCAACTAACATGACTTCTTTTGAGAGTTTTGCGAAACTTCGCAGTGGAGTAGGAACAAGAATGCGCCCGCTTTTATCCATCTCACCTTCAGAAGCATAACCTAGTAGCAATCGCTGCAAGCGACGCTCGGCTGGGATCATGCTTGAAAGTTTAGAGAGTTTAAGCTCAATCTCTTCCCATTCGGGAAGTGGGTAAAGTAGCAAACAACTTTGTTGTGTATCGACTGTGCAGACCAGTTGTCCCTGACAATCATCCAGCAGCGACTGACGATACTTCGTCGGTATAGCCAGTCTGCCTTTTGTATCCAGATTGATTGCGTTAGCGCCGCGGAACATTCCCCTAGCCTTTTATTATTTGCTCTTGGTTTTCTTGTTTTTTGAGTACTAATCTGCAAAGTGATGATGATTTGATCCACAATTCGCCACATTTACCCACTGAGATACAGTTTAGGTATCAATGATCCCCACTGTCAAGTAGAAAAAAGGCGTGAAGGCCGCATAAACACTGGGTTTAAACTGGTTGGATATACAGTGTTTTTAGGAAGTGTATGATTAGGCGTGTAAAAAAGATTAAAAAATATTCAGGTGAGAAAAAATAAAGGTGTAATTAATCGATGAACTGCTGTTTTTGACTGTAAATAAGCGGCGAGATCTCACGATTATGTTTAACGCTGTTTTCAGCGGTATTGCGCGTATGCTTAGTCGTAATTCAAACAGCTGCGCCACATCAGCACGTTAAAAAACGAGTGAGTTAACACGACTAGTGCTAACTCACTGCATTTACATCAACGCGTGCTAACGCATAGCAATAATCAGGGAGTTCTTACTTAGAAACGATAGGATGCTGAAAGTGAAGCAACGTCACTACTTTCTTCCCCATCAATATCCGTTTCATAGCTTGCTGATATTGAAAACTGTTCATTAACCCAATAATCGAGTGCTACTCCAACAGCCTTCTCATTTACAAAGCCGTCTGGCGCATCTGAATAGGTGAACAAGCCAGCAACACTAAAACCTTTATTGAAAAAGTAACGAGCTGAGCCATAAAAAACGTCATTACTTTCAGCTATATACTCGGCCATAAAGTCCCAGCCTTTACCCTCCTTTCCAACAGTTGTGTAACGAGTAAAAATTAATGCAGAAGATTCGTTACCGCTAGCTTCAAACACGTCATCTTCGAAGGCATATTCAGTGCTGAAGTGCTGATAAGTCAAACCTGCGCCAACTTGCCACTCACGTGATAAGTTGTAACCCAGCTTAGCATTTATGTCGGTGCTATCAGATTCGCCATAGCCATTGTTCCATTTCCTATGAACCCCTTCGATTGCTAACATTAAGTTTTCATCGATGTAAAACGTCGCTCCAAGATTAAAAAAGTCGGCACCATCTAAATTGGCGTAACCACCAGATAAACTCGATACACGCTGAAGATAAGGGTTTATAAGGTAAGCGCCGCTGTTTCCGCTAACTTCTTCCAGGTAGCGCACATACCTTGCACCGTAGAGGTTGTCATCGAATCCTTCAGGATCGACAGCGGTAAACTGTACTTCGTTTTGTGTAGCTGCATGTGCTGCTGAGACTGTAAATACTGAAGCTGTGATAAGTGATAGTGCAGTTAGCGTAGTTTTTAGCTTATTAGTGTTAGTGTTCATGTCTTTTGTCCTTAAAAAATGTGTTGGGAACGAGGTGTAAGATAAGACATTAAAACTTAACGGTTTCTGAACGAAACATGACGAAGTCTGAACGTGAATTTTAGGTACAAAAAAACCCGCAACTTTGCGGGCTTTTAAACTTCAAAATGAGGGAGCGATCACGCGTTTGGCGCCGCTTCGGGTGCTGCTTCTTCTGCTTTAACCGCAGAAAGCTGCATGCTGCGAATTGGGTTTTCTGTGTCGTTAGAAAGCTCAACAAGGCGGTTTAGCTGACCAACAGACATCATTACTGCGTAGATAGCACCTAGGAAGCCTTGCTTGTGTAGCTCAAGCACCTGCTCTTCTGGCAGCTCAAGAAGCTTCTTCTCGTTGATGCTCATCATGCCGGTAACATTGCGCTGTTTACCATCTTGGTAAGTAAGGCGAATTTGAATTGGATCAAGAAGGTCCAGTTCAACGACTTTCGCAACAAAACGCTGAGTTAGCATTTCGCTATTCGCAAGGTCTGCTAGGAATTTCTGACGGTTATCTAGGAACTCGCTTGCTTCACCAGCTTCAGTAAATAGCGCTTGGCCTTCGTCAGAAATAAGGTCAGAGTTTTCATCAATGTAAACGCCAAGCTTGTCGCCGTCTGGACGCACGTCGAATGGATAGCGAAGGATGTTCATTGGAACGTGAGGGCCTTTCCAGCTGTCGCCAGTTAGAAAAAGGTTTTGACCTTGTTCCATACCAAGCATAGTCACAACGTGGTGACGCTTTGATGTAGTGTCTTCAATGAACACTAGCGGCATTGTCGCAGCTAGTTGTGCAAATTCACGGATCGTTGCTGCTGCAAGGTGTGTATTTTTCGCAAAGCTGAAAGATGTATTTACCGCAACCTTTAGGTCTTTATGCTTTTCTTTATCTAGCGGTACAAAATTAATAGCCATATTTATTTCTCATACTTGTTAGCTGTGGCCCCGGCTTGATTATGTGAGAAGAGCGGGTGCCACTAAAAAATTACGTCGGCCGCGCTGATGCATAGTAGTCATCGATAATTGGCGGAGCGCTTGGAAGTATCCCGTATTCGCGCAATGAAGTCACGCAGTCTTCACCATAACAAGTTTTAAATTTTTATTGCAATGTAAACTTGAAGTAAACAAGCACAAGCGCTCTAAAAATGAGCAATATCGACTAATTTAGGGCTTAGTGAGTGCGATCTGAGGTAAATGCATAGCAAGTAAAAGCCTATTGTCGCAGTGCGCATTATCCTTTAGTCTCGTATTGCTATTAAGTTAGCGGTTGTTGACCTAAGCGATAAAAAACAAAATAAGGATTTTCTATGAAGGGGCGCTTCCCACTCTCATCTTGCGCATTACTTATCTCTGCGCTTTTTGCTTCACACTCTGTACTTGCTGAGACCTCTACTTATTCAGCATCTGAAAAAGCTATCAAGATCGCACAAGAAACTATTATTGTTGATGGACACATTGATGTTCCTTATCGCGTAAAGGAAAAGTGGGTTGATGTCACTAAAGCCACGCAGGACGGCGACTTCGACTACCCTCGTGCAGTATCTGGTGGTTTGAACGCCCCTTTTATGAGTATTTACGTGCCTGCTAGTTTAGACAACTCTCCAGAATCTACGCAGCTTGCCCATGAGCTCATCGATTCAGTAGAAGCCATTGTTGCCCGTGCACCTGATAAATTTGCCATTGCTAAAAGCCCTTCTGACGTAAAAGCCCAATTTGAAAAAGGGTTAATTTCACTGCCAATGGGCATGGAAAATGGTTCTCCTATTCAAGGTGACTTGGCGAATCTAACGGCTTTTTACGAGCGCGGGATTCGCTACATCACCCTTGCTCATAGTCAAGCTAACCACATTTCTGACTCTTCGTATGACCTGCGCAGAAAATGGAAAGGCCTTAGCCCGTTTGGCAAAACCTTAGTGGGCGAAATGAACAACATTGGTATTATGCTGGATATTTCCCATGTGTCTGACGACGCCTTTTACCAAGTTATTGAGTTAACAAAGGTGCCAGTTATAGCGTCACATTCTTCACTGCGCCGCTTTACCCCCGGTTTTGAGCGCAACATGGACGACGAGATGATCAAAAAACTCGGCGAAAATGGCGGTGTTATTATGATTAACTTTGGTTCTAGTTTTGTATCTAAAGAAGCTGGAAAGTGGCGTAGTGGCCTTACTGCAGCGCGCAAAGCCTTGGTTGAAAAAGAAGGCGAAGACAGCCCTAAGCTAGAGAACTTTGAAGAGAATTATCGCAAAGAAGTGCCATACCCTTATTCAACCCTAGACGAAGTGCTTGACCATATCGATCACGTGGTAAAACTGATTGGTGTTGATCACGTGGGTATTGGTTCAGACTATGACGGTGTAGGTGACTCACTCCCCATTGGGCTTAAAGACGTGGCGAGTTTTCCAAACCTAGTACAAGGATTGCTGGATAGAGGTTATAGCCGTACCGACATTGAAAAGATATTGAGCGGAAACCTTTTGCGCGTTTGGCAACAAGTTGAGGAATATGCGGAAGAGCATGCGGAAGATCACGCGGAAGGTTATGAGAAAGATCACGCGGCAGCGCACTGATCGCACAATGCTTTAAAAATAAAGCGCAGGGAAGCGTGTTATCGCTTCCCCATGCTTTATCTACTCTACTGCACTTTCAACTCTATTATTTTTTGCGTGACACAATTAAGTAAAACGCGCTTGGCAATACCAACAGTGTTAATACCAGTGCACTCGCCATACCGCCTACCATAGGCGCCGCAATGCGCTGCATCACTTCACTACCAGTTCCAGTGGCATAAAGCACAGGCAACAAGCCAACAATAATAGAAAGCGATGTCATCATAACTGGGCGAAGTCTTGCCGAGGCGGCATGGACAATAGCCTTTTTCACAAGCGCATCTTTTTTAGTGTTGCCATTTTCTGTTTCGTGGCTAGTGAGTGCATCTGATACATATTGGTTTAGATAGACCAGCATGATAACGCCTATTTCTACCGCTACACCTGCTAAGGCAATAAACCCAACACCTACCGCCACCGACAGATTGAAGTTAAGAAGGTAAAGCAACCATACACTGCCCACCAGCGCCAACGGTAAGGTCGCGAGTATGAGTGCCACATCGCGAAGGCGTTTAAATGCCAGATAAAGCAAAAGGCAGATAATGGCTAACGTTAGCGGTATAACCACCGACAGTTTTGCTTTCGCGCGCTCAAGGTAAGCAAACTGCCCCGCCCACGTAATGGAGTATCCAGTGGGTAAATCAAGTTGCTCTGACAAATGACGTTTTGCGCTATCTACATAACCCCCTAAGTCAATACCCGTGGCTGAGTCTGACGAGATATCAATGTATACCCATCCGTTTAATCGGGCATTTTCACTTTTAATCCCAGCCGGCCCGTCGTCAATACGCACGGTCGCCACATCGCCAAGGGTAATGTGAACACCGCTTGGTGTGACGAAAGGCATGGATGCTAAAGATTCAGGCGTATCGCGGTAGTGCTGTAAAAAGCGCATGGCAATAGGAAAACGCTCACGCCCTTCCACTGATTGTGTAACCACTTTACCGCCCACTGCCGAGCCTACAATACTGTGAACATCGTCTATCATCATGCCGTAGCGCGCCGCCAACTGCCTGTCGATATCGATATAAACGTAACGGCCACCCACCACACGCTCAGCGTATACTGATGCTGTATTGGGCAGGTCTTTAAGCAGTATCTCAATATCCTTTCCGATGGCTTCAATGCCTGCAAGGTCAGGCCCCGCAATCTTGATCCCAACAGGGGTTTTTATCCCGGTTGCCAACATGTCGATTCGGGTTTTAATTGGCATTACCCACGCATTGGTCAGCCCAGGAAATTGCACCAGAGCGTTAAGCTCTTCTTTGAGCTTTTCAGTGGTCATGCCCTCCCTCCACTGCGCTTTCGGTTTAAGCTGAATGAAGGTTTCAATCATCGTCAATGGTGCAGGGTCTGTGGCCGTATCTGCGCGTCCAATTTTCCCGAATACCGTTTCAACCTCGGGCAAGGTTGCAATAAGCTTGTCCGTCTGCTGTAAAAGCTCTCTGGCTTTACCCACTGAAATACCCGGGTAGGTTGTAGGCATATACATCAAATCGCCTTCGTCCAGTTCGGGCATAAATTCACTACCTAGTTGGCTTAACGGCCAGTACATGGAAAGCAACAAGCAAAATGCCCCCGCCAAAGTGAGCAGTGGGTAGTTAAGCAGCCGCGTCAGCAATGGTTGATATACGCGCTCTAAAGCTCTATTTACCGGGTTCTGGGCTTCAGATCGTATTTTTCCGCGTACAAAATAACCCGCCAGCACAGGAACTAAAGTAATTGCCAGCGCCGCAGCTGCTGCCATGGCATAGGTTTTGGTAAAAGCAAGAGGCGCAAAAAGACGCCCTTCTTGCGCTTCCAATGCAAAAAAAGGAATAAAGGATACGGTTATAATTAGGAGCGCAAAGAATAAAGCTGGACCAACTTCGGTGGTCGACTTAATCACCAGTTCCCAACGTTTGGCTGCCGAAAGCTTTGCAGAGGTTGGTATAGATGTTTGCGACTGGGCACTCCCTGACCCAACCTGACTTGCTGAATCCCTTTGACTCGCTGAATCCCTTTGACTCGCTGAGTCTCCCTGACTTGATGAAACAGCATGCTGATGAATGTGCTTGTGTAAATTTTCAACCACAACAATAGCGCCATCCACCATTGCACCAATAGCGATAGCAATGCCACCTAAAGACATGATGTTGGCATTAAGTCCCTGCAGCTTCATTACGATAAACGCGGCGAGAATACCAATAGGCAAACTGATTAGCGCAACCATAGATGAACGTAAGTGAAACAAGAAGATAGCGCATACCAAACCAACGACAAGCAATTCCTCCACCAACTTATTGGTGAGGGTATCGACGGACTTATCAATAAGGGTGGAGCGATCGTACACGGGAACGATATTCACCCCTTCCGGCAAGCTCGCTTTTAATGAATCCAGCTTAGCTTTAACCGCATCGATAGTGGCTTTTGCGTTTTCGCCATAGCGCATCACTATAATGCCACCCACGGTTTCGCCATTCCCGTTTAGTTCTGCAATACCTCGGCGCATCAACGGGCTTTCTACCACTTGTGCTACATCGTTAATCGTTATGCTAACGCCGTCCTTAATAACACCTGTGGGCAACGCCAGTATGTCATCAATGCCCTGAATGTAGCTTTGCGCACTAACCATGTACTCTGCCTCGGCCATTTCAATAACCGAAGCGCCTGACGCGCGGTTACCCCGTTTAAGGGCAATGTCTATCATGGATGGCTGAATGTTGTAGGCACGTAATTTTTCAGGGTCGACAATAACTTGGTATTGTTTAACCATCCCTCCAACAGACGCAACTTCAGAAACGCCTTCAACTGACTGAAGCTCAAACTTCAAGAACCAGTCTTGCAACGCCCTTAACTCACCAGCATCTAGCGCATTTGGCTGACTAGCATCGTTCTCCAACGCATAAATGTAAACCCAACCTACCCCTGTCGCATCTGGACCTAACTGAGGTGTCACGCCTTCTGGAAGTTGCGAAGACGCTTGGCTTAAGTATTCCAGAACACGGCTTCGAGCCCAGTACATGTCTGTATCATCATCAAAGATTATATATACGTAGGCATCGCCGAAGAATGAATACCCTCGCACCGCCTGTGCGCCAGGCACTGACATTAGCGCAGAGGTGAGAGGAAACGTCACCTGATCTTCCACCACTTGCGGCGACTGACCGGGATAGCTTACTTTCACTATGACTTGGACATCAGATAAATCAGGGATAGCATCAACGGGGGTATTTTTCACCGCCCAGACACCCGCAATACTGAGCATAATAGCGCTCAGCAATACCAGTATTCTATTGTTTACCGACCAGCGAATTACCGATTCAATCATGGTGCATATGCTCCTTATGATTTATCGATTTTTGTTCTGCCGACTTGTGAACCATCGACTTGTGAGCATCGCTTTGCTCTCCATTACTCTTCAGGTTACCTGCATCATGTTTATGATTGCTGTGACCTGAGTCATGCACCATGCCCTTGTCCACCGCATTTTCACTACGCTTTCGCATATCAATAACCGTGAATTCTTCGCCAGTCACAAAGGTGAACATGATGTTGTCACCTTCACTAAACTGAGATAAGTCAATATGCTTTGATACCGCAAATGACATTGTCGCAGGTCCCCGCCCCCATTTTTCAATCGGCCCGCGAGCGATTACTAACGTTGCGTTATTCGAAGCGCCATTCGTTTCGGTGTCAGCTGGCAATTCAATTGCCTCAATTGTACCTGTTGTCGTGGCCTGGTGATCGGGCGCTTTCATTCGCTCAAAGTCACTGCTTTTCGACGACTCTGAATCAATCAAAAATTGTGCTGATACCACAACATCATCCTCGGGGAGCAAGCCTTCAACTACTTCAAAATGTGTACTATCGCTTTGCCCCAGTGTTACGCGTACCGACTTAAAATTGCCATCGCCATCACTGAGTACCACTTTTGCGCCCTCTGCCGTGCGAATAACGGCACTGCGAGGAACCAGTAACGCCGCCTTGCGTTGAGTAGGCTTTATTCCAACGTGGGCAAACATATTGGGCTTTAACATGTGGTTGTTATTGTTCAGCGGTATGCGCACTTTCAAGGTTCGCGTTGTTTCCGACAAAGACGGATAAATATACTCTACGTGGCTTTCCCATTTAGCATCGGACCCATGGTCCATTTCGTCGAGGGTAACCACAGCGCTATTATGAGGCGCTATGATTTGCGCGTATTTTTCAGGTACCTCAGCAATCACCCACACCGTATCTAGCTGTGCGATGCTCATCAAGGTTGTCCCGGGCTGAACGTAAAACCCCTCCCGAATATTCAGCGCTTCTACTACACCGCTTTGCGGCGCGTTAAATGTGACGGTTTGTGCTACCCGTCTACTTTTTTGCAATGCTTCGATAACGCCCTTTGATAGCCCTAGAGTTTTTAGGCGCTCGGCTGCACCCTCAATTAAACGTGAATCTCCTCGCTTAAGAGCTAAAACGTATTCTTCTTGTGCGCTAACTAATTCTGGCGAATACAGGGTATAAAGTGCCTGTCCTTTTTCTACTTGCTCACCTTGAGATTTAATGAAAAGCCTGTCGACCCAACCTGATACTCTAGGGTGGATGTGCACAATGCTATCTTCATCGTAAGCAACGTTGCCCACCGCCGTTACGGTCTGTTGAAGTGCTCCAATGGTAACGGGCGCGACTTTAACACCTATATTGTGCTGTACATTTGGCGGAATCACTACGGTACCTGGCGTACGCTCATTACTTTTCGCAGATGTTGCGTCGTCATTGGCGTATACAGGCACCAAGTCCATTCCCATCGGTGACTTTCCCGGTTTGTCACGGCGATAGCTGTCATCCATAGGCGCTACCCAATATAAAGGGGCTTTATTATCGCTGTGGGCACTTTTATCGCTGTGGGTGTTTACTCCGCTGTGGGCATTTTTATCGCTGTGGGTGTTTACTCCGCTGTGGGCACTTTCACCATTTCCGTGTTTTGATGAGTCAGACAACAATAGTGAGGCCAAGCCGAACGCTATCAGGCCGCCAAATAGCAGACCTACTAGCAAACCTTTTATTAGCGTGCTCTTTGTATCTGGCGCAGGGTGAGTTGAAGATGTCATATTAACTACTCTTTATTCGAAAAATGGGCGTGAGTGGGCAGGTACAAATAAGCAAGTGACGCCAGTGTTCTGGCGCGCTCGATGTCGATTTTGAGTAAATCATCCTGCACTTGTACTTGCTTGAGGTTGGCATTGACAACATCACCGATATCACCTGTGTCTGTGGTGTAAGCTGTTAGCTCAGCTTCAGAAAGTTGCTGTGTTTCATCAATTAACGCCGTTTCATAAAGCGCTTTGCGCTCACTTAGCGCTGACAAGCGTGATTTAAGCACCTCTGCATTCGCGGCAAGCTCGTTCACTTTCAAGCGAAAATCCGTTTCAGACGCACTCATTTTGGAAGCCGCAGCGGCTATTGAAGCGTCTTGACGAGACTTATTGAAAAACGGAAGGTCTACTTGAACACCAAGTGACACAAAGTCAGCCCGGCTTGCGCCATTTTGCGCGTCTTGTCTGTATCCATAGCTTGCTTCAAATGCCCACTGAGACTTAGTTTGTTCTCGCGCTATATTTAGATTTTGCGCCTCTATCTGGGTTTGAATCTTAAGTAATGTTGCCTCGGGGTGATGCTGTAGTATTGAAAAAGGCTCACTGCTATCAATAACCGTTAAGAACGAAGAAAGGCTTAGGTTGCTGTCATTTAAAATGGCATCGACTTCAATGGCGTCTTGCGTTGATTGAGCCAGCGGTGCGCTTACAGAGTCATCTAGCGGCGCACCAAACCATTTTGAAAGTGCCGATCTCGCTTCATTTTTTTGCTGGTAGGCCTGCACATATTTGTCGTCTAGTGACAACAATGCCAAGCGCACTTGCAGTATGTCTTGCTGCGCCGCTGCACCAACGCCTGGCTGTATCTGGATTCAGTAAAATCGAGCAGCTGTGTAAGCAATAGCTTCTCTTTGTCTAATAAGCCAAGGCGACGTGCTGCGTAAACCCAGTTTAACCAGGTAAGCGTGACTTCACGCTTAAGCCACGCCTTTCTCGCTTGGCTCTCTACCGACATTTGATCAGCCATAACTTGATACTTTTGCTGGCTGTAAAGGTTTTCATCGCCTCGCGGTAACTGCTGCTTCAAACCAACTTTAAATTGCGTCATAGGCTCTTGGTCAAATGCGAAGCCGTCTGTAGGCAAGTTTTGCACAGACGCTGAAACCTGAGGGTTTGCCCAATATGATGACGCTTCTGCTTCTGCATTAAAGCGATCCTTTCGATGCGCATTCCCTTTAAGCAAAGGGTCGTATTGAATAGCTAACTGCAGCGCTTGTTCCAGGCTTAGGGTCTGCGCGACAACGGGCTTATTAGCCATCAAAAAAGAAGAAAGCACAAAAATTAAGGCGAACAAGGCGCTTACTTTACAAGGTCTGTTAGCGCTTTCGTTCACTTTTTTGGGTACCGAATAGTTGCTCATGTATAACATCACTTTTCAGGTGTAAGGCGTGTTGACGTTGCCCCGCTCTTCGCTAAATTCGACAAAGGGGATTAGCAAAAAGGCTTACCACGCGTTACATAGATAAAAGATTAGAGACATCTCAAAACGACAAGACGACGTCGTGACATAAAAACGTCTCTGCTGCGAAATAAATCCGCGAGATAGATCTATGCTGTGAAAAGTGACTTAGGTGGGCGAAACTGCCCGAAGTGAGGAGATGAGCGCTGCCCCAGTATAGGTGCAGTGGCAGCCATTCTGGCTACCGATATTTCGGTTTCAACGGTAGGCTGAATAAGCGCACTCGCGCTAAGATTAAAACAGTGATCGGCTGGGCAATTACATTCATCCTTGCAGCAAGACATGTCACTCATCTGCGATGCTTTCACGCTATTCACGCCTGCATCGCTAACTTGTACGCCGTCGAACTGAGCGGGTTTGCTCTTGCTGTTTTTAACACTTAAATCCGCATGTTGTGATGACAATTCTTGGTGCTGACAATGTGTATTAGCAGACTCAGGCATTCGAACCTGATGGTTAGCATGAGCAGCATCCGACTGCGGTGTCATCACCGACATTGAATGGGCATGTTCGTATGAATGTTCGATAGATACAGCGCTACCTGACGACACGAGGGCCATCATTAAGAACAGTGTAAGGATAAACGAACTTGCATTCGCCGACCTATACCGTTTGCGCGTTAAACCAATCCGAAACTTTCTCAAATACTGTACTCAAAATATTGCTGTCTATTGTGCAACGAAATAATAGCGTGATGTAACCAAGCAGTAAAGCTAGCCGTTAATGTCGCTAAGCTAGGGCCTGTTGACCTTTGTTGTACACCAGAGGTCAACAGGCCCCAGTAACTTATTCAAACTGAGACAGGTAATCTCGCAACATAAGGCCCATGGTTGAAAATAGCGGGTTTGCTTTAGGTACCGCACACTCTTCTTGCTGATTAACCATGCTTGCGTTGAAATTCATTTTATTGAGCAAGCTTGTATTCACAACTAAATCTGCATGGCACAACCCGTACGATTCATCGATAACGAAAAAGGTATTCGGACCTTTACTTGCGTCCATTAACTGCTCTATGCCGCGAATTGGCGTGGTTACATCAGCTTGAGAATGAGCGGCAAATAGCGGCACTTCAATTTGCTGTCCTTCCTCGACTTTGTCCCGAATGATGTTTATTAAATCCATCAATTCCAACCCTGCTAAACCTGCCACATTTGGATACTTATAAGGGTTGGGGCCATGAGTTTGATAGGTTCCATCAATAATTCTGGCTAAAAGTTTAATGCCCCAAATTCGAGACATACTTTCAGCATTATCAGACAGCGCCAGCGCGCCAGAAAATAGCATAAGACCATCAATATTATTTACTTCGTTTCCTGCACTATCCAGATAATGTTCAACCGCCAGCGCACCACCTGTAGAGAAGCCACCTACAAGCAAAGTATCACCCATGCTATCAGCCAATTTAATGACTTCATCAACATGCTCCTGCCAGCGCTCAGCTAAATCCCAGTCAGACATGTCATCATCGGCATCTCGTTTACCATGCCCAGGCAAAAGCGGCACGACCACAGTAAAACCCTGTTCAAATAAGATGTTGGCGATTTCACGCATGAAGAAAGGTGAGTCGCTTAAGCCGTGGATAAGCACTGCCACCTTGCTGCTTGATTTGTTGGTCAGCATGAAAGGCGAATTGCCTTCATTGCGCAATACGTTGCTGCATACCGAAAAACGATTGAGTGCCGTTTCTCTACACGGCTGGGTTTGGCCCCACTCTTTTTCGTAAAATGCTTTGAACTGATTTTGAAGGTCTGAAAAACTTCTGCTTTTCATTTCGCTCGTATCGGGTATAGATAAATTTGCGGCTATAGCCATATTTACACCTAAAAGCGCAACAATACCTATGAGCATTTTTACAAAAAACTTCGATGACACTATTATTCTCCGCTACGGATAATTAATAAAAAACGGGAGCAGTTTACCATGCTCCCGTTTCTTGTGACGATTAATACGTATATTACGTTAGCTAAAGTAAACCTCTAGATCGTCAGAACCACCGATATGTTTACCACCGATAAAGACCTGCGGCACAGTTTCTCGACCGCTAATCGCCGTTAAGCTGGTTAGTGATGCATCTTTGCCCAACACGATTTCTTCGTACTCGTAGCCTTTTTCATCAAGCAGTTTTTTCGCTTTAGCACAGAAAGGACAACCCGGTTTTGTGATAATAGAAACAGGTGCGTTAGTTTGCTCCTCTGGCGCAATGTAAGCCAGCATGGTATCTGCATCCGACACCTCAAACGGGTCGCCAGCTACATCAGGTTCAATAAACATTTTGTCTACCACGCCATCTTTCACTAGCATTGAGTAACGCCAACTTCTTTTGCCGAAACCCAAATCCGCTTTATCGACTAGCATACCCATGCCATCGGTAAATTCTCCGTTACCGTCGGGAATAACGGTTATGTTAGCGGCTTCTTGATCTGCGGCCCATGCATTCATAACAAAAGTATCGTTTACCGATACACAAACAATCTCATCAACGCCGTGTTTCGCAAACTTTTTCGCTAAAGCGTTATAGCGAGGCAAGTGGGTAGAAGAACAGGTTGGTGTAAAAGCACCTGGAAGTGAGAACACCACGACATTTTTGCCAGAAAATAATTCATCTGTCGTTTTCGTTACCCACGTCTCACCTTCTCTGCACGGAAATGAAACGCTAGGTACTTTTTGGCCTTCTTTGGAAGTGAAGCGACTTTCTGACATAACAACCTCTTATCGGTAATCTCAATTATAAAGTAAGAAGACTAGAATGAGTTTTTGCACAAATCAATAGGTATTGCCTTACATTCGTTAATATCGATTTTGATGCTGAACCTAGCTGATAGCCTGCCTATGCTTTGAGTGGAGGTTAGGTACGGTCGTGACACCATTCACGACCCACCGTAACGCTCAGTATTTTAACATAAGCGATATTCGAGGGTTATCACCATGATTATTTTGGTTGGTGGAGAAAAAGGCGGTAGCGGAAAGAGCTGCCTGGCGCAAAACATTGCAGTGTATCTTCGCACTGAAAAAGGTGCCAAGGTGTTAATGGTCGACTGTGACCCGCAGCGAACGACCTCAGACTGGATCCAAGAGCGTAAAGCTAACCCTCGTCTCGCTGAAATTAACTGTGTTCAGTTATACGGTAAAATACGTAACGAATTACTTAGCCTGCGTCAGTATTACGATTACGTTGTAATAGACTGTGGTGGACAAGATAACCTAGCGCTTCGCTCGTCAATGGCGGTTGCTGACCATATACTGATTCCACTTAGACCCAAACGTCGCGATCTCAAAACGGTACCTCACATGGAAGATATTTTATCTACCTGTAAAATGGTTAACCCGAAAATGAACGCCGCGTTCGTTATCACACAGTGCCCTTCTCTACCTAGCCTGGCAAACCGTATTCTAGAGGCAAAAGAAGTGTGTCGCTCATTTGGTATTCCCGTCCTAAACTCTGTTACTTTTAGTAGAAACATGTATGACGATTCAGAAGAGTCAGGGCAGTCAGTTATTGAGAGTGAACCAGAAGGTAAAGCGGCCACAGAAATAAGAACCTTGTTTGAAGAGCTACTAGCTGGCAAAGTGGAGGATGCTTATGAGTTTACTCAACCTCAAAAAGTCGAAGCCGTTAGCTAAGCCCAATCTACGAACTGTAGAAGATTTTATCGACGATGCGCTGCTTTATGCCCAAGGTAAAGTGGATAAAAAGCAACCATCGGCGGCAAAAAACGATTTAAAAGACGTTCGTACAGAGCGCGTTGTGCCGATAAGAAAGCCTGTAAAATCAGAAGGTATGCGACATGCTACCTTCACGTTAACACCGCAATGTATTGAAAAACTTGCAAACATTGCCCAAAAGACAGGTAAAGCCAAGTCTGCACTGATTCGAGAGTGGATTGAAGATAACAGCATAAATTAGACTAAAGTATAAATCCAAATACGTATTTCATTCGTTTTATCCTTCACAATAATAATGTTGCCTTGGCGTTAGCCTACTGGGATACTCACCGACAGCATGTTCTGACAGCGTATAGGAGATACAATCGAATGGGCCGTGAAGGATTTAGCACAGTGCGCGTGCTGGTGTGTGCCCTGCTAATTGCTGTGCATGGCGCACAGGTAAAAACGGTAGAAGCGTTCGAGCTTTTCAATACCGAAATTGCTGATGTCGAAAACCTTTTAAATGCCAAGCAATATGCTGACGCCGATAGCAAGGCACTGTTGCTTTTAGAGCAAGCGCTACAACAGCAACAAATGTCTGCTGATACATTTTCTGCCCTCGGACTCTTACTTCAAAACGCATCGCGTTTTGAGGTGTCAAAAGCCATTTTTAATGCCGCCTTAGAGCGCTACACCACAGATGGTGAATTAAACAAAATGGCGTCAACGCTATTACAACTAGCCACCTCAGAAAGACACCTCTCAAATTATGCCATTGCACTGACTTATGTGCGTCGCGCTATGTCTATTGCTCAAATTGAGCGTAATGAATTACTTAAGGCTCAATTGAACCTTGAGCTAGGCATAATTCAACAAGAACAAGGCGAAATTGAAACCGCTTTGGAACCGTTAAAGCAAGCGCTACGTTACTTTCGTGAAAATAACATGGCCAGTGAAATGAGTGTTACGTTGCTGCGCATCGGTGAGATATACAGTTTGCTCAACCAAGCTACGTTGGCTCATACCTACTACCAAGACGCTTTCGACAGTATCGAGGAAACACAGGAGACCCGATTACTTGGTGTGATCAAAACTCGTATTGGTGCCCTGTCTCTCAAAACAGGCTCTGTAGACCAAGCGATAAGAGCAATTAACGAAGGTCTTGAACTCCTGCTATCCACCTCTGATGTAGGGGCCATAGCCGAAGCAAAAATGCTATTGGGAAGAGCACTGGTTGAAAACGGCGATACAGCTAAAGGGCGAGAGTTATTGCAAGAAGCCATGCAATTTGCCGATTCATCGGGTCAGGCAAAATTGGTCAAAGAAGGCAGACTCGCTTTAGCGCAAGCCTATATGAAAGAGCAGAGTTTCGAATTAGCCTTAGAAGAGGCCCGCACGGGTACCATTGACGCGAGAAAAAATAGAGACCTTAGAGGACAGCTTAGTTTTCTTTCGTTACAGCTAAGCGCCTTTGTATCACTAGGCGAATTCAAAAAAGCCCTAGATATTCAATCTGTTATGCAGCAGCTGCGTGAGGTACTACTTGATTCAGAAAACAAGTCTGCCATTGAAGGTCTGCAGGCTGAGATTGAGCTTGTGAGGCAATCTAGGACGTTGGAGAAACTGGAAGAGTCCAAGCAGCTGGCGTTAGCGCAAGCTGAGCGAGAAAACCTGCAGACGACTCTTTTTTGGAGCATATCATTAGCAGCGTTACTCTTGACGTTTTTAGTGTGGAGCCGCTACAAACAACGTCAGCAAACGATTATTTTGCGCCGAGAAGTACGCCAGCAAACACTCAATCTTCAAGAAAAAAATCAAGAACTGGAAAGAGCCTATAAAACGCTAGAAGAGGTAAGCCTGCGCGATCCGTTAACGGGTTTGTACAATAGGCACTACCTCGAATCGCAGCTTCCCGGTGAAATAAGGCGCAGCCAGTTCTCGGCAAAACAAAGCCCCAGTACAGGAAAGACGAAACAAGACTTACTTTGCTTACTTATTGATATCGACCACTTCAAGCGCATCAACGACGACTATGGGCATATTGCCGGCGATAAAGTGCTATCAGCGTTTGCCAATGTCCTCAAAGAGGTGTTCAGACAAACGGATTTAATTATTCGATGGGGAGGCGAGGAGTTTCTTGTGGTTTGTCGCCAATCCACTCGTGAAGAGCTCCCTGAGGTTGCCGAGCGCTGCCGAGAAATGGTCGCAAGCACCCCTTTTGATATCGGCTTAGAAAAACCAATCAATATTACTTGTAGCATTGGCTTTTCGCTGCTTCCTCCAGATAGAGAGGAAGACTTTGATACCGCGTGGAAACGTACATTCGCCGTTATCGATTACGCGCTGTATGCCACTAAGTTATCAGGGAGAAATGGATGGGTTGGCGTAATCGAAACGCTTAAAACTCCAAGGGAATACCCCACTCCACTAGATACGAAGTTTAATTTTCCTGGTTCGAGAATTGCCACATCGTTCAACAACGTGGCAAGTATCAAATGGCCGGAGACCCTCGAGAAATAGCAGTAGAGGAATAGAGATATGTACAGAGGAAGCTGCAGCTGCCAAGCAATTCAATATGAAATTGATCATATCGGAGAGCTTGACGCCGATGACGAAACGCTAAGCCATTCAGATACCAGTGAACTGCGCGTTACAGTTGAAAAAGAGCAGCTGGTTATTGACTGTGCACCGTCAGCGCTAGCGGAACTACACGAGGCTAATGACGAAACCCACCACGTGTGTAACATTTGTGGGAGCGTTATCTTTGTTGAGCGTGGCTCTAACCAAGTGTCGGTTGAGGTGACCTTCAGCGGTCATGACGTCTTAGCAGAGTCTCACTGCCAGTTTGTCTTTTAGGTGGGTACACAAGGATAAAGGCGAACTGCGAGTTCGCCCAGATACCAACAGGTGAGGAGTACATTTCTCTCCTGTTTGGTAGTCATGTCTACCCTAGTCGCTATTTTTGATGTCTTCCATATGGTATTTATCAATGAGCGAATACAACGTGGGACGAGTGACGCCAAGTAATTCTGCCGTTTTCGACATATTCTTATCTGCTTTTTGATAGGCCCTGCGAATAGCTCGACTTTCAGCAATTTCTCGCACTTCACGCAGATTCAACGTTTCAGGCTCATCATGAGCATCTACAGGCATCAAGCCTAAATCGTCAGGTTGAATTACCGTACCTTCAGCCATAATAACCGCCGACTTTAGCTTGTTTTGCATTTCTCGAATGTTGCCCGGCCACTTATGGGCTAGCATGGCGTTAACTGCAGTTTCTGAAAAGCTCTTCGCTTTAGCTTTGAATTCTTCGCGATAAATATTCAAGAACGTACGTGCAAGTAAAATAATGTCTTGGTCTCGTTCACGTAAAGGAGGGATCATGATCGGCATTTCCCCCACACGGTAATATAAATCTTCCCTGAACGTTTCTTGCGCCACCATAGCCTGTAAATCGCGGTGCGTTGCACAAATTACGCGTATATCAACGGGAATTTCATTGCGTCCACCAACGCGCTCGATCACGCGCTCCTGCAAAAACCGAAGCATCTTAGCTTGCAGACCAATGGGCATATCACCAATCTCATCTAAAAACAGTGTTCCGCCTTGTGCTGTTTCTATCTTGCCGACGGTGGTTTTGTTCGCGCCAGTAAACGCCCCTTTTTCGTAACCGAACAACTCACTTTCTAGTAAGTTCTCTGGGATAGACGCACAGTTAATAGCAACAAAAGGTTTGTCTTTTCTAGGGCTGTGTTCGTGAATACTGCGCGCGAAAACTTCTTTACCTGTGCCACTTTCACCAAGTAACAGAGTGCTTATGTCGGTATTGGCAATTTTCTCAGCGCGACGTACCACTTTTTGAATAGCTTCGCTGTTACCCACTATTCTGGACATGCCAGAACGGGTGCGGGCAAGAATGCTATTCTCATGCTCTAACTTAGACAGGTTAAGCGCACGGTGCACCAATAATTTGATGGTATCTGAATCGATAGGCTTCTGATAAAAATCGTATGCCCCAAAATCGATTGCTTTTAATGCGTGTTGTTTATCGTTATTACCTGTAACAACGATAACTTTGGTTCTAGGCGCTAGCGCAATGATGTCGTGAAGAATACGCAAACCTTCCGACGCATTCGCTGGATCTGGCGGAAGCCCTAAATCTAGGGTAACAACCTTAGGTTCAAAACGACGGAGCTGGGCTATGGCAGATGTGTGATCGTCCGCAAAAACAACGTTGTAATCGGTAAGACTCCATTTAAGTTGCTTTTGGATACCTAAATCATCATCTACTACCAAAATGGTATCGGTCATTTCATCATCCTATTATTCTACTTCATCCATCGAAAGGGAGTGGATTTGATAATATCCACTTTTTAGTTATACACCCTATCCTATCGGAAAATACAGCGTAAAACAGCTACCGCGTCCAGGTTCACTTTGAACAGTTAGTTTGCCACCGATAGACTCGATATATGTTTTTGCATCATATGCACCAATCCCCATACCAGCATTGCCTTTCGTGGTATCAAATGGCTTGAATAGTCGCTCTTCAATAAACGCTTTATCCATACCTGACCCTGTATCTTCTATCAAAACAAGCTGCGATTTGTTGTCAGAATTTCCAGTAATCACCACGTCGACTTCTCCGTCATCTGCGGTTGCCTGCTGAGCGTTGCTGATTAGGTGATAAAGCACGTTTGCCACCTTATCCTTATCAACCGTCACGGCCGTTTCTTTTAGCACATGAACTGTTGGTAGCGGACGTAAACCTGAACAGCGGTTGTTGACCACATCTTTGGCCAGCTCCGAAATCAAAAATTCTGAGTTTACACCTTCTTCAACGGCCTTCTTATCAGTCAGCTGCTTGAGCATTTTTTCCATTCTTGCCTTAGTATGCTCCAAGGTTTCGAAGGTGTCTTCGATAAATTCAGGGTTATGTTTATGCTGTTGAGCATTGGCAAGAATAAGGTCGACTTGAGCTAGTACATTTTTTAAGTCATGTAAAACGAACGCAGACATTCGATTGAATGCCGCAAACTGGGCGTTTTCTGCCACCACTTGAGCGGCCTCGTGGTGCTGCATGTACGTGCCTACTTGCTCAGATACGGCGGTTAGATAGTCTTTCACTTCCCAATTTAAAGTGATTTTTTCATTGTCTCCTGACGCGAGAACAGCAAATCCCCACAGTTTACCCTCTTTTAAGAAAGGCACGAAGAGTTGGTAGCCCCATGCTTTTAGTGCATCTCTATCTAGCTTTAACCCCTCGTAATCGAATGGTTTGACGAGGTAGGCGTCCGTATCAATGATCCAGCCATTTTTGTCGCTGTAACTTGCAAGCGTTTCCAACGTTGTACAGGTAGCGTTGTTTTCTTTCGAATCAGTTGACGATTCATTGTTATCTGTTGACGCAGTGTTTGTAATAGGTGACGCCTTAGCCACGCATTCATAGCCATTCTGCGTTACTTTAAACAGCAGACCTGACTCATATTGAATGGCGTTAAGCATTCCTGTTAGGCCAGCGTGGTAAACATCTGATGAGGTATCCCCTGCACGTGTTAACCACTGCGTTAATTTCACCCATTCAACGCGGTAGTCGAACTGATTCGCAAAGAAATGTTTAGTGATAAATACTTTTATCTTAGTGCGAAAGCCGTTGGACAAGAATACCGTGGCGAGCAATGCGAATGACATCACAACCAATATGATTTGAACCGTCGCTCCCCAGTTGCCTCCCATATAATTTATGGCGTAGCCGACAACAGCCATCACAAAAAGATAACCGCCCGCCACTAAGAGTAGAGAGCTGTGCAACACTACGTCCCGCGAGATAAAGATATCAATGCCCCAGTGATGAATTCGTCGAATCGATATGACGAGTAAGGGCATTAACAAGAAGTAAATATAGCCTCGTGCCGCTATGTAGCCAATTTCCACCTGGTTTACCATGGTAGCGTTTGCATAGGTAACGAACTCAAACAGGTTGGTTGCTCCCAGATAAATAATAATGGGTTTAAACGCCCACTGCTCACGCCCCGCCTGTCGATACACAACTTCCAGAAGAACAAGCACTTCTAATGACAGCACGATCAGTACAAGAAAGCTCCACGCGGGATTTACTACCAATAGATAAGGGGCGAGCAATGCTGCTAGTGCGGGGGCAATAATAATTAACGTTACTGGTCGTTTTAGAACGTCGAAGATATTACTAAAGCTGGTCTGTATACAGCCAGCCAAAAAGAGTAGCCATGCGAGCTGCTTAAGCACGTCAGCGCTGAGTAACCAGCTTAGCGAGATAGGTCCAAATAGCGAAGTGATTAAGGTTGTAGACCATAAAAAGGTGGCTGCGGTCGCCAATACCAATAAATGCTTGGCTACGCCGGGTTTGCGTACCGTTAACAACAGCAATAAAAGGGCTAAGTGCGCCAGACTATTTAACCCATAGCCTACATCTGAAATCATCCTTTTATCTCACCTTTATTATCATTATTTAGGAGATGAAATACAGGGAGGCGCATTGATGCAACGTCCCTGAAACCTTCGATATACAGCACATAACGTTTTCAGCTAGGTACGGTGCGCAGGCATCGCCCGCGCTATGATAAAAACTATCGTTTACGGATCACTAGTGAGCCAATTGAATACCCTGCACCGAAAGAGCAAAGTACTCCCACGTCACCGGCAACCAGGTCTTCATGGTTTAAACCAAACGCAATCACAGAACCCGCAGAAGCCGTGTTGGCATACTCGTCCAACACAATTGGCGCTTCGGTACGGTCAGCATCGCGACCTAACAGGCGTTTGCAAATCAAGGTGTTCATATTGATATTAGCTTGGTGAAGCCACCAACGCTTGACGCCTTCTGGCGTAATGCCGTGACTCGCTAAATGCGCTTCAATATGCGCTGCTGCCAATGGACACACTTCCTTGAAAACTTTGCGACCCGCTTGATGGAACAGCTTATCAGGTCCATACGGATCAACGTCTTCGGCACGTGTCATGTAGCCAAAATTTGAACGAATATTGTTTGAGAATTTCGTCAATGCTTTGGTGCTTAGCACGTCGTACACGTGCTCACTTTTGGCGGTTTCAGCAAGCTCAAGCACCGTCGCCGTAGCCACATCGCCAAAAATAAAGTGACTGTCGCGATCAGCGTAGTTAATTTGCGGTGAGACCAACTCAGGGTTAATAACCAACACGCGAGTCGCATTTTTCGCGCTCAGCATTTCATAGGCGCGATGCATACCGAACGTTGCTGCAGAACAAGCAACTAGCATATCGAAACCAAACCCTTCAATATTAAGAGCTTCTTGTACTTCAATTGCAATCGCAGGATAAGCACGCTGGGTGTATGCACACGACACAATCACAGCATCAATTTCATCGGCCGTAACATTGGCGGATGCCAGAGCTAACTTGGCTGCTTCGACGGCAATTTCGGCTTGGTGAGAAAGTTCGTCATCTGCTCGAGGGGCAATCTTAGGCTTCATTCGAGTGATGTCTAGCGCACCCTCTTTTTGATAGATGTAGCGACTTTTAATTCCTGATGCTTTTTCGATGAACTCTGCACTTGAATAAGGCATTGCTGCTACATCACCTGATTCGATTTGCGCTTTATTTTCTTCGTTAAACGCATCTACGTAAGCATTGTAGCTATCTACTAGCTCTTCGTTAGTTATACTGTCTTTAGGGTGCCATACACCCACACCACTAATCACAACTTGCTGAGACATAGGCATTCTCTATTATTTGATAGCACTACGGTGGTATTGAGCATTGCGTTACTCTGTGTCCTAAACGCATCTATACCAGTGCAATTGAGCCTAATCGTATTTACCTTTAAAAATACGACTGCGTTTTATGGGTTATAGCTTACCTTAATCCTTAAACGGTGTAACCATAGTGAACGCAAGGAAAGTTCTATTCCTCCGTTTAATACCAGCCCGCATAGATAATTACCCACTCAGCGAGACTTAAAATGTTCGTAACCGTGGCGTGTTTTCGCAGGTATAGTGGCTCTACATCAAGGTGACACAACAAAGAGTAAGGACACGTTAAACTCGGCCTTCGGGAAGGTCTGGCAAGCTACCAATAAAAAACCCCGCTTCAAAGCGGGGTTTCATGTAATCAATGCGGGAGCTTACAGCTGGTTGATTTGCCACACCGTTACTGTGCCGCTAACTTCGTTGCCTACTACAAGAAGAGGCACACCACTTGGGCTGTCTTCAGCGCTAACAAAAACCAGGCTTTCTGGCGCTAAGTCACCAATGACATCGTCGCTTGTCAAACCTTCGGTTAGGTCACGGTTAATTACATATTCTGCAAATTGAACGTCATAAGGGTTAGTAACGTCGTATACGAAAATACCGCCCATGCGCTCTGTGCCGATAAACGCGTAAGTGCGATCGCCAACTTGACCCACGGTTAACGCTTCTGGCTCTGGACCTTTATTCTCTGAGCGCGAGTCGCTTGCATTTTCATCGTCACCATTGTTGAACTGCGCCCCATGAACCGACGCTGTAATACGTTCAAAATCATCACCCGAGTCATAAACCACTAAACCGTTTTGATCCCAGATTGTGAATGAACGTGCACCGTAAGCGTACGCTGCATCGTACTCGCCGTTTCCGTCAGCATCACCCATAGCTGAAGTTACACGTAAGTCGTCCGCTTCACCTGTCGCCTGTAGCATAGCTAATTCAGAGTTGGCGGCAGCGGTAAGATCTTCTACTTTAACTTCGTCTGTATAAGCTAGACAGCCAGCATCTTCGTCAAAATCAACACCACCTGCAGCAGTACATGCCGCCTCATCAGCAGCGTCAAAGAAGTACTCACGGGCATCGCCTTCGTTAGCGGTAAGAATGAAAGTCGCATCCTTCCACGTAAAATTAGCAATGGTATCAGGCTGGTATACACCATAAATACCTGTGTACTGACCAAAACTCACCGCATCATTTTCTTGGATATCAATATTAAGTCCAGCCCAAGACTTAGTTCCTAGGCCGACGACATCTACCGTTAACTCTTCCAAGTCAATAATCGCAAGGCCATTGTTTTCCTGAAGACTAACGTATGCAACGTCGTTAGTAGCGGTGATGTATTCTGGTTCCAGATCTTTCGCTACCGTTGAGGTAATAGCTGTGCCGTTAATCGTGCGTCCTGCTGGGTTAGGAAACATCATTCCCTGCGCCATCAAATCTGCTTCAGTACCGTTTAGAGCAGTAAAGCCAACGGTCGTCCCCGTTTCTTCTGGCTCACCACTTGCAAGAATATTAATGACGCTAACAGAACCTTCAGGGTCAATGGTGTAGTCATCAGAAGGCTCACCCTCGTTCGCTACCAACACTTTGCCACCATCTGGCGTAAAAGTGACCATATCCGGTAGTGCGCCAACCTCGACAGAATCCAAAAAGGCTGGAGCAGAACTGTCTAGCCCGTTGTAGAACAACACATAACCGTTATCAGTTTTAACGTCTGTAGGTACAGCTACAGCCATAAGGTCACCGCTAACCGCAATACTTGTTAAGCTACCTAAAGTCACACCATTTATATCGGCAGGCAGTGCGATAGTGGTAAGCGTTAGCGTAGTGGTGTTTATCGGATCAGCCATAGTGGCCGTGCTTACGCTAGAGGCATCAATAACTGCTATTGTATTCGTCTCGCCGTTTGTCGCGTAAATCGTATTGGTCTCAGCGTGGTATTGAACAATTTCTGCGGCCGTTTGATTGCCTAAGAAAGCACGACCAACGATATCCATTGCAATGCCGATTGACGCATCGGTACCATCACTTCCGTCTGTCCCTGGGTCACCTTGATCACCCTGAGGTCCTTGAGCTCCTGTTTCGCCCTGCGCACCGTCGTCACCATCAAGGCCACATCCCGTGAGCGCCGCTGATACTAAAAATGCAAGTAACCCGTATTTAAACTTATTACGCACTGCCATTTGATTTCCTTTTTATTTGTATTTTTGTCGTACGTTATGAGGCTCGAGAAACCCAAGGATTTTTCCACCTTGTTCTCGCAAAGCGAAGGAAGAAAACAGGGATCCCTAACCTTAGTACACCAGAAATTTTATGTAACTTCTATGTATAAATTAGAATCAGTTTATGACACAAATATTAAATAGGCAAAAGCGCGTAACTTTTCTATAACAATAGATGGCACACACGCCGCTTTAAATATGGACAGCACGGAGCAGTAGGCTCAAAGTAATCACACTTCGTTCATGCAATTGTAAGCATATATTTCAAATATCCTAATGCGTGTAAGGAAAAACGGTTTAGCTTAACAGCGGAACACGCTTCGCTTTTTCAAAGGTATAGTTTTATTTATAAGCACTATCTGATACTAATATTGCCAAATAGACGTATAAACTGAATGGGATTGTGCTTTAGCGCGCAAAAGTGAGCGAAGCGAGAACATTCAGTGATAAAAAAGGATTAACCATGAAATTGAAATTCACAGCTTCGGCAGTTATTGCCGCAGCGCTTACTTTAACAGCCTGTGCAACATCTCCTACGGGTAGAAATCAAGTGTTGCTCTATTCTGAAACTCAGCTCGCGCAAATGGGTGATCAGGCATTCACGGGCATGAAAGAAGAATTAAAAATTTCGAATAAAGCGGTTCAAAATTCTTACGTAGAATGCGTTGCAAATGCCATCACTGCTCAAGTACCAGCCACGGTATTCAATGGTCAATGGGAAGTCGTTGTATTCGACGATGAACAAGTTAACGCATTTGCGCTACCCGGTGGAAAAATTGGTGTCTATACAGGCTTGCTCAACGTTGCAGAAAACCAGCATCAACTTGCTGCTGTCATTGGCCATGAAGTAGGTCATGTTATTGCAGAGCATGGTAATGAGAGAATGTCGCAGTCAACATTGATAAATATGGGCAGTCAGGCGGTAGGCCAAGTTTTAGCCGCGAATGAAGTGCCTCAGTCGGGTCCCATCATGGCTGCGATCGGATTAGGTGTTCAAGTCGGTGTCCAACTTCCTTTTAGCCGAACTCATGAATCTGAAGCCGATGTCATTGGTCTTCAGCTAATGGCGAAGTCTGGGTTTGACCCAAGACAATCTGTAAACTTGTGGCAAAACATGGACTCAGCAAGCGGCGGCAACCGCCCAATGGAACTTTTGTCGACTCACCCAGCACCTCAAACCAGAATTGATAATTTACAAGCGAACATGCCTAACGCCTATGCAGACTATCAAGCTACTGCTTACCGCCCGAACTGTCGCTAAAAGTAAGTAATACCATTTCGTATAGGTCATTACCCGCTCATCGAGAGTTAAAATGTTCGTAATCGCGGCGTGTTACGTCGCACTTAATCTTAGGATAAAAAAAACGCTGCGAAATGCAGCGTTTTTTGTCTGATACCAACGAAATTATTCGCTGTCTGCTTTGTGAAGATGTACATCCATTTGTGGGAATGGAATTGAAATACCTTCTTCATCAAAACGCAGTTTAACGTTTTCAGTGAAGTCGAATTTAACACCCCAGAAATCGGCAGAATTCACCCATGGACGAACAATAAAGTTCACGCTGCTGTCGGCCAGTTCAGATACTGCAATTTTAGGCGCTGGCTCTGCAAGAATACGCTCATCAGCCGCCACCATTTCTTCAAGAATTCTTTTCGCTTTAAGAAGGTCAGCGTCGTAACCAATACCAACAACCATGTCTACACGACGCGTGTCTCTTGCTGAATAGTTAGTGATGTTGCCACCGTAGATGTTGCCATTAGGAACAATAATTTCTTTATTGTCTGGTGTGTTCATTGTTGTGGTGAAAATACCAATCTTAACAATCGAACCAGCAGTACCTGCAGCTTCGACAAAATCACCCGCTTTAAATGGTTTGAAAACCAGAAGCATTACGCCAGCTGCAAAGTTCTTAAGCGAGTCTTGCAATGACAAACCAATAGCTAAACCAGCAGCACCTAATATAGCAACTAATGACGTTGTATCTACGCCTAGCTGATCAAGCGAAGCGACAATAACAAACAGCATTAGAATGGCGCTAAGGATAGCTTCCAGGAAGTCCACTAGCATGTTGTCGTATTTAGACTTGGCCATTAGGCGTCTAAATACAGATAAAATGAATCCAACTACGATCCTACCTATTACATAAATCGCGATTGCCATCAGAATGTTAATCCCCCACGGGATGGCGTAATCGTTTATGTACCTTTCAACATCGCTTGCAGAAAAAAGCGAAAGTTTTTCTTCCATAATATGGTCCTTGTCATGGTTAGTTGATAATTGCTCAAATACGGTAGCAGCTATTTGATTTAAGACCAATATAATATGGGCTCAAACACAGTAAATTTGCTCTAAAGTCTAAGCTACATAGGTGTTTAAAAGCGTTAGCATTATACAAAAGTAGAGGAAATTCATTTGTTTTACTTTAGGATCTACTGTCCTTTTCTGTACATTTTTGCCGCGGTTTGTTGGCCATCTAGGCAAGACGGATGTTTGACGGTGTAGTGGCTCTAAATCGACAAGTTTCTATGCCGTATAGGTGGCACACAGTCGCTAGAATGAAAAAACAAAAAATGAACACTTTTTATTCGCTTGTCACACGCTTGTCACTCAACAAGCGCATCCTTCATCACGAAGCTTAAATGCGCTTTGTGTTTCTTTTCCATTTTTTGGAAGTTACCGAGTTATAAGACATTTTTTTTGATGATTTTTTAGCCTCAAAGTTTTAGACTAAAGTCTCATGAAAGTTGACTGTTCACTACGCCTCATCAGTGTGTGTTGAGCAACTTCATGAAGGAGCTTTAGCAAACTATGTCACGTAAAGGATTAACGCATGTTGCTTCTCATAACCCTGTTTTCGGTGGTTTTGTGTTTATTTTTATATTCACTGCGCACCGATAAAGGAAAACATACTAAGTACGCAAGAGCGGACTACCGCCCAGCAGCCCAATCGAAGTCTTCATCCAACGTGTTGAAATCTACTTCGAGAAACTCTTCGCCTTCCGCGGCCTAGAGAGTGAGTCATGTGATTCTTAAATAGGCAGCATGCTGTCGTTTGCGTAAGTTTTTGCATATTTACTTACGCGATGTTGTCGACAGCATTGCAACCTGTATCCACACACGTATTATACGCGTTAAAACTACACATCTGATTTGCTATGCGTATACCAAGAGTTTATTACCCCAATCCAATCCCGTTAGAACAAGAGTTTGAGTTAACTGAAGACGCCGGTCATCACATCGCGACGGTACTGCGCATAAAGCCCAATCGCCCTATTGTACTTTTTAATGGCGACGGCAATGAATACAGTGCGCAAATTATTAGCGTTCAAAGAAAAAAAGTGACGGTTGAAGCCGACGCTTGTTTATCGCTAGCGAAAGAGTCCCCGCTTCATTTGCACTTAGGTCAAGGGGTATCTAAAGGCGATAGAATGGATACCGTGCTACAAAAAAGCGTGGAACTTGGCGTATCAGAAATAACGCCCGTGATCACTGAACGCTGTACGGTTAAACTCGACGAGTCGCGCTGGGAAAAGAAAATTCAGCAATGGCAGAAGATCATTATTGGCGCCTGTGAACAAAGCGGTCGCAACATTATTCCCGCGCTCAACGCCCCGGTTAGTCTTAATCAATGGTTGTCGTCTTCAACCAATACCACAAGATTAGTTCTCGCACCGGGCGCTGAACAAAGTTTGGCAAGACAACCTTATAATGCTCAAGGCTTTCGTTTGCTTATTGGCCCTGAAGGTGGGTTATCTGAAACAGAAATTCATCAGGCAAACGAAAACGGCTATCAGTCGGTAAGTTTGGGCCCACGTATTTTGCGCACCGAGACAGCAGCGATTACAAGCCTAAGTATTCTTCAAGCTCAGCACGGCGACTTCTAAGTCAGTATTTTAGGCAGCTATATAGCAAGCATAGTGCTAGCTCAGTAACTTGAAGAATTCAGGTGTGCCCCCATATAAGTTTACAATCAGCTAGGCCATCTGAGCCGGCATTTTATCAACATTCAAGGTGAAAACATTATGCAATATACCGTTGGCGTAATTATGGACCCCATCGCGAGCATTAAGCCACATAAAGATACAAGCTTTGCGATGATGCTTGAAGCTCAGCGCCGCGGTGCAAAGGTTGTATATTTTGAATTAAAAGACCTGTATTTAGACAATGGTAAGCCTATGGGTTTAGGTAAAACCGTATCGGTCAAGGATCAAGCTACAGATTTCTACACCATTGAAGACGAGTCTACGTTGTATTTAGGCGACGTTGATGTGTTACTCATGCGCAAAGATCCTCCTTTTGACAGCGAGTTTTTGTATGCGACTCAGGTGCTGTCGCTTGCGCAGGACGCGGGAGCGCTAGTTGTAAATAACCCTCAAGCGCTTCGCGACTACAACGAGAAGCTGTTTACGTCGTACTTCCCAGAACACATTCCCAATACCTTAGTCACGAACAACCAAGCGCTTATCCGTGAGTTTCACGCCAAGCACCAAGACATTATTTGCAAACCCTTAGACGGTATGGGTGGCGCGTCTATCTTTAGAGTGAAGCCTGATGGCAATAACTTAGGCGTTATTATTGAAACCCTAACCAAGTTAGGCACGCGCTACATGATGGTACAAGAGTACCTTCCAGAGATTAAAGACGGCGACAAGCGCGTACTCATCGTTGACGGTGAAGTCATGCCGTATTGCTTAGCGCGACTGCCTACAAAAGGGGAAACCAGAGGTAACCTAGCCGCTGGCGGTACAGGACGCCCTCAGCCAATCTCAGATTCTGACCGCGCCCTAGCCGAAGCCATCGCGCCAACGCTCAAGGAAAATAACATTTTATTTGTAGGACTTGATGTTATTGGCAGCAAAATTACTGAAATAAACATTACTAGCCCAACTTGCGTAAGAGAAATAGAAGCAGCTTACGATGTTAATATAATGGGTGCGCTGTTTGACGCCATTGAAAAGCGCTTAGCCAGTAAATAGAGTAAGGTTGTATTGGTAACACAGTGCAGTTCGTATCGTAAAAAGCAAATATGAGTGGATAGAGCGCCTTTAGCTTCAATAGTGTAAAGGCCCTCACAGAGCAAAAGATAGTAGATAAAAGACAAACTATGACGGAATTAAAAAGCCTACAAAATCATTTTCTGGTCGCGATGCCTAGTTTGGACGATCCGTATTTTTCTCGCTCACTCATTTATATTTGTGAACACAACGCTGAAGGTGCTATGGGTATTGTAGTAAATCAACCCTCTACCATGAACGTGAAGCAGCTTCTTGAACAGACTGATAAAGAACTCACTGTGTCTGACGACAAAGCAGAGCAAATCGTGCTGGCTGGCGGTCCTGTAAGCCAAGAGCGAGGATTTGTGCTGCACTCGTCGCAAAGAGAGTGGGCATCTAGCTTAAAGCTTGCGCCAGGGGTTATGGTGACCACCTCCAAGGACATTTTGACTGCTATTGCCAATGATGAAGGCCCTGAAGACGTTTTGATTGCTTTGGGGTACGCGGGCTGGACAGCCGGTCAGCTTGAGAGGGAAATGCAGGAAAACGCATGGCTCACCATCGAAGCTGACGAAGAAATTCTGTTTAACACGCCTATGCACAAGAAATGGCAAGCAACAGTAAATAAACTCGGTGTGGATGTATGGCAGCTAGCACCGGGAGCGGGGCATGCCTGATATAGGAAATCGTACGGTACTTGCGTTTGATTTTGGTACCAAAAGCATTGGCGTGGCGGTAGGTCAGGAAATTACCGGTACGGCTTCCCCTCTTGCAGCGCTGAAGGCACGAGACGGTATTCCTGACTGGACGTTAATAGAAAAGCTTTACGAAGAATGGCAACCGCATATCGTGGTGGTGGGTTTACCGCTTAATATGGATGGTACTGAGCAGGAGATAACTCAACGCGCCCGCAAATTTGCAAACCGTCTACATGGGCGTTTTAAAGTGGCCGTTGACACCTGTGATGAGCGACTGACTACCACAGACGCTAAAGCCATGCTGTTTGAGTTAGGTGGCTATAAGAAACTGACTAAAGATAAGGTTGATAGTGTGTCGGCATGCGTAATATTCGCTAGCTGGAGCGAGAGTCAGTACGAATAATTGTTAGGGCCTGTTGACCTTTGTATGCTGCTGGCTCTTGCTGTTATTACTTTTCTGCCCCACACTGCCAGCAGACATCAAAAGCAGCCCCGTTTTGTTCACTGCACTCACCACAAATCCAATCTTCACTAGATACTGCCTTATCGTTTGATTTCTGAATGAAGAGCTCAATAACTTTCGACGCTCTTGCATACCAGCTATCGTCAACAAGCCACACTTCTTGCTGAGAATCTTGCCAAGGCAGCTCTCCGATTGCGCCACTGGCAAACTCATTTTTTACCATATAAGGAATAGATAAAGCATCAAGCTCGCTGCGAACCGCTTGAAGTTCAAAAGCGTCTTGTGAAGTGAAGAGTTTTTTCAATGGCTACCCTCTTGTTAAACACAAAAGCAGCCCGTGGGCTGCTCATCATGCGAGAAAAACGTGTCTCTCTACTGCTTTATTTCAGTAAGCGTTTCAAATGCAGCTCCCCCTAAAGGGATTTCAGCATAAAGCGAAAGCAATTAGTCATCCATATCAATAGATACATTTGACAGTGTACCTAAGCTAGAACCGTCGCTGGTATCAAGCTTGATCATTAAGCGCAGGTCATTAGGCGAGTCGGCGTGGTGCAGCGCTTGGTCCATATCAATCTTACCCGCTTTGTACAAATCATACAGCGCCATATCAAAGCTCTGCATGCCCTGCTCTTTGCCTTTTTTCATTGCTTCTTTTAACGCGCCTATTTCATTGCGCTGTATTAGGTCGCGCACTAGCGGCGAGTTTAGCAATATTTCTATTGCCGCAACCCTACCCTTGCCGTCTGGCGTAGGTACTAGTTGCTGCGCAACAATGGCGCGGATGTTTAAGCTTAAGTCAAAGCGCAACTTATCGTGCTGATCTTTCGGCGCTAAATGCATAATACGTTCAATAGCTTGGTTCGCGTTGTTAGCGTGCAGCGTAGCCACACACAAATGCCCTGTATCAGCAAACGACATGGCATATTCCATGGTTTCCATTGAACGAATTTCACCAATAAGAATGACATCAGGTGCCTGACGTAGCGAACTTTTAAGGGCGTCGTCGAAAGACTGAGTATCTATGCCCACCTCGCGCTGGGTAATAACACAGTTTTTATGCTCGTGCACAAATTCAATGGGGTCTTCAATAGTCAGTATATGCCCGTGCGAATTTTCATTTCTATGCCCAATAAGCGCAGCCAATGACGTGGACTTACCCGTGCCTGTTCCACCTACAAATAGAACAAGACCGCGTTTAGCCATAATAATTTCTTTTAATACTCGCGGCAGACCCAAATCATCAGCTTTCGGAATTTGAGTAACGATGCGGCGAATCACCATGCCCGCTTGGTCACGCTGCCAAAATGCAGAGCAGCGGAAACGACCAATGCCTTCTCGTACTATGGCGAAATTACATTCTTTGGTCGTGTGAAACTCATTCTGCTGTTTTTCAGTCATCGCTTCGTGAACCAGCGCCAGCGATGCCTCTTCCGAGGTCGCGCTTTCCGTCACTGGCGTAAGCTTGCCGTTAATTTTGGCACTTACCGGAAACCCCGCCGTTACGAATAAATCCGATGCGTTGGTATCGACCATTTTTTGTAGTAGTGAATCTAACATATTGGCCTCTAGAAACTGTTCATCGACTGTTTATCAACTGACTTTGCTGCGGCGTCTTGTTTGGTGATAACCCCCATCGCCACTAAGCGCTGAAGACACTGATCCATAGTTTGCATACCGTGAGCCTGGCCCGTTTGAATAACCGAGTACATTTGCGGCACTTTATCTTCTCGAATAAGGTTACGAATAGCGGGGATCCCCACCA
The DNA here is from genome assembly GCF_055755235.1 of Alteromonas sp. R7. Taxonomy (NCBI): domain Bacteria; kingdom Pseudomonadati; phylum Pseudomonadota; class Gammaproteobacteria; order Alteromonadales; family Alteromonadaceae; genus Alteromonas; species Alteromonas sp. R7. The sequence goes on along the minus strand of NZ_JBVTQX010000001.1, from coordinate 181,521 downwards.
TGATTTCATGAGCCGCAACTCGGCCCCCACCTACTTTCTTAAGCAGTGTCTGTGAAATAACCGCACGCAATGATTCCGACAACATAGAACGCACCATGGCTTTTTCTTCTGCCGGGAAAACATCGATAATACGGTCAATGGTTTTTGGTGCGGAGTTGGTGTGAAGAGTGCCGAATACTAAATGGCCGGTTTCGGCAGCTGAAATGGCAAGGCGTATGGTTTCTAAGTCACGTAGCTCACCGACTAGAATTACGTCTGGGTCTTCACGAAGCGCCGAGCGCAGTGCGTTATTAAACGAGTGCGTATCGCGGTGTACTTCCCGCTGGTTTACCAAGCTAAGCTTGTTGTCGTGCACGAATTCGATAGGGTCTTCAATGGTGAGAATATGTTCACGCTTGTGGGTGTTGATATGGTCGACCATGGCCGCAAGCGTGGTACTTTTACCCGAGCCGGTGGCACCTGTCACAAGTACAATGCCGGTAGGCTGATTTATAATTTCCTTGAAAATTTCAGGCGCGCCAAGGTCGTCTAAGGTTAATACTTTACTGGGGATAGTACGTAATACTGCCGCGGCGCCTCGGTTTTGCACAAACGCGTTAACACGAAAGCGCGACAAGCCATTCACTTCGAAAGAAAAATCGGTTTCCAGGTTTTCTTCGTATTCTTTGCGCTGCATGTCATTCATAATCTCATAAACGAGACCATGTACTTGCTTGTGATCGAGGGCTGGCACATTCAGTTTACGCATTTCGCCATCTACACGAATTATTGGTGGTAGGCCCGCTGATAAGTGTAAATCTGAGGCGTTATTCTTAACACTGAAAGCCAAAAGTTCGGTAATATCCACAACCACTTCTCCAAAACAAGGTGAATAATGCAAACAATAGCAGAAAGACTAGATTCCGCACGAAAAGGAATAGACCAAGCCGCTACCAGTGCACATCGTCCACCAAATTCCGTTAAATTGCTAGCGGTTAGCAAAACAAAACCCGTATCAGATATCATGGAAGCGTATGAAGCCGGACAACGTATGTTCGGCGAAAATTACGTGCAGGAAGGTGTTGAAAAGGTTCAGGAACTTTCTCACTTAAGCGATATAGAGTGGCACATGATTGGTCCAATCCAATCGAATAAAACCAAAGTAGTCGCCGAACACTTTGATTGGGTTCAGTCTGTAGATAGAGAAAAAATTGCTCGTCGCTTAAACGAACAGCGACCTGACTCAATGCCGCCGTTAAACGTGTGCATTCAGGTTAATATTGATGACGAAGAGAGTAAGTCAGGGGTAGCCCTAAGTGAATTAGATGCGCTAGTGGAGTTTATTAACTCTCAAAAGCACCTGACCTTGCGTGGGCTAATGACCATTCCTAAAGCAGATCCTAGTGAAGAACAACAGCGCGCCACACTGTCTAAGCTAAAAGAATTATTCGACCACTACCATACATCATTGAGCAATTTTGATACCCTATCCGTAGGAATGAGTAGTGATATGACAGAAGCGATTCAACACGGGTCGACTATGGTGCGCATCGGTACCGCTATTTTCGGTAAGCGAAACTAGCGCGCTAACCCAACGGATAGCGCTTCGCCTCGCTACACAGACTTAAACGCAACCAACAAATAGGATTTACATGCAACAGAAAAAATTAGCATTTATTGGCGCGGGTAACATGAGCCGCAGCATCATCAGTGGTCTTATCAAATCTGGGTACGCGAAAGAAAACATCCTTGCGGCAAACCCTTCCACACCAAAGTTAGACGGCCTGAAGGCCGAGTTTGGTATTCACACCACACAATCTAATGATGAAGCCTGCCAATTCGCTGATGCCATAGTCCTTGCGGTAAAACCACAAATAATGGGCGATATGTGCGGCGAGCTTCAGAAAAACAATGACCTTTCGGGCAAGTTGTTTATGAGCATTGCAGCTGGGCTGCCGGTAGCCAGATTGCAAGAAATGCTAGGTGGTGAATACCCTGTTGTTCGTATTATGCCAAACACCCCGAGCTTGTTAGGCAAAGGCATGTCTGGGATGTATGCCGACGACACGGTTTCTGAGTCAGACAGGCAATACGTTGACGATGTAATGAACAGCGTTGGCGAAACCGTTTGGGTAGATAAAGAAGAGGGTATTAACGGTGTTATCGCCGCAGCGGGCAGCAGCCCAGCTTATTTCTTCTTGTTCTTACAAAATATGCAGGAAGAAGCCATGAACATGGGCTTTGACAAAGCGCAATCTCGCTTAATGGTCCAACAAGCGATGTTAGGCGCAGCCGAAATGGTTTGTAACAACCCAGACCTTGAATTAAGCGAGCTTCGTGCCCAAGTTACGTCTAAGGGCGGCACTACCGCAGAAGCCGTTAACACTTTCATTAATGAAGGTTTAAAAGATATTGTCAGCAAGTCGATGCGCGCCGCCGTAGCACGTGCTGAAGAAATGGCAAAACAGCTATAACGTTTTAGGAAAAACACAACATGAACGCAACGGTATTTTTGGTTGATACCTTATTTAGCCTTTATTTGATGGTGGTTATTCTGCGCCTTTGGTTACAAATGGTTCAGGCAGATTTTTATAATCCACTCAGTCAATTTGTAGTAAAAGCAACCCACCCTATCGTGGGGCCGTTGCGCCGTATTATTCCGTCAATCGGCAGGTTCGACACCGCTACTTTTGTGTTAGCGGTAGCGGTATGCGCGCTCAAGCTAATAACCCTAGGGTTAATGTTTGGCGGTAGTCTAAACCCAGTCGGCATTGCGATTTTGTCAGTAATTGGTGTGATAAAAGAAGCCCTGTCGTTAATGTTCTGGGTGTTACTACTACGCGCTATTTTGAGCTGGGTGTCACAAGGTCAGTCTCCGGTTGACTATGTTCTGTATCAGCTAACCGAGCCGTTTTTAGCGCCAATACGCAAAGTCATTCCACCATTGGGCGGTTTGGACTTATCAGTGCTTATTGCCATCATTGCATTACAGTTTTTACAGCTTCTGATCCAAGACACTTTCCCTATGTAACTAATGTCAGTTCAAGACACTGTTAGGGAAAGTATTGGTCTTGCAGTTTGGTTCATAGAGCAAAACAAGCTGTAATGGGTAAGAATTAAAAACAAGATGAAGGCAGAGGTAGTTTCTATCATGGGTAGAATAAAACATATCAAAAAAGCTTACGTAGCACTTCTTGTGATGGCTATGTCATGCTTAAGCTTTTCCGCATTTGCCGAGCAGAAGCAAACGCTTGGTGAATGGGATGTTCACTATATGGTGGTGAGTACGCCATTTCTCACACCTGAAGTGGCGGCTAGCTACGGCATTGTGAGAAGTAAGTTTAATGCGCTGGTTAACATTTCGGTGTTAGACAAAGTCTCCGGTGAAGCGCAACGGGCAGATGTCACAGGTACGGCTAAGAATCTGTTGGGCAACTCGCGTAAGCTGACTTTCAAAAAGGTGGAAGAAGGTGATGCTATCTATTACCTTGCCGTGCTGCCATTTCGCGATCAGGAAACCTTTAGGTTTGAGATTGACGTTCAAAAAGGTAGCAGCAAACAAACGCTGAAGTTTCAGCAAAAAATGTACGTTGACGAGTAATTTATAAGGCGAGCACTGCTTTAATAATGCCAACATCATAAGTAAGCGCTCACCTGTAACGCACTCATGCTTGTGATGAAAAGCACTGATTAACGAAGCGAGATATCCGTTAGCCCGGTATCTCGCTTTTTTATTATGTTAAAAATAGGGTAACTGCACTTTACCAATTGAATGTGGTGGTAAATAATCAAAGCAACTGGTCGGGCAAGTTAGTGTGGTCGGATTATGTGTAACCATTAGCACTTAAGTCATGAAAGACAGATGAGCACTGCGCCGCAGCAAAGAGCGACATGCACTAACTGCCTTCATAGCAAATAAAAAGAGAACAATTATGAATACGCCCTCGTCTCAGACAGCTACACCACAGTCTGCCCACAATTCAGAACAACTCTCACCTTACTTCCCTAACTTATTATCTCCGTTGGATTTGGGATTTACTCAACTTCGCAACCGTACCCTAATGGGTTCAATGCATTTAGGTTTGGAAGAAGAGAAAGGCGGATTTGACAAACTTGCTGCGTTTTACGCTGAGCGAGCAAAAGGTGGTGTGGGGCTAATCGTAACAGGTGGTATTAGCCCTAATATTTTAGGTTGGGTAGCGCCCTTTGCTGGCAGAATGACCCGCTCTCGCCACGCGAAAAAGCACCGTGTTATTACCGACGCTGTGCATAAGGAAGACGGCAAAATTTGCATGCAAATATTGCATTCAGGCCGTTACGGTTATCACCCACTTGCTGTTTCGGCTTCACCTATGAAGTCGCCTATTACCCCTTTTAAGCCTCGCGAATTGTCCTCACGTGGCGTAAGAAGCACAATAAAAGACTACGTAAAATGTGCAGCCCTTGCCCAGCAAGCAGGCTATGACGGCGTGGAAATTATGGGTTCTGAAGGCTACCTCATAAATCAGTTTTTCTGTGAGCGCACCAATCATAGAAATGATGAATGGGGTGGCAGCCTAGAAAATCGGGCTCGTCTGGCAATAGAAATAGTAAAAGGTGTACGCGAGAAAGTGGGCACTAACTTCATTATTATTTATCGCCTGTCTATGCTGGACTTAGTCGAAGGCGGCGCTAAGTGGGACGAGGTTGTATATTTAGCCAAAGAAATCGAAAAAGCAGGCGCTACGCTAATTAATACCGGCATTGGATGGCACGAAGCGCGGGTACCTACTATTTCCACATCCGTACCTCGCGCGGCGTTTACCTGGATAACCGAACGCATGAAAAAAGAGGTGTCTATCCCTCTTATTACCACTAACCGTATCAATACGCCTGAAGTTGCAGAATCGGTACTCGCACAAGGCCATGCTGATATGGTATCGATGGCGCGACCTTTCTTGGCTGACGCTCACTTTGTAGCGAAGGCTATGCGCAATGAGTCTAAGCTAATCAACACGTGTATTGCCTGTAACCAGGCTTGCCTAGACCATGCATTCGAACAAAAGCGTGCAAGTTGCTTGGTAAACCCACAAGCGTGCTACGAGACCGAACTTACCTTTCCCCCTACTCACAATAAGAAAAAACTAGCGGTAGTAGGTGCAGGGCCTGCGGGTTTGGCGTTTTCCATGTATGCCGCAGAGCGCGGTCACGAGGTACATCTATTTGATAAAGCCAGTGAAATTGGCGGTCAATTTAATTACGCCAAGCAAGTGCCGGGTAAAGAAGAGTTTTACGAAACCCTACGCTACTTTGACAATCAGCTAGCTCGCCTGGGCGTTACGGTTCACCTTAACACCGAGATTAACGCAGAAAGACTTGCCGATGAGAAGTTTGATGAAGTGGTGCTAGCCACCGGTATTAATCCTCGTACGCTTACAATTGAAGGGCACGACCACCCTAAAGTGATGAGTTATTTAGACGTATTGCGCGACCACAAGCCAGTAGGCAAGAAAGTGGCTATTGTTGGCGCTGGCGGCATTGGTTTTGATGTAGCGGAATTCCTGGTAGAACACGAAAATCTAGCCAAAGATAAAGAAAAGTGGCTAGCGCACTGGGGTATAGATAAAGATTATTCTGCTCCTGGCGCACTAAAAGAAAAAGCCATAGAGCCTTCTGAGCGGGAAGTGTATCTGCTACAACGTAAAACGTCTAAAGTAGGTAAAGGGCTGGGCAAAACTACGGGCTGGATCCATAGGCAATCGTTGAAACACCACAATGTTCAAATGATGAATGGCGTGAGCTACGAGAAAGTGGACGATGAAGGTCTACACGTGCTGATTAACGACACGCCTAAAATACTGCCGGTCGATAACGTCATTGTATGTGCTGGTCAGGAGCCGTTTAAGCCTCTGCAACAACCTCTAGAAGAGGCAGGATTTACCGTGCACATTATCGGCGGTGCTGACGTAGCGGCTGAACTTGATGCTAAACGCGCTATCCGTCAAGGCGCTGAACTGGCAGCGCGAATTTAAAACTGATCGAACATGATAGCGTTGCCGTCCGGGTCTTTAACAATTAGATGCCCGGGGCCGCTATCGCCTTTCACAGGCACGTCTAAAGCGATGCCTTGTTCAACTAGATTTGCCTGAAGTGCCCTAACATCACTTGGGTTGAAGGTCATAATGTTATCTTCAAACATCCCTTCGAATAACCCAATCATGGTGGTGCCATTTTTCATCATTAACCATTTATCTTCCACCGAGCCGCATGAAGGCATGGCTTCAAAGCCCAAGGCCTCATAAAACGTCTTCGACTTGTTGATGTCTTTAACCGTTAAACTTAACGAAAATAGCCCTAACTCCACTTTATTCTCCCTTAAATTTCGTAACCATTGTTCACTTATACCAATTAATACTCTAGTGAAGCTTTTGAACAATATCACTGCCATTAGTCGCAAAAAGAAAAAAGCCAGTAATACAGAATATTACTGGCTTTACGTCAAATATCGGCTTTTTACTGTTCTTAACCTAACGCTGATTGCGCTGTAAAAAGTTTAAATAAAAATATTATTCCTTAACTTTTTTGACTAGCGATCCAGCGATCAATTTTCTGCTCAAGAATAGCAAGTGGAATGCCGCCCGTGTTTAACACTTGTGCGTGGAACTCACGGATATCGAAATCATCACCTAATGCCTTCTCCGCGCGCGCGCGCAATTCTTGAATTTTAAGCGCGCCCACTTTGTAAGATAGCGCTTGCGACGGGATCGCAATATAACGCTCTACCTCGGCAACAACTTCTGTGCGGGTCATGCCTGAGTTATCAAGCATAAAGTCGATGGCTTGTTCGCGGGTCCAACCTTTCGCGTGAATACCTGTGTCTACCACCAAACGCATGGCGCGCAACTGCTCATCTTGAAGCGTTCCATAACGATTCCATGGATCGTCAAAGAACCCCATTTCATACCCTAGCGTTTCAGAATACAGCGCCCAACCTTCACCGAAGGCTGGTAGGAAGCTAAAGCGCATGAATGAAGGTAGCGCTTCATTTTCTTGCGCTAGACTCACTTGGAAATGGTGACCTGGAGCGCCTTCGTGTAGATACAAGGTAACGTTGCCGGTGGTTAAGCGGCTAGGCAAATCGTAGGCATTAAAGTAGAAAGTACCTGGACGAGAGCCGTCTGGCGTGCCCGGCTGATATGATCCACCCGCACTGAATTGCTCGATAGCAGGGTCGTAGGGTTTGATTTCTAGCTCAGACTTCGGCAACAGTGAAAAATACTGATCAATTTTCTCATCAACTTCACGGCCAATATCGTAATAGCTCTGTGTTAGCGCTTCACGGCTTTCAGGCTTGAACTTAGGATCGGTACGTACATAGTCGAAGAATTCGTTTAATGTCCCTTCAAACTTCACTTCGTCCTTAATTTCAAGCATGTCATTTTTGATACGCTTAACTTCTTTTAAACCAAGGTTATGCAGTTCATCAGGCGTCATTGGTAGTGTCGTTGAACCTTCCACCATCAATTGATAAAGCTTTGCACCACCTTTCATATCGCTAAGGCCAATGCTTTCACGTGCAATAGGCAAATACTCATCGCGAAGGAAGTCGCGCATACGCGTGGTTGCATCGTAAATCTCTTGCGTCGCTTTCTCGTAGTCAGCGGTTAAACGGGCTTTTTCTTCGTCAGAGAAACTTTCTGGGAACATAGTAATTGGCCCCCAAAACTGTGACTCTTTAATTGGGATAGCCAGCTGAGTATCGAACTGCTTGATCACGCGATCGATTGTCAGCTTAGTTTCAAGAACACCGCTTTCCATGCCCTCGCGGAACTTTCCGATAGCGCGGTCAGAAATAGCAATGTAATCCTTATGGCGAGATAAGTTATTTTCGTAATCTTCTACTGTTTTAAATGGCGCTGCGCCCTTTCCGCTCGCGAAGGTCGGGTAGAAGGTGTGGAACCCACTGAAGTGATTAACAGGACGCACTTCCGTTAGCGCTTCAATCTCGTCGGTAGACATTTTTAGCGAGCGCTCTTCGTTGTATTTAAATACGTCGTAGGCGAGTTTATCGGTGTCGCTTAACTTACTGCGGTCAATTTGTTTAAGCTCTGACAAATTCAGCAATGTCGCTGTCTTTCCCGCTAAAGCGTGAGAGTCTGTTAAGAAGTCGCCCATTCTGTCTGCGTAACGCATGTCGCCGCGAAAAATGGCCATGATTGGGTTTAGCTCAATATCACGCTGGTCAGCGGCTGCAAATAACGCAAAAAGTTTTTCGTGCTCAGACGCTTCTTTTGACACTGAAGTACTTTTTGATGAACTCTGCACATTTGCGTTGCCGTGTTCATGTGCCACTGCTGAGCTAAGGCCCAGTGCCATGGTTACTGCACTACTTACAAGTAGTGTTTTGAATGCTTTCATTTTTTGTTCCCTTGTTATTTCTTCGCTGTTTTTGCGTATATTTCGCAAAAAAAAGCGCTGTCGTTATGTGTTTTCTTGATTCTATATACCGCGTGACAAGCGCATTTAAACCTAATAATGCGTACCTGACGCCAGATATCAGGCATACCGGCTGTACAATGCAATTCAACGTTTACTTAATTAGCCACATCTTCACACGGTATCTATTCATTTAAGGTTTTTCAGGATGCACTGTTTATTCAGGCAAATGATCCATCTCTTTTCGCCACGCCCTTTCATACGCCTCACGGCCTAACACGCGTTGCGCGTACGCGGCTACATTGTCTGTTTTACCGTCTAGCGTGATATCTAGCTTGCTGCCTTTTGCCCACGCCAAAATATGACCTGCTATTATGTCAGCCATGGTAAACATGGTGCCGCATACAAATTCTTTATCGCCCAGCATAGAAGAAAATACAGGCAACACGCGCTTGAACTCCCACACCGCTACATCACGCATTTGTTCAAGTCTTTGCTCTTTGGGCAATGCAAAGGTGTGCTTTGCCAAATTCCAAATCGGTTGCTCTAACTCATTGGTAAGAAACAACATCATTTCTTCATATTTGGCTCGCTCGAAGCTACCAGGCTCAGGAATGAATTCATGCATGCCGTGACGTTCAGCTAAAAAAGTGACGATAGCCGCCGATTCCGTCAAGGTACCTTCCGGCGTCGAAAGCGCTGGGATTTTAGAGGCAGGACTGATGGCTTTATATTCTTCTGACAGGTGTTGCCCTTGTTTTAAGTCAACTAAGCTGTACTCAAAAGGTAAACCTAGCTCTTCCAGTGCCCATGCCACGCGAACCGAGCGAGTTTTCGGATATCCGTAAAGTGTATACATACCTATGCCCTTGCTTATGTAATGTGAGCTAACTGTAAGTCGAATAGGAAAAAAGTGCTACTGCCATATTGTTACTGAGTTTTAACACTGTAACTTCTGTATGACAGTACCGCCTACTTATGGAGAGGCTCCATATCCAAAGACTATATAAAGAGGCTACCTTCAAAAAGAGTGAAAATAATAAGGAAAAGCCAAAAAGATAAGGTAATGGTCGGTAACTTTTTCACGTAACCAATATAATGATTTCCGTAAATGCCAGTAGCTATGCGCTAACACACAACTCGGTTGTCGCTTCAACGCCCTAGTATTCCTAGTCTTGCGTAGTATCCCTGAGTTATGCGCCACAATGGTTCACTTTATGCTCATCTCACTTCAATGCTTTTAACAAATTCGTTAATAATTGAGTGAAGGAGAACACGATGAAGAAACGTTTACTATCTACCTTAGCAGGTTCACTGACATTAATGTTAAGTGCGAGCAGTTTCGCAGGTCATCATGATAGTGATGGAAAAGAAGTGATAATGAATAACCTGGAAACAGGGATGAGCATGGGCTCAGTAGTGGTGAGCAGTTATGATGATGACGGTGTAGTATTTACGCCAAACCTGTCAGGGTTAACCCCGGGCATTCATGGTTTTCATGTTCATCAAAATGGTGACTGTTCACCCTCAATGAAAGATGGGCAAAAAGTGTTAGGCGGCGCAGCGGGCGGCCATTTCGATCCAGAAGATACCGGTAAACACCGTGCTCCTTGGTCTGAAAAGGGTCACGAGGGCGATCTACCCGTGCTTTATGTTGATGAAAATGGAAACGCAACCCAGCCTATCTTTGCACCAGAGCTTGAGTTAGATGATATTGAAGGCCGCGCCTTAATGATTCACGCAGGTGGCGACAATTACTCTGATTCACCTAAAAAGTTAGGTGGCGGTGGTGACCGCGTAGCATGTGGCGTAATTGGGAAATAAACTAACGCCACCTCATGTTATGCAATCAACATTTTATACAAAAAAGCGGCTTCTAAAGCCGCTTTTTTATACTTCACTTGATAAAAACAACTTGCCTGGTCTTGTCTAACAAAGCGAGTGTCTAACAAAGCGAGTCCTATCTTTCGATAAGGGTAGTAATAGCCTTTATCTCTTATTCAATATTCAATCGATATTCCAATGTGATGTTGGCATTAAGAAGTTGAGATACAGGGCAATTTTCTTTTGCTTCCTGTGCAATTTTCTCAAACTCATCTTCGGTAATCCCTTCAACCTCAGCATCTAAGCTTAGTGCCGATTGAGTTATTTCAAAGCCGTCATCGTTTTTCTCTAAACTGATTTTTGCAGTGGTATTTAACTCGCCGTCATTGTATCCCGCATCTGAAAGCGCAAAAGAAAGTGCCATGGTGAAGCAACTCGCATGCGCCGCACCAATTAATTCCTCGGGGTTGGTTCCCTTTCCATCTTCAAACCGCGTGTTAAAACCATAAGGCTGGTTCGATAAAGCACCGGTTTGTGTAGAAATGCTCCCCTTTCCCTTTTTACCTAGCGGTTTGTAAACTGCACTACCTGATTTGACTATCGACATATCATCTTTCCTTTCATTTTAACTAAACTGATTTTCATGTAGTTGGATAAGATGCAAGTGCTCTGCCGATCATAAGAAATCGCTCTATCCCTTGTCATAGCGGCTTTACAGCCTCATCTTGTAAATGGTGGAATCAGAGACAGTTCCCTTTTTGAAAGAAGACTACAGAGTGAGATGAAAATTTTACTTACATCCTTTTAGTCTTTTTCAGTACCTATGCTTTCGCGCAAAGCCTCAAGCTTCGCAATGTGCGCTTAGAAAAAATGTACGCTTGTAAAACAAAAATGGAATTAACTCGCTGCACCGCGATGAAATTAATTTCAGCTTAAACCGTTCTTTATTTGTTAACCGTATATCTTCGCAAGCTGGGGGCTGACGAATTAAACGCGAAGGTCGCTACAACGTTAAACCAACACATAAAAGGTGAATGATGAAATTAACACTTTCTGCAGTTTTTATTAGCACAGCGTTGAGCGCTTCGGCTTTTACGCCATCAACAAGTGCCGACGAGGCCATTCTAGCTGGGGGCTGCTTTTGGTGCATGGAGTCTGATTTTGAAAAGCTAGACGGGGTTACTGATGTGGTGTCGGGGTTCACTGGCGGAAGCGCGCCAAATCCGACTTATAATGGCAATCACAAGGGACACTTTGAGGCGGTAAAGATCACCTACGACGGCGAAATGCTTTCTTATAATGATATTCTCGATCATTTTTGGGTGAACATTGACCCTTTCGATGACCGAGGTCAGTTTTGTGATAAGGGACCAAGTTACTTGAGCGCCATCTTTGTAGCAAACGATAAAGAACGTGCTATAGCAGAAAAAACAAAAGCTGACGTGGTAGCCCAATTTCCCAATAAAAAGGTGGTAACGCCCATACTCGATGCTTCTACCTTTTATCCGATAAAAGGCGACGAAATTGGCCATCAAGATTTTTATAAAAAAAGTCCCGTTCGCTATAAGTTCTACCGATGGAACTGTGGGCGTGACCAGCGCTTGGAAGAAATTTGGGGCGAGAAAGCCTTGGGTAAGAATAAGTCTTAGCCCAGCAACTTAACATCTACGCCCAACGCTAAACCAAAGCGATACCAAAAGCCACACCAAAAGAAAGCACGCCGCAAAACACTGGCAGCCCTAAGCTTTTGAATTTGCGCCAAACAAGCACAGTGACAACAGTGCCTATTGCGGTTGCAATCCAACTCGCCGCTGACGGTGCTTTTGGAATAAGTGACGCTCCTAGCATAGCGGCAATCATTAACGGCCCTAACACGCTTAGCCACGTAGGTAAACGCGCCTCAGTGTTATTGGCCTTGTGTTTATTAAAGTGACGCTGAGTCCACAGCAACGGTACTACGCGCAATGCATATGTTCCGATGGCCGCTACAACAATAGCTATCCAAATATCAACGTGCATGAGATTGCTTCCTTTCAACGTGCGAGGTGAGAAGATAAAAGGTTATCGCACCGCATAGTGCTGCCAGTGGAATTGCAGCGTTTTTAAAGGCGCTGAGAGCCAAGAAGAGAGCCGCCGTCATTGTAACGAACAAGGTAGCGCTCCATAATTTACTTGAGAATTTAGGCGCGAGTAGCACAAGGAAAAGTGCAGGTAAGGCAAAGGGCATCACGCTGTCTAATATTGGCCATTGTTGGGTAAGGGAGTCCCCTGCGATACCGCCAAGCGCTGTCCCTACGATCCAACTAAGCCACGCCACCATCGATACACCTTTAAACCAATCTACCTTTTTAGCATCGTCCATTAGCGGCAAGCGAGTATGGGCTAGCGCAAAAATCTGGTCAGTAAGGCCGTGCATTAAATAGGGCCAAGCTTTACTTTGCGGTAAATAAGGCACCAAGTTGGGCGCATAAACCACATGACGTACATTAACTAATAACGTCATACAAACCGCTAGCCAAAGTGGCGCACCTGATGCCACCATGGCTACCAAAAGAAACTGCGACGCGCCTGCGTAAATGAATATGGAAATTAGCGTGGCTTCCAGCGTAGAAAAACCGGCTTGAACTGCGATCACGCCAAATGAAATGGCTACCGGAATATAGCCACCTAACAAAGGTAACCCGTCAATAACCCCTTGCTTAAGTCCACTTTTTGATGAAAGTTGGCTCATTCCTTTGCCTCTTTGTGATAAACGATTGTGATAAGACATGTCGCCCACTCGTCTCCCGTTTTGTATACGTGGGGCAAATCAGCGTTAAATGCTAAACTTTGACCCGGATGCAGCCATTGAGTATTTCCACTATTCCCAGCTTCCAGAGAGCCGCTAACAACGGTAATCGTTTCTTCTGTTCCTGTGGCGTGAGCTTCTGCCTCTCGAAAAGTATTGGGTGCAACCGACATCCAATAAGCATCAACGTTCGGGATACCTTGTCCTTGCTCAATTAAACGAACTTCTACGCCCTTTTCTCCAACGCTTGCGCTAAGAGGCTGAACTAGCTGACCGAACGGAACGTCTAGTTGTTTAGCTAACCGCCAAATGGTGTCTAGCGTCGGGTTGCCGTTGCCCTGCTCCAATCTTGAAAGGTTAGATTTAGCGATACCTGCCCCTGCTGCCAATTGCGACAGCGAGACACCTTTGTCTTGCCTGAGTTTCTGCAAATGCCTTCCGAGGATGTTGAGCGTTGATTGATTCACACCTTACCAATTTAATGTTGTTCCATTTAAAGAACGTTCTATATATAGAACACCTCAAAGTCAAGAAGTTTGTTTTCAATGGAGGCATAGATACGGCGTTGTGCTCACGCCACGACTGGAATACGTGACAAATGTTAAAAGATGACAAAGTGATGAACTAAAAGGTAACCAATATTTGTGCACAGAAAACAGTCACCTTCGATTTTCTTAAACGCCCATTCGACTTTCTAACGCAAAAGGTCCGACGTGATTTATTAACAAAAGCACTACATTTAAATCGCTGAATTGATTAAGAAACCTTATCAGTTACCGTTACTTGCTATCTGAGCGATGCTACGATCTCTTGCATTAAACGAATACGAAAAGCACGAACCTGTGGGCTGTTGATCATTGCTAAATATTATCGATGATAAGGGCGACTATTCGAAGAGAACCGGCAAACACTCCGTTGAGCCGGTTTTTGCGTTTCATCAAAGCGCTAGTCTGCTGAGTGTCTTTTATCTTTGATGACACACAGACATTGTAAGAATGCACAGCAAAGCTCAACAGCCCCTCGCTAAAACAGCCACTAAGTACGTGATTGAACTCATTGAACAAAAGGACGTTTATGACGAATCAAACTGACAAGATTCTTTCTGACCAAGCCTCTTCAAAGCAGGCATCTTCAGAGCAGCCCTCAGCGTTGGGTGAATACTCACTGGCCACTATAACCTTTTGGCTGGCTTTCGGAACCTTTGTGATTGGTTGCAGTGAATTTGCGGCAATGGGTTTATTACCTTACTTTGCAGAAGATTTTGGCATTACTGAAAATGTCGCCGGTCACGCAATTAGTGCTTATGCCATTGGTGTTGTAGTGGGCGCGCCGCTTATCACTATCTTTTTTTCCAGGCTTGCAAGACGCACCATGCTTATTTCCATGATGGTATTTTATGCTGGCGGAAACTTACTAACAGCGCTAGCGTGGTCAGAATGGACAATGAACATAGCGCGCTTTATTGCTGGCCTACCTCATGGCGCTTACTTCGGCATTGCCATGCTCTTTGCTGCAGACATTGCCGGTAAGAATAAACGGGCGCAAGCAGTCAGTAACGTCATTTTAGGCTTGGCTATTGCCAATATTATTGGTGTGCCGTCAATTAGCGGTATTGGGCAAATGTTCGGATGGCGCACTGGCTTCTTTATTATTTCAGCCTTTGCGCTAGTTACTGCATTAATGGTTTGGAAAACCGCACCGTACCGCGGCCCTAATCCAGATGCCAAACCACTAACCGAGCTTAAAGCTCTGAAAAACAAAGATGTGCTACTGGTACTACTTATGGGCGCGATTGGCTTTGGTGGTATGTTCTCAGTTTATTCTTATTTCAGCGCCTCTTACCTCAATACAACCTCATCACCTGAGTGGGGAATCTCGGCCACATTGCTTATCTATGGCATAGGCGTAACCTTGGGCAATATTATTGCAGGCCGCTATTCTGAAGGCAGGCTACTGACGTCAGCGATTACGTTTCAGGTTTTACTAGGCCTATCAGCTGCAGCTTACGCTGCGTCGATGGGGAATCCATACTTAATGGCAGCATCACTGTTTTTCATTGGTATCGGTGGTGGCATGGTGGTGCCGCTGCAAACAAGGCTTATGGACGTCGCTGGCGAGGCTCAGACTTTAGCCGGCGCCATGAACCATGCGGCTTTTAACACCGCTAATGCGCTTGGCCCTTGGTTGGCAGGAATGACACTGTCAGCAGGTTATGGCTATACATCAACGGGTTGGGTAGGCCTAGCGCTTGCCGGTGGTGGTGTACTGGTGTGGCTGGCCATTGTTATGACTGCTCGCAATACTCAAGTACAAACAGCAACCGTATCTGGTTAAATGAAGGTTTAGCGCTGACAACCTTTGTTGTCAGCGCTTGTTAGTTGTATTCCCTCGGTATTACTCGGCGTCGTTTTCACGATCAGAGTTATTGCAAGAAGCACTTCCCCATACATCTTCGGGAATGTCTCTTTTGGGCGCTGGCGCACTAGCTATCGCTTCAGCCTGCTTCTTCTCTTGATTTGACCACTTAACACGAATTTTCTTACCGTCGATAACTTTGGCGTTAAGTTTTTCAATGGCTTTATCGGTTTCTTCTTGCGTGCTCATTTCTACGAAACCAAAGCCCTTAGATAAGCCAGAAGCCTCATCCATCACCAAGTCGCACGACGCTATGGTGCCAAACTCGAAAAACAAGTCTTCAAGATTTTCTTTTGTAAATGTCTTTGGTAAGTTTCGAACTAATATACTCAAGGTTTTGGCTCTGCTTTAAGGTGGTTTGTTCTGCACCTATTGTAGCACGCAGCAGCATGTTTAATAGGGGTATTAACGGCTCAACGCCAATTGTTGAACAAGCGCCCTAAAACTACGTTAACGCCTATTTGTTGTTTGCTGATAAGTATCTCGCCAGCATGAAACATTCATTCCAAAAGTTCGTTTAAAAAGTCGATTAAAATGCCCTGGGTCTTGATACCCCACTGCCCATGCAATTTCTTCTGCACTCTTATCGCTGTGTTTCAGAAACTCTTTCCCCTGTTCTATTCTAAGCTGTTGAATGTAACCAAGAGGAGTTTCCCCCGTAGCTTCTTTAAACCTGCGTTTAAAGGTGCGTTCAGTCATATTTATGCGCGCCGCCATTTCACCTATGGTCACTTTTTCTGCAAAGTGTATCTCTAACCACTGCTGAATATTTAAAATGTCGTCGTCTTGGTGATAGGTTTGGTGGTTGAGCGACGTTGCTTCCGACGTTACTCCACGGCGAAAGTCTACCAGAAACGCTTGCTCTATAGCCTCCCCCACCGCTTTGCACGACAAACGCGATATTAGAAAAACAATTATTTCTAGTGCAGCATTTAGCCCTGCAGAACAATACAGCTCGCCCGTGGCAGTAATGAATCTATCAGACCTAAGGTTTACTTTGGGAAAAGCTCGCGCAAAGTGTGATTGCTTATGCCAGTGAGTAGTGCCCATTCTCTCGTTGAGCAGCCCTGCCTGTGCGAGAAAAAAAGCGCCTGTGGCTGCCGCCATTATTGGAATACCTTTGCCATGCCACTGCCGTAGCTTTGGGTATAGAGCGGCTTGTTGTGCCAGTAATAGTTCCATGTCACCCCACACACTGTGCAGTATTACCAAATCAGTCTCCTCAATATCAGCCAGTGCACAGTCTGGAGTAATCGCTAGGCCACTAAACGTTGTCGTTGGATTACCGTCTATTGTCACTAACTTCACCGTTATTCCGTTTCCAAGCAGTTTGTGCTGAAGGTCTGAAGCAAATTTCAGCACGTCATGGGTTAAGCCCATGCTAAGCCCCATGGTGTTTTCGCTGGCATATAAGGTTACGTGTTCAAGCATGGTCTTTCCCTGTTCAAGCTCGCTATTTTGATCTCGCCACTTTGGCCCGATTGGCCAATCTATTGTCCCAACTCACACTGTTAACATTATTCTCACAAAATTACTATGAAGTCAGTCACAATTTCGTAGAGATAGAAAAATGCAATTTACTGAAGAGCACAATTCGCTTAGAAAAACCGTTCACGATTTTGTAAATCAAGAGATGGATCCTTTCATTGACGAATGGGAGCACGAAGGCATTGCTCCCCTTCACAGCTTGTTTAAAAAGATGGGGAATTTGGGCCTTTTAGGTATTCAAAAGCCTGAGGCTTACGGCGGCGCTGGCTTAGATTACAGTTACAACCTGGTATTTGCTGAAGAAATAGGCCGAGCGTATGGCGGTTCTATTCCTATGGCTATCGGCGTTCAAACCGATATGGCCACCCCAGCCCTGGCGCGATTTGGCAGTGATGAACTAAAACGTGAATTTTTAGCGCCCGCTATTGCCGGCGACATGGTGGCATGTATTGGAGTGAGTGAACCAGGGGCGGGATCAGATGTTGCAGGGTTGAAAACCTCAGCCCGTACAGATGGTGACGACTTCATTATTAACGGCACAAAAATGTGGATCACGAATGCCACCCAAGCAGACTGGGTTTGCCTGCTAGCAAACACAAGCGACGGGCAAGTGCATGCTAATAAATCATTAATTGTTGTACCCCTTAACACCCCAGGCATAACTATTTCGAAGCCGTTAAACAAACTGGGGATGCGCGCCAGCGACACTGGCCAAATTTTCTTCGATGATGTGCGCGTTCCAAAGCGCTTTTTAATTGGAGATGAAAACAAAGGCTTCACTATGCAAATGATGCAATTTCAAGAAGAACGCATGTATGCAGCAGCTAGTGCGCTGAAAGGAATGGAACGCATTATAAGCGACACCATCGAGTGGGCAAAAGACCGGCACACATTTGGTCAGCCTGTTATCAACAACCAAACCGTCCATTTCAAATTAGCTGAACTGCAAAGTGAAATTGAGGCTCTGCGCGCTCTAACGTGGCAGGCGTGTCAGGACCATATTGAAGGAAAAGATGCCACTTACTTGGCGTCAATAGCAAAACTAAAAAGCGGCCGACTGTGGCGACAGGTTACCGATGGCTGCCTTCAGTATTGGGGCGGTATGGGTTTTATGTGGGACAACCCTGTTGCGCGTGCATATCGCGATACCCGAATATTATCCATCGCTGGCGGTAGCGACGAAATGATGCTCGGCATTATTGCAAAGTACATGGACATTTTCCCTAAACGTAGATAGCGACGTATTTTTATGAAGAACATCGTTCAAGAAATGCTGAATAAGAATATGCGGTTACCCGTAATTTGCGCCCCCATGTTTTTAGTTTCTAGCCCAAATTTAGTGATTAACACGTGTAAAAATGGCGTGGTAGGTAGTTTTCCCGCTTTTAATACTCGCACTCAAACAGCGTTAGATGAATGGTTGACCACCATCACCGCAGCCTTAGATGAAGAAAAACAGGCTAACCCAGCAGCTAAAGTGGCGCCGTACGCTGTGAATCTGGTGGTGCACGCCTCGAACAAGCGCCTTCATGCCGACTTCGAGATAGTCAAAAAGCATAAAGTTCCGTTTGTTATCACCAGCCAAGGTAATCCTAAACCTGTTATTGATGCAGTCCATCAGTGGGGGGGCATTGTTTTTCACGACGTAATAACTGTGGCCCACGCGAGAAAAGCCATTGAAGCAGGCGCAGACGGCCTAATCTTAGTTGCCGCTGGTGCTGGCGGTCACGCAGGAGAGGTAAGCCCTTTCGCGCTTCTGCGTGAAGTGAGAGAGTTTTGGCAAGGCCCACTGGTACTTGCTGGCGCTATTAATGATGGTTACGGAATTAGAGCCGCAGAGATTTTAGGCGCTAATTACAGCTATATGGGCACACGCTTTATAGCAACGAACGAAGCCGAAGTAGACCCTGATTACAAAACCATGTTGGTTAACGCCAACGTAGACGATCTTGTGTTTACTGACACCTTCACTGGCGTCAAGTGTCACTTCTTAAAGCCCTCTATAACTCGAGCTGGCGTAGACTTGGCGTCGATTGAGGGTAAAGAAAATGTCGACTTAGACTTAGGCGGCAGTAACGCTTGGAAAGACATGTGGAGCGCAGGGCATGGCGTAAGTGGAATTCGCTCAGTGATTCCAGTACATAGCCTGATTGAACAACTTGAAGGGGAATACAATAAAGCGGCCACAACGCCATTTTTCAATCACACTGCGGAACATCAGACCGCGCACGCAGGAAGCTAAGTCATGGCCATTCTTCAGTCTAATATTGACGTTAAAAGTACATCTTATAGTAACAATTACGCCGCTATGGAAGACGCCGTTGCCGAATTTCGCACTATCGAGCAAAACGTCATTCAAAACGCGCAAGAAAAAGCACCGCGTTACGAAGAAAAAGGGCTGCTGTCACCACGCAATCGACTCGCCTTATTGCTTGACCCCAACATGCCGTTTCTTCCCCTTTCAACATTATGTGGGTATCTGCAAGAAGGCGACAAAGACGGCAGTGCCGCTGGTGGCGGAGTAATAGCCGGCATTGGTTATGTCGCTAACACTCGCAGTATTGTTATGGTTGATGACTACCTCACTAAAGGTGGCAGCATAACCGAACTTGGTAGCAAAAAGCGGCTGCGCTTGTATCACATTGCACTTCAGCAAAAATTACCGGTAATAGCGTTATCGCAAAGTGGTGGCGGCGACCTTACTTCGCTAGGTGATTGGTTTGGGTTTTCTGCAGCGGGGTTCGCTATGCAGGCTCGCTTGTCGGCCGCAGGTATTCCGCAAATAACGGTTGTGCATGGCAGTGCCACAGCAGGCGGTGCGTATCAGCCTGGACTGTCAGACTATGTAATTATGATACGCAATCAATCTACGGTGTACCTTGCAGGTCCGCCTTTATTAAAAGCCGCAACAGGAGAAATAGCCACTGACGAAGAAATAGGTGGCGCAGAGATGCACAGTGAGGTTTCTGGCGTAGCAGATTTCATTGCTCAGAGCGATGCCGATGGTATTCGCATTGCCCGTGAAGTCACGCAAATGCTGAGCTGGAATAGAGATTTTTCCGAAGCTACTACACCTAGCGATGTTGCTCCTGTTTATACTTCAGATGAGTTACTTGGCATCGTTCCTAAAGACGCCAAGACTCCATTTGATGTGCGTGAAGTCATTGCCCGTATCGCTGATAAATCGGATTTTGTTGACGTTAAACCCGAGTTTGATATGGGCACCGTGTGCGGATACATCACCATTGAAGGGCAACCGTGTGGCGTTATTGGCAACAATGCGCCTATTACTGCGAAAGGCGCAGCTAAAGCAGCACAATTTATCCAGTTGTGTGAACAAGCTGGCACTCCTTTGTTGTTTCTACACAACACCACCGGCTTCTTGGTGGGCACAGAGTCTGAACGCGCAGGCATCATAAAGCACGGCGCAAAACTCATTCAAGCAGTTACCAATGCTACTGTTCCCAAGATTAGCATCGTACTGGCAGGTTCATTCGGCGCAGGAAACTACGCCATGGCTGGACGAGGCATTGAGCCTGACTTTATGTTTTCATGGCCCCGCTCAGTCGTCGCCGTGATGGGCCCCGCCCAAGCTGGTAGTGTGCTGCGTACCGTTGCTCACGCCAAAATGATGCGAAGTGGCAGCGTAGATGAGGAAAAGCTAACCGCACTAGAACAACATACCGTCTCTGTAATGGAAGCTAAATCACGTGCCCTCGCTAATTCTGCTCGCTTGTGGGATGACGGCATTATAGATCCAAGAGATACCCGCTCGATTGTTGCTTTTGTTCTTTCTATTTGCCAGCACGCTAAAACGAAGCAACTTCACCCTACAAGCTTTGGCGTAGGCAGGCTATAGGCCTCAATTTGACTAAAGAGGACAACTGGATGCCCCACTTAGAATCAATGGTATTCAAAGAAATTACCGCACGGCTTACTGACAACGTATTGCACATTCAATTTAACCGCCCGCATAAGAAAAATGCCATGAATTTAACATTGGTTGAAGAGGTTATGCAGTGTTTTGAACGCGTTGAAGATATGAATAATTTACGGGTCGTCGTAATACAGGGAAGCCATGGCAACTTTTGCGCTGGCGGCGATATTTCTGACATGCATTTATCGTCGTTAAGTGAATCTGAACGAGAAGACACTATTTGGCACTTCAATCGTAGTTTTGGTCGCATGATTACTCAAGTAAAACACTCTGCCAAGCCAGTCATTGCTGTGGTTGAAGGCGCGGTACTTGGCGGCGGTTTTGGCTTAGCTTGTGTAGCAGATATAACCATTGCCTGTGACAGCGCCTTTTTCGCACTTCCTGAAACAGGGTTAGGTGTTATTCCCGCGCAAATAGCGCCATTTGTGGCTAGCCGCATTGGGATCGATCAAACAAAAAGATTGGCACTTACTGGTGAAAAGCTAAACGCCGAACAGGCATTGCGCTTGGGTTTAGTGCATGGCGTTTGTCAAACAAACGCCATTTCCGAACAGGTAAACAAAGAGATTGCCCGAATAAAACAATGCGCACCGCAAGCAAACTCAAATACTAAACGTTTGTTATTAGCATTAAATAACACGCCACTTGAACAGATCCTTGACGGCGCTGCTACGGCATTTGTTAAGTCGCTGACGTCTGAAGAAGGGGTGGAAGGAACCCAAGCCTTCATTCAAAAACGCAAACCTTCTTGGTGTGAGTGAACACATTATGACGCGAAATATTCAAAAAATACTCATTGCTAATCGCGGCGAAATTGCCTGTCGTATTATTCGAACCGCACATAAGCTGGGCTTTTTTACCGTTGCTATTTATAGCGAGGCTGACCGCAACGCGCTGCACGTACTGCAAGCTGATGAAGCTGTTTTCGTTGGTCCTGCCGATCCTACATCGTCGTATCTTCACAGTGAAAAAGTGATAAACGCTGCAATTGAAACACAGGCAGACGCTATTCACCCTGGGTATGGCTTTTTATCAGAAAACGCTGACTTCGCACGTGCATGTGAAGACGCTGGCTTAACCTTTATTGGCCCAAACGCAGACGCCATAGCCTTGATGGGTAGCAAGCGCTTATCAAAAATAGCCATGCTGCAGGCTAATGTTCCCTGTATTCAAGGCTATGAAGGCGGCGACCAAAGTGAGGCGGCACTCATAGAAAATGCCAAAAACATTGGCTTTCCTTTAATGGTGAAAGCCAGCGCTGGTGGTGGCGGCAAGGGTATGCGTTTAGTGCATGAAGCCAGTGATTTGGCAGCTCATATTTCTACGGCTCGATCTGAGGCCTTAAACGCATTTGGAAATGACGAACTTATTTTAGAGCGTGCGTTAATTGCGCCTCGACATATAGAAATTCAAATTTTTGCAGACGGCTGCGGCAACACGCTTTATTTAGGTGAAAGAGATTGCTCAATTCAACGCCGGCACCAAAAAGTGATTGAAGAAGCCCCGTCGCCGTTTGTGGATGAGCAATTACGCAAACGCATGGGAGAGGCCGCTGTGGCTGCTGCAAAGGCTTGTAACTACTGTGGTGCAGGCACGGTAGAATTTCTAGTTGATAGCGACAAGCAATTTTACTTTTTAGAAATGAACACGCGCTTGCAGGTAGAACACCCGGTTACAGAGTTAGTAACGGGACTAGATTTAGTTGAATGGCAACTGCGAGTAGCCTGTAAAGAATCGCTTCCCTTCACACAAGAAGACATTCAAATAAGCGGTCACGCCATAGAAGTACGCCTGTACGCTGAAGAGCCGCGCAAAAATTTCATGCCACAAACTGGGAAGGTAAAAGTATGGAAACCTGCCACGAACGCTAGAACCGACCACGGCGTTTATCAGAACATGGAAGTAAGCAGTCATTACGATCCAATGCTTGCCAAGATAATTGTTAAAGCTGAAAGCAGAGCGAGCGCGGTTAGAAAAATGGCGAGAGCGCTTCGCGAAACACAGATAATTGGAATAAATACCAATAAACACTTTTTACAAAATCTTGTGCAAAGCTCAGCGTTCTTGGGAAGCGATGTAACAACGGCATTTATTGAGCAACACGCACAACACGACGACATGAAAGGAAGCCTTTCGCCATCGTTTTCGATATTAGCGAAAGCTGCACTGCTGTTTGCGTTAACACAAAACAAACATGCCAGTGCATTGGTTTATGATAATGCATTAAATAAGCTCACACCCACTTGGCAACACACCATGGGCTTTGCTTACCCCATCATTATTACATGCAACGATGTCACCGCATCAATGACTGTTACGCCTTTCACTAATCACTATCGAATCTGCGACACAGGTACTAAAACAGAAGTAACGCTAACATTATTAGACTTAACGCCACAAAGCCTGGTAGTAGAAGCAGATAAGTTGCGAAGCACGGCCTCATACGCTGCGAACGGTAACACGCTATTTATTGACGATGGCACAGGTCACTTCATGTTTAGCTGCGTAACGCACAGCAAAGTAGATAGCCAAAAAACACAGGGCACAGCGCAAGTGAATGCAGTGATGGACGGTGTCATCGTTGCTCTTCTTGTAGAGCAAGGTGGTACCGTAAATGCGGGCGATACGGTGGCCATTATGGAAGCGATGAAAATGGAACACCCCCTTAAAGCAGCCATAAAAGGTACGGTTCACCTCTCTCCAATTACAGCTGGCGATCAGGTTAAATCTAAACAAACCATAGCCACCATACTTCAAGCCGATGAGGTCATCCATGAATAAAAATAAGGTTCGTATAGGCGGTGCTTCTGCGTTTTATGGTGACAGCCAGCTTTCTGCAAGGCAGCTAGTTGAAAAAGGTGAGATAGATTACCTTGTTTTTGATTACCTAGCCGAAGTAACAATGGCCATTTTATCGCAAGCCAAAGCAAAGAATGAAAAGCTAGGCTATGCCGTCGACTTTATCACCGTGGCCATGAGAGACGTACTGCAAGACTGTGCACAAAAAGGCATAAAAGTGATTGCAAATGCGGGGGGAGTAAACGTGCCGGCCTGTATAGAATCACTTAATGCGCTGTGTGCACAGCTCAACCTAAATTTGAATATTGTAGGCGTGTACGGTGATAACTTGCTTAACGATATGCGCAATGAAACCTTGGCTGAAACTAACACCCATGACCTTGATAATGGCAATGAATTACCCAATGCACTTGCATCGATGAATGCGTATTTAGGTGCACAGCCAATTGCCGATGCGTTAGCCACCGGTGCCGATATTGTGATTACAGGTAGAGTGGTAGACAGCGCGCTCGTGCTTGGGCCCTTAATGCATGAGTTTTCATGGAGCTATGACGATTACAACGCGCTCGCGCAAGGTTCGCTTGCAGGACATTTGCTCGAATGCGGTGCTCAGTGCACCGGGGGAAATTTTACCGATTGGGAGCAAGTGCCCGACTTTTCAGACATGAGCTACCCCATTGCCGAGGTTGAACCAAGCGGCGAGTTTACTATTGTGATCCCGCCAAACACAGGTGGGCTGGTAACAACCTTCACAGTGGCCGAGCAACTGCTGTACGAAATTGGCGACCCTGCGAATTATCTTCTACCCGATGTTTGTTGCGACTTTACCCTGGTATCTTTAGAGCAAATGCATAGCAACGCCGTGCGCGTGCATGGTGCAAAAGGCAAAGCGCCTGGTAACGACTATAAGGTATGTGCAACCTACATAGACGGCTATAAACTTACCGGCGCTTTTTTTATTGCTGGCTTTAACGCAAAACAAAAAGCACTTACCAATATTCATGCGCTAGTAGCTAGAACCGAACGCGCGCTCGAAGAAAAAGGTATGCCGCCTTTTAAAGACACCTGTATTGAAATATTAGGCAGCGAAGCAACCTTTGGCCCCCATGCTAATGCAGAACATACACGAGAGGTAATAGCCAAATTCACACTTCATCACAGTGATAGTAAAGCCCTTTATTTTTGTGCCAGTGAAATGGCGTATTTGGCTACATCGGCTGCGCCTGGTATGGCGGGATTTGGCGCCGGTCGCCCAAAGCCACAACCTCTTATTCGGGTGCACTCGTTTTTAATCAACAAAAATAAGGTTTCGGTTAGTATTCAAAAAAATGACGTCATTGTGGCGCACACTACTTACCAAACTGACGCTACTCCCATTCAATCCCAGAAAGAAGCATGTCGTCCTGAACCGACTCAAGAAGTACAGCTTGAAAATGAGCACTCAGTCTCTCTTCCATTAGTTGAGTTGGTGTGTGCCCGAAGCGGCGACAAAGGTAACAACTTAAACATTGGGGTGATCGCGCGACATCCAAAGCTCTTTCCCTTTTTAAATCGGGCTCTAACTGCTGATATGGTGAAGCAATTTTTTGCTTATTCAGTAAAAGGAAGTGTTTCTCGGTATGCCCTACCTGGCATTAACAGCTTCAATTTTTTACTCACTGATGCATTAGGAGGCGGCGGCACCGCATCTCTTCGCACTGATAGCCAGGGCAAATCAGCAGCGCAAACGTTATTAACCATGCCTATTAACGTGCCAGTGTCGTTGATCCCTTTTACCAAACACAAAGGTGAGTGAATGCCATATCAATCAACGTTAGCAGCAGGAAGTTTTTTAAAGCAAACGATTGTTATAACTGGAGGAGGCAGTGGTATAGGACGGTGTACTGCCCATGAACTTGCCTCATTAGGTGCAACCGTTATTTTGATTGGCCGAAGTGAAGATAAGCTTGTGAACACCACTGCAGAAATCAAAAGCGATGGAGGCACAGCCTGTTATTACACGCTTGATATACGTAGTGAAGATGACGTATCACACACCGTAAACGAATTGCTTGAAAAGCATAAACGCGTGCACGGGTTGGTAAACATGGCGGGCGGTCAGTTTCGCGCCCCACTCTCGCACATATCCCAAAACGGTTTTGAACGCGTTATTCAAACTAATTTAATTGGAGGCTTTCTAATGGCTAAAGCCCTATTCAGTAAGCACTTTAAAAATCATGGCGGCAATATTGTCAACATTACCGCTGACAACAAAAATGGTATGCCGGGTATGGGACATTCTGGTGCCGCCCGAGCAGGCGTTGAAAACCTCACTAAAACCGCGGCGTGGGAATGGGGGTCATTTGGCGTCAGGGTCAATGCTATTGCGCCTGGGTGGGTAGCATCGTCAGGGCTAGACACCTACCCCGAAGATATGAAACACGCTATTCAAAACCTAAA
This sequence comes from Alteromonas sp. R7, assembly GCF_055755235.1. Classification (NCBI taxonomy): domain Bacteria; kingdom Pseudomonadati; phylum Pseudomonadota; class Gammaproteobacteria; order Alteromonadales; family Alteromonadaceae; genus Alteromonas; species Alteromonas sp. R7. The sequence goes on along the minus strand of NZ_JBVTQX010000001.1, from coordinate 155,437 downwards.
GCACGCGGTTCCGCTAGGACGAATTGCCAGCGAAGCTGAAATCGCTTCTACGGTGTGCTTTCTACTAAGCAAGGGTGCGAACTTCATCACTGGGCAAACACTATTTGTAGACGGTGGTGCCAGCATGGGGTCGGTTCCAGCACTTTTCCCTTTGCAGAACCTTCACCAGCCTGCCAGCGAAACGTGGGATGGCTTCCACAGAAGCATTACACCTAAGGTTTTGCGTTAACGACAAGGACACAAGCATGAGAACACAACAGTTAGAAAGAAACTTGGTAGAACGCGTAGCCATGGGAGATTTAATGCGCAGGCGCGCACGAGATAGCGGCAGTTTGCCTGCACTAGTCGACTTTTATCACAATGAACGCCGTACCGTAACCTATAGCGAGCTCAACAAAAAAGTTAATAAATTAGCCAATGCGCTGATGCGTGAAGGCATTAAACAAGGCGATAAGCTGGCGATGTTAGCGGTAAACCAGATAGATGTTGTTGTTACTTACTTCGCCTGCTACAAACTGGGCGTTATTGCAGTGCCTATTAACTTTATGCAAAGCGTTGCCGACGTGACCTTTAATATTGAACACAGCGGTTCCAAAGTAGTCGTTTTCGACCCTCTACTCTCAGATCTTGTGTTTGCAAGCACTAATAATAATGACGACATACATTTCACCATTCAGTTAGGCCAAGATAAGGGCAAGGCAACGTTCGCATTTGAGCCCTTTATCAAAGAGCATAGCGACACAGAAATTGAAGACAGGATAATAAACGACAGAGACACAGCCCACATGATTTACACGTCTGGGACCACCTCAAAACCCAAAGCGGTTGAAACATCTCACCTTTCACTAACCATTGCAGCACTTACTGCGGCAATAGAACTAGAACTAAGCGCACAGTGCAAAATGTTACTCGTTCTTCCGCTATTTCACTGTACCGCCCTTTCAATACTCTACCCTACGTTTTTAAGAAGTGGATGCTGTACGCTTCACGCTACATTCGATCCCATCCAAATAGCGAACAGCTTAGAAAGTGAGAAAATAGAAACGTCTGTGCTTTTACCTATGATGTGGAATGCATTAATGGCAACAGATAACTTTCACGAACGAAATCTTAGCGACTTTAAATTAGCCATTTACGGTATGGCGCCAATGAGTGAGCAGAATCGTCAGCAAATTCGCGATGCTTTTGGCTGCAAAGTCCACTTAGGCAGTGGGCAAACAGAATTTAGCCCTGTTTCTAGTTTGTTCAAAGACGGATGTGAAACTGAATTTGCAGAGGGTAACTACTGGGGTGTTCCCCTGTGTTTTAACGAGCAAGCCGTAATAAATGAGGAAGGTGTAGAAGTGGAACAGGGCGAAACAGGTGAAATAGTGTGGCGAGGCCCGCAAGTTATGAATGGATATTATAAAAATAAAGACGCCAGCAAAGCCGCATATAAATTTGGTTGGCACCACACGGGTGACTTAGGATTTATCGATAGTAAAGGCCAACTAATGTTTATCGATAGGGTAAAAGATACCATTAAGTCTGGAGGAGAAAATGTGTCATCTCAAAAAGTAGAGCAAACGCTTTGCTTAATGAAAGAAATAGAAGCTGCAGCTGCTATAGGAGTGCCTCATCCTCACTGGGGTGAAGCGGTTTGCGCATGCATAGTGGGTAATGACTTAACACAAGAGATGTTGCCAGCCATCAATGCATTTTGTAAGGAGAAGCTTGGCAAGTTTGAAGTACCCAAACATATATTTATTTGCGACGCACTACCTATGACAAGTACAGGGAAAATTCGCAAAGTAGAGCTAAGAGAACAATACAAGAACTTTTTTATGCAGTGAGTAAACTAAAAGTGGGTATTCCATAATGATGGTTTACCCACTTCAGCACGCTCACAAGAAAAAAAGAGAGGCCATTGCTTTAAGAGACAATAGGCAAGCTTGCTTACACCCCCTATTTCTGGGTTTTCTCTTAACTTTCTTGGTTACGCAGAAACACAAGTTCCGTTGATGAGCTTTGTTCTTCGCTAAACACATAGCCATCTACGTCGAAGTTTTTCAGACCTTCTACGTCTTCTACACGGTTTTCAATAATATAACGCGCCATTAAACCACGGGCTTTCTTCGCAAAGAAACTGATAATTTTATACTGACCATTCTTGCAGTCTTTAAACGTTGGCGTAATGATCATGCCGTCTAACGACTTCTTCTTCACCGCTTTAAAGTACTCATTCGAAGCAAGGTTAATCAACACGTTATCACCCTGCGCTTCTAATGCCTTATTAAGCATATAGGTAATGCGATCGTCCCAAAACGCATACAGGTCTTTGCCTTCTGGGTTTGCTAATTTTGTGCCCATTTCTAAACGATAGGCCTGCATTAAGTCTAGTGGACGAAGTAGTCCATATAGGCCAGACAAAATACGAAGGTGTTGTTGCGCATATTCGACCGTTTCGCTATCAAGCGAGTAGGCATCTAACCCTGTGTACACGTCGCCATTGAACGCATACATTGCTTGGCGTGCATTATCGGGAGTAAACGGTGTAGAGAACTCAGCAAAACGGTTGGCGTTCAACGTTGCTAACTTGTCGCTTATTTTCATCAGCGATGATAGGTCAGCCGGAGATAAAGTGCGGCAAACTTCCATCAAACGTTCAGTGTCTTCAAGCATGGCAGGCTGAGTGAACTGGCTCACAGGAATTTCGCTTTCAAAATCTAAATTTTTTGCTGGGGATACTACAACTAACATTTCGACTCCTTAATTTTTACGCCCTTATTGTACCACCTGATACGCTTCAAAAAGCAAAATGGCATAAGAAAGACGTAAATTGGCTTAACAGAGAAATCCGATTAGCCATTTTGTCGCTATTCAATGTATGAATTGTCACACGGGTTTGATATAAATAGCGTTACAAATAATTATTCAAACAATAATTGAGATACACCCTCCGTGAACGTACCTCAATTACCAAAGCGCTGCATGTACCAGTACTTGTTAAAGAACTAAGAACTGGTAAAAAAGAACGCAAGCGCGAAGCCCTACACACGCGCAAGCGAACCGTTTTATTCAACTGGCTTTTCCAGCGAGTTGTCCAAATTTATTTTGATAAAGAACAGAGAGAATTATGAGCAATCAGTTAGCTTCATTACGTGATATCACTACCGTTGTTGCCGACACGGGCGACATCGATGCCATTAAAAAGTATCAACCAGTCGATGCCACAACTAACCCGTCGCTACTTTTAAAAGCGGCTGGTCTTCCTCAATATGCAAGCCTAATTGATGATGCTGTAGCATGGGCAAAACTTCAGTCAAACGACGCTGACCAGCAGCTTACCGATGCAGCAGACAAACTAGCGGTAGCCATTGGTAAAGAAATCTCTGCAACTATTCCAGGCCGAATCTCAACTGAAGTAGACGCACGCCTTTCGTTCGACGCTGCCGCCACTATCGAAAAAGCGGAACGTTTGGTTCAGCTATATGAAGACGCGGGTATCGATAAGTCACGCATTCTTATTAAAATTGCCTCTACTTGGGAAGGTATTCAGGCAGCAGAAGAGCTAGAGAAGAAAGGCATTCAGTGTAACTTAACGCTTCTATTTAGCTTCGCCCAAGCACAAGCTTGTGCAGAGGCCGGTGTTTATCTTATCTCTCCATTCGTAGGGCGCATTTTAGACTGGTACAAAAAAGCGACCGGTACTGAGTCTTACGCACCAGATGAAGATCCAGGCGTAGTATCTGTAACTAAAATTTATAACTACTACAAAGACTACGGCTACAATACCGTAGTGATGGGCGCAAGCTTCCGTAACATTGGTGAAATTCAAGCGTTGGCAGGTTGTGATCGTCTAACCATTAGCCCAGCACTGCTAGAAGAACTGGCAAACGAGCCTGGCGATCTAGAGGTTAAACTTAAAGACAATGGCGCTACAAAAACACCAGGTGACCGCTTAACAGAAAGCGAATTCCGCTGGGCAATGAACGAAGATGCAATGGCAACCGAAAAGCTGTCTGAAGGCATCCGCAACTTCGCCGCAGATCAGGAAAAACTTGAAACCATGCTTCGCGAAAAACTAAGCGCGTAAGGGCTATTGAAACAATGAGTGTTTTAACTTCTCTTCCTGAATGGAAAAAACTGTCTGAACTTGCTGCAACGGTAAAAGATGCGCACATGCGCGACTGGTTTGCACAAGATGCAAATCGCGCGAACAAGATGCAGCTTGAAGCCTGCGGTATTTTTCTTGATTACTCGAAAAACCGTGTAAATGATGACGCGCTTAAAGGACTTTTCGACCTTGCCCGAGCCTGCAAACTGGAAACCCTTCGCAACGCGATGTTTTCTGGTGAGCAGATTAACTCAACAGAAGGTCGCGCTGTGCTTCACACCGCACTTCGTAATTTCTCAGACCGTAAAGTACTGGTAGATGGCGAAGACGTAATGCCTGAAGTGCATGCTACGCTTGCAAAAATTGAAGCGTTTACCGCATCGGTTCACAGCGGTGAACACAAAGGTTATACCGGCAAGCCTATCAAGCACATTGTGGCAATTGGTATTGGTGGTTCGTTCCTTGGTCCTAAGATTATGACCGAGGCACTTAAGCCGCATACCGTTGATGCAGTGAAAGTTCACTTTGTTGCCACATTCACGATGTGCTATCTAGCGTAGATTTTGAAGAAACTTTGGTGGTCATGTCATCAAAGTCGTTCTCTACCCAAGAGACGCTTCAAAATACACTTACGGCTAAAGACTGGTTCTTAAAGTCTGGCGGTACACAAGAAGATATTGCTAAACACTTTGTAGCCGTGTCTTCAAACGTTAAAGCAGCCACCGAGTTTGGTATTAGCGCCGACAATATTTTCCCTATGTGGGATTGGGTAGGCGGTCGTTACTCACTGTGGTCTGCTATTGGCCTGCCTATCTCGCTAGCCCTTGGGTTTGAAAACTTCAAAGGCTTACTTGAAGGTGCGTTTGACATGGACACCCATTTCACAACCGCACCGCTAGAAGAAAACATGCCTGTTCTACTTGCACTGTTAGGTGTGTGGTACAGAAACTTCTTCGACGCGCAATCACACGTTTTATTACCTTACTATCACTATCTTCGCGGCTTACCAGCTTACGTACAGCAGTTAGATATGGAAAGTAATGGTAAAGAAGTGACGCAAGAAGGTGAGCACGTAGATTACCCTACTGGCCCAATTATTTGGGGCAGTGAAGGTACAAACGGCCAGCATAGCTTCCATCAGCTTATTCACCAAGGTTCTGGCGTTATCCCAGCAGACTTCATGTTGCCACTTAACGTTCCTAACCAGGACGACACGCATCACGCTATGCTTGCGTCTAACTGTTTTGGTCAAACCCAGGCACTAATGCAGGGTAAAACCTTTGAAGAGTGTTATGCAGACCTTGACGGTAAAGGCCTAAACGACGCTGAACGCAAACGCTTGGCCGCTCATAAAACCATGCCTGGCAACAAGCCTAGCAATACTTTCTTGTTTGATAGCCTTACGCCTAAAACACTTGGCGCGCTGGTTGCAATGTATGAACATAAGGTATTCGTTCAGGGTGTTATCTGGAACCTTAACTCATTCGACCAATGGGGCGTAGAGTTAGGTAAAGTACTAGGAAACCAAGTACTTGCAGGCATTCAAGGCGAGGCAGACAAAGATAATTTCGACGCTTCAACACAACAATTGATTGCCAAATTTAGAGCAGCGAATGCACCAAAATAAGGAATGCGAGGTGATTTAAAATCACCCAATTGGTGCAAATAACAAACTGAACGGCTAGCTTTTTCGGAAGCTAGCCGTTTTTTGTTGCGGTTTTCATCGACAATACGACAGACATTTTTGATGTCCGTAACACTGTGCAATTGATTACTAACAAAACAAATAGGATCAATTACATACAGTTATTGTTCACGCTTTAAACACACTGGACATTTCCTTACCGTTGTCATCATATCGTCACAATTTGTTAATAAAAGGTAAATTAAACTATTTTATTTTAGTGGCGGCTGTGATACAAAATTGTACAGAGGGAATTAAAAACAAAAACTCTGTATTAGTTGTAGTGGTATAAAAAGGAGATCCCAGTGGATAAATCAGATCTATTTGCCATGTTAGACATCGAAGCAAGCCCAGCAAAAACCAAAAGCAAAAAACGTAAGTGGAGAGAAATCGAAGCGCTACAAGATCGCTACAAATTAGAAAAAGAACTGGCCGAACTCGACTGTGGTTTCGAGTACGAGCTAGAGACACTGGAAAGGTAAAACGAAGGCCGCCTGTTACACAGGCGGCCTTTTTACTTTCTAGCGTGCTGTAAATGCTTCACTTGCAAGCATGGTGTCTCTTCGCTGGCTCTATGTAATAGCGTAATCGCTAAGGAATATGCTCTGTGCCTAATTGCGGCCAGACCGCATAACATGGTCTCATAGCTATTTAGGCATTTATCTAGTGAGCTAGCTATTGATAGGGCGCTGAATGGGGCAACCACACTTGCTGTGTGGCTAGCTGCTATTTGTGCCAGTACTATACCTGCCAATTAATGGGTTCTTTGCCCTTAGCAATAAGGTATTCGTTTGTTTGGCTGAAGTGTTTGCAACCTAAAAAGCCTCTGTGTGCTGAGAGTGGCGACGGATGAGGCGCATGTAAAACGTGGTGTTTTTCACGGTTAATATGCTTACCTTTCTTTTGCGCATGGCTTCCCCACAGAAGAAACACAACGTTTTGGCAGTGCTCATTGACCACATCGATAACCTTATCGGTGAAGGTTTCCCATCCCCATTTCGCGTGGCTATGTGCTTTGCCCTGCTCAACGGTCAATACAGTATTAAGTAGCAATACCCCTTGCTCCGCCCACGACGTCAGCGTGCCGTGATTAGGCTCGGTGAAACCCTCAATATCAGACAACAGCTCTTTGTACATATTTTTAAGCGATGGCGGTGTTTTAACGCCAGCTTTTACTGAAAAACAAAGTCCATGGGCTTGATTAGGACCGTGGTACGGATCTTGACCTAAGATCACGACTTTTACTTCGTCTAGCGGCGTGTATTTAAGCGCATTGAATACGTCAGACTGAGGCGGGTAGATAACGCTTCCCGCTTCACGAGCGTGCTTCACGCGCTCAAGCAACGTAACAAAATAGTCTTTTTGCTTTTCATCACCAAGCGCGCTTTGCCATGTTGTAGCCGAGGGTGTCATTACTTAAGCAAATCCATCATATGCTGCTTAAGTGCATCATAAGACGCTGGCAAGTCTACCGCTAAGCTGTCTTCGCCTGCTACATCGGCCAACGCTTTCGGTAAGCTGATTGGATTACCTAGCACGTTTTCAACGGTTTCTCTGAACTTAGCCGGGTGCGCTGTTCCTAAGAACAAACCAATTTCGCCGTCTTCTAAGTCATGACTTACTGCGCGATAGGCAATCGCGGCATGTGGCTCGCTGGTATAGCCTTGTTGCGCTAATTGACGCATAGCAAGCTGCGTATATTCTTCGTCAACCATCTCACCTTTAAGACACGCTTTGTCGATATAGCCACGCTCAATAAGCGCCTCTATTCGCGGCCAGTTATTAGGCTGACTCACATCCATTGCGTTAGACATGGTCGCAACCGTCGCCTTAGGTTCCCACTCGCCGGTTTTAAGGTAGCGAGGTACCGTGTCGTTTAAGTTAGTTGCTGCGATAAAACGCTTTATAGGTAAACCTAACGATTTAGCAATCATGCCAGCCGTGAGGTTACCAAAGTTACCGCTAGGTACTGAAATAACGAGTTGGTCTCGTTTCTCTTTTGGCAACTGACTTACTGCTTCAAAGTAATAGCAAACCTGCGCTAGTAAACGGCTGATGTTGATTGAGTTTGCTGAGTTCAGGTGAAGGCCTTCACGTACGTCAGGGTCGTCAAACGCGGTTTTTACTAGTGATTGGCATGCGTCAAAGTCTGACTCAACAGCAACGGTATGAATATTACCGCCTAGCGTAGTGAATAGCTTTTCCTGCAGCGAGCTAATCTTGCCCTTTGGAAACAAAATAACCACGTTGATATTGTCGATGCCGTGAAATGCATGTGCAACCGCTGCGCCGGTATCACCTGAAGTCGCTGTTAGAATGGTAACTGGCTTCCCTTCACTAATACGCGATAGGGTTTGCGCCATAAAGCGGCCGCCAAAATCTTTAAACGCTAGTGTTGGGCCATGGAAAAGCTCTAAGCAGTATACGTTATCGTTGACCTGCTCAACTGGTGCACCAAAAGCAAATGCGGTCTGAACAATTTCTTCTAGCTCGCCATTATTCAGCTCATCGCCGATAAGGGCGCGAAGTACTTCAATACTGCGCTCTACAAATGGCTTTTCCAACAATTCGTCAATATTGTCTAGGGTAGGAATATGCTCTGGAAAATAAAGCCCTTGGTTTTTACCTAAGCCCCGCTTAACGGCTTCAGCAAAATTTGCTGTGTCCGATGAATCTTTTAAATTTACCAATTCCACTTGCTGTTACCTTTTTATGTGGGCAAGTACTCTGCCCTTTTAATCTTTTAAAAAATTATTGTGCTTTTAGGAAATCATTTGCCTTTAAGAAACCATATACCTTAAAAAGCTATGTACCTTAAGAAACAATGGTGCCTTGGCTTGGTATTTGGCACACATGGCTAAAGCCATCTTCATTTTGAATGTAGTTCTCTGTTAAATAGGCGGCGACTTTTTCCGCCTGCGCTTTACTTGGACACACGGCAAAAACCGTAGGTCCCGAGCCAGAAATACCAAAAGCGAGCGCACCCGCTTGCTCACTAAACGCACGAGCGTCATCAAAGCCAGGCAGTAGCGATTTTCTGTAAGGTTCGGCTATGACATCGTTCATTACCGATGCTGCCAAATCAAAGTTACCTACATGTAAGGCGTGTACAAACACACCTAGCTGTCGACCAAAGGTTAGTGCCTTCGCCATTTCCACCTGTTTAGGCAAAATATCGCGAGCAGCCGCCGTTGATACGCTAATGCCTGAATAACAGACGGCATAGTACCATTCGTCGTTTAACGGCAACGACAGTGTGACCGGCGCATCGCTACCTGTCATTAACGTCATACCACCTAAGTAACAGGGAGCAACATTATCATAGTGAATACTACCGCTTATTTGGCCTTCTAATTCGCCCATCATTATAAGCAGAGTATCTTCATCGAACGGAGTGTCGAAGTAAGCATTTAACGCTGCAAACGCTGCCACAATAGAGCTTGCGCTTGAACCCAACCCGCTGCCTATTGGAAGGTTTTTATGAAGCGTAAGCGCAACAGGAGAGGTTGTTTTTCCAGCCTTTTCCATTTGCTCACAGAAATAGTGATAGCACTTGGTTACAATATTACTGTCTGCATCGCCCGGGAGTTTGTGAGCAAAGCGCCCCACCGTTTCTAGTGAAAATGACTCAGCCGCCTTTATTTCAACTTCATCACCTAGCTTAGTGCCATCAACGGGCGCAAGCGCTGCGCCCAGTACGTCAAAGCCTAAGCTCACATTTCCAATTGATGCCGGCGCGAAGGCCGTGAATGCTTTCATATTATTACTCTTACTTCGCTTGTGGCGTGCTCTTTATATTAGCGCTTCAAATTAGCTCAATAAATTAGCGCTTTAAATCGATGCCACAACATTACTGGCCTAAGTCACACCTTCGAGTATCTTACTTTAGCCGCCTATCTACGCTAAGCAAGCTAAGCGTTATTTAGCCCTTAGTGCGCCATTTGCTTCCACGGCATAGTACGCAGAATGTCAGCAAACACCCCTGCTGCTGTTACCGTACCACCTGCTCCATATCCTCTAATTACATAAGGGATTGGGCTATAGTAGTCACTGTTAATCGCCAGCGCGTTTTCACCGTCTTTTACCTGCGAAAGAGGGTTACTTGCCGGTACAGCCTGAATGCTTACTTTGCATTTTCCGTCTTCAATGCTGCCGATATAACGAAGTACTTTACCTTCTGCTTTAGCCGCTTCAACCTTTTCACCAAACGACGCATCTAACTCTGGCAGCTGCTGCATAAACTCGTCAATTGAACAATCTTCGGCAAAACTTTTTGGCAGTACAGACTCAATTTCAATGTCAGATAGTTCTAACGCTAAATCAGCTTCACGAGCCATGATAAGCAGCTTGCGCGCTACGTCCATGCCGCTTAAGTCATCGCGCGGATCAGGCTCTGTGAAGCCGTTGTCTTTGGCTGTTTGTGTCGCTTGCGACAGGCTCATGCCTTCTTCAAGTTTGCCAAACACATAAGATAGGCTACCTGATAGAATTCCTTCAAAGCGGTGTAAGGTGTCGCCGGCGCTGAATAGCTTTTGCAAGTTATCAATAACCGGTAGCCCTGCGCCGACAGTGGTTTCGTAAAGGTACTGACGATTTGTCGATTGCGCGGTCTTGCGAAGCTTGCGGTAGTAAGACATAGCGCTCGTATTCGCCTTTTTATTTGGCGTTACTACGTGAAAACCGCTTTCCATCATATCTACATATTGCTCTGCAATTGCTTCGTGACTAGTACAGTCAACAATCACCGGGTTTACCAGACTATTGTCATTAGCGAACTGATGCAGGCGTTCTACGCTTAATCCTTCGCTTGCCGATTCAAGTGCCGCTTTCCAGTCACCGCTTAAATCAATCCCTTGACTGTTTAACAGCAGTTTCCGGCTATTTGCAATGCCATAAACTCTCAGCTGAACATTGCGTTTTAACAATGCAGGCTGTTGTTTTTCAATTTGACCTAGCAGTTCGGTTCCCACATTGCCACACCCTACTAGGAATACGTCAATGGTATGGCGGTCAGAGAAAAAATTCTGGTGAATGACTTTTACCGCTTTCTTAGCACGCTTACTTTCAATTACCGTTGAAATAGAGCGCTCTGAAGAGCCTTGAGCAATAGCTACGTTGTTTACCCGCGCTTGGGCAAGCGAGTTAAAGAAACGCGCTGCCAAGCCTTTGGTTTGACGCATACCGTCACCAACCAAAGTAACAATGGCTAGGTCATGACGCACTTCAATGGGGTCTAGCAATTGATTTTGAAGCTCTAGCGCGAATGCATCTTCAAGAAGCGTTAACGCTCGACTGGCGTCTTTGCTTTGGATACAGAAACTGATTGAGTATTCTGAAGAAGACTGGGTAATAAGGCTTATTGAAATATTGGCGTTCGACATCACCTCAAACACACGACTTGCCATACCAACCATGCCTTTAAGGCCAGGGCCTGCAACGTTAAACATGGTGACGTTATCAAGCTGTGAAATACCTTTAACTGACGTCCACACCTCGCTTTTTTCATTGCTGATTAGCGTACCTGGCGCAGCTGGGTTTAGTGTGTTTCTGATCAAACAAGGGATGTGGTGTTGGGCAATAGGACCGATAGTTTTCGGATGAAGTACCTTGGCACCGAAATAAGACAGCTCCATCGCTTCTTGATAGGTAAGCTTGTCTAACAGCACTGCCCCTTCAACTTGGTTCGGGTCAGCGTTATAAACACCATCTACGTCTGTCCAAATTTCACAGCAATTTGCGTCTATACACGCCGCTAAAATGGCCGCTGAATAGTCTGAGCCGTTACGCCCAAGCGTGACTTTGTCGCCCGCTTCGTTAGCAGCAACAAACCCCGGCATGACCAGAAATTCACTGCCGTCAGTAGGCACATCTGAAAAGCGCGCTTTACTAAGCGACACATCGGCAATGCTGTCTAGGTAATCGCCTTCGGCCAGCACATACTTAACCGGGTCAATAACGCGATTAGCGATACCTTTAGCAGATAGCATAGCGCTAAAAAGCGTCACCGAGATGTACTCACCAATACTTAGAATACCGGCAGCAACATTATCAGGTGCAACACCAAGCAGCTTTATACCTTCAAGGTGCTGTTTTAATACTGAAAGGTGACTATTAATGAATTCTACCACGCTTGCATGTGCAAACCCGTCGAGTTCTTCGTTTAGGTTGTTGGCGATGCCGGTAACCGTGTCGTTCAACTTATTGAATAACGGCTGGAAATCTTCACCCGCGGCTGCTTGTTCACATAGTAGTGAAAGCGCGTTCGTTACCCCCTTTGGGGCAGAGAGTACAACCGCAGCACCGTCGGTTTGGTGGGTCGCCGTGCTAATCTCCATAACGCGCATGTATCGCGGTGCATCGGCTAGAGAAGAACCCCCAAACTTTAAGACTTTCATATGCTGCTCCTTAAGGTTACGCATGCTAAAACGTGTGTAAAAAAAAGCCCGCTCTGTGTTAGGCGGGCTTTCGTTGTCTTTTGCTTACTTGCACTAGTCAGCGACCGCCCTTTTTAAGGTGGTAATTAACATAATGGTGGTGCGAGTAAGTAGAATCTTTTTCATACAAGCAATTTGCCGTATAGACGTCTATATGTCAACCGCAGTTTTCACTACACTGTGTTGCAAAAAGTGCAACACTCTTTAACTAATATTTCTTTTTAAGGTACAAATACGAGTTCAAGCCGTTTCTTTGCTGGCTTACTAGTATTCAAGTAGCTTTAAACAACGACTTATTTCTAAGATCATTCAAACCTAACTCAATCAAAACCTTTCTTTAAGCCAAACTCGCCTTTAAAAATGGGGCTGTTGCACTTTGCTGAACTTTAGCAACCTCCTCTGGTCTGCCTTCAGCAACTATTTCTCCTCCCTCATCACCAGCGCCTGGCCCCATATCAATAATGTGGTCGCAAGCCCCAGCCACCTGCATATTGTGCTCAACCATCACCACAGTATTCCCCGCTTCAACTAAGGTGCTTAAATGCTGCATAAGCAATGCAGTGTCTGAAAGATGTAAACCTGTTGTAGGTTCATCAAGCACGTATAGGGTATTAGCATTTTGGGCACGTTTAAGTTCTGACGCTAATTTAATGCGCTGCGCCTCGCCGCCTGATAATTCAGTGGCACTTTGCCCAAGGGTTAGATAGCCAAGCCCTACGTTCATTAGCGTTTTAAGTCCCCGCGTAATAACTTGATTATCACTAAATACAGATAGTGCTTCTTCAACCGTAAGCGATAATACATCAGCGATAGAATGCTCATTGTAACCAACTTCCAGTACGTTATCGTTAAAACGCTGACCGTTACAAACAGTACAGGGGGAATAAACACTCGGCATAAATAGTAATTCTACCGATACCACACCCAAGCCTTCACAATGTGGGCACCGCCCTTTTGCAACGTTAAACGAGAAATGACCCGCATCGTAACCACGGGATTTTGCTTCTTCGGTTGAAGCAAATAAACTTCTGATTTGGTCAAATATGCCGGTATAGGTTGCCAAAGTTGAACGGGGAGTCCTGCCGATGGGAGACTGATCTACCACAACTATACGGCTTAACGCTTCAAGTCCGCTTTCAATACAGCCTTGTCGCGGTTCACTTTTAAGTGAAAAAGTGTCGTTAGTAAGAAGCGAATTGGCGTCAGTAAGCAGTTCTTTCGTTTCTCTTGTTTCTTGCGCTCGCTTCCCTTCTTTCTCGGCTGTATTTAAACCACCTTTGACTAACTCAACTAATGCTTGGCTAATTAAACTCGACTTTCCAGAGCCGGAAACGCCAGTGACACAGGTCATCACACCTAGTGGAATATCAATATCAACATGGCTGACATTATTTCTGGACACGTCTTTTAAACGCAATCCCCCTGATGATTTACGTTTTATACGCTGGCTTAGTGCTTTATTGTTAAAAACATAGTCTGCCGTTAAAGAGTTTTTTGTGCTTGCCAGTTCTTTAACCGGCCCACTATAGACAAGCTCACCTCCGTTCACTCCCGCTTTCGGCCCTACATCTACGACCCAGTTAGCCCCTTTGATGACGTAAGGATTGTGCTCGACAACGAGCAGTGAATTGCCCGTATCGGTAATATTGTGAAGCGCGTGAATAAGCCCTTCTACATCGCGAGGGTGAAGACCTGATGAGGGTTCATCCATAACAAAGACAACGCCAAATAAATTCGATTTAAGCTGGGTCGTCAGACGCAATCGCTGTAGTTCGCCTACTGAGATACTTGTTGTACTTCTATCTAACGAAAGGTAATGAAGCCCAAGCGCTACTATGGGCTTCACTCTTTCAATAATGTCGCCCGTAATAGTACGTATCACCTGACCACGCTCTGAAGTATCACCTTTGACTGACTTTCTTAATGCCTGAAGCTTTTCGTGAACTTGCTGTAGTGGCAGCCTTGAAAACTCAATAATATCTAAGCCATCAACTTTCACTGCCAGCGCATTTTGCTTAAGCTTTTTTCCACGGCAAACCGGACATGCTTCAACAGATATAAAGGGAGCAATTCGCTGCTTCATTTTCTCTTTTTGAGAGGTTTTAAACGTATCGAGCACATGACGTCGCGCGCTGATAAACTTGCCATTGTAGCTGGCAGGCTCGCCCTCTTGTTGTGCTTTACGGGTTTGCGCTAGGTTATAGTTTCGGTATACAGGTAACTGAGGCATTTCGTCGGTAAATAAGATCCAGTCACGGGTTTTTTGAGGCAGTTCACGCCATGGAATATCAACATCGATATCTAGCGACAACAATACCCTTACTAGGTTTTTGCCCTGCCATGCACCAGGCCAAGCTGCCACAGCGCCCTCACGTATGGTGAGGCTGTCGTCGGGTACAAGGCGATGAGCTTGTGTGTCAAAAACTTTTCCAATACCGTCACAATGTTCACATGCACCTTCGGGCGTATTAGGAGAAAACCCGTCTGCGTAGACAATGCTCTGCCCTTTGGGATAATCCCCGGCCCGGGAATAAAGCATTCGCAGACTATTAGAAAGCGTGGTGATACTACCAACGGAAGAACGAACTGAAGGTGCGCCCCGGCGCTGGTGCAGGCCCACAGCAGGCGGTAAGCCGTCAATCACGTCTACGTCAGGTTTCTCCACCTGCTCAATTAGTCGTCTGGCATAAGGTGATATTGAATCTAAATAGCGGTGCTGAGCTTCTGCGTAAAGCGTACCGAAAGCCAAAGAAGATTTTCCTGAGCCAGATACACCGGTAAACACCACCACTTCATTTCGCGGTATATCAATACTGATATTTTTTAAGTTGTGTACACGAGCGCCGCGTACGTTAATTTTTCCCTCATCATTGTGCACTTCATCACCTGCATGTCACCTTTATTAAAGAATATTTAGATACAGGCGCTGTATTTCGATCACTATTTTTAAACAAACACATCAGCTGTCTGAGATGAGATGTTGAGCTAAAAAATCCACCAGCAATCTAATTTTAGGTGCAACATTTCGGTTTGAAGGAAATACGGCCCAAATAGCCTCTTGCTTGTCTTTGTACTCGGGAAACAGCTCTATTAGCTGACCAGAGGCTAGCGCTTTACGCACGTAAAAACCGGGTAGCTGTGCAATACCCAAACCAGCAACCGCGGCGCTGCATAGGGCATTCCCGCTGTTATACCGTACTCTTCCCTGTACAGGAATTGATTGAATTTTATTATCGATAAGTAAACGCCAATAGGGTTGTGACCCCACCAGCAACGAGTGCTCTTTTAACTCTTCAATACTTTTGGGTTGACCTTGCTCTTTAAAATAATCCCTACTTCCGCATACAAACAAATGACGTGTAGCCAGCTTTTTTGCAACCAGCGTCGAGTCTTCTAGTTTGCCAATACGAATAGCGAGATCGAGACCAAGCTCCACAATATCGAGTTTTTCATTGGAGAACGTACACTGCACACTAATGCCAGCGTACTTTTGCATAAAGGTATTGAGCAATGGCGCTATGAATGCTTCGCCAAACGCTACGGGAGCGGTAAGTTTAATTAGCCCTTGCGGCGATGCTTGCAGTGCGCTCACCGCTAGCTGGGCATCTTCGAGCGCCTTTAACGCGGGCATTGCCTGCTGAAAATACTGCGTACCCGCTTCAGTAAGCGATACGCTGCGCGTTGTACGCTGTAATAATTTTACGCCCAGCTGCTTTTCAAGTGATGCGACTTTACGGCTTATCTGCGCCACTGACGTATCGAGCTTATTTGCAGCCCCGGTAAAATTGCCAACGTCAGCTACGGCACAAAACTCAGCTATGCCTTCTAGATATTTCATTATCGCCACTCGTTAGTTTAGCGTTGTTCAACAAAGCGCTGGTTTATTTAAGTACATTCTATTTGGCTAAATCAATTATTACAATTATGAAAAAGTGATTTACTAAAACTGTATTTATCAATAGTAATCCGTCTCCTATACTTTGGCCTATAAAACATCATCATTTATTTATGATTAAGGAGTCATTACATGGCGTCATTCAAAGATTCATTGCAGGAAGGACAAACCCACATTAAGTCAAAAGCTGCGGTGGCTTGGGGCCCAGGTGAGCCGTTAAAGATGGAAGAAGTTGATGTAGAGCTTCCTAAAAAGGGCGAAGTGCTTGTACGCATTGTTGCAACTGGTGTGTGCCACACTGACGCATTTACATTATCAGGTGAAGATCCAGAAGGCGTATTCCCTTCAATTTTAGGTCACGAAGGTGGCGGTATTGTTGAAATGGTGGGTGAAGGCGTGACCAGTGTAGAAGTTGGCGATCACGTTATTCCACTTTACACCGCAGAATGTGGCGAGTGTAAGTTTTGTACATCGGGCAAAACCAACCTTTGCCAAGCGGTGCGTGCAACCCAAGGTAAAGGCCTAATGCCAGACGGCACAAGCCGCTTCTCAAAAGATGGTGAGCCAATTTATCATTACATGGGCTGCTCAACATTTTCTGAGTACACAGTTTTGCCCGAAATCTCGCTAGCGAAAGTTAACAAAACCGCCCCATTAGAAGAAGTATGCTTGCTTGGCTGTGGCGTAACCACCGGTATGGGCGCTGTACTTAAAACCGCGAAAGTACAAGAGGGCGATACGGTTGCTATCTTTGGCTTAGGCGGTATTGGTTTATCCGCTATTATCGGTGCACGCATGGCTGGCGCCGGTCGCATTATTGGTATTGATATCAACGAAAGTAAGTTTGACCTAGCAAAACAGCTTGGTGCAACTGACGTGGTAAACCCTCAGAATTTCGATAAGCCTATTCAGGAAGTGATTGTTGAAATGACTGACGGCGGTGTTGACTACTCGTTTGAATGTATCGGCAACGTCAACGTGATGCGTTCTGCACTTGAGTGCTGTCACAAGGGTTGGGGCGAATCTGTGATCATTGGTGTAGCTGGTGCAGGACAAGAAATTTCAACGCGCCCATTCCAGTTAGTGACAGGTCGTGTATGGCGCGGCTCTGCATTTGGCGGTGTTAAAGGTCGTTCAGAGCTGCCAGGTATTGTAGAGCAATACTTAAATGGTGACTTTGGTCTTCAAGAGTTTATCACTCACACCATGGGTCTTGGTGACATTAACAATGCCTTTGATTTAATGCATAAAGGTGAAAGTATCCGCTCTGTTGTGCATATGGATAAATAAGCATTAGAACCAAAGCGCAGATATTTTAGAATAAAAAACAAAGGCCCGCATAAATGCGGGCCTTTTTGTAGTTACCATATGTGTAAATCTATTTGGCTCTCTTGCGTCTTATAAACGCAAAAGCTGAAAGAGGTAGCAAAATAGCCAAGCTCGCTGGCTCACTAACTGAAACACTGGATACACTCGCTAATCTAGGCGCTTCAGTTACCACGATATCATCAACAAAATTGCCATAGGTTCCTGTATTGATGGTAGAAAAACGGATGGTTGTCAGCGCAGTTTGCGCAACAAAATCACCGTAGAATTCAGACCAAGTTTTAATGGCGTGATCGTCAAACACTTGACTGAACAAAATGTTGTCCGTATCGCTGAATATGTCTAGCTGAAAACTTTCACCTTTACCTCGTGCTGCATAAGCAAATGACACATCATAGGTAGCATCTGCTTCAGTAGAGAAGCTTTGAAAAATAAAGTATCGGCCATTATTGCCATTGGCATTAAGCTCAGCATATTGGCTACCATCAAATGCATTTAACCCTTGGAAGTTATCCCATAGCTCCATATTTGTGCCGCTCCACCCATCAACTGTTCCAGCAGTGAAGGCTTTCCAGCTATTACTCTTAATATCGTTGTTCTCAAAGCTACCGTTTAAAATCAAATTGGCGTGAGCTGTCGTGCTCACACCGAAAACTAAAGATAAAACTACTAACCACTTGCTCATGTACTTCTCCGAAATCACACGTGATCCTATGATTGTATTTTACCAAGTGGTCCAACCTGTGTATCTTATTCTTTAGCATGTTGTATAAAAGTATAACTAAATAACCCCCTGCTCTAACGCCTTGAGCACTGCCCTCGTTCTATCTCGTACACCAAGCTTAGCCATGACTGAAGAAACTTGGTTCTTAATGGTGCCTGTTGATTTGAACATCGCATCTGCAATTTCTTTATTACTGTAACCCGCAGCGATCAAACGGAGAATTTCGACTTCTTTCTCAGTAAGTGGCTCTGGATTTTCAAACGACTCAAATTCTACGTTCAGTCCTTTCAAGCCTTGCAACACTTTTTCGGTTACCGCGGGCTGAATCAGCGTTTTACCATTTTTTATTTGTGTAATAGTGTCAACCAGGGTTTCTAGCGATACATCTTTAAGCAGGTACCCTTTTGCACCAGCGCGCATAGCGCCGTTTACCAGCTCGTGATCGTCAAACGTAGTAAGCATTAGCACTGGCGTACTGATCCCTTTATCACTCAGTGCAAGCAAAGTATCGATACCCGATAATTTGGGCATGCGAATATCCATTAATATCACATCACAGTTTAAAGCGTTTTCACTATCAATGAGCTGCTGACCATTTTCGTATTCGCCAACAACTTCAACGCTATCATCAAGCCCTAAAAGTGATTTGATGCCTTCCCTTACCAGCATTTGATCTTCAACTAATATAAGGCGTGTTTTCATTCGCCCTCCGGTATGTGAATTGCGATGCGAAAACCCTGCTCGGTTCGCTGCCAGCTGATAGTTCCATTTAGCTCATGAACCCGTTCCTGCATTCCTTTTAGACCATTGCCAGCCACCACATGACTTGAAGTGTCAGATTCGCTTGATCGCTCTTCCTTTCGAACCCCTTCTGCAAAAGCGCCTTCTGAATGGCTACATGGTGCTTTGTCGAAGAACTGTATGCTACTTGGCTGCTCATCACTGAGTTTCTCATCTGCAGCATGCGGCACCATACTGTCGTGCATTAGTAGGTTGTAAGCGCCGTTGTGTTGCGTCAGTGATAGGGAAAAATAATGCGCCTGTGTATGGCGTATCACGTTAGTTAGCGCCTCCTGCATACTTCGCAAAAGGCAATCGGCAATTCGCACGTTGGTTAACATTAAATTGTCGTCAATGTGCAGATTTACCATCGGCCTAGGCAAATCGTTAATTAGTGCGTTTACCGCTAATGAAAAATCAATAGCCGCATTTTCCCGAATGTCAGAAATCGCTTCTCTAACATCAGAGAGCAAAAGCTTAGCGATACTGTGGGACTGCTCAACGTGTTGCTTTATGGCTTGCGATTCAGTGCTCTCTAATAAATCCGCCTTTCTAGACGCGACTTGAAGGTTGATAGTAAGCGCCGTCAAATGATGCCCTAAAACATCATGAATGTTTCGCGCTATACGCAGGCGTTCATCTTGAGTAAGCGCCTGCTTCATTAGTTGCTGAGTACTTAATAATTGTCTATTGAGCGCGTCAGCTTCTTCACGTGCTTTCGATTCTTTAATGGCCGTGTTTGACATGATCATGGCAAATAAATTGAATGTCCAAAACAGCGCGCCAGTTAAGACAGCTTGCTGCTCTTGCCACACCCACCCTTGGATGAGGATGGTGGGCAAAGCCAATGGTATTGAAAGTACGACGCACTTTTTCCAATTAACATAGTAAGGAAGAATGGCGGACCAAATAACAATGAAGATGGCAAGGTAGGCATAGGGAAGCAAAAACTGGCAAAGTACCGCTAATAGAAACATCGCCCATAACGTTGGCAGCCTTAACGAAGGCATACTGTGGTCATGCCTACTGACAATCACAAAAGTCGCAGCTAGCATACAAAAAATAGCAATGGCGGAGAGGGATCGCCAATGCATGAACGAGTATTGATGATACAAGAAGTAAAGTGCAGAGCCGCTTACAAACATCCACGTAATACATGCAGATGCGCGCTCGATATCGATGCTCACCCGCCAATGAGCAGGGATTGAGATTTTCATTCGTTTCTGACTACCTATATCTTTTCGTTCTTATAGCGTTACTTTGACAAAAAATATAGTTCAATGCATAGGCCAGAAGTCACTTTTTATTTCATGACTTCTGGCACTGTTGTCAATCTCGTGAAGTTATCACTATAAGCCTACAATTTTGTTCATTGCCAAAGGAAAGCAAGATGCAAACAATTCATGGCTTTATAGTAACGCTTCATATTTTAACGGGTGCTCTGTCACTTTTACTGTTTTGGGTGCCTAGTCTTACGAAAAAGGGCGGAAAAGCCCACAAGCAATTTGGTGGTTACTATATAAAAGCAATGCTATTTACGTCTATTAGTGGCGTTGTCAGCTCTACTATGGTGTTGTTTATTCCGCTAGTCATCTACCCAACAATGCCCGAGCACTTTGAGTCTGTTGCTTATTTCACTGCCTACCTTAGAGGCCAATATCTCTTTTTGCTGATGTTGAGCCTATTGGTGTGGAACAACGTAAGGCATTCTGTAGCGGTGCTTAAAGCGAAGCAAAATCTTGAGAAACTGCGTACTATCGAGTATCTGTGGCTACCCGCTTTGCTTACTGTTGTAGCTTCTATTGCATTGTATCAGGGTATTACGTACGGCATCACGCTAACTTGTATCTTTGCCCCTATTGCACTGTTAAATGCCATTGGTATTGCGCGCTATGTTTATCAAAAAGACATCGTTGCAGGTTCGTGGGTAACTGAGCACATTGGGCATATCATTGGCTCTGGCATTGGTGCATATACCGCATTTTTTGCCTTTGGAGGACGCGCATTATTCGAAGGCTCGCCGTCACTACAACTTGTCAGTTGGGTTCTACCTGCCCTTATAGGCGTTCCTTTTTCAATCTGGCTTAGCTGTAAATACAAACCAAAATCATCTGGTCGTAATACGCCTTCTTTAAAACCTAAGGTAGTGAAAAGTTAAACTTAAAAGTGATATATAAACATTCAATTCAGCAGTTGTTATCAATGCCACGGTTAGGGCCTGTTTACATAACGGAGGCATTGCCACTTGGACAACAAGCCATCAAATGTGTAACGTAAGAAATGGCAATAACGCCACCACTAACCAGTGTGAACATCGAGCGCTAAATTATGAAAAAGCACCAATCAGCAGCACTTAAAATATTGAAAGATACACTGTCATTTCAAACGTATAAGCGTAGTCTCGCTGTCAGTGCGGCCTGTATTGGTTTAGGGCTAGGTTTAAGTGCACATGCGAACGCATATCATGAAGACAATTCAACACCGCAAACCAGTGACCAAACGCAAATGAATACCAAACCGACACTTACAACGCTCACCAACTACCAAGAAAACGCGCCATATATGTTCTCTTCGGGCTTACCCGATGCCTCTCACCTTTCTTTACTGAAAGAAAAAGGGGTGACGCACGTTGTAGATTTGATCCCAGGGGATAGAACCAGTGAAATCTTAACTACCTCAGAATTAGGACTCAATTACTTTAATGTGCCCGTGGATTGGGAAGGCCCCACATTAGCCAACTTTTTAAATTACGCAGCGTTTATGCAAACCGTCGATATCAAAGAAGACAAGGTACTCACGCACTGCAAACTGAATTGGCGAGGCGCTGCTTTTACGTATCTATACAGAATTAACGTACTTGGTGAAAATGAACAAGCCGCCCAAAAAGACCTTATGGCTATTTGGCATCCGAATCCAACATGGTTCGCCTTCATGAACGAGGTAATTGCCCACTACAATGAGGTAAACGGTAAAGAAGTAGCGATGTCGTTTGAGGCTGCCGATCCTGAAAACCACTAAATTTCTGGCTTACCGAGAATAATGGCGGTCTAAGACCCTCTCGTCCCTACCAAACACATATGAAATTTCAGATTTATTATTGACACATACGGAATTTCATATACGATACATCGCATACGAAATTTCATATGTGATGTGATTTATGTCGACTTGTTCTGATTCTGCGCAGCTACAGCCTTTAACATTTTTCAAATGCTTGTCGGAAGACACCCGCTTAAAGACGCTGCTTATGCTCTGTGTAAAAGGTGAGCTATGCGTGTGCGACCTTACTGATGCGCTTCAATTAAGCCAGCCCAAAATTTCACGCCATCTCGCTGACTTACGAAAGTGCGGTTTAGTTCTCGATACTCGTAAGGGCAAATGGGTGTATTACCAGCTCCATCCTGACCTACCCACTTGGGCGCTGGAGGTCATTAAGAACACCGCTATTCACAACAATGAATATATTAGCGAGGCGTTAGCGAATTTGTCCTGCGAGAATTGCTAGATTCCAAACTTTCTGAATGGCACAGAGACCGCTGCAAAAATGCACAGCAAAGGTCAAAAGGCCCTGGTGTTAATTGCAGCTTAATACTTCGCCAAGTATCTGTTTTTTTCGAAGTCTTATTCTATTTATTACAGCTACCCACAGTAGCCTCGACCATTAAACAAGGTTTTATATGAAGATTTTATATATTTGTACGCACAACCGTTGCCGCAGCATTCTTTGCGAGGCCATCACTAACGCCTCGAACGGCAATGTAGAAGCGCGCAGCGCGGGCAGCCAGCCTGTCGGTGAAGTACACCCTCTTTCTCTTAAGTACCTTGCAGAGCGCGGGTTCAGTACAGACGGCCTTCAAAGCCAGTCGTGGGATGAATTTGAAGATTACGATGCTGATCTTGTTGTCACGGTTTGTGATTCAGCGGCGGGCGAGTCATGCCCTGTTTATTTCGGTAAATCTCTTAAGGTGCACTGGGGCTTAGAAGACCCGTCTAAGTTAGAAGGTAGCGAACAAGAGAAAGCAGAGGCCTTCAACAACACCATCGATATTATTGAAAAGCGTGTAGCGGCATTAGCAGAACTTGCTGAGAAAAACTTAGATAAAGCAGCGCTTAAAGAGGCACTATCAAAATTAGGAGCCCAGTAATGGGTAACAGTAAATCAATGAGCCAAGATATATCAAGCAACCAAGAAAGCTCAAAGGCACAAAGCCCATCTGATAACGCGGTAATGGCGCAAATGCACAAGCCAATTATGGCTAACTTTGCATCAAGGTTCTCAGACCACAAGCCGCGTATATTGCTACTTTACGGCTCGCTCAGAGAACGCTCGTACAGCCGCCTAGTAATTGAAGAGTCGGCGCGGTTGCTCGAATACTTTGGCGCTGAAGCCAAAATCTTTGACCCTCGTGGATTGCCGCAGCCAGATACTGAAGATGACTCACATCCAAAAGTGAAAGAACTGCGTGAGCTTATGATGTGGTCTGAAGGGCAAATTTGGTGTTCACCAGAGCGCCACGGCAGCATGACTGGCATTATGAAAAGCATGATTGACTGGGTACCGCTTAGCCTTGGCGGCGTGCGACCGACCCAAGGTAAAACGTTGGCGATTATGCAGGTTTCCGGCGGTTCACAATCGTTCAATGCGGTAAACCAAATGCGCATTTTAGGTCGCTGGATGCGCATGCTAACCATCCCTAATCAGTCTTCTGTGGCAAAAGCCTTTCTAGAATTTGAAGACGATGGTCGCATGAAGCCGTCACCTTACTACAACCGCATTGTGGACGTAGTTGAAGAGTTGGTGAAATTTACTTTGCTCACCCGCGACAACAAAGACTTTTTAGTTGACCGCTATTCTGAGCGCGTTGAAAGCGCAGAAGAAGTGAGTAAGCGTGTTAATCAAAAATCGTTGTAAAGTAAGACAAAGGTGAATCAGAATGGGTTTCTTTGAACGTTATTTATCAGTGTGGGTTGGCCTTTGCATTGTTGCAGGGGTGGGCCTAGGCTATGCCATGCCGGGTGTCTTTGCGTCTATTGCGGCGCTTGAATATGCGCACGTAAACCTGATAGTGGCAGTACTTATTTGGCTAATGATTTACCCAATGATGGTACAAATAGACTTTGGCTCAATTAAAGACGTGGGTAAAAAGCCGAAAGGCCTTGTACTGACCTTGGTGATTAACTGGCTGATAAAGCCCTTCACTATGGCACTATTGGGTTGGCTATTTTTTAAGGGCATTTTTGCCGACTGGGTAGATCCGCAAACTGCCACTGAGTACATTGCAGGCATGATCCTACTGGGCGTCGCTCCATGTACAGCGATGGTATTTGTGTGGAGTCACCTTACCAAAGGGGATGCTAACTACACGTTAGTCCAGGTATCAATTAATGACTTGATTATGGTCGTTGCCTTTGCACCGCTTACCGCCATGCTGCTGGGCGTAACAGATATAACCGTACCATGGGATACCCTGCTGCTTTCTGTTGCACTGTATGTTGTATTGCCATTGGTCGCGGGTTATATCACGCGCCGTCACTTGGAAAATAAAGGCAATAACGCACAAGGAAATGGCGCTGTTGACGCATTGGTTAGCAAGTTCAAACCCTTTTCAGTTATCGGCCTGCTACTCACTATTGTTATTTTGTTTGGTCTTCAGGCCGAAACTATTTTATCGCAGCCGCAAGACATCGTGCTTATCGCGATACCGCTACTAATACAAACTTACGGTATTTTTGCCATTGCTTACTTTGCGGCAAAACGTATGAAACTGCCGCATAATGTTGCAGCGCCGGCATGTATGATTGGTACGTCAAACTTTTTTGAATTGGCGGTCGCCGTAGCCATTTCACTATTTGGCTTACACAGCGGCGCGGCACTTGCCACAGTGGTGGGCGTACTGGTTGAGGTACCAGTTATGCTTTCGCTAGTGTGGTTTGCAAACAAAACGCGCCACTGGT
Source organism: Alteromonas sp. R7 (assembly GCF_055755235.1). Lineage (NCBI taxonomy): Bacteria > Pseudomonadati > Pseudomonadota > Gammaproteobacteria > Alteromonadales > Alteromonadaceae > Alteromonas > Alteromonas sp. R7. Next base: position 130,543 of record NZ_JBVTQX010000001.1, on the reverse strand, counting down.
TTGACTAAGCGCATATGAAAAAGGGCGAACCACAGTTCGCCCCTTTTTCATCAATTTTTCTCATCAACCTTTATCAACGCTTTTCACAACGCTCTTTATAAGTCGTTAAAATCTTAAACCGCAATCGCTGGTTTGTAAGTATCGGGAAGAATAAAACCGAAGCGCTGCAAAACTGACGTTAGCACGTCCCGCTTTATCGGCTTTTCTATAAAGCCCAGTGCACCTAAAGACATTACTTTTTCTTGCATCATTGGCTGAATATCACCAGACACTACGATAACAAACGTTTCTAGCTGACGGCGTTTTATTTCACTCAACACACTGATGCCACCAAGAACAGGCATGGTCAGGTCCAGTAAAACCAAGTCTATTGTGTGATGAGCCAATACTTCCAACGCGTCCATACCATTTGACACTTCGTAAATAGTTTCAGCAAAGCCATCTGGCAAATTGCTTCTCGCCATTTTTCGCGCCAGCGCCGAGTCATCACAAATAAGAATATTAAAACCCATCAAATACAAACTTATAATTGGTTATTAATCCGCCAACAGAATACATTAAACGAAAGTATAATAAAACAAAAAAGTGTCTGATAATTGGTAACTTAATCGCCATCTGCGCCAAACTTCACTCTTCAAGCTATCTATTTTGTGGTAGATATAGCGAGTAACAAAATAAGGAACACACGACCATGCAAGAGTTAGCTACTAGCCAAGATAAGAGTTTGGTAAGAAAAGTTGCCTATCAAATTTTGTCTCATTTCGATAAGAGTTATCGATGGTTCACCCGCATCACTCGTGGCGCTCAAGAAAGGTTCGAAAAGGGAAATTGGAAAGAAACTCAGCTTGCCTCTAAAGAGCGAATAACCATTTACGAGCAAAGCCTGTCAGACGCTGTCGCCGAAATTTATCAGCTAACTCAAGTACATCAAAAAGACGACGCTTTCTGGCAAGAGCTTAAGAAAGTATTTGCATTACAGCTAGAAGGCCACCCGCAATTTGAGCTAGCCGAAACCTTTTACAACTCTGTAATTGGCCGCTTGTTTAAACATAGAAAAATCGATAACGATATGATGTTTGTCTTGCCCAGCCGCTGTTTCTTACCCGGGCAAGACAGAGACAAAGTGATTAACAGCTTCGACACCACCACCACGGTGCGTGAAATGTACGAGTCAATTTTTAAGATATATCGATACAACATTCCGTTTGAAAACTTCGAGCGAGACCTACAGAACCTTGAAAGCGCGCTTCGCGCTCGGTTGAATAAGGAGCAGCTAGCCAGCGTTCAAGCTGTGGAAATCCTTAAGCCTACGTTTTTTAGAGGAAAAGCCGCTTACCTGATTGGGCGAATTTGCATGCCCGACGAAACGCTGCCGTTTGTTATCGCCATGCGACGCTATAACGAACCCCATATGTTTGTGGATGCGCTGCTAACAGATCGCAAAGACTTAAGCGTTATTTTCGGTTTTGCTCGCAGCTACTTTATGGCTGACACTCAAAATCCTGCGGAAGTTGCCGCCTTTCTTCAAGAGCTTCTCCCCAATAAAAAGCACTTTGAGCTGTATATGGCAATGGGACACTACAAGCACGGTAAAACAGTGTTTTATCGCAACTTCTTGCAGCACATGGACGAGTCAGACGACAAATTTGAGGCGGCCCCTGGCATTCGAGGCCTGGTCATGATGGTTTTTCATCTGCCCTCTTATGGCGTGGTGTTTAAAATTATTAAAGACGAGTTTGCAGAGAGTAAAAAAATCACGCGTGAGCACGTTAAAGAATGCTACAAACTCGTAAAAATGTCAGACCGTGTGGGCCGAATGGCCGACACTCATGAATATGTGAATTTTAGGTTTCCGCTAGACAGAATTGAGCCTGAACTTATTGAAGAATTGAAAGAAACGTGTGCATCGAGCCTAGAATTCACTGAATCTGAACTCATCATTAAACACATGTACATTGAACGGAAAATGACGCCGCTTAATCTGTATCTACAAGAAGAAACAGATGAAGAGAAAATTACCCGTGCATTAGATGAGCTTGGACTGTGCATTAAGCAAATTGCTATGGCCAACATATTTCCTGGCGACATGCTACATAAAAACTTCGGTATTACCCGTCATGGCCGCGTTATTTTCTACGACTATGATGAAATTTGTTTAATGAATGAGCGCAATTTTAGATCCCTGCCGAAATCTGACGATCCTTATGCTATTGATACGCTCTCGGTAGCGCCTAACGACGTATTCCCCGAGCAGTTTGAGCACTTCATTGTAGGTAAACGCAAGTTCAAAGATATACTCAAATCGTTGCACGGTGATTTGATGACCCCTGAATATTGGCACGAAGTTCAGGAAAAATGTGCACGAGGCGATGTTCAACACTTCACGCCTTACAACGCCAGCATGCGTTTTGACAGAGGCTAACTAAGTTAAGTGTTTGATCAAGATGCACGTTGACCGGGGCCCCAGTGTAGTTCAATAGTGTAGAGCAAGCCAAAGCACTGTGCATGCGCCCTCTAGGGCACTAGACACCTGAACAAATTGTCGCTACATGCGAAAAAGCTTAAAAGTGATCGTTTCGTTACTTAACACTCGTAAAAGCATGTGAAAGCGATACTGCTTTGCGACTGCTTGATTTTGCTTGCTGACGATTAATCGCCACATAATGGCGACAGCAACGCCAAACAAGTGTGTGAATGTTGATAAACAAAAGAAGCGTAATAATGAAAGTGCTACTTGTAGAAGATGATCCAAAGGTTGCCTCGCACATTGCAAATGGACTATTGGGTGAAGGGCATGAATGTATTACTGTAGGTGATGGAACATCAGGCTACCAACAGGCGTCAAGTAACGAATTAGACGCCGTAATTCTGGATGTGATGCTGCCCGAACTCGACGGTTTTTCTGTTTTAGAAAAACTTCGCGAAGAAGGCAACACAACGCCCGTTTTATTACTGAGTGCAAAAAGTCAGGTTGAAGACAAGGTCAAAGGCCTTCGCACAGGCGCTAATGATTATTTAACTAAGCCTTTTGCCTTTGAAGAGTTACTTGCTCGCGTTGAAGGCCTTGCAGGTCGTAACAAAGAAGGTGAAGACAAGACGCTGATAAAAGTAGGCGACCTCACTCTAGACTTGGTTAACCGCAAAGTATTGCGTGGCGATCAAGAGATTGACCTGCAGTCTAAAGAATTTCAATTGCTTGAATGCCTGCTCCGTCACAAGGGTAAAGTCGTGACGCGAAGCATGCTGCTTGAGCAGGTTTGGAACTATCATTTCGACCCGCAAACGAATGTGATAGATGTTCACATTAGCCGATTGCGTCAAAAAGTGGATAAGGCGTTTAATGTCCCGCTTATAGAGACTGTGCGAGGCACAGGATATCGAATAGCGGATGGGCTTGCATGATAGCAATACGCGACTTTACGCGTAGTTCAAGTTTTCGCGTAGGCGTATTGCTCACTACTCTAGCTTGTATTGCCATTGTTTTAATTGTTTATTTTTGGCGATTAACGAGCAGCGACTTGTTTATTTCGGAATCGAATGCTGCCGTTAATGCCAAAACAAACGCGCTTATTACTCTCTATGAAAACCTCGGTATTGAGGCGGTTAAGTTAGCGATAGCCAAAGACAATGGCCAACATTCGCCAAATGGCTCAACAATCACCTCAGCGTCCGACCACCTACGTTCATTTGTTGCACTGAGTAAAGATGAACAAGTAGTGGCTGGCAATTTGTCGTCAATTCCCCTTGTTCTTGAGCGCCACAAAAGCGCCAGTTTTGCTACCGCAGAAATAGTTATCACCCGCCCCAATAGCACAACGAGAAAAACGCTGCGCCAAGCACTTATGAGAGAAGTAACCCTTGGCGATCACGTGCTTTACGTTGGTCGTGGCATTGACGATTTATACAGCGCACAGTGGTTTGGTAAAACGTTCAGCTGGATCATTGTGGTGTTGCTTTGTACCTTGAGTGTGCTGAGCTTCGCTATTGCTGTTTACGTGGTTAATCGAATTAACCGCATGTCGCAAACGGCGGATAAAATTATCAAAACGGGAAACTTGCAAGAGCGTTTAGAAATTGACAGTAATTGGGACGACCTGAGCAGTTTGTCATTTGTGTTTAATCAGATGCTCGATACTATCGAGAGTTCAGTCAACAATATAAAGTCAGTGACCGATAGCATCGCCCATGACCTTCGCACTCCGTTATCTCGACTTCGCAACACGCTAGAAAAAATCGAAGACACTCAACTAAGGGAAGATACAACCCAAGAAGCCGACAACCTGTTAAACATGTTTAACAGCTTGTTACGCATAAGTGGGCTTGAAACCACCAATAAGAAAGAAGGCTTTTGTTCCACTGACGTACGCGCCATCGTAGAGGACGTGGTTGACCTTTATCACCCCCTTGCAGAAGAGCGCGACATTACCCTTTCGAGCGAGCTCGTTGCAGTTACAATGCTTGCCGATCCTAACCTGCTATTTCAAGCTGTAGCTAACGTGTTAGACAACGCCATAAAGTACTCTAATGAAAAAAGTGTGGTCACCGTACAGCTCTCTACCACAGCAAGTCATATCGTGATTGCCGTGAACGATGCGGGAATTGGCGTGGGTGAACATGAAATTGTGAATCTGGAGCGCCGATTTTATCGGGCAGACGGCAGTAGAACCAGTAAGGGAAATGGGTTGGGCTTATCGCTCGTGTCTGCCATTGTGAAGTTACACGACGGCCACATTTGGTTTATTCACGACCCGCTAGTTAAAGGGCACGGGTTAGGTGTGGTATTTACGTTTAAGCGTTAAGCTTTGGACTATTGTTTTTGTCGACAAAAAATAAAAAAACGCTGACGCTTTTTTCTTAGCATCAGCGCTTTTATCCTACATTTTCAACGTTGTGATTTGTGCCAGTCGCTTACGCTAACAGCGACTTCACATACGCTTTAATCTCATCATCTTGACCGTGGTCAAATAGACACTGCTGGAAACGCTCGCCAGACACAGCTGTTTTAACCAGCTCAACGTCCATTTTCTTTAGTGAATCAACATAGCTCTCAGGCGCCAACGCACGCTTCAAATCTGCAAGAATACCTGCGTTTCTTACTTGAGGTTCTTTACGTTCAACGGGATAGCCCGCGCCACGCTCGCCTGTTAACGCTTTCTCAAAGATATAACGCGCATTAAGTTCAGCGCCCCATCCAAAGCCTTTTGCAAAAGGTAACGCTAACGCATTTCCATTGTTAACTTGGTTAAACAAAAATGCATCTGAAGGGTCGATACAATAACCGCAAAATACGCCTGGATGAGCATTCAATGACATCATAGCCCCTTGACCCGTACCACAGCCTGAAATCACAAAATCGACAGCTTTCGAGTTGAGTAGAATAGCTCCCATTATGCCTAAGTGCACATAGGTAAGATGGTGATCAGTTTCGCTGTTCATACCCACATTGAATACAGCGTGTCCCAGTGAGTCCGCCACGCTTGTGAGCTCATTTAATATTACCGGATTCTTAGCCGCCTGACTGTTTTCCATCATCAATGCAACTTTCATGAACGCTCCTAAGCAAAGAAAAATAAAGAATTAAACGCTTACATTAGCATGGAACGAAATGCCACCTCACGGGTAATGCCAAAGTAAATGTCGATTAGTTTCAAATGTGAAACGAAAACGGAAATATATAAAGATGGAGGGCCGACGAGTAACAAGTCACTGACCAGTAAATCTACTGGCCAGCATTTTTCAAAAAACGAGGTTAATGGCGTATTAGTCTGTTTGTTTTTGCATAAATATGGTGACTTCTGCCATCACAATACCAAACTTACGAATATACGAACGGTTCATCATAGTACTGTCGTCAAATGCCCAAAACCAATCGTCAAACGTCACTGAATAGCTAGTGTCATCCACCGGCAAATCCATCTCGTAATGAAAGTTAAATGCGTTGCCAAAGCTTGTGCCTTTGGCTGGACCATCAATGTCACTCGCGCGACCCACATAGCTATTATCACTCTGCTTTACGATGGTCCAAGTACGGGACGTTGGACCGTCGCCCACACCGTAATTAAAGGATTCATCAAGGGTTAACGTATCGCCGTCTACTGAACCATCGATGTCTACTACGAACCTTTGCACCACCTCGCCCGAGCGGTTCTGAACAATGCCCCAAGCTTTAACGTTCCCATCAAAAAATTGCTCAATATCGAAAACAGGCGATACAGACCTGTAGTCTTCACCATCGACTGAAACAGAGCATCCGGATAGCCCTGCCACCGTTAAAGCGGCAATTCCGATTCCTAAAACAAACTTCACCGTATTCTTTATCACTTTCGTAACCTTAATCAATTGACGAGATAGACATGGCGTAGTGCTAATAAAGCGTTGCCCTTATCCGTTTCCCAATAACTTCTTTCTAAATTTTGGCTCAGACGTTTTATCGCTTAGCCAGATATCAAAAAAACGCTGTGTAAATGCTTTGTCTTCAATTTCATCAGCCTTTTCACCGTTCACGTAAAACACACTCGTGCCATCTTTCGTAGCAATACCGGTAATGACGTCGCCCTCGCTGACGTCAGGAAAGATACTATTCATTAGGGAAAGCCACTTGTCTGAGTCGTCAGCCGATAGGTCTCCTTGCTTTTTCATTTCATCGATAGAACGCTGGGCAATTTTCTTGCCTTCCAAGTCTCGCTGGTACGTTAACTTTAGTGCAAAGGGGGGCTGGTTTTGGTAAGCGCCATCAGGCGCATAAAGCTCACCGGTATACACATCCCAGAAGTAGTAAGAGAACATTCCTTTTCCAACGAGCTTTGCATTGGGAACATAATTACTGATGTGCTTAACATCTGGCTCTCGCGCAACCGCATTCTTTGACATGATTAGCCCGCTTGTTGATATCGAAACAAAAAGCATGATGGAAAACATCTTCGCAGCCATGCTAGCGCTATACATCGAATATCCCCACACACCACTGGCACTTTCTGGGCGCATTGGTAAGGATTTAGCTCTCAACTGGCGAAATAGGCCATACATTTTGATAACCATAACTATGCTCTTATTAGCGTAATAAACATTACAGGTCTTTTATTGAATTTCTATCTGGTTATACTCTTGCCTTCACACATTTGATCAACTGACACTAGGCTCTCGTTGTGCTTCCCCTTGATGCATTTAAATCGTCATTAACCCTGCCATCACCGCTAATCCCATTTAAGCCAAATTGGGAAGGTGCCAGCAAGGTATCGCTATTTGTTAAGCGTGATGATGCTATTCACCCTGTAATGTCAGGTAATAAATGGCGAAAGCTAAGTCATGCGCTCACCAGCCCGTTGCCAAAAACGATAGTGAGTTTCGGCGGCGGTTTTTCTAACCACCTGCATGCACTAGGCTTTGTTTGTTATAAATTGGGCATTCCTTTTAACGCCGTTATTCGCGGTGACTACAGCGCTGCACCTACACCCATGATTGAGGATTTGAAAAGTTGGGGCACCCGTATCGACTATGTAGACCGAGTCACTTACAAAAAGCGAAACGATAGCGCATATCTACTTCATCTTAAGCAGCAGCAACCTGACGCGATGATCATTCCTGAGGGCGGAAGCCAAGCACAAGCGCTTCAAGGGATAAAGGACATGGTTGATGAAATCGACACAGACTTTGATTTTATTGTCGCTCCTGTCGCTAGTGGAGCCACTTTGGCGGGAATAGTCAGTGCATTAAAAAAACGTAATGAAAATAATGCGAAAGACACTCTCCATCACACTGGTTGCAACGCTGTCGGTGTTGGCGTGCTGAAGGGTGAAGACTACTTAGAAGGATTAGTCGAACAATTTCTTCCAGCCTCGCTTGGGCGATCAAATTGGCATATTGAACACAACTACCACTTCGGTGGTTACGCCAAAGCGCCAAATGAGCTTCAAACCTTCTGCAACGATTTTAATAATACTTTCGATTTTGATATCGAGCCTGTTTATTCCGGCAAAGCCTTTTGGGCAGTTAAAGATATGCTGGCCAAAGGTATGTTTGAAGACGGGTCACGCATTGTTGTACTGCACACAGGCGGCTTGCAAGGCGCAAGATAAAACCCTTTTATAACAGAGTGTTGCGCCCACTACCTTTCGGTGTTACAACTATCCCTGTGAGCTTGCTCACAATTCTTTTAAACACTAAACAACGATAACAACAAGAAGTTTGTCGCAGGATGCGGCATAAACATTAGCGCTTGCTACCTGCAAACTTCATCAAGGAATGATTATGAAAGATATTTTCTTCTTCGACTCAATGTTAACCCCTAAGATTATCACTTTCGTGTACTGGCTATTGCTTTTAGGATCTGTGGTAAGTGGCGTAACAACGATGTTTGTAGGGTACGACGCGAGTTTTGTATACGGCCTATTTATTATCGTGTCTGGCTGTATTGGCGCAAGAATCTGGTGCGAACTGCTTATCGTACTTTTCAAAATTCACAGCAACCTTCAGAAAATTGCTAGTAAAGAATAACGTTACTCCTTGTTAAAGGTGCCGCTCTGCGCAGCACCTTTAATTAAAACGAAATAGTTAAAGCAAAATTACGCTACTGCAACAGTGTCCGTGTAACGTTTCAACGTATCTAAATAATCCATTTTACGCTTTTCAGAAAGCCAACTGGTTTTAAAGCTATTTTCAACAAGCGTGATTAAATCCTCTTTGCTGAATTGCCCTTCTTCTTGTAGGGCAATTAAATTCTCATTCAAGTAGGCTCTGAAATAAGACGGATCGTCTGAATTGATACTCGGCAGCAACCCTTTTTCCAACATTTTTTTCAATTCACAAGAAGTGAGTGATTGAACAACAAATTTGTTTGAAACAGGACAGACCGTTAATCCCAAATTTTTTGATTTTGCAAGCTCGCATAAAGCATCAGATTCGAGAATATTTACACCATGATCAATCCTGTCGACCTTAATATCCTCAATTACTTGACGTATGTGCTCTTGCGTATTGTCTTGGTTAACATCACAGTGCATTGTAAGTTTAAGTCCCCATGAACGCGCTTTTGAGAATACTTCTGCAAACTTTGATGGCGGGTTATTTTTCTCGTCGGAATCGAGCCCGACGCCGACTAACTTGTTGAGGTGGGGCTTAGCTAGCTTCAGATGTTCCATTGCTGATTCAGCCGACATATCTCGCAAGAAGCACAGGATAAGCTGACTTTCTACACCCAATTCAGTGCGCGCATCTTTTTGCGCTGCATGTATTCCGTTAATAACGCTATCGAAACTCACACCTCGAATTGTATGAGCTTGGGGGTCAAAGAAAAGCTCAACATAAACGATGTTCTGTGCTGCGGCTCTCTTAAGGTATGCCATGGTAAGCTGGTAGAAGTCATCCTCTTCTATGAGCACGCTCATACCCGCGTAGTAAATATCGAGGAAAGAAGGTAAATCATAAAAATCATACGCCTTTATCATTTCTTCAGGTGTTTTGGCTTTCAGTGAAACGTTATTTTTCTGCGCTAAGGCAAAACTTAGCTCAGGCTCTAATGTGCCTTCAATATGAACGTGAAGTTCGGCTTTTGGCATATTTTCAATAAACTCTTTCATTTAACTTCCCTATTTCCTTGGCGCTTTTAGCTACTGTAAAAGCTTGGCTAGTATGTTGTTACCAACTGATAAGGTGTTAATCTGCAAAAAGTGCGCCTAAGGAAAGCGAATTCAGTCAGACGCTGTTGGTTGTAATGCAACTCTAGAGGTTGCGGATCCTTGAGTGTGGAAAGTCTATTTAAATGGCATTCCCACTTTGCTTCATCTCGGTCAACAATATGCTTTACTTTGGTGCGTTTCTGCCAATGAATGTGTGCAAATTGAATGAGTTGTAAAAACATAGTTCAGGCGCGCGAGCACCATTACTATCAATCTGCGACAGGATAGCCAAACAACCTCTTTAACTTTGCTTTTATCCCTTTTGCGTGCTGAAGCTGTTCACGAAGCACACCTATTTGACTGAAGTTAGCGCTAAGAGGATTGTCCTCAGGCATTTTTCCTACAATGCCGTACTTTATCGTTATCGTTTTGTCTTCTTTAGCGAAAGTGCCGAATAATTTATCCCATATAATAAGTACGCCACCGTAATTCTTATCAATGTATGGTTTATTCGTTGCGTGATGAATACGGTGATGCGTAGGCGTGTTGAAGATACGCTCTACCCAGCCTAGGTTTCCAATTGTCTGAGTGTGTACGAAAAACTGATAAGCCAGATTGATAGCGACAATTGCAAAAACCAGACTTGGTGAAAAACCAATAAGAATCATTGGTACCCAGAACAGCCACATGCCAACAAAAGGGTACAAAACGCTTTGCCTGAAAGCCGTTGTGAAATTCATTTTTGTCGAGCTGTGATGTACCACATGCGCTAGCCAAAACCAGTGTATGTTGTGTGAAGCACGATGAAACCAGTAGTACAAAAAGTCTTGAAGAATAAAACCTGCAAAAAGTGACAGTGCACTAAGCTCTACTTTAAATAGTGAAAACTGGTGCAACCAAATAAAAAAAGGCATTAGTAGAAGCAATACCAAGGCATCAGAGCCCTGATGAAGTAGTGCAAGTAAGGCATTATTCACACTGTCTTTTACATTGTAAAACTGTCGCGCTCTTTTAAATTCAATAAAGACACAAAGTAGAAATACGGGGCTTAACCCTAGCAAAATAAGTTCAACGGGGATCAAAGCGTGCTCCTAACTTATCTAGACATTGCTCAATATCGTTTTGCAACAGGCGCGTCAGTAACCAGTTTGGTATATACCAGGGCGCCCGACAGGTAATGCGATAAGAAACGTTTGTTGAATTTTCCTGCTGCGTGAACGCAATAACGCCCCTGTGAGCTTTGACTGGAAAGTCATCAACCACTCTATACTCAATGCCGTTGGTATCTGCACGAACAATTTCTTCTTTAAAGCGTACTCCCAGAATAGTGACTTCTCTTACGCAGCCCTTTCCGCCGCTAATCTCATTATCATTTTCTGCTTTCAATACCTTAAACGACGCGTTGAAAAAATCGCTTAAATTCTGGTGATCAAGCAGCGTATCGCGCAGTTCTTTGGGCGTTGCAGCAATATTTTTTTGGTAGTAAACGTTAACCATCTAGGTTATTTCCTTTTTTGACGGCTCCTAGCATAAATTGACATTTTTATTTTATCTTGCGTTAATGCGACAGTGTTTTTGTTATTTTGCGACAAGCATATGCCATCAGTTTCCTCAGCCTATATCCAAAGTACGGTGAGCTATTTAGTTAGCTTAGGCGTTAATGCCGACAATGTTTCGTTAACTACCCAAAAGCATGACTCACTGTCTGGCTCTTCACGTGTTGATATGGATGTATACGTTGAGCTGTTAAACCAAGGGGTCGCATTAACCAACAATTCGTTATTTGGTTTTGAATTAGGTAAACATATTCAGGCGAAAGATTACGGGGTGCTGGGTTACCTTGTTGAAAGCTGCGAAAACTTGGCTCAAGCCATAAATGCGCTTACCCGCTTTGACGCTTTAGTCGCTGACATCGGCACCACTAGCGTGTTTTTCGAACCTGACAATACCCGCGTTGAGTGGGTACCCAAAAGCGCCGATTGCAAGCAGATGGTATTGCGCAACACCACAGCCTGGGTAGCAACCGTCTACAAGATATTAGGTTCTGCCTGTAAACTGAATGCCGTCACCTTTACGTTTCCTTTGAGCGATTCGGAAAAAGCCATGCTAGCGATGTGGTTCAATTGTGAGGTGGTTGATAACGCCAACACCAACGCCATTATTTTTCCTCAGCACCTTTTACATATTTCATTTACCAGCGAGAACAAAGCGATGTTTAGTGCGCTTGTAAAAGTATCCGAAGAAGAACTAATGGCGAGCAAAGGCGGCGACCGTGTTCAATGTGCCAATAGCCAGTTCTACGCCAATCAGCATGAAGACATAAGTCATAGAGTCGTTGCGCTTTTAAAAGCCAATCCAACCTTAAAAGGCTGCGATCAGCAACGCGTAGCCAATGCACTTTTTATCAGTCCGCGCACCTTACAGCGAAAATTGAAGCAAAGTGGCACTAGTTTTCAACAAATTCTCAATAGCGAACGCAAAGCCCGCTTAGATGATTTGCTGAAACATCACTCTATCGCTGATACCGCAGATTTATTGGGGTTTCAGGAACAATCATCATTTACCCACGCCTTTAAAAAGTGGTACTCAACAACACCACTGAAATACCAAAAACAACTTTTAGCGCCTTAAAGCTAATGTCCACTTCCTCATCGCCGAACTATTAAGTCGCGTTGAAGAACAACCGATAAAAAGCAATCGCCCTAGGGGCTGTTGACCTTTGGTGTACGAATTTTGGTCTAAATGGAAGCCTTTTAATCGCGAAACAGTCCTGCAAGCCTAGCGGGCTAAGTTAAAGGACTGTGACAAAGAGTAAAAGGCTTCCATAACGACCCCTTCGGGCAGCGCCTTTGTGCCATCTATACTGCGTTGAACGTTCTCGATTTAGAACCACTAAACCGTCAAACATTCGCCTTGTCTAGATGGCACACAGACCGCTGCCAAATGTACAACAAAGGTCAACAGGCCCTAGGTTAGTCTCTTAATCTTTTAGTATGAAATGGTAATGTTTAGCTATCGCAATGGTGAATATTAAACTAATGTGACGTAGTAAGCGTAGGTATTAGCAAGTGTCCAGCAACGCTAACTCACAGGAGATGCGCTATGATCGACCGTCCAGTTACATTGCCAACGCCATTAAACGTACTCGTGTCGAAGTCACTAAGCTTATGTGAGCTTATGTTACCCGTATGCGATGTGTTTTACCCCTTTGCTGCCATCTATGAAAACGGCCGAGTAGGTTGTATTTTCAACGACGAAACACAAGGTCAAAAGCGAGAGTCACAGCTTATCGAGCAGCTTCAGTGGCGAATTATCGATACCACCACCGACACAAACAGCTACAGCGTATTGGTTTATGCTGCGGCGGTTAATACCCAAGACAGTAAAACCCTCGACGCCATTGCCATAGCCACTGCTACACCAAATCATGAAGAGCGTTTGATTCTTTACCCTTATTACAAAGTTGATGATAAGGTAGTCATATCGCCACCAATTGATACGGTTACCCGCTGAAATTCGAGCGACTTTATATTTTAAACCGAGCAGAATTGCAGACACGTTAGTAATTTTAAAAACGTGTCTGCTTTCGTATCAGCTCAAACTTCTATTGAACGACGTATCTCGGCGTAGACCATAAACGGTCAATAATGAGGCCTTTGAAAGGTAGGCCGCTAGTAGGTGTGCAATACCTTTTACATTCGTTGTTACGATTAAAATTTTTTGTACTGTCATGGGCTGTCTTTGCTTGCCAAATCCCATTGGTCTGCTAGCATTCAGCCCAAAATTCATTAGCAAAATTAGGGATTAGTTATTATGTCTCGCGTTTTAATTATTGGTGCTGGCGGTGTTGCGTCGGTAACTGTGAAAAAATGTGCACGTTTACCGCAACATTTCGACGAAATTTACTTAGCAAGCCGCACGGTATCTAAGTGTGAAGCGCTACAGCAAGAAGTAGGTGCAGATCGCGTTAAGGGTGTTTTCGCTGTTGATGCTGACAACGCAAAAGAAGTGGAAGCACTTATCAACGAAGTAAAGCCAGACCTAGTAATCAACCTTGCGTTGCCATATCAAGACCTTCCAATCATGGATGCATGTCTTGCAACTAATACTGATTACCTAGACACCGCCAATTACGAGCCTAAAGACGAAGCGAAGTTTGAATACTCGTGGCAGTGGGCTTACCAAGACAAGTTTAAAGACGCGGGCATTATGGCCCTTCTTGGCAGTGGCTTTGATCCAGGTGTAACTAACGTTTACACAGCATATGCAGCTAAGCATTACTTCGACGAAATCCACTATCTTGATATCGTAGACTGTAATGGCGGCGATCACGGCCAGGCTTTCGCGACTAACTTCAACCCTGAAATCAACATTCGTGAGATTACCCAACGCGGTCGCTATTGGGAAAACGGCGAGTGGAAAGAAACCGATCCGTTAAGCGTACGTGAAGATCTGGACTATCAAAACATTGGTGTTCGCGCATCTTACCTGATGTTCCACGAAGAGCTAGAGTCTATTGTTAAGCACTTCCCTACCCTTAAGCGTGCACGCTTCTGGATGACCTTTGGCGATGCTTACCTTAACCACCTGCGTGTACTTGAAGGTATTGGTATGACTAGCATTGAGCCAGTTGAATTCCAAGGCCAGAAGATTGTACCACTAGAGTTCTTGAAAGCAGTACTTCCTAACCCAGGCTCACTTGCTGAAGGTTATAGCGGTATGACGTGCATTGGCACTTACATCACAGGTATTAAAGATGGCAAAGAAAAAACTATCTTTATCTATAACAACTGTGACCACGCGAAATGTAACGAAGAGGTAGGCGCGCAAGCAGTATCTTACACCACAGGTGTTCCTGCGATGATTGGCGCAGCGCTTATGCTTAACGGCACATGGAAAGAAGCAGGTGTATGGAACATGGAACAATTCGATCCAGACCCATTCATGGATATGCTTAACGAGCATGGTCTGCCATGGCACGTACTCGAATGTGAAGGTAGCCCTTTCACTAAATAATTGAAACATCAGGGCGCTTAATTCAAGCGCCCTTTTTTATTAACGCCACTATTTAAATCTAGATCAGATTACTGGAATGTAGGATACAGAGTAGTTTTGAGCTACGACCTGTAATGTAATACATTAGGCGTTTGATAAATGTTGAAAGCCGTTTTATTTTTTGGAGCTTTATCCCATTGACCGATTTAACTCAACGTACTGATATTCCCTCTCCTTGCTACGTGCTGGAAGAAGCAAAATTAATTAAAAACCTTGAGCTGATGAAACGGGTTCAAGACGAATCTGGCGCGCGTATTATCTTGGCGCTTAAAGGCTTTTCTATGTGGTCTTGCTTCGACATCATCAAACAGTACTTACACGGAGCAACGGCCAGTTCGGTTTGGGAAGCGAAACTTGCTGCAGAGATGGGTAAAGAAGTTCACGCATATTCTCCTGCGTACAAGGTTAATGACGCAAAGGAATTGGCGAGTCTTGTTAATCACCTGTCTTTTAATAGTTTGACCCAGTGGAACGCGCATAAAGACGTGCTAGCAGGCGTGTCGTTAGGCCTTCGTATAAACCCTGAGCATCAAGAAGCAGATACGCCACTGTACGACCCAGCTGCACCAGGTTCTCGCTTAGGCATACGTGCTAGTGAGCTAGAAGGCGTAGACTTATCGGGTATTGAAGGTTTTCACTGCCACAACCTTTGTGAGTGTGATTCTTTTGCTACTGCACGCACGCTTGAAGCCATTGAAAAGCGTTTTGGCAAATGGCTTGGTCAATTAAAGTGGTTAAACCTAGGTGGCGGACACCTGATGACCCGTGAAGGGTATGATGTTGAGCACCTCATCAACACACTAAAAGACTTTAAAGCCCGTTACCCACATCTAGACGTAATTCTTGAACCAGGGTCTGCGGTAGCATGGCAGACAGGGCCATTAATTTGCGAAGTGGTTGATATGGTAGAAAATGAAGGTGATATCGCTATTCTAGACATTTCAGCTACTGCACATATGCCAGATGTGCTGGAAATGCCTTATCGACCTACAATTTTGGGCGCGGGTATGCCTAATGAAAAAGCATATAATGTGAAGCTAGGTGGCAATTCGTGCCTTGCAGGCGATGTCATTGATACCTACTCATTCGATGCGCCGCTTAAGACCGGCGATCGATTACAGTTTGAGGATATGATGCATTACACCATGGTAAAAACCACCTTCTTCAACGGTGTAGAACATCCTGCTATCGGCATCCTGCGTTCTAACGGCGACTTTGAGCTGGTTCGCGAATTCAGCTACGAAGACTTTAAAGGTCGTTTGTCTTAATTAGCCTTTTTTGTAATTGGCTAATTGTTAATGAGCCGTTTTACGGGCAAGCTGTTTGATTAAACAAACAGCTTGCTAATTTGCACGGCTCACACAGTGAATTCCCTACTATCTGGTTCACCTTAATCAATGAACCCCTCATTTTTCTCAGGTTAAATTAAACCCAAATATGAGCAAATGGTAACCAGAGTATACTGATGCGAACACTAAGTAGTTTTAGATAACTACTTAAGAAAATAGCGCCCTCTTCATCAGCTTAAAATTCACCTTCCAATTTGTCTTAATTTTATGCTTTAGCGCGCTTTTGCTACTGACTTTGGGATCTTCAACGTTTGCAATAACGTCTTCAAGGGCAGCAGGGTGTAAATTAAAATCTTCAACCCTTTCTTTTGGAACATTTCCATAGCCTTTATATTCATTCACCTTGTTTTCAAAATGAATAATCGACATCCACATTCGCTTTCCTCTGATAGGCGTCAGTTCTTTTACACCACTCCAATATCCGTGCCTTTCTTGACACCAGATGGTTTTAAAATCTTCACTTTTTTCAATTAAACTCATAAACGGATTATGCACATGTGAGTGCAGGCCTAGCCTTACACGAGGCGCTACCTGCAGCGTGTATCCGTCAACAAAGTCAATTGCCATAAAAGATTGCTCTGAAAATTGATTCTGTACTTCTTTAACGAAATCTTGGTGAAGGCTATCATCGTTATCAAGCCTCGTCGTTATGAGGAAAGGGGCTGTTAATCTAGACGCTATTTCTTTTTTTATAGACGGATAAAAGTTTTCCATTCCGTCTGTGTAAATAGGGATAAAATTGGAGAATTTTGAAGCTAGCTCGTTTATTTTTTCGCGATAAATTTCTGGTGTATTCGTATCGAAAAATACTAGCCATTCAAAGTTTTTTACCGTTTGAGATTTTATAGACGAATAACAGTACTGCTCAAACAGCTTCAATCTGTTTTCCATCCAGCTATCAGTTAAAACTTTGGATTGAGATTTGGTCTCATCCCAACCTTTTTTTCGAAGATTAAAGCGCGTTAATATGAAATGCTGAAACATGATAATGCCGTTGAATATAAGAAAATGAATTTACAAAGAAAAAGAATGCAAAAGGAATATTGAAATAATACCAATAAAAACTATTCTTTTACGAAATTTTTTCTTTTTCTTTGTTAACTAAGACCCACAAAACGTTAATTCGCTCACATTATTTCCTGAAAAAGGAAAAACTGAATTGATTTCAGGTCAGAGCGAGGCCTTAGCATTCAAGTAAACAACGTAGGAATTCATCGCGCATTGATTTTTATGGCGGCGCGATGGGGTTAGTGGCTATACAACTCCACTTCCCGACGCCGCCTCAGATTTGTCTATCTCACCTTCAGCCAACACTTCGTCATCTAACTCAATTTTAAATGACGTTCCCGCTTTTCCATGCAGGCTATAACGAAAGCCGTACATTTCGCCTTCATTAAGAGAAACTTCCGCAAAGGTATTAGGGTGGATTAAGTCGTAAACACCTGAGTCGTTAGCTTGAGAAAATATATCAACTAACCATTTTCCTTCTGACATGGTGATTTTGAGTGTTTTTGTCATATGAGCCTCCATAAACCTCAGTCCTTTTTGAACTGAGCAGTTGACGTGGATTACACTCTTTTGTATTTATTCCAAGGCCCTTAAGATCAACAACGTGTTTACGCTTTTGCGTCTAGCCCAGCTTGATAAAGCGCATTCTTTTTCAAGTCATAGTGAGTGGCGACCACCGCCGCGGCCTTTTTAAGCGGCATGTGCTCACACAAAACACTTAGCAACGACATTGCCTCACTGGGTATCGCCTGGTCACTTACCTTCGCGGGACCAATCATGACGACGAATTCGCCTTTCTGGTGCGCAACATCCGCATTGAGATAATCAATTACATCTTGCGCGCTGCCACTCACGTAGGTTTCGAAGGTTTTGGATAGCTCTTTCGCTACAACAATCTGGCGTTCGCCTAAAACGCGCTGTATATCAGTAACGGTGTCTAAAATTCGTCGTGGGGCTTCATAGTAAACTGTGGTGAACGTTCGATCTATTAGCGCTGACAACACGCTTTCACGTGCCTGCACTTTAACCGGTAGGAATCCTTCAAAAATAAACTTGTCTGTCGGCAGTCCCGACGCGCTTAATGCTGTTATTGCAGCACATGGGCCCGGCAGAGCGCTAACCGGAATACCTTGCTCACGGCACTTGCGTACCAAAACAAAGCCCGGGTCGCTGATTAACGGCGTTCCAGCATCACTTATTAATGCTACCGACTCGCCGCCCTTTAAACGCTCACAAAGCATTGCTGTGCGCTTATCTTCGTTATGCTCGTGCAGAGAAAGAGTTTTCGTTCCAATGCTAAAGTGCTGTAAGAGTCGAGCGCTGTGACGGGTGTCCTCGGCAGCGATCCAGCTTACTTCACTTAATACGCGTATTGCTCTGGCACTTATGTCGTCTAAATTACCGATAGGTGTTGGAACAATATATAAGGTGGCGGTGTCTGTCATAACAGTGATTAAGTCTTACGTTAATTTTGAAGAATATGCGATAAGTGTATCACGCCATTAGTCCAGATTATGCTGGCAAGCGTAGATTTTCACACTGGTTAAGATAAACTTGGCCTATAACGATGTAAAAGGAATGAAACTGTGCGTCATATTGGACAAGCTGGAAAAATCTTTACGCTATCAGCCGTCGCTTCTGTATTGGTGCTAACGGGCTGTGGAAGTACACCTAAAACCCAGTCAAAGCCTGTGGTAGTGGAACCTACCCCAATTGAAACCACACAGGTTGAAGATAACGTCACGCCTGAGCACAAACTCCTTGAAGCAAAAAAAGTATGGGAGCGCACCCGCAACAAAGAACAGCGCGATACGCTGTTGCTGCAAGCGGCTGACCTGTACCTTCAAAATCAACATCCCGTTTTGGCTCAGCAAGTGCTATATGAGGTAAAAGAAGACGGTATTTCAGGGGTAAATCAATCTTATTACTCCCTTCTGGTAACCAAAGCCTATGCGGGAATGCCTGATGCCTCGGCAGAAGAATTGCTGGCTATGTTGGATGGCGTAACCGGTACAGGCGAAACCGCATTCCAAAAAGCGGAGCTTCAAACCCAGCTCTTCACGCAGCAAGGCAACCTGGCTGCGGCAGCGAATAGCGTATTAAAGACCAATCTTACTGACGATGAAAAAGTGCAACAAGTTTGGCAGTGGATTACCTCCATTCCTGCATCGTCACTAGATTCAGTAGGCAGTGCTTATCCCGACCTGTCTCCTTTCATTACTCTTCGCGAACTAACCGAAGAAAACGCGTCGTCACCGGAAAAATTAGCCAAAAGCCTGCAGCAATTTAAGCAGGTTTATCGCGGTCATGTATTAGAAAACGCTTTGCCTGAAAACGTGATTGAAGCAACCCAGCTTACCGATGCTGGCGCCAACGATATTGCGGTTTTACTACCACTTTCTGGCAGGTTAGCTCGCACGGGACAAGTCGTAAAAAATGGCATCATGGCGGCTTATTACACCGATGTTGAAAAGCGCCAAGATGAACACCTTCTACCTCGTCTTCGTTTTATCGACACCAACGAAGTGGATACACAGCATTTACTCAGCGAAATTGGCGATACCAAGTTCATCATTGGCCCTCTTTTAAAAGACACTGTTGAGCGTTTAATTCCCAGTTTGCCGCTTGGTGTGAACGTACTTGCATTAAACAGGCCTGACGAATTGCCAGACAATGCGTCTGCTAAAAGGTTGGCAACAGGATCATCTAATCCGGCGATAGCCGATGATGCTCTTGCCTCTGGTACAGGTCTCGCAGGTGATGACACACAAAATGAACTCCACTCATTAGGCTTGCCCACCTCGCTGAATTATTACGGGCTAGCACCAGAAGATGAAGCAACGCAGCTTGCTGAATTTATCTTTAATAAAGGATATCGTGCGCCTATCGTTATTGCCGCACAAAGCAGTCTGTACCAGCGAATGGACGACACCTTTAAAAAGCACTGGCGAATACTCAACAATCAGGAAAACAAGCAGCGCGCCAACATAACGTCGGTATCGTTTAACGACAGTAATTCACTTCGAGAGGGAATTACACAGGCGCTAGATGTGGCGCAAAGCAACGAGCGTATCAATCAAATTGAGTACATGACAAATGATGAAGTGTACAACATGCCTCGCAGTAGGCGTGATATTGATGCCATTGTTGCATTTGCCTCACCTCAAGACACAGAACTGCTTAACCCCATTATCGAAGCGAGCTTAAACCCATACGATGGCAAACAAGTCCCCGTGTATGCCACCTCTCGTTCAATGGATTACGACAGCGGGAAAAACCAATGGCGTGACCTGCAGAATGTGCACTTTATCGACATGCCTTGGTTAATGCCTTCACATAGTTGGCAACCTCTTCAGAACGAAGTTGAACAGGCTTGGCAAAATCAAAATACGATGCAAAAACGTTTGTTTGCGTTCGGTTTTGATGCTTATCAGTTGTTGCCTCAGCTAGGCATGCTTAACACGCTGAAATATCTCTCACACGAAGGGTTAACGGGTACACTTTCCCTTAATCAACAAGGTGAAGTAATACGCAAACAGCCTCAGGCAATTATTCGTAACGAAAAAGTTCAAATGCTTTCGGAGTAAAATTATGTCAACACTGCAAGGGAATGCAGCAGAAGACAAGGCCTGTAAATATCTGATGGAACAAGGCCTTACTCTTCGATGTCGAAATTACCGCACTCGGCGTGGCGAACTCGACATTGTAATGCAAGATGGCAGCACCATAGTGTGCGTTGAAATTAAATACCGAAGACGAAATCAGTTTGGCAGTGCTTTAGAATTTGTGACTGCTAAAAAGCTCCAGCGAATTCAGGCTGCGTTTGATTTCTATTTGTTAGATAATGGCTTAAATCCAGCGTCTACTTCTCTGCGAATAGACGTTGTTGCCATAGACGGAGACAACCTTCAGTGGTTGAAGAACGTGGGCTAAAGACTGACAATATCCAGCTTTTAAACTGATGTTCCCCAAAAAGGACTAGAAGCGTACGCCATCAATGAGCGCGGCCGATATTAATGAAAATGTCTTTATGTCAGACGTATTCCGTTTGTTTTATCTTATGATTTGCAACCCTTCATCGGTTTGATGAAAGTTTCTTAGGTTCCCACAAATAATGAGTCATCCCAACAACAAGGTTTCGTCCAGCAGCGTTGATAACCAAGAAATAGAGCTAATAGTCGGCAACTCCAGCTCTAATTTTTCTGGCGTAACGTCTACGATGCTGCAAGTAACATCGCTACAGAAGCATATGATAAATTTGCGGATAATGGGCAAGCATTTTGTTCCAGACCCATCAATGACTATTACTTTTTGGGAGGTCGCAAAAATGTGTCGACGCCCGCTTAGTAATGGTAAGTGGCGAATTTTTCATGCACGTCGCGTTGACGAGATGATTCAGGGTGTGATCCTCAAATACGTGTTTCGCGCCAAAATAAAGCTTGTATTTAGCTCTGCCGCTCAGCGAAAGCGTTCGGCTTCTACGGTGTGGTTAAGCAATAAAATGGATGCGGTTATTGCAATGAGTAATCGCTCTGCAAAATATCTAAATAAGCCCCCCGCCAAGATAAATCTACACGGTGTGCAAATAGACAACTACACGCCAGCAGAAAACAAGCAAGAAGCATGGCAAGCATTAGGCTACGGCGGCAAGTACGGCATTGGTATTCTGGGCAGAGTTAGAGAGCAAAAAGGCGTTCATCTATTTGTTGAAGCGTGCATCAAAGTATTGCCCAAATACCCTGACGTGAACGCAGTAGTTGTAGGTGCCATATCCTCGAGTAACCAAGAATTTGTAAACGAGCTTAAAGAAAAAGTTTCTAGAGCCGGGTTAACTGACCGAATTGTTTTCACCGGTGAATTGCCGTTTGAGCAAATTCCTAGAATCTTCAGTGCACTGTCATTAGTAAGTGCACTTAGCTATAACGAAGGGTTTGGATTAACTGTACCTGAAGCCATGAGTGCTGGAGCTGCGGTATTAGCTACTCAGGCGGGCGCATGGGAAGACATCATTAGGCCAGGCGTTGATGGGTATATTGTACCTACCAAAGATCAGCAAGCTGTCACAGAAAAGATGGATTTGCTGCTTTCGGATATGGACAAACTTGCAGAAATGGGCAAAGCCGGGCGCGAACACGTTGTGAAAAATTTTAAAGTTGAAGATGAAGCAAGAAGCTTGGTTGAGTTTTTTCGCACGCTTCAATAGAAAATGCGGGTTGATTATCGCGAGCGATAAACGTTAGGCCATTTTTCTCTCACGCTGAGGCCACAGTTTAAACCTCTGACTTTCAGATACTGGCCATTACAAAAATCAAGGCGCTGTAATGCAGCGCAAAAAATTTCACTAAATGGTCTGCCATTTGGTGAAAACAAAGAGATGACACATGATTGAACAGATAAAAGCGAATTTTACCGAGAGCATACAAACCAAAATAGCGGCATCGGAAATATTGCCAGAGCATATTGAGAAAGCGGCGTACATGATCGTTGAAGCCTTAATTAGAGGTAATAAAGTACTGAGCTGTGGTAATGGCGGGTCTGCAGGTGATGCGCAACATTTTGCTTCCAACATGCTCAATCGCTACGAGCGCGACCGTCCCAGCTTACCGGCAATCGCATTAAGCACAGACACCTCAACCCTGACGTCTATTGCGAATGACTATAACTTCGAAGAAATATTTGCGAAGCAAGTACGAGCGCTCGGCCAACCCGGAGATATACTGTTGGCTATTTCAACCAGTGGTAACTCTCGTAACGTCATAGCAGCGATGGAAGCGGCATTATCTCGCGATATGACCATTGTCGCGCTTACTGGCAAAGACGGCGGTGAAATGGCGGGCTTTTTAAGTGAACATGATGTTGAAATTCGCGTACCGTCAAACCGCACTTCGCGTATTCAAGAAGTTCATTTACTGGTAATTCACAATTTATGTGAATGCATTGACGACAGCTTATTCCCTGCCGATCACGGCGACGAGTAGTAAAGAGGACACAAGTGAAAAATTTGGGACTACTGGGTTCTTTATTAGCCCTAATTCTTACATTACAAGGGTGTGTAGTGGCCGTTGGAGCTGCAGGCGCCATGGCTGCGAAAGTGGCTAATGACAGACGTACTGTAGGCACGCAGCTTGATGACCAAAATGCCGATGCTGCGGTGTCGTATCAATGGTCGAAAAGCGATGCGCTTAAAGAGCAAGCTAACCTTCAAGTGGATGTTTATAACGGTGTAGCGTTGCTAACCGGGCAAGCGCCAAACCAAGGCTTAGTTGACGAAGCTGTGCGCCGCGCCCAAGAAGTAAGCTATATCAAAAAAATTCACAACCAAATTAGAATTGGCGAGGCGATAGGTGCAGGCACACAAGCCAACGATCTGTGGTTAGCGTCAAAAGTGCGTACTAAAATTGTGGCAGACGAACGAGTGCCTGCTCTACAAGTTAAGGTAGTGGTTCAAGATTCAGAAGTATTCCTGATGGGTCGGTTAACCAATTTAGAAGCCACAGCCGCTGTAGATATTGCTCGTAATATTACGGGTGTCGCGCGCGTAGTTAGAGCCTTTGAAATTGTTCAATAGAGAGTTCGCCACTGCCCTTTTGGTTGCAGGGGCACTCTTTATGGAAATTTTAGACGCCACGGTTATCACCACGGCGTTACCTGTCATTGCTGCCGACTTCAATGTGCCGGCAGCCCACTTATCTATTGGTGTATCGGCATACTTGGTAGCCGTAACACTCTTTATTCCATTAAGTGGTTACGCCGCCGATAAATTTGGCGCACGCACTATATTTGTAGCAGCGATTGCCGTATTCACTTTTGCCTCGGTGCTTTGTGGTCTGAGTACCAGCTTATTCGAATTTACCTTATCTCGAATTCTTCAAGGTTTAGGCGGGGCAATGATGGTTCCCGTGGGAAGATTAGTGGTTCTGCGGGATTTGCCAAAGGAAAAGCTGGTAAAAACCGTGGCCATTATAACCTGGCCTGCGTTAAGCGCACCGCTACTAGGTCCTGTGCTAGGCGGTTACATCGCCACTCATTTCAGCTGGCAGTGGATTTTTTATATGAATATTCCACTGGGCATTATCGCTATCATCGCGTCACTGTATCTCCTTAAAAACATTAAAGGCAATGTAGGTAAATTCGATATTAAAGGCTTTTTGCTCACCGGTATCGGCTTTGCGCTATTTATGGCGGGGATCGAGTTTTTAGCAAGTACCAGCAACAAGCTTATTCGACCACTTGGCATCATCGCTATTGGCTTAGTACTCATGGTATTGGCAGTCAAACACGTAAAAACGGCCAAGAATCCACTATTTTCTTTCGATGCGATGCAACACAAAACCTTCCGGCTTACTGTGTTTGGAGGCTCTGTTATGCGTGTCGCACTTGGCAGTGCACCGTTTCTTGTGCCACTCATGCTCCAGCTTGGATTAGGTTACTCACCTGTAGAAGCCGGCTCACTGTTGCTGTGGCTGTTTGCTGGAAACTTAGCGATAAAGCCAGCGACAACGTGGATCATGAATACCTTCGGCTTCAAACGCGTGCTTGTAATAAACGGCGTGCTCATAGCCCTTGGTTTTGTGGCGCTCGCGATGATAAATCACTCCACATCGTCATTTACTATTGCCGTTATTTTATTTGTTAACGGTATTACTCGCTCAATGCACTTAACGCTAATAAACACCATTGCTTTTGCCGACGTCCCCCCCAATAAAATGCGAGACGCAAACACGCTAGGCGCCATTTTAATGCAAATGAACCGCGGTCTTGGTATTACCCTTTCTGCGCTCGCTATCGCCGCTGCAGCATTCATTCTTGGACAAAGTGCCAATATGCCAAACCTACAAACGTTTACGCTATCTATGATGTTTATGGCCGCAGTAGCACTTGTCAGCATTTACGATAGCTTAATGCTGTCGAAGGAAGATGGCGATTCAGTGTTAAACAAACGAAAAGCGAAAAAAGCACGACAGACTTAGTTAATAGGCTTCATTAAGTGAACTGATGACAATTGTCATACGCGATTGGTGACGTTTGTGACTAACGCAATCTGAGGTACCTCGGCATACTTTACCTATAGACATTACTACATCAGGTAAAGCTCATGGAACAAGTATCTCACGCTTCATCAATAACTCCCGTTCAAAATGCTTCCATCCCATTGGAACAGCAGCGGGAAGATTTTAAAAAGAACCGATTCATTGCCATGCCGCTGGCAGGCACTGTTGTTTGGGCTCTACTTGGTATCAGCGCTCCCTTTGTATCTGAATTAACCATAACCTGGTTGCTGTATATCGGCACAGGTGCCATCTTCTACCTCGGTGCAGGTCTCTCCTACCTCACCGGTGAGCGATTTTTTGCCAAAAAGCCGGCAAAGAACAGTTTTGACCGTCTTTTCTTCGTTGGCATGATCATGAGCCTAATGGTATTTGCCATTGCGCTTCCCGTTGCAGCCATCGACCACACCACCGTTCCATTGAGTATTGGCATTCTCGCAGGCCTGATGTGGATGCCTTTATCATGGGCTATCGAACACTGGATAGGCTACTTTCACACGCTAACCAGAACCTTCGGCATTGTCGCCGCCTGGTACTTGTTTCCCGATGCAAGGGTAGAGGCAATATCGGCTGTGATTGTCGCTGTCTACATTGTGTCATTAATTACCCTTGAACGTCGTTTTCAATCAATCAAATCTAACTAATTTCACTTTAATTAAGAAGGAATGCACTATGACTTATTTACTTTTGGCAGTTGCAGTTATCACCGAAGTTACCGCTACCATGCTGCTTAAAATGTCGAACGGATGGGAGAAGTGGGCTTTTGGGTACGGCGCTATCTTTTTCTACGCGATATCTGGAATGCTGTTTGCCATGGTCTTAAAGAATATGGGAATTGGGGTCGCCTACGCCATTTGGTCGGGCATGGGAATCGCACTTATCACCGCTGCTTCGGTGGTATTTTGGAAACAAACTTTCGACATTTATGCCGTGCTGGGTATTATGTTGATTATCTCTGGTACGCTGCTAATTACTAGCAAGTCTGCCGTTGTATTTCAGTAGGGACGAAGTACTCACAATGCTCAGCAATAAAAGCATACAAGATAGTAACAGCGCGGTGCCTGCCGTCAAAAACGAGAGCACCGCGCCTGACATGCCCCTTTTGGCAAGTGGACGGAAAAAGCGCTGGTCTCACGGAAGCTTGTTTTTTTCACTGTTCTTTTTTGTTCCGCTTATTATTTCCCGTCCTCTTCCCATCGAAACATGGGTGCTTCAAACCCTGGGATACCTTAGCTTTGTCATTCTTTACATTAAAGCCATAAACCAGCCTGTTAAAACACTGCCCACTTATTTGCTACTCATGTTTCTACTTTCGGTAGCATGCAGCTTTCAAAACCCTGGTGGCGCAACCATTATCGGCTTTATTGCTTTTATCGTAGGTTATTACAATTCGCTCAAGACAGGCATAATGAGCATAGGCGTGATGATGCTGGTACTCGTGTCACTGCACATTACCGTATTTAATAACGCACATTTTCTTTTAAGTGCTTCGTTGCTCAACAGCTTAGTGCTATTCGGGTTTGGTGTTATGGAGCGCAAAGAAACACTCCATAGTCTGAAAGAAAGCCAGCAGGCCGAAGCGCTACGAGTATTGTCTGCGATCGCTGAACGTGAGCGAATAGGCAGAGACTTACATGATGTTGCGGGTCACGCACTCAGCTCTATTTCGTTAAAGGCACAACTGGCCGATAAACTTATAAGCAAAGATAAGATTGAAGACGCGCATCGCGAGGTAAAAGCGCTGGCACAGCTTTCTCAAGCGCTACTGAGTGATATTCGTCAAGCAGTGTCAGATATCAAGCAGCTTTCTCTTAGCGATGAAATAGCAAAAGACAAATCACTGTTAGAAGAAAACGGCTTTAATGTTACAACCGATATTGAAGGCGGCGCTGAAGCACGTTTAAGCGCTAAACAAGAAAGCCAGCTTGCGCTTATTATCAAAGAGCTGACAACCAATACCTTGCGCTATTCAAACGGTAACGCGGTATCCCTTGGTCTTGAAGTTAATGAGCAAACCGTGAAAATGACCTATAAAGATCATGGCGTAGTTGAGAACACCGCATCAATTAAAGAAGGAAACGGATTAATGGGAATTAGAGAACGCGCGGCGTCTATTCATGCGGATGTGGACATTTCTTTCCTTCCTCACCCTATTGTCAGGGTTCAGCTTACTACCGAGCAAGCTTTGTCACATAAGGCTTCCCTATGAACTCAAAAGCGCCAACTACTATTTTGATTGTTGAAGATCAGTCGCTGGTTCGCGATGCCATTGCCATGCTTCTGTCATTAGAAGACGACTTAACCATTGTTGAAAAGTGCAGTAATGGAAAGGAAGCCATTGATTATTTAAATGATAACCCTGCACCACACATTATTTTGAGCGATATTGAAATGCCGCTGGTTTCAGGGCTAGATCTAGCCGCCCACATTGCAAAGCAAAGTCTCAATACCAAGGTGGTGTTAATGACTACCTTTTCTAAACCAGGCTACATCAAGCGTGCATTAAGTTTAGGGGTTAAGGGTTTTATATTGAAAGAGTCTGACAGCGACTACCTGATAGATGCCATTCACAAAGTCTCTGCGGGAGAAAAGGTAATTTCGACTGAGCTCGCCATCATGGCTCTTGACGACAACAATCCACTGTCGCAAAAAGAAATGTCCGCACTAAAACTTGCTTCAGAAGGGCTTAAAACCCAAGGCATTGCTCAATCGCTGTTTTTATCTGAAGGTACGGTAAGAAACTACCTCTCAGAGGCTATTTCAAAGCTCGATGCGACCAACCGCGTAGATGCTGCTCGCATAGCTAAACAAAAAGGTTGGCTCTAATAAAGGCTTAAAACCACGTCGTAGCAATTGCTGTAGACGTCGGTATATTTAGCTTTTCAGACAAACCGCTAAGCACGCGTTCGGGACCGTATACGATACCTTGCTGTTTAGCGGTCCATACGCAGGTTAAAATACTCGTACCTTTGCGTAATTCACACTGCCACTTAGCGGTCGTTTCAGCGAGCCGTTCATAGTCATCTTCTATTTCCCAACCTCCGTCTACATGGTCTACGATAAGTTGTTCAAATTGAGCGAACGGAATAGGTTGAATGATTACCCATTCGTTTTTCTTAAACTTTTTTTCTAACCGCGATTTTTTAAAACTGGTAAACAATCCCACGCTCCATCTCCGTATGATTGAAAGGCCCTACTTACTACAAAAGCACGTCTTCTATTTCGACACCGTTCCCATAATCTGCCCTGAAGGTGTTGGACAAGAACACGATGTTCCAACCATTTCACTATTTGACGTTGGGCACGCGCCATACTCACCGTTTCCGCTATAACGACATTGGTTACCAAATTCAGGTTTAGCAACTACAACCTTGCCGTTTTTCTTCGCGTTTATATCTTCATCGTCGGGTAAATACACCGTGTAGGTACACCCTGACAAAAGCATATTAACAACAAGAAAACCAATACCGTAAAGTGCTTTCACTTTCATAAATAGTTGCTGGGCATTTTTAGAACAGTTTTAAAACTATGCTAATAATGAAGATAAAACAAGAAAAAATAAGCAAAAAAAAGCCAGTCTTTAGACTGGCTTTATAATTGTAACTCGTTGTAGCTATTAGAATTCAGTTGAGAATCTAACACCAAACTCGCTTGCGTCGTTGCTTAGAATTTGCAGGATGTAGTCACCTGTATTCAAGCGTGCATTGTCGTAACGCTCATCAAAAATATTGCGACCGTAAAGTGCAACAGTATACGCATCATTCGCTGGCGTATAAGCGATGTCGAAGTTAACAAGCTCACGGCTATCAAGTTTAGTCATACGCTCAGGTGCTGAAGTAGGCTCACCATACATTTCTGCACGATATGAGTAATCTGCACGTACGCGAATTGAATCACCACCATCAAGCTCAAAGGTATACTGCGGACCAATTGCAAGGGTTAGGTCTGGAGTAAGTGGCGCTACAGGATTGAATCCATCTTGCTCTTCAACATCAACATCCATATAACCAACGCTGGTCATCATGCTGAAGTTGCCATAGGTAAACGTAGCATCAGCTTCAACACCACGAGATGTTTGCTCTACCACAAGGTTTGCGGTGTCGAAGCCACCTTCGCTCACGCGACTTACTTGGTAAGGAAGATCTTCAAACTCAGTGTTAAATACTGCAACGCTAATGTCGAAGTAATCATTCACACGACCTTTAATACCTACTTCATAGTTAGTAGCAGTAATATTGTCAGACGCCGTAAAACAGTTATTTGCGCGAACCGCCGCTTGAGCGCCTTCGATATCATCAAAGCCACCTGCACCGAAGAACTCACCAATTAGGCAGTAAGGACGTGCTGGGAATTGACCCGACTGGTAGCCAGACTGAATTGTCGCATAGCCTGTCATGCCATTTTCAAATGTGTAGTTAGTGGCGAGTTCCCACGTCACTTCGTCCCAATCATTTGAATCATAGATAGTACCAAGTGCTGAAAATACGTTCGCTGATGCTTCTTTTTCATCTTTCGTGTAACGAAGGCCACCAGAAAGGCTAAGCTCATCAGTTAAGTCACGGCGAACGTTAACGTAAACCGCTTTTGAAGTGGTTTCTTGATCGAGCTCTAGCAGGTTAGCCCCACCGTCAAAACTAGAGTCGTCACCTTGACGGTTGCTACCTTCTTCATTGAAGTAGTAAACACCAGCAACAAAGTCAGTGTATTCGTTGATATAGCCGTTAAGCTGAAGTTCGATTGATGTTTGATCGGCTTCGCCACGCTCAGGGAACTGATCCAACGAGTAAATTGTACCGTCATCATCAAGACCTGCTTTGTACTTAGATGTACGCTGGCTTGCAACAACCTTTGCAGTGTAGTCTTCGTTAATGTCCCACTCCGTAGTGAGTGAAAGACCACGCGCTTCGTTCGACACGCCAGTTACTGCTTCAGTACCTGTTGCATTGTCGTAGATATCAGCGCCTTCAGGTGTCACATCTGTGTTTCGTAACGGTACGCCAACACCATTCTGACCACCGAAGTAGCGATCTGAACCCACTTCATCAATTAGCACAGTGTAAGGACGCAGACCGCCGTCACCATTGTTAGCATCTGCAGTTAATACCATGCGGAAGTCATTTGATGGCTCCCACTTAAGAGAAACGCGGCCAGAAACATCTTCAGTCTCACCAACATCGTACTCGGCGTTAGGCACGTTGATGAACTCACCAAGACCATCGCGCTTGTTAAATGACAGGTTCATGTTAAACGCTACGGTTTCTGAAAGACCGTGGTTAACAAAAAGATCAGCTTTAACGCGACCACGTGTACCAAATTCAGTGTTGATTTTGGTTACATCACCTTGGTCTGGCTCTTTTGTGATGATGTTAATTGCACCACCAATCGAGTTACGACCATATAGCGTACCTTGAGGGCCACGAAGTACCTCAATACGCTCAATATTATTTAGGCTCCAGTTTTGACCAACCTGACGGCCCAGATAAACACCGTCTACATAAACACTCACACCCGGATCGGTTGTGATTAGGTGATCTTGAAGACCAATACCACGAATAAATGGGTTTACAGACGATGTGTGGCCGGCAGAGAAACCAGTAACATTTAGGTTTGGAACGAATTTACCAACGTCAGTCAGGTCAGTAATACCTTGGTCAGCTAACTTGTCGCCATCGAAGGCGCTAATAGCAATTGGAACTTCATAGATAACTTGAGGGCGTTTTGTTGCGGTAACGGTAATGGCTTCAAATTGTTGCTCTTCAGTTGCTTCTGCTTCTTGGGCAACGGCAATATTTGAAATTGCTGGAACGGTCATCGCTACTGCTAGTGCGACAGGTGAAAGCTTACTGGCGAGTGCCTTAGACACGTCAGTATTGGTTTTCATGGTATAACCCCTTTGCGTGAGTGTTAGGTGTAATAATATTTTTAGGCCGCTTCAAGTTCTTCTTTGGAACTTTGAAAGACTAAACTCACTAATTTAAGAGGCGCACATAACCTTGTGCTTATACTGGATTACAGGCAATAAAAAAGTAAGTCGCAATAAAACATTACAAACTTACTTTCAATGAAACTCTGCTTTAAAAGTAGAACTTACTTTTCCAGCCCTCTAAAATTCAGTACGAAGAATTTAGGCTTGAAGACTGGAACGATATGTTACCGTTAGATTACGATCTTGCAAAGTAAAATATTACACTTTTACTAAAATAAGACTTCAAAATTAGACTAATTGGTTAGGTTAAGCATCAAACAAAAAGTATGTATAAATTCCATAAAAACAATTAGATA
Organism: Alteromonas sp. R7; assembly: GCF_055755235.1. Lineage (NCBI taxonomy): Bacteria > Pseudomonadati > Pseudomonadota > Gammaproteobacteria > Alteromonadales > Alteromonadaceae > Alteromonas > Alteromonas sp. R7. Next base: position 99,187 of record NZ_JBVTQX010000001.1, on the reverse strand, counting down.
TAATAAAGATAATTTACTCTATCTCTTCACAACACCTAAGCGAATAAAGTAAAGAAGACCTAGACCAGATGGACAAACTTTAAACAAATCACCATTGGCTTGAATCATTCTTTAGCTCAGAACCTCTGTATGTAACTTTCGTTACCAAACTCCCTCCTCCGTCCGGGCAGTAGCTATCAATATGGTTGCGCAAGGTTCGCCTAATAGACGTAAGCTGACACATGGCTCTGTTTGCGTATCGCATTAAACCATTGCACAACTGTCAACACAGGCCTCTAAACAAGACTATCAGACTAATATCTTACTCTCGTTGTCGACAATCCTAACCTTTCAAGGTTGAAAAAACGCCAAAATGGGCATATATTGTCGACATTAGTCATTAAAAGATTCTATACAGTGTTAGCAAAAAGCGAACAAGCCATCACCAATGCCGACCGTACTTTCTTTCAGTTAAGGAAGGATATAGTTGAGGGTATCATTCCAGCAGGCAGTAAGCTGAGTGAAATGGAATTGTCGACAAAGTATGAAGTCAGTCGCGCCGTTATTCGTGAAGCCATCAATCGTCTCGCTACCTGTCACTTGGTGGAACGTAAAGCTAACGTGGGTGCTCGTGTGGTTGCACTGTCCCCCGAAGGCCTTATTCAGCTATACCAAGTGCGCGAAGCATTAGAGGGTATGGCCGCCCGCTTGGCTGCACGCTACATGAGCGATGAAGAAATTACCGACATGCAGGCGTTGCTTGATAGCCACTTCGATAAAGTAAAAGACGGTCAAAGCTATTATCAAGAAGCCGGCGATGTAGACTTTCACTACAGAATTGTAACCGGCAGTAAAAACGATCATCTCATCAGCGTACTTGTAGACGGGCTTTACCATCTTGTTCGTATGTATCGCGTACAGCTCGGTATGGCTGGCCCTCGCGTAAGTACTGCGTTTGATGAACACAGACACATCGTTAACGCTATTGCCAATCGCGACGAGGAACTGGCTGAAATGCTAATGCGTCGCCATATTCTTTATTCAAAAAATAATATTGAGAAGAAGCTTAATCATGGTTAACACCACTCAGTCTTCTTCATACCTAATTCACCTCTACCCTACTTTCAAATAAGCGAGTGATTATCATGAGTGCAGGAAAGAAATTCAGAACCGCATTAGAGAACAACAAACCGCTACAAATTGTCGGCACCATTAACGCCTATACTGCCATGATGGCAAAGGCCATTGGGCACCAAGCAATTTATCTTTCAGGTGGCGGCGTAGCGAATGCGTCTTACGGCCTACCGGACTTAGGCATGACGTCACTTAATGATGTGATTGCAGACGTTCAACGCATTACCAGCGCGTGCGATCTTCCGCTCATGGTAGACATCGACACCGGTTGGGGCGGCGCATTTAATATTGCCAAAACTATTCGCGACATGGAAAAAGCAGGCGCGGCGGCAGTTCATATGGAAGACCAGGTTGCGCAAAAGCGCTGTGGTCACCGTCCTAACAAAGAAATTGTTAGCACAGAAGAAATGGTAGACCGCATAAAAGCTGCAGTTGACGCCAGAACTGACCCAGACTTTTTTATTATGGCGCGCACCGACGCGTTCGCACAAGAAGGTTTAGACAAAGCCATTGAACGTGCAAAAGCCTATGTTGCAGCAGGTGCTGACGGTATTTTTGCCGAAGCAGTGCAAACCGAAGAACATTACCGTGCATTTGCTGAAGCGCTAGACGTTCCGATCCTTGCCAATATCACTGAGTTCGGCAAAACCGAACTATGGAATAAAGAAGAGCTTGGTGAATGGGGTGCCGACATGGTGCTTTACCCACTAAGTGCATTCCGTGCGATGAATAAAGCAGCAGAAATGGTTTACAAATCTATACTTGAAAACGGCGACCAAAAAGCCGTTGTCGACAGCATGCAGACACGCATGGAACTGTACGATTATCTTGGCTACCACGAGTACGAGCAAAAACTAGATGCTCTATTCGCAGAAGGTAAGAACTAACACGAATACGAAACAGCAGGAAGCGAGTGAGGTGCGAGGCACCATTGAAGTTGAAACGGTACACAGGGCGTTACCACGCCGTGACCCCATCCATGGGGGCTCCGTTTCGGCATCCATGCCTCAAAGGGGTAACGCCCCGTGCACCGCCCCCACTCTCTCGGTGCCTCGCACCCCACTCGCCTGATGAGTTCAATATAGTTTTTATTTCTAAATTTTTAAAAAAGTACCTTACAAATTTTACAAGACCGGAGACAACAAGATGGCTAAACAGTTAAGTGGCGCGGGTTTACGCGGCCAAGTTGCAGGCAAAACAGCATTATCAACCGTAGGTAAATCAGGTTCTGGTTTAACGTATCGTGGCTACGACGTAAAAGACTTAGCGCAAAACTGTCAATTTGAAGAAGTAGCGTACCTTATTCTAAAGGGCAAGCTACCTAACCAGTCTGAGCTAGACGCTTATAAAACAAAACTTCGCAGCATGCGCGGCCTTCCTACAGCGCTTAAAGAAGTGCTAGAGCGCATACCAAAAAATGCTCACCCAATGGACGTACTTCGCACGGGCTGCTCAATGCTAGGTAACCTTGAAATGGAAACCAGCTTCGACCAGCAACAAGATGTTACGGATCGTATGTTGGCATGCTTCCCAAGTATTATCTGTTACTGGTACCGCTTCTCGCACGACGGCGTGCGCGTAGACGTTGAAACCGATGACGATTCAATTGGTGGTCACTTCCTTCACATGCTTCACGGTGAAAAGCCACGTGAACTTCATGAACAGGTTATGCATGTATCGTTAATTCTTTATGCAGAGCATGAATTTAACGCGTCTACCTTCACTGCACGTGTTTGCGCTTCAACCTTATCTGATATGCATTCTTGTATAACGGGTGCTATCGGCTCACTGCGTGGTCCACTTCACGGTGGTGCTAACGAAGCCGCCATGGAAATGATCGAGGGCTTTACCTCTGCTGATGACGCAGAAGAAAAAATGATGGGCATGCTTGAGCGCAAAGAGAAGATCATGGGCTTTGGCCATGCTATTTACTCAGACTCTGACCCGCGTAACGAAATTATCAAGCAATGGTCTGAAAAACTGGCTGCTGATGTGGGTGACGACGTACTTTACCCTGTGTCTGTTCGCTGTGAAGAAGTGATGTGGCGCGAGAAGAAACTTTTCTGTAACGCCGATTTCTTCCATGCCTCTGCGTACAACTTCATGGGTATTCCTACGCCGTTGTTCACACCAATCTTCGTAATGTCTCGTCTAACTGGTTGGGCGGCACACGTTATGGAACAGCGCGCTGACAACCGTATTATTCGCCCGTCAGCAGAATACACAGGCGAAGAACTTCGCCCAGTGCCTGCTATCAGCGAACGCGCTTAAGATTAAGGTTGGGGTTTTATGAATATTGATTACCGTAAACCGCTTCCAAACGCGGGTATCGATTTTTTCGATACCCGTGAAGCGGTAGATGCTATTGAGCCTGGCGCCTACGCCAAGCTGCCTTACACCTCACGTGTACTGGCTGAGAACTTGGTGCGCAAATGCGCCCCTGAAATGCTTACCGACTCACTTAAACAGCTGATTTATCGTAAGCGCGACTTGGACTTTCCGTGGTTTCCTGCTCGCGTAGTGTGTCATGACATTTTAGGTCAAACGGCACTGGTAGACTTAGCGGGGCTTCGCGATGCTATTGCCGCAAAGGGCGGCGATCCGGCGAAGGTTAACCCCGTAGTTCCAACACAGTTGATTGTGGATCACTCATTAGCTGTAGAGCATGCTGGTTTTGAGAAAGACGCGTTTGAAAAAAACCGTGCAATTGAAGACAGACGTAACGACGACCGTTTCCACTTTATCAACTGGACAAAAACGGCATTTAAGAACGTGGATGTTATCCCCCCGGGTAACGGCATTATGCACCAAATCAACTTGGAGCGTATGTCGCCGGTTATTCAAGCTCGCGACGGCGTTGCCTTCCCTGATACGCTAGTGGGTACAGACAGCCATACGCCGCATGTTGATGCTCTTGGCGTTATTGCCGTAGGTGTGGGCGGTCTTGAAGCGGAAAGCGTAATGTTGGGCCGCGCGTCTTACATGCGTTTGCCCGACATTGTAGGTGTTGAACTTACCGGCAAACCACAGCCAGGTATTACGGCTACCGACATTGTATTAGCGCTTACTGAATTCTTGCGTAAAGAGCGCGTAGTCTCTGCTTATCTTGAATTCTATGGTGAAGGTGCATCGCACCTGACGCTGGGCGACCGTGCTACTATTTCGAACATGACACCGGAATACGGCGCCACTGCAGCCATGTTTTACATTGACCAGCAAACCATCGATTACTTACGCCTAACAGGGCGTGAGGAAAAGCAAATTGCGCTAGTTGAGCAATATGCTAAGCACACAGGTTTATGGGCTGATGATTTAGAAACTGCCGAGTATGAGCGGGTGCTTACGTTCGACCTTTCTGCTGTTGGCCGTAACATGGCTGGCCCTTCTAACCCACACGCACGTTTACCTACCAGCGATTTAGAAAGTCGCGGTATAGCAGCGAAGTGGACCGAGGAGGAAGGCAAAATGCCTGATGGCGCGGTTATTATCGCGGCAATCACAAGCTGTACTAATACATCGAACCCACGCAATGTAATTGCTGCAGGTTTACTTGCTCGAAATGCCAACGCGCGCGGTTTAACCCGTAAGCCGTGGGTTAAGAGCTCACTAGCACCAGGCTCTAAGGCCGTTAAGCTGTATCTTGAAGAAGCTAACCTGATGAGCGAGCTGGAAGATTTAGGCTTTGGCGTGGTTGCCTTTGCGTGTACTACCTGTAACGGTATGAGCGGCGCGCTAGACCCTAAAATTCAGCAAGAGATCATCGACCGCGATCTTTACTCAACAGCAGTATTGTCGGGTAACCGTAACTTCGACGGCCGTATTCACCCTTACGCAAAGCAAGCATTCTTAGCATCGCCACCACTGGTTGTAGCTTACGCCATCGCCGGTACCGTGCGCTTTGATATTGAAAAAGACGTATTGGGTACCGACAAAGAAGGCAACCCAGTAACGCTTAAAGACATTTGGCCAAGCGATGAAGAGATTGACGCTATTGTAGCGAAATCGGTTAAACCAGAGCACTTCAGAAAAGTGTACGAGCCAATGTTCGATTTAAGCGTGGACTACGGCAAAGACATTAACCCGCTTTATGACTGGCGTGAAATGAGCACCTACATTCGTCGCCCGCCCTATTGGGAAGGCGCAATGGATGCTGAGCGCACCATGAAAGGTATGCGTCCACTGGCTATTTTGGGAGATAACATCACCACCGATCACTTGTCGCCTTCAAACGCTATTTTAGCCAGCAGCGCGGCAGGTGAATACCTCCACAAAATGGGCTTACCGGAAGAAGACTTTAACTCGTATGCCACACACCGTGGTGACCACTTAACCGCACAGCGCGCTACCCTTGCGAACCCGAAAGTGTTCAACGAGATGGTGCTGGAAAACGGTGAAGTGAAGCAAGGTTCACTGGCGCGCGTTGAGCCAGAAGGACAAGTTATGCGCATGTGGGAAGCTATTGAAACCTACATGAACCGCAGACAGCCGCTGATTATTGTTGCTGGCGCTGACTACGGTCAGGGCTCGTCACGAGACTGGGCAGCCAAGGGCGTGCGCCTTGCGGGTGTTGAAGTGATTGTAGCTGAAGGTTTCGAACGTATTCACCGCACTAATCTAATTGGTATGGGCGTATTACCCCTTGAGTTTAAACCAGGCACAACACGTAAAACCCTTGAGCTAGATGGCACAGAAACGTACGACGTAAGCGGCGAACCGTCACCAGGGGCAACGCTTACGCTAGTAGTAAACCGCCAAAACGGTGAGCAGCTAGAAGTACCAGTAACCTGTCGCCTAGATACCGCAGAAGAAGTCTCTATTTACAGCGCAGGCGGTGTATTACAGCGCTTCGCCAAGGACTTCTTAGAAGCTGAAGCTAGCTGATTGTGATAGGAAGACCTTTCAGTGGGAGGAGGTGAACCAGTTACAGGGCACGCCGTGAATACGTCCCTATAGGCTCCCAACTCGCATCCTTGCGAGTTGAGGGCCCTGAAACTAATCCACCTCCTCCGTAGCTAGTATCAGCTAGTTTGGTTGGAAGCTGTTTGTGATTTGAAACCCTCCAGCCGCAAGGATGCGGCTGGGGAGCGCACATGGATGTGTTCACAGCGTGTTTCAAATCACGAACAACCTTACTTCTCTCCAGATAAAATAGTTTTTAGTTTAAGAGTGCGTTGAGGCACGGTTGAAACCTTCGGGGCGCATGGACGCGCCCCGAGAGCCTACAAGGATGTATTTACGGCGTGTTTCAACTGTGCCTCAACGCACTCATACCGACGAAAGGAAAAAACATGACAAAGTATGCGCCACAACTTCGAGTACCGGCTACCTACATGCGTGGCGGTACCAGTAAGGGTGTGTTTTTCAATTTAACCGATTTGCCAGAAGCCGCGCAAAAGCCAGGTCCGGCGCGCGATGCCCTGCTTCTGCGCGTAATTGGCAGCCCCGATCCGTACGGTAAACAAACCGACGGTATGGGCGGTGCTACATCAAGTACCAGCAAAACCGTTATCTTAAGCAAAAGTGAACGTGAAGGTTACGATGTCGACTATCTATTTGGTCAAGTAGCCATAGACAAGCCATTCGTAGACTGGAGTGGAAACTGCGGAAACCTAACGGCAGCCGTAGGCGCATTTGCGATAACCAATGGGCTAGTGAATAGAAGTAAATTACCAGAAAACGGCATTGCCACCGTCAACATTTGGCAAGCCAATATCAACAAAGCCATTATCGCTAAGGTGCCAATGACTAACGGGGAAGTACAGGAAACGGGCGACTTTGAACTAGACGGTGTCACCTTCCCTGCCGCAGAAGTAGAAGTGGCCTTTGTTGACCCAGCTGACGGTGAAGGGGCAATCTTCCCGACAGGACGATTAGTCGACACACTTGAAGTTCCAGGCGTAGGCTCACTTCAGGCGACCATGATAAACGCGGGTATTCCTACTATTTTCATCAACGCAGAAGATATTGGCTACACAGGCACTGAACTGCAGGATGATATAAACAGCGACTCCGAGGCGCTGTCCAAGTTCGAAGCAATTCGTGCACACGGCGCGGTTCAGATGGGGCTCATCAATGATGTGGGTGAAGCTGCAAACAGGCAGCACACACCAAAAGTCGCGTTCGTTGCACCTCCAAGAGGTTACCAAGCTTCCAGTGGCAAAGATATTTTGGGTTCAGACATTGATGTATTGGTTCGCGCACTGTCTATGGGGAAACTTCATCATGCTATGATGGGCACGGCAGCAGTCGCGATCGCAGCGGCTGCGGCGATACCCGGCACTCTTGTAAATATCGCAGCTGGCGGCGACGAAAGAGACTCGGTTACTTTTGGGCATCCATCTGGAACGCTTAGAGTAGGAGCAAAAGCTACGTTTGAAGATAACAAATGGCAAATTAAGCAAGCTGTAATGAGCAGAAGCGCACGTATTTTGATGGAAGGCTCCGTGCGTGTTCCCGCTGAACAAAGTTAGTACAACGCAATGTTATATAAGAATAAAATTATTTAGACATAAGTATAAAACGCCCTCTCTTTGAGGGCTTTTTTGTCTATAATTGGTTATTATCGAAGCCTAAGTGCCGAGAGTAGATCACATGTATAAAGTTCTTGTAGTAGAAGACAGTCTCACTGTCCGAAAGATTGTAAACAAACTTATTGAGGATAATCCTCACTTTACGTGTGATCTGTGCGAAGATCTTGCGGAAGCGAAAAGTGCTCTCGAGAGTGACACCGAATACTTGGCAGCCATCGTCGACTTAAACCTTCCCGACGCGCCCAACGGCGAGAGCGTTGAGCTTGCACTTTCCTACAACGTTCCAACCATCGTACTTACTGGAAATTTCGACGAATTTACCCGTGCTCAGTTACTCGATCAGGGCGTACTGGATTACATCACAAAAGAGTCTCGCTATTCATACCTTCAAGTGTCTAAACTTGTAGACCGTTTAAGAAAGAATCTCACTACCAAAGTGTTGGTGGTGGAAGATTCTAGAACGAGCCGAAATCACATTTGTTCATTACTTCGCAAATTCCAATTTCAGGTACATGAAGCGAACGATGGCTTAGAAGCGTTAGAAGAGCTTGATAATCACCGCGATATTAAAATGGTTATTGCCGATCACCGTATGCCCAATATGGACGGCTATGAACTAGTTAAAGCAATACGCCACGAAAAACGCATGCAAGACTTGGTATTTATCGGTTTATCGGCAAACGGCGACAGCGTGTTGACCTCGAAATTCATTAAGAGCGGCGCCAATGACTTCCTGTCCAAACCGTTTTATCACGAAGAATTCTACTGCAGAATTATGCAAAACCTTGAATCACAAGAAATGATTCAAACCATTAGAAATTCAGCAAACTTAGACCCGCTAACCAAGGTATACAATCGCCGTTTTCTCTACGAAAAAGCAGAGGAGTTATTTGCCAATAAAGCGTCGAGAAAGGATGTCATTGTGTCTATGATCGATGCTGACAACTTCAAAAGTGTAAACGATACCTACGGCCATAAAACGGGTGACATGTTATTGCAGGAATTTGCAGCATTGTTAAAAGATTACTTCCCCGACGATCTTATTGTGCGCTATGGGGGTGAAGAATTTACGGTGGTATCAGTAAGGCCGCCTAAAGTGTATCTATCTGCGCTTTCAGCGTTTATGGATGCAGTGCGCTCTACTATTTTTACCAATCACAAGTTCAATATCACGTGCAGTATCGGCGTATGTACCGAGGAACACAAGTGCTTGGAGTCGCAGTTAGAAGTGGCTGATGCGCGCTTATACGAAGCTAAGCACGCGGGCAAAGATCAGATTATTCTGAGAGACTCAGTCGCCAAAACAGTAGAGGCCTAAATCACTGAGTCTACTGCAGCCAACGCGGCATTAAGTAGCAAACCACGACCAATAAGCAAAAATAGCCAAGCAATAGGGTGGCAATCGGCTTATCAATCAGTAAGCGTCGTTGACCAGAGGTGGTGATCGTCGCTGTATCGTTTTCATCATTAGCTGACAAAACAGACAAGATAATAGCGGGTATCACTGTGCTCGCGAACCCCGTTACATTCCACCAAAACCAAAACACGTCCTCGACAAAAAATGCGAACGACAAATTAGTCAGCACGCCACACATCAGGCCGGTATTGACCTGTGTGGCATTTATCTTCTTCGTTAGCATGCCAAGTAGAAACACAGCCAAGACAGGACCAAAAAAAACAGAGCCCACTTTGTTCACCGCTTCTATTACGGTAGGCGCTATATCGCCAGCATTGAGCGAAAGCAGCAAAATAATCCCTCCCCAAAGCAAGCCCGCAAACTTAGCATGATTCAGGTAGCCTTCAGGTTTTGCGCGTTTCCGAGTGAGTTTGAAATAATCTTCAAGCGAAACAGCGGCAAGAGAGTTTATTGCTGAGCTCAGTGATGACATGGCTGCCGCAAGAATAGCGACCACAAGCAAGCCGATAAGCCCATGAGGTAAATAATTAAGAATAAAGACCGGCATAAGCCAGTCCGGATTATCTTTAGGAATTTGCGATAGCAAGTTGGCGTCGTTAAACGCTAGTGTGCCGACCACCAAGCCTGCTAAACAATATAGAAGTGTTATAGGGAACCTAAAAATGCCATTGGCTAACATCATCTTTTTAAGATCGCTTTCCGATTTCGCTGACAATGCCCTCTGTGCTTCTGATTGATCACAACCGTAGTATGAGGCGTAGAGGATCACGCCACCTAGCACCATAGGAAAAAAGCCGAAGCCGTCACCATCAAAACCCAGAGATGAAAAATTAAGGGTAGAGACCCGCTCGCTTGGAAGTAACTGTAAAAAGTGCTCCCAACCGCCTAATGCGTTAAGACCAAAAGCAATGCAGATAGCTGTGCCCAAAACGATGACAACCATTTGTACCGCGTCACCATATACAACTGCTTTCATGCCTCCTTGTAAGGAGTACAAAACGGTAATCACACCAATGAGTAATATTGCCTGCGTGGATGAAACCTGCATGGTTCCTTGCAATATAATGGATAGCGCGTAAACCATTATGCCGGTAGCGAAGGCTCTGCTAAATTGAAATACAACACTGATACAAATACGAGTAGAGGTAGAGAAACGTCGCTCAAGATAGTCATAAATACTCACCACACCGCTTCGGTATAATGTAGGCAACACGGTGGTAATGAGTAAAAGCATGGCTAACGGAACTGCCAGTTCATAAGAGAGCCAAATCAGCCCTCCACCCTCACGGAAGCCGACAAATGCAGGAGCGGAAATGAAACTGACCGCCGAGAGTTGCGTCGCCATCACTGAAAGTAACAGCGGTTTCCAACTTAAGCTTCTTCCAGCGAGAAAATAATCTTTCTTTGACTGCTGTCCACGCAAGCTAAAGCCGATGACGAGTAAAGTGATGAGGTAAATCGCGATGACACTGTAATCAAGAATATCCATATAAACGCAAGGTTAAGCAACTAAATACCTACCATTACATAAACTCGGTCTATTTGCATAAAAAACGTATAAAAAAGCAGCGCTCAAAGAAACAGTGTACGTTACATCCAAGACCTTCTGGTTGACTCCACCTCGAATAGCACACTATCAGCTAGTTTATTAACGTAGTCTTCTGGTAGAAACGGCACAGTCACCGCCCCCGAAGCCAGTACAAACTTAACGGTGGCCTGTTTTCTTCGCTTCATAAACACGCTTTGCTTAACGATAACTTGCTGCGCTTTATAGGGCTCAAAGCATTGATAGTCGATGCCTATTCTACCTCGCCTTATATAAACGTACTTACTGTCGTAGGCTATACCCCATCGCCACCACCTAAGCGTGAGTAACAGCGATACCGCACTAAAGACAACGAGTGAACCTAGCATAATATCTAGATGGGATGACACAGCGCCAATAGTGAAAAAGGTAATAAAAGGCAACGTCCAGCCCGCAAGCAACCAAAAAGTAATAAATCGCTTACTAATGGTTTGATAATCTTGACCTCGCAGGTCACATCCAGGCATCACTTCTTGACTAAGCGCGAAGGCTTCATCTTCGGTTACCGATGGCACAATAAGCTTATTTGGCGACATCAGTTCTTGCATTTGCTGCCCAGCCGTTGAGTTCTGCTCAAAATACAAATTCACCCGCTTTAGTATTTTATCCAGCCAGTCTTGCTTCGCCGTAATCATTTGGATGCGTGAAGCTCGCATGCTGACTTCCAGTTTATTAAGCAAGCCGCTGCGACGGATATAGCGATCACCTGTTCGTGAAAGTGTGTAGCCGTAAAAAGTGAAAAGCGCGCCACCAACACTCAGCAGTGCCACTAACGCCATAAGCATCATGAGAATGACAAAGGCATACAATCCAAATTGCCACCACGCAACCGTTTGTTCACCAACCAGCTGATTAAGCTGCAAGCCTTTATCGGCTAACCACTCTGAAACCAGACCGAACACATCGTCATAGAAAGGTGCCGCAGCACCCAGTATGATCCACACGCGATTGTTGGTGATACCGTGAATAATGATGTCTTTCACGGACCGTCGATTTAATACTTCTTCATTTGAATGGGAAGAATCTATCGCTTTAGTGCGCGTTCGTGGCGTGGGAAAAGACGAACTCTGCTCGTCGGATAAATCTTCATTTGGCAAACAATCCAGGTCACCCTCATCGTGCAGCGCTTTTTCATACAACACCTGCTTTTTGAGCGCTTCAGCATAATCTTCAGGAACCGCTACAATTTTAGCTTCTTCTTTCCCACTTCCTGCGGTATCAAGCACCACTAACGCGTACCCAAAAGGTCGGTAATAAAAAGGGCGTTCTATCTTAACGTTTTGAATACGCCACAAAGGCAAGTTGGTATAGCGGCGTTGGAACACGCCATGATGAATCTCAACGTGCTGGTTGTGCACGCGAAACTTGTACATTAAAAAGCTTATTACGCCGCTAACACTGGTAGATAGAAAAAGGATTCCAGCACCGATTAGTACTTCAGGCGACAGCAGGTTATCCCAAATATTGAACGATATGGCTAAGGCGGGAATGGTATAAATAAGCACTTGAGCCGAGTTGGTAAAATTGCGAATAGTAAAGTACAAAATAGAAATTAGAGAGAGGCGCTGCCACTCATCACCCGTTTCTACTTTAAGTTTCGGTTCTTCCATATTAGCATCTTGCCCATGGGATTTGAGCGCAGTATCTTCTTTCAGCTCTTTTGACTGATTAAGTGTAGGCGCTTGGTGTGAGGGCGTTTCTGATACCGTCATTAGCGTGCACCTATATCTTTATGAGCAAGAATGAACTCACGCAACTGCTCTGCCCTTTCAATGCTTAACCCAGGTATCTCAAACGTGTGCATTTCACCACCAGCCGAAAACACCTGAAGTGAGGCAAGACCCGCCCACCTGTCCAATGGACCGCGATTAACCTCTACATGCTGAACACGCAAAATAGGTTGGCACGAAAGTTTTCTAAAAATTAGCCCTGACTGCTTACTGATGTCTTGCTCTCGAATCGCATAAAATATGCGTACATCAGCAAAAAAGTGGTACAGAGCCCATAGAGAGCCTACCGCGACGATACCAGCAACAACATACGGGTAGGCTTGCAGCAGTCCTTCTGGCAATGACCAAAAGCTTTGGAATCGTAACGCAGAAGCAATACCGATTAGCACTAAGGCTATCAATCCAATGGAGAGGATATTTAGTGTCCGGTACTTTTTGGATATAGGAAGTAATGCGAGCGTTTGAAGTGAGGGAATTTCCTCAACACTGAGCTGATTATTTGAAAACACGGTTTCTTGTTGTGCGCTAATTGTCATCGCATTAATTCCTTTTACCACTGTATAAATAAGATCAGCCTGCCGCCTTTTTTTAAGGAGAGGCTTAGCTACTTAACTACTTAGCTACTTTGCTACTTTGCTACTTTGCTACTTAGCAACGCTGCTCTGAACGCTTTCTCTAGCGCAGTTTTTATAACAAAAAAGAGGGCAAGCCCTCTTTTTTACGTTTCCTATTAAAGAGCGCGTTATGCTAACTAGTCATCAACCTGCTGTTCATTCAGCCAATCGTGTAGTGCCTTCATGTCGTGCTGAACCGCCATTTGTAGCTCTTCCACCCAATCATGCACGTTCTCCCACCATGTAGGGTGGTCGCCCTGTTGAATTTGATTAGCAATACGCTGTACACGAGCCAAACCAACAGAGCCAGCGGCGCCTTTAATTTTGTGAGCCTGTGAGCACACTTCTGACTTTTCGTCCGCACTTAAGCTTAGCTGCAGTATTTCCATGTATTCAGGCATTTTTTCTTGGAATACTTTAACGCTAGCGCGCACCATTTCATCCCCTATGGTATCAACTAACATCTGTAACAAGTCCATATCTAAAATGTTACTTAATGTTTTGTTAGGTTCAGGGCGCTCTACTTCGCCATCAATTTCAAGCGGTGCAGGTGGTGCATGGAACAGCTCGTTAAACACCTCGATAACGCGAGATTTTTTAATCGGCTTCGCAATGACGTCATCCATACCGTTTTCTAAGTATTCATCACGCTTTTTAATGACGTTTGCCGTTAGCGCCACGATAGGCGTTTGCATAACCAGATCTTCTTCAATAATCGTACTTGCCACATCGAATCCTGTCATGTCAGGCAATTGAATATCAAGCAAGATAAGGTCGTATTGGTTTTCCCTGACTTTGTCTATGGCTTCTTGACCGGTCATTGCTACATCGACTTTCTGGCCAAGCTTCTCGAGCAAGGCTTTAGCGACCATTACGTTCAATTCAATATCTTCTACTAACAAGATATTGAGCCCTGTCACTTGAAGCTGCGCGACTTTCATCGGGCTATTAGAAATCTGAACAGGCAACACAATTTCAAAACGGGTGCCTTTACCCACTTTACTTGAAACGTGAATTTCACCTTTCATCAAGTCGACCATTTGCTTACAAATTGCCAATCCAATACCGGTACCTGTGGCCGATTGGTGGTCAGGGTGATCAACCTGATAGTACATGGCAAAAATCTTATCAATTTCGCTTTCAGGAATACCTACGCCCGTGTCTTCAATCACAAATGTTACATACGCCTTATCACCATCAGGTTTCGTCGATGAAACCGTTAGACTTACGTGACCTTTTTGTGTGAACTTCACTGCGTTAAACAGGATGTTCCATAATATCTGACGAAGGCGCGTACCATCTATTTCAACAAGACGGGGAAGCGGCTCGTTAATTGTCGTTTTAAGCTCTAGCTGTTTGTCGGCTGCAAGTAGACGAATAATGCTGCTAAGTTCTTCGGTAAAGTCTTTCAACGATATGGTTTTTAGACTCAGCTCAAGCTTATCTCTGTCTAACTTATCAAGGTCGATAATATCGTTAAAAATATTACCTAATGTTATAGCGCTGGCGTATATCGTACTTACCCAGTTAAATTGTTCTTCACTCAACTCGGTATCACGCAGCATACGGCTTAAGCCCACAATACCATTTAGCGGTGTGCGTAGCTCATGACTTATGGTTGCGATAAAGCGAGTTTTGTCGGTACTTGCTTTTGCAGCAGCATTTTCAGCCTGCTTACGCTCAGTCATGTCTCGACCGAACGACAACAAGCCGAGGCGATTACCGTCTTTATCGAAGAAAGGTACACGCTTCATTTCGAAGTAACGACGACGTCCATCAGCAAAGCGAAGCCACAGCTCTTCTGTGATACTGGCGTTGGTTTCTAGAACTTCGTGATCACTCGCTACAATTTGGCGGGCAAGCTCTTCCTCATATACGTCTTTTGGCGTTAAGCCAAGCAGCTCTTGCTCGGTTTTGCCCGTCATAAGCTCCGCTATACGGTTACAACCAGCAAACCTGCCTTCTTCATTTCGGTAATATATTAAGTCTGGTGAGGCATCGATGATTGAACGTAACAAGGTTGATAAGCGGCGTGCTTGTGCTTCTTGTTCTGATTTATCCTGAATTTCTTTTTCTAAGTCTTTAAACAGCGCCTCACGCTCTTCTTGTGCTTGCTTGCGCTGCTCTATCTCGTGATTAAGCTGTCTGATGTTGCTTTGAAGTTCGCGGTTAAGAAAGACATCTTCTTCACGCAAACTTTCCAACTGGCTTACCACTTCCTTTAAGTTGGTACGTGAGTTTTCTAATTGCTTGATTAACTCACTAAAGAAATAAAGAACCCAAGGCGCAGATAACATGGTCAGTACTACAGCACTGATGAAGTCATCGGGCTGAACCTGGCTTCCCATGCTCACGCGAATTACGTATGAGCCCCCTAGCGTAAACACAAGCGAAAGAACAACAAACAATATGCTGAGCTTTAGAGTGCCAAAACGCTGAACAAATTGGGCAAAGCGAATTGCCCAAGAATCGTTTGGTGAATCTGAATGCATGTACGTCTAATTTAAGCTTATTTTGCGGTTATCCTATCAGGCTTTCCTCTTTTCGGGAATGCGGTTTGTCAAAGCATAACTCTGTGGCCCTGCTCAGAATTAGGATTTGAAAGGCGACTTTTCAGTAATTTCATTAATGTATTTGGTATTCACCCATCCCACCTTCGTGTAAGACACTTTCGCCCACTCCCCTCGCTTTTCCAGTATTTTTAGCACTTCGCCCTTATTCAAACCGTTCTCGACAGTTGGGTACGAAACATCTGGCCCTTTTCTCACATTCAGCGAATTGGCACTTACATTGGCCACCCGCTTTACAGGGCTAGCGAGATCCCGCTGAATTTGATCATGCGCCTCTCGCTGTGAATTCGAATCACTTGACTCAGTTGCCCACGTTTCACTATCACTTTGCAAAACAGCGGCTTTGAGTCTTTGAAGGGGAAAAGCGGGGCCAGGATCGACCTTTCGTGACGGCGCTATTTCTTCGTGCCCGACGATAGTAGAGATGTTGTAGTGGCTACACAACGCTTTACACAGCGATAGCGTCCTAACAATTTGTACGTCGGTGTACTTGTGCCAATAGCCCATAGACTGTTGGTTAATGTGCTGGGCAGCTAATACTTCATTCTCGCCAAAAATTTCGCCAAACCAACTTTCAAAGGTGCCGTCTCCTCTAGCCTTAAGCTGGCCGGCATTGTCTAATTCAATGCCGATAGAGTACTGATTCAAGCCACTACGCCCCTCGTAATAACTTTCTCCTGCGTGCCACGCTATTTTATTAGTCGGAAGCATTTGAACAATGTCACCATTGCGTCCAACGGCAAAGTGAGCTGACACACCGCTATCGGCATTGGTCAAGACATTCACCGAAGATGAAAGGCTACTACCGGCGGTAAAATGAATAACAATAGTATCGGGAGAGCCAGATTGAAAACGCCCAGATGTGTTAGGAGAAAGCCTGAAGGTGATATTGTCGCCAGTTAGAATATGATCATCTATACTAAATAAAGGCAGTGGTGAAGCATGTAGTGTATTCATACAATAATCCTTATTGTCTTAACAGCACGCCACCACAGTGAATTTTTATTCTTCGCCTTCCACATAAGCGTACACTCAATTCACACACAGGGCTCTCTATCAACATCCTTCAGCGCACCACGAGCCTTACCTGTGGTTAATTTTCAACCAATATAGCAAACTACTTATATTAGTGGAACCATAGCTTTACAAATTAATAAAAATACACCGCAAACCGCTATTGACAACATAAAACATCAATTTCAAAGCATATTTATTCATTAATAAAACGCAAATGAGAAGTAATATCATTTATAAGGGGTGAGTTATTCACTTTGCAATACTGATAACATTTTTGTTACAAACATAAATGACGACACGTAAGAAACTGATTAATATATATTTAATTATATTTATACTAATTCACTATAAAGCTTATACTTTTAGCGTTTGATTTTAGTTTTTAATGTGGGTATTTTGTACGGCCCGCATCGCAATAATGCATAAAAATGCGGAAACGACTGGAATCCTCTAATAATAAAATAACGACAAGAAAGGCGCACGCCGCGAGCAATACCGCTCGCAGGCATAAAAGACGTCTAATAATGTTGTGATACGCAAACCTAGGCGCATCTACACGCAACGCATACCTTGCCCAGTCAAAAGGTTGAAGGAGTTAAGAGATGAGTTTATATAATCCCAATGATTCCCGGGACAACTGTGGGTTTGGCTTAATCGCTCACACTCA
The DNA here is from genome assembly GCF_055755235.1 of Alteromonas sp. R7. NCBI lineage: Bacteria > Pseudomonadati > Pseudomonadota > Gammaproteobacteria > Alteromonadales > Alteromonadaceae > Alteromonas > Alteromonas sp. R7. The sequence goes on along the minus strand of NZ_JBVTQX010000001.1, from coordinate 81,944 downwards.
TGGGGAAGCCAGTCATGAATTGGTAACTACTGCAATACACGGTCTTGACCGTATGCAGCATCGTGGCGGTATCGCCGCCGACGGGAAAACCGGTGACGGCTGTGGTTTATTACTACAGAAACCGGATGCGTTCTTCCATGCAATCGCCGAAGAAAATGGCTGGAAACTCAGCAAAAAATACGGCGTGGGCATGATTTTCTTAAGTCAGGACCCGGTACTTGCGCAAGCCGCGCGTGAAGTACTTAATGAAGAACTAGAAAAAGAAACACTTTCAGTAGTGGGTTGGCGCGAAGTGCCTGTCGACCACTCAGTACTGGGTGAATTAGCGCTAACGGGTGTTCCACAAATTGAACAGGTATTTGTGAACGCGCCAGCAGGTTGGAGAAAACGCGACCTTGAGCGTCGTTTGTATATGATCCGCCGCCGCGCTGAAAAACGTCTTGAGAAAGATCCCGATTTTTACGTAGCTTGTTTGTCGGGCTTGGTAACGATCTACAAAGGCTTGGTAATGCCAAAAGATTTACCCGCCTTTTATCACGATCTTGCCGATGAGCGTATGCAAAGCGCAATTTGCGTTTTTCACCAACGCTTTTCAACAAATACACTACCACGCTGGCCGCTTGCTCAGCCTTTCCGCTTCCTTGCGCACAACGGTGAGATTAACACCATTAAAGGAAACCGCGACTGGGCCATGGCACGTGCTGCTAAATTCGCAACGCCACTTATTCCAGATCTTAAAGATGCAGCACCTTTTGTTAATACTGAAGGTTCAGACTCATCATCGCTGGATAACATGCTGGAGCTATTCTTAGCCGGCGGTATGGATTTATTCCGTGCTATGCGGTTACTTGTTCCACCCGCCTATCAAAACAACAAGACCATGGACGATGATCTTCGTGCATTTTACGAGTTCAACTCTATGCACATGGAACCATGGGACGGCCCAGCGGGTATCGTTTTAACTAACGGTCGCCACGTTGCCTGTAACCTTGATAGAAATGGTCTACGTCCTGCTCGTTACGTTATTACTAAGAACGGTTTCATTACCCTAGCCTCAGAAGTAGGTATCTGGGATTACGAGCAAGCTGACGTAATTGAAAAAGGCCGTGTAGGCCCAGGTGAAATGCTTGCTGTAGACACATACACAGGCAAAATCTGGCGCTCTACTGAAATTGATGAAGACTTAAAAGCACGTCACCCTTATAAAGAGTGGCTAGATAAGCATATTCGTCGACTTACACCAATTGAAAAGCTTGATGCGTCATTAATTGGTAAACGCGTGTTTGACGACGATGCCATGGCGGTGTACCACAAGCTACACGCCTACAGCTATGAAGAAATTCAACAAGTTGTAAAAGTACTCGCGAAAGACGGTCAAGAAGCCGTTGGTTCAATGGGTGATGACACGCCAATGGCGGTTATGTCCTCGCGTCAACGTACGGTTTACGACTATTTCCGTCAGCAATTCGCACAGGTTACTAACCCGCCTATCGACCCGCTACGTGAAAACCACGTTATGTCGTTGGCAACCTGTATTGGCCGCGAGCAAAACGTATTTAGCGAAACCTCAGGTTACGCTGACCGCGTATTGTTTGACTCGCCAGTGCTAATGTATACCGACCTTAAGCAACTGCGCGAATTTAACCCAGACAACTACTACTCAGAAGTCGTGGAGCTTCAGTATGCGCCGCAAGAAGGTTTGAAGAAAGCCATCGAGCGCGTGTGTAACGAAGTCGAGATGCTGGTTAAAAACAAGCGTGCTGCGTTCGTTATTCTGTCTGACAGAAACATTAAACAAAATCGCTTGGTTATCCCTGCAGCAATGGCAGTTGGTGCGGTACAACGTCGCTTAGTTGAAAAGTCATTGCGCTGCGATGCTAACGTTGTTGTTGAGACAGCAAGTGCCCGCGATCCACACCATTTCGCGGTGTTGATTGGCTTAGGTGCCACTGCGGTTTACCCATTCCTAGCATATGAAACTATTGAGCAGCTTTGTGAAAAAGGCGAGCTAGATATTTCTCCTATGCAGGCCACGTTGAACTACCGTAAGGGTATCAACAAAGGCTTGTACAAAATCATGTCGAAAATGGGTATTAGCACTGTTGCTAGCTACCGTAGCTCTAAACTGTTTGAAGCAGTGGGTATTAACAACGAAGTGATGAAGTTATGCTTTAAAGGTGTGACCTCACGCATTCAAGGTGCGGGCTTCGATGATTTCCAGCAAGATCTTATCAACCTAAACCGTATTGCTTGGCTTAAGCGTAAGTCTGTCGATCACGGCGGCTTGCTTAAATACGTGCACGGTGGCGAATATCACGCCTATAACCCAGACGTAGTCAGTACGCTTCAAAAGGCTGTGGTGTCTGGTAACTACGACGACTACCAGCAATATGCAAAGCTTGTTAACGAGCGTGCGCCTGCGCACATTCGCGACTTGCTAGCTATAAACCCTGATTGCGACCCTATTGATATTAGTGAAGTAGAAGCACCGGAAAACTTATTCCCACGCTTTGATACTGCGGCAATGTCAATTGGTGCACTAAGCCCTGAAGCGCATGAAGCGCTAGCGATTGCCATGAACCGCCTGGGCGGTCAGTCTAACTCTGGGGAAGGTGGCGAACACCCTTCTCGCTTTGGAACTGAAAAGAACTCTAAAATTAAGCAGGTGGCTTCAGGTCGCTTTGGTGTAACGCCTCACTATTTGGTTAACGCAAACGTTATTCAAATTAAAGTGGCGCAGGGTGCAAAACCGGGTGAAGGCGGTCAGCTTCCTGGCGATAAGGTAAATAAATACATCGCACAGCTACGTTTCTCTGTGCCGGGTGTAACCCTTATTTCACCACCACCACACCACGATATTTACTCAATTGAAGATTTGGCACAGCTAATTTTCGATTTGAAACAGGTTAATCCAACGGCACTTATATCCGTTAAGCTAGTATCTGAGCCGGGTGTTGGCACCATTGCAACAGGTGTAGCGAAAGCCTATGCCGACCTTATCACCGTTTCAGGTTACGACGGCGGTACAGGTGCAAGCCCGCTAACATCAGTTAAATATGCGGGTAGTCCGTTCGAGCTTGGCTTATCTGAAACTCAGCAAGCACTTATTGAAAACGGCTTACGTCATAAAGTACGCGTTCAAACCGACGGCGGGTTGAAAACAGGCTTAGACGTAGTAAAAGCCGGTATTTTAGGTGCTGAGAGCTTTGGTTTTGGTACAGGTCCAATGGTTGCGTTAGGCTGTAAATATTTGCGTATTTGCCACTTGAACAACTGTGCGACCGGTGTTGCGACGCAGGATCAAAAACTGCGTGACGACCACTTCATTGGCTTACCTGATATGGTAATGAACTACTTCAAGTTTATTGCTCAAGAAGTGCGTGAAATCATGGCGTCTATGGGTATTGCTAAGTTCGACGACCTTGTTGGTCGCACAGAGCTACTTAAAGTTTTAGATGGCATTACCGCTAAGCAAAACCGTTTAGATTTGTCTCCGTTGCTAGCGCAGCCTAAAGCAGGCGACCATACGCGCTTATTCTGCTCACAAACGACCAACGCACCTATCGATAAAGGTGAATTGAACGCGCAGATGCTTAAAGACGGCCAGCAAGCGGTTGTTGACGGTAAATCTATTACCCTTAAATACCCAATCCGCAATACGGATCGCTCTGTCGGCGCATTGCTATCAGGTGAAATCGCTAAACACCACGGTAACCACGACTTTGAAGATACACCTATCAAAGTTGAACTTACCGGTACAGCGGGTCAGAGCTTCGGTGTGTGGAACGCTGGCGGCCTGCATATGCACCTTGAAGGTGATGCCAACGATTATGTAGGTAAAGGGATGACCGGCGGTAAGCTTGTTATTCACCCACCACGCAATATCTCTTACGACGCCCACGACAGCGCCATTATGGGTAACACCTGCCTTTACGGTGCAACAGGCGGTAAGCTGTTTGCTGCTGGCCGTGCTGGCGAGCGCTTTGGCGTACGTAACTCTGGTGCTATTGCGGTAGTTGAAGGCATTGGCGATAACGGCTGTGAATATATGACAGGCGGTATCGTGGCTGTACTTGGTCCGGTTGGTGTTAACTTCGGTGCAGGTATGACTGGTGGTTTTGCTTATCTTATGGATGATGGCGACGACCTTGATAACCGTGTAAATGCGGAACTGGTCGATGTAATGCCAATTGAAGATAAAGCGATTCTTGCTGAGCACTTACGTGGCTTAATTAATCAGCATTACGAAGAAACAGGAAGCGAGCACTCGTTGTCGTTGCTTACTGACTTCGCCGCAACGCTGAAACGCTTCAAGCTTATTAAGCCAAAAACCAGTGATGTGAAAAACTTGCTTGGTCACATCAGTCGTTCAAGTGCTGAATTACGCATTCAGGCTCAGTAGGAGGATTTAGTTTATGGCAAAGAACGTATATCAATTTGTCGATGTTGAACGTATCGATCCGCCGAAAAAGCCGATCATGGTACGTAAACAAGAGTTCGCGGAAATTTATCAACCGCTGAGCCAATCTCAAACCGAAGGCCAAGCAGATCGCTGCTTGGACTGCGGTAACCCATACTGTGAATGGAAGTGTCCTGTACACAACTATATTCCACAATGGTTAAGCTTGGCGAACGAAGGCCGTATTTTGGAAGCTGCGGAACTCTCTCATAAAACCAACAGTTTGCCGGAAGTATGCGGCCGCGTATGTCCACAGGACAGACTGTGCGAAGGTGCATGTACACTGAATGACGATTTTGGCGCTGTGACTATCGGTAGTATTGAGAAGTACATTACCGATACAGCATTCAAAATGGGCTGGCGCCCAGATATGTCTGACGTGGTATGGACCGACAAGAAAGTGGCGATTGTAGGTGCAGGCCCAGCTGGTCTTGCATGTGCTGATATCCTGGTTCGTAACGGCGTTAAACCTGTTGTTTACGACAAATACGAAGAAATTGGTGGCCTACTTACATTTGGTATCCCGTCTTTTAAATTAGAGAAAGACGTGATCAAGCTACGCCGCCAAATCTTTACCGAGATGGGTGTTGAGTTCGTACTTAACACTGAAATTGGTAAAGACATACAGTTCCAGGATTTGCTTGATAAATACGATGCTGTTTTCTTAGGCATGGGTACGTACAAGTCGATGCAAGGTGGTTTCGATAACGAAGAAGTTGAAGGCGTTCACGAAGCCTTACCTTTCCTTATCGCCAACACCAATCGCGTAATGGGCCTTGAAAAAGATCCTGCTGATTACATTGATATGAAAGGCAAGCGCGTAGTAGTACTAGGTGGTGGTGATACCACGATGGACTGTGTTCGCACGTCAATCCGCCAAGGCGCTGCCCAAGTTACCTGTGCATACCGCCGTGACGAAGAAAGCATGCCAGGCTCTCGCCGCGAAGTTGTTAATGCGAAAGAAGAAGGGGTTGAGTTTAAATTCAATCTTCAGCCTCTAGACATTGCAGTAGATGAAAACGGTAATGCATGTGGTGTTAAGCTGGTTAAAACCGAAATGGGGCCACCGGATGCCAATGGTCGCCGCCGCCCTGTTGAAGTGGAAGGTTCAGAGCACGTACTAGAAGCAGACGCGGTAATTATCGCCTTCGGCTTCCAGCCCAGCCCTGCGCCATGGTTTGCTGACTTCGGCATTATGCTTGATGAAAAAGGTCGCGTACGCGCGCCATCTGCTGGCAAATTTGCTTACCAGACCTCTCACCCGCAAGTCTTTGCCGGTGGCGATATGGTACGTGGTAGTGACTTGGTTGTTACTGCTATCGACGAAGGCCGTAAAGCTGCCGAAGGTATTATGGATTACATAGGCGTTTAACCGTCGCTCTCAAGTCGCTTTATAAAAAGCTCGATAGTTCTGCTATCGAGCTTTTTTATTTAAAACTAAAGAGATACGATTTACATTAGATAGAATAATTGAATAAAGAGATGACATCATGAGATTGCGGACAGGGCTACTTTACGGGTTATTTTTAGTTTCCGTTTCATATTGCGCCCAGGCAGAGGAAAGTAACGCACTTACCACTCACTCGGCTAAAGCTGTGTTCGCAGACTACTTGGAATATCTCACGCTACCCAACGTTGCAACGCAATCAGCAACTGATATAGAAAAGGTTGCGCGTTGGACGGCAACGAAATACAGCGAGTATGGTTTTAATACTCAGCTGCTGGAAAACAACGGCATGCCGATGCTGTATGCTGATTACATGCTAGCTGGGAAAAATGCCCCTACCCTGCTTTTTTATGCACATATGGATGGTCAACCGGTTAACGCTGAGTTGTGGGAACAAGACAGCCCTTGGCAGCCCGTTCTAAAAATCGAAGAAAATGACAGCTGGGTTGAAAAACCACTCTCTTTACTCGATAAAGACTATGACCCTAATTGGCGTATTTTTGCGCGCTCGGCATCTGACGACAAAGCCCCAATTATGATGTTACTAGCAGCCATAAACTCACTTTCGACGAATAAGGTGACGCCATCAGTTAATATCAAAGTGCTCCTTGATTCAAACGAGGAAGGTGGCTCTCCTACCCTCGCAAAAGTGATAGAAAAAAACAAAGCGCAGCTTTCTGCAGATGCCGTAGTAATGTTAGACGGTCCCATGCATCCATCCAACGCTTCTACCGTAGTTTTCGGTCATCGCGGTGCGACACTGGTTAAGCTCACTGTTTTCGGACCAAACTCTGATAGCCATAGTGGGCACTTTGGCAACTACATTCAAAACCCCGCTTTTATGCTCTCAACACTCTTAGCAGGGATGAAAAATGAAAATGGCAAGGTGACTATTCCTAATTATTACGGAGACGCTCCTTTGTCAGAAGAAACAAAACAGGTGCTTCGAGACATTCCTATTGATGAAACTGCACTATTGGCACGCCTTGGGGTAGCAAAGTCAGAGTCTGTAGGTAGCAACTACTATGAATCCATTAGTCTTCCGTCTCTAAATATCAATGGATTGAGCGCTGCAAGCACAACAGCAGTAAGGACAATCATTCCGGCTAGCGCTACAGCGTCCATCGATATTAGAACTACAAAAGAGGCTCACTCGTCCAGACAAGTTAAGCTGTTAAAAGACTATATAACAGCTAAGGGATATCACATTGTGGACGAATTGCCATCAAAAGAAACCCGTCTAAAGCATGAAAAACTCATTCTTATAGAAGTTAGCCCCGGCACTGCAGCACTACAAACGTCCCTCGATGAGCCAGTTGGTCTATGGGCGCAAAAGGCACTAGAATCTGTAAGCGATGAGAAGGTTGTAGTTATTCCAATGATGGGGGGTACTGTTCCAACCGCACCGCTAGTAAACAGTATAGAGAAGCCGGTAATTCTTATTCCATTAGTCAATGCTGATAACAATCAACACGCCCCTAATGAAAACTTACGTATAGGGAACTTTTACAGTGGAACAAATGCGCTGTATCAATTACTGACCACGCCTTATGACCAGTAATAGAGTTGTAGTGATGAAGTGATGCTTTAAACCAAAACTTATACGAAAAACCTCACTAATATACGTTAATAGACCAAGGTTTAGTTGAAGCGCGAGAGTTACGACTCTACTATCGTTTAAGCAATTAAAGACATCGCACATCGGGTGAAGAATCTATCTATGCAGCATTTAAACATTAAGAAACTTACATTTTGTCTAACACTGGCGATAGCAGCGAGCAATGCCAGCTTAGCTGATACCATTGCTGTTGACGCTTCATTAAATGCGCAAGTTAACAACCAAACTAAGAAACAAAGCGTCAACTCTTCACCTAGTAAGCCAAGCATCAGGTCTTGCCCTTCTGATTTTCAGCAAGTTAAGATTTCTGATGATGCAAGACAATGCCAAGCATTTGACGAAAGCAAGACAGCAGTAATGGTTTACCACTCTCCTCGCTCCCCGAGTGAATTACTGAATGTTTACCAAACGGCGCACCCCGCTTTAAAAACTCACACGCCAGTTAGCGGCCGCACGTTGTTATCCTCAGAAGATAAAGGGGTCAGGGTAATAATCAGCCCAGATAATACTGGCTCTCAAGTGGATATTCTTGTTACATCCACAACAAAATAAGCCCTTTTAGCAAGACAACTACGAAATCTACTCATGTTGGCATCTGCTTTGCAAAATCATCAATAACTACTCCACGGTAACAGTGAGTGTCATTTTTATGACGCTCAAACTGCAAACGGAGCCCAAGCTTTTTTCGATATAAATACTTTAGCGGGCTTCTTTATTATGCATTCCGTGGGCTTTAACTATTGATATTTGCGAGGGTTACGATGGAATTGGCAATTATTCTAATGATGTTACTTATTGTCGTTGCACTGGGTGCCATAAAGTTGTCAGACGGCGGTGTCGCATTTCCATTTAGGCGAAAGCGGCAATTGTTCACCCCCGTTGAGCACTCTTTTTTAAACCTTATCGAACAGGCTATGGGAAGAGAGTTTCGCATAGTGTGCCGTGTGCGTCTTAACGATTTAGTGGCGGTTCGCCAGTCTGCAAATAAAAAGACGGCAAGCCAAGCCATCAGCAGAGCTTCTAGCAGACAGCTCGACTTTGTATTAGTAGATAAACACGACATGAGTCCTGTTCTTGCTATCGACTTAGTTCATAGCCAAGGCAAAGATGGTTATAAATCACAAAAAGACTGGTTTGTAACAGGAGCTCTTGATGCTGCTGGCCTTCCTCACGCAAGAATTAAAGTGAAGTCTGGTTATACCGTTGACGATATTCGCGAGTGTTTGGAAAACAAACTCATTCCATATCGCCGTTTACAGCAAAAAATGGCACAGCTGCCAACGCATAATCCAGAGCCACCAAAGCGCCCGACTCGCCCAGTGCGTTCAAGCAGACCAGCTGCAGCTTAAGACATAAGCCCACTTCCCCTGGCCTTTGTTGCTTTGCTATTTTCTTACTCTCAAATAGCGGTTACAGAGGCATTTTTCTGTCAGTTTGCCCGTTTTCCTTATACAATTAACGCATTCAACAGCGTATTCACGCGTTAAACTCCCTCAACACCGTCGGTAAAGTTATGAAAAAAATTGGTATTTTAGGTGCAATGGACGAAGAAGTTGCGCTACTTAAAGCGTCACTTTGGAATGTAAAAGAAACCCAGTGGAAGCACCTGACGTTTTACGAAGGTACACTTAACGACATAGAAGTGGTGCTAGTGAAATGCGGTATTGGTAAAGTGGCTGCAGCAATTGCTACTACTGTACTTATCGAACAGTACGCCCCTGATGCTGTTGTCAATACCGGTTCTGCCGGAGGTTTCGACAAGAATCTAAACATCGGTGACTTAGTGATCGCCAGTCACGTTATTCACCATGATGCCGATTTAACCCATTTTGGCTACAAGCTCGGTCAATGCGCAGGTATGCCTGAAGATTTCCGTTGCGATACAAGGTTAATGGAAGCCGCTCGTAGTGCTGCCACAGGCATTACGTCGCTTCAGTCGACAACAGGTTTAATCTGTACGGGCGATGCGTTTATCGGTAGCGACGAAGCTGTAGCAGAACTGCGTGAAAACTTCCCAGACATGAAAGCGGTTGAGATGGAAGGTGCAGCTATAGGTCAAACTTGCCATATGCTCGACACGCCTTTCCTTGTCATTCGTTCATTGTCGGATATTGCAGGAAAAACGTCGTCAGTGAGCTTTAAAGAGTATCTAGACACTGCCGCTAAACACTCAGCACAATTAGTTATGGCAATGATTAAGGCCCTCGCAAAATAAGATGACAGAGGTAATTAGCGACCCGCAATACCAGTCGCTATTCGTACTTTGGCTGGCTATCGCCGTTGACGCATTATGGCGCTGGCCCCAAAGTACTCATCCATTAACGCTCATGCGCTACCTCGTTCAGCAAATGGGGCGCAAAGTGGTGCCCTCTCGCGAATACGGTAGGTCTCAGCACTATATTTCAGGCTCATTAGCCGCCCTAGTTCTTCTTGCGCCATTGGTAGTATGTGTTGCCATCTTGGTGTACATGGCCCAATACCCCGTATTCTTTGAGGCGATTATTCTTGTCGCACTGCTCGATTACGGTTACCAGCGTCAACAGTACAAAAAAGTGCTGGCGAGTGTGGGAAGAAATAAAAAATCCCTCGCACGTGAAATGGCGCAAACCATTACCGCACGTCAATGCGCTTCACTTTCCGATATAGGAATTGCCAAAGCCGCGATAGAATCGCTTTGGCTGAAGTTTCTTTATCTTTATTGCGGCGTCATTTTCTACTTTGTAGTGGCAGGCCCCATAGGCGCACTCATTTATCGATTGCTTTTGCTCACAACTTGGCAGTGGCATTACCGAACCCCTGCAATGACTTTCTTTGCCAAACCCGTACGTAACCTTGTTTACTTACTTAATATGCCGCCCGCGGTCATTGGTGGTCTAGCAACACTACTGGTCAGCCATCCTATTAAAGGGTTTCGCGCCATAAAGCGCTCCCCAGTGAAAGATAAAACGTCGCTACTGCTTGCGCTTATGGGCGGTGTGCTTGATATTAAACTCGGCGGACCAGCAATTTATGCCAACAAGAAGATTCGATACACCCGCGTGGGAGGCGCTAACGAGGTAAAGTACTCTCACATGTTGACAGCCAAAAATACGGTCACTCATGCCATGATTGCGGTTAGCGCCTTTGCATCGTTAGCTATGCTGGCAATGGCCGTAGCCCAATGAAAACAGCAGTTATGATGAAAACCATTTTTTTTGTAATTTTAAGCTATTTACCTCTTCTCACATTTGCTAACTCAGAATCAGATGCCGAGACAAAGCACCTAGCTCATTCAGATCAATTTGCTTCTGCCGATGTTGCACCAAGCTCGGAATCAAGCGCCTTATCAAATTCCGTCGAGCTAAAGATAGTCAGCCTTGCGCCCCACCTTACCGAATGGGCATTTAGTTTGGGCTTAGGCCCTAACCTTGTAGGTGTAAGCGACTATAGCGACTATCCTGACGCCGCGAAAAATATTAAGCGGGTGGCGGATTTTCAAGGTGCCGATATCGCTACCATTGTGGCGTTAGAACCTGATTTAATTCTTGCATGGGATGGAGGCAATAAGCCGCAAGATATCCATAAGCTTTCCTCGATGGGTCTAAACGTATTTAGCAGCAAGGTCGAAAATATCACTGATATAGCCAGCGAAATTAAAAGGCTTGGGGCACTTACAAATACGCAAAAGCAGGCGACCCAGCTCTCCAATGATTTTCTCAACGAACTAGCCGAACTTCGAAGTAAATACGACAAATCCTCGCTTATACCAGTATTTTATTATTCGTGGACTGCTCCACTTATGACCATCGGTCCCAACGCGTGGGGTAACCAACTGCTGAATGTGTGTGGTGCTCAAACATTATTTGCAGACAGTCCTGTAGACTATCCTCAAGTCGCATTAAAAGATGTACTTACTCGCCAACCTCATGCACTCATTGCGGCATCTAAAAGTACGCATTCAGAACTTGAGGTATTCTGGCGTGATCATCGCTCTTTCCTCAAAGCCCCCTTAATTGTTGTTGATCCAGACGTCACCAGTCGGTTTTCATTGCGATTAATAAATGAACTAAAAGTACTCTGTAAAGGTATTAAAGAAAGCGCATAAGCGTTATACTTAAGTCTAGACCTGCTGGGCTGTTTTCAATTGATACACACCGACTTGGCTCAACTTAAGCGCCTTTGTGTAACAGAATAAGAGCAGGTTCTAATCTTCTATAAAAAGGTAAGAGTTTTTATTCATGCGGATTGTTGTTGCGGGTTTTCTAGTTGTTATCAGTGTTGCATTGTTTGTGTCGCTTCAGTGCACAGCGAAAGCGACCGCGCAAGCCTCTGTTGCCGCATCACCATATCTTATCGAGCGAGTTGCGAACAACGACTGGCTCCTTATTGATGTTCGCTCTCCGCAAGAATTCGCCGATGGTCACATTCCTGGCGCAGTAAATATGCCCCATGAAAATATCAATGACTACCTTAGCGAATTAGAAGGCCACAAAAACAAGCCTATTATCATTTATTGTCGTTCAGGCAGAAGAGCCAAACTGGCAATGAAAGTATTGGAAGAACTCGATTTTTCTGAAGTCATGCATTTAGAAGGCGATATGTTAGGCTGGAGTGCCGCTGGCATGACAGTTGACCGAATGTAGACTCAATATTCCGCCTTCTCCTTCGTATTAGTCTTTGGCACTAAAGATGTTGTAAGTTCAACCTCTTGGCTGATTACTGTGTGTAACTGAGCCCCTGTGATACACTCTTTTTACTCGACGATTGTATGAAACACCCATGAAAATAGATATTGCTACTCCGGCCATGTTATTTCCGGCGATTTCTTTATTGCTTCTAGCCTATACCAATCGCTTTTTGACGCTTGCAACTATTATCCGAAACTTTTCAAAAGAAGAGAGAGATGAGAATACTCAAGCACAAATAAAAAACCTTCGATTACGTATTCAACTTATTAAGCGAATGCAAATAGCAGGTGTGGGTAGTTTTTTTCTTTGTGTAGTATCCATGCTAGCGATATACCTCACCTATCAACAGGTAGGAAACTGGGTGTTTGCTGCAAGTTTAGTATCACTTCTATATTCACTATGGATGTCGGTAAGAGAAATATTGATATCAGTTGAAGCCTTGGATGTGCACCTTGACGGGATGAAAAACGCCCCGCGTAAAGAAAAAGTATGAAGCCCACAAATCATTTGAGCCACATAATTCAAAGTGATATCAGCTACGAGTCTCTAGCGCCTGAGTTTTTTGCAGGGGTGATTGCTCTTGGCAATCACGTGCACGGAGATAACTACCTAACCAACGAGCTACTTGCTGATTACTATGCAAAGAGCTTTGTTGGCAATACTAATGCTAGCTGGGTAGCCCTATACAAACAAAAAGTTGTTGGTTTCAGGCTCACCTTTGCGCATAAGCAATGGGAAGCAGATGAGTGGTGCAGCCCTTCCCTTTGGCCAGTAGATCCAAATACCGTATGTTATTTCAAATGTAATACGGTATACCCCGCAATGCAGGGCTGTGGAATTGGCAGCAGACTATTAAGTAAATCGATTGAATGTGCGCAAACTCAAGGCGCAGAAGCGGGTTTAGCACATATTTGGTTGGCAAGTCCGGGCAACAGCGCATTTAAGTACTTCACCAAAAATGGGGGGCAGCTTATCAAGAAACACCCCAATAAATGGCGCTACGCATCTATTCACGAAGGCTACGATTGCCCTGTATGCGAGGGTTTTTGCGAGTGTGAAGGTGCGGAAATGCTACTTCAATTTCAAGCCCCATAAGTACGCCAAAGGTAAAAACGTTTTTATTCTATGACCTACGACCCTCTTATTTCACGCGGCGTTTCATCAATGTTACCCGCGGCAAACAGCTACTGGCATGCCACACATAAACCACCGACAATACCGCCTTTAAACAAGAAGGTAAACACTGAGTACCTCGTCATTGGTGGTGGTTATACCGGTCTTTCAGCTGCCATCACTCTTGCTCAAGCGAAACAAGAAGTCACGCTACTTGATGCGAATTCACCGGGATTTGGCTGTGCGGGCCGCAACGGGGGCTTTATCCTCTCGGGTAGCGGCCGATTGAGCTTAAGCGCCATAGAGGACAAGTGGGGTCGCGACATCGCCAAAGCTATGCAGGAAGAGTTTGATGGCGCGGTACACCTGCTTAAACAACGTATTGCAGACTTTGATATGCAGGTCGATTTGGTAGAAGGACCCTATTTAAAACTGGCGCATAACCCAAAGCAAGCCGAACTACTCTGTGCCAGTGCTAAGCATCTTGAGTCACACTTCAATGTGCCGAGCTCTCCACTTAGTGAAAAAGACCTTATTGCGCGCTTTGGTATTGAAGGGGCGTATGGTGGCGTTGAGCTAAAGGGTGCATGCTTACACCCTTTAAAATTAGTGAGCGAATATGCAAGAGTAGCAAAGGAGCTTGGAGCAACGCTTTTTTACGACTCGCCAGCCATTCGCATTGAAAAGCACAAGACCGGATATGTTGTCGCAACACCCAGCGGGTCAGTTTCGGCCAAACACATACTCATTGCTACTAATGCTTATACCCCTAAGCGCTTTCATGACAGCGTAGACAATAAGCAATTTCCTGTTCAGTCGAGCATTTTTGTCACTGCGCCATTGAGTAGCGAACAGCGCGCAAAGTCTGGCCTAACCACGCCAATGAGCTTTATGGATACACGGATGATGAAATACTACTACCGTGTTTTGCCAGATGGCAGATTATTATTCGGCGGTCGTGGTGCCGTAAAAGGTAAAGATGCAGATAACGCGTCAGAGAAACAGCGACTATACCGCGCTATGGTAAAAAGTTTCCCTTCACTTAGCGGTATAGCCATGGATTATTTTTGGAGTGGTTGGGTAAGTGTATCGTTAGACAATATGCCGCGGATTTTCATCGACAATGAGGTAAGCGGCAACAATTTAAACCGCTCTAGCGGTAATATCGGTTACGCCATGGGGTATTGCGGTTCGGGCGTTTCTTTTGCCGCGTTTGCAGGGCAACGACTTGCTCAACGTATGATGGGTAGCAATGACGTCGATTTATCGCTTCCCCTTTATCGTTCTCCTTTGAAAACCTACCCCTTTGCAAAAGCAAGAAGGCTAGCACTGCATGGCTTGTACCAATGGGCGAAAATAGCAGAACGCTAGTAATGGTTATAAATTACGATTCACCTTAAAGTTAAGCATTGCATGCTGTCTATAAATTAGGCTATTTTAGGTATCTATTCTTTGACGGAGTCACCTCATGTCATATATCGATGCCTTTGCTGTAGCCGTTCCCACTGAAAATAAAGCGTTATACATTGAGCACGCCAAACTCGCCGGCGATATTTTTAAAGAGTATGGTGCGACTAAAATACTTGAAGCTTGGGGTGACGATGTCCCTGAAGGGGAAGTCACGTCTTTCCCGATGGCTGTTAAAGCCAAAGAAAATGAAACCGTGGTGTTTTCCATTGCATTTTGGCCTTCAAAAGAAGTACGAGATACTGCATGGAAAAAGGTGATGGAAGATCCCAGAATGCAGGAAAACGAAAACCCCATGCCTTTCGACGGTAAGCGCCTTATTTATGGGGGCTTCGTACCAATGCTGGAATTATAAGACTATTAGTTTCAGCTATTTCATATCTTCTATTTTCTTTAGCGCCGACGGCAAGTCGGCGGCTAACTTTTTGTACCGGCGGTATACAATAAAAACGACCACGCTGTTTATCAAAAGCTGTGTCCCCCACAGCGTGAAGGCATTAAACATCAGTACATTAAATACGGCGAGTGCCAGCAATCCACACCACAAAGCTAAGCATCCATAGAGGCTAATTTTCCAGTAATGTAATTGCTGTCTTAATTGGTTTTGTTTAAACGCCAACATTGACTGAACGTCTAACGTCTGGACCTTCCACTGTTTTTGCCTTACCCAATATCCCCATGCCCCGAAAGCGGCGGGAATAGGTGTGAGTACCATGAAAAGCAAAAATTGATACGTGCTAAGTGGCTCGAACAACACCAAAGTTAAACACCACACAGAAACCGCTAGCCCGAGCACCAAATCAACGGCACCTTTTAGTTTAAGTTTAAATCTTGCGCTCTTGGTTTCCTTTATCAGTGCATCTGTATCTACTGAAGGGGTTGCATCCTTGTAGGCACTTTGCCACTGAGCGAGTTGCTTATCTAATTCGTTCATTTGCGTGCTGCTCTCGGCCATACTTAATTTTTCTTCGCTCAAGGCTCTTTTGTTATCGCTCAAGGCTTTTTTATCTTCGCTCAAGGCTTTTTTGTTATCGCTCAAGGCTGTTGCTCCATTATCTGCGTTAGCTGTTGGCGGGCGCGGCTTACTCGCTTAGCAACGGCACTCTCTTTGATACCTAACATATTGGCTATTTCCAGCTGACTAAAACCTTCTAATAACAAAGCCAGTACCTGTCTGTACTTTATTTCTAGTTGACGTAAGCCTGTCAAAAGATCCATCGCATTCTCTTGTAACGTGGCATCCCGAGATGAGCTGGCGCTGGTTGTGTGAGAAGAATCAAATTCGCCGTCATGGTTAAACTCTTGACGCCGCTGCTCTTTAATCACGTGATCGACCGCCTTGTTATGCGCTACTTTGGCCACAAACGTTTTCACACTTGCCTCACCGCGAAAGCCACTACCACTGTCTTTTGAAGCTCCTTCAAAAGCGCGCCAAACCGCCAGTGACATTTCTTGTATCAGCTCATCTTGAAGTGATTTATTAGCCTCAAATGTTGTCGCAATACGCGCCATGAGCGGCGCGTATTCACTAAGCAGTTTTTCTATTTGAATGGTTTCTTTCACTGCATTTCCATTTTTATTATTTTTTAATTCCACGCTTTAAGTGAGCTGTTGAATTACGCTTCCTAGCTGATTAGCGAAATAAGCGCTGGTAAGCAACAAAGCACATACATGAAACAATAGGGCCAAACACTAATCCCGACAATGCGAAAGTATAGGGCGCAAGTGCAACTGTTAAGAAAATCAGGGCACCTATTATCAACATCGGCTTATAAGCGCCCACTACTGCAGCAATACTATTTGTAAAAGATGCTGGGATTGAGCGATGTTTTAAAATAAGCAACATAGGTACAAATAAAAGCAGTAAATTTATTGGTGTTGCCGAGCCCATCATTAGCCCGACCTTCCAAGCGGGTACATCTACTACAACACCATTTGCTAACGCCGCCACTGAATCTGCGCCCATTAACATAGCGCCAATTTGAAATTGTATCCACGCGATCACTGGCCCGGTCAAACTCCACAAAGCAACATTTGTCCATGAGCGCAGGGTTCCGCCCGACAATCTCACCTTGTTATTTTCTGCTAAGTTGGCAATGGCCAGCCACATCACGGCAGCCAGAAGCGGACCTACCCATTTAGATATGCTTAAGCCAATTGGCCCTGCTAGCGCTTGAATGAGCCCCGCGGCTAATAAGGTAACAAAAGAAAGCCCCATTAATTTAAAAGGCGCTTTTACAAAAAGCTGCCAACCCTCTTTCAGCCATGTGAACGCTTCCTTCGCAGGAAGGCTCTTGTTAGCTTGATGGTATGTTGCACGAGTTGAAGTTACCGTTGTCATGTTTTTATCCTTTGCATTGCGTAAGCGTTAGTATTGAGTTTCACTGTTGTTTCATCCCAGCCTGCTACGCGTTAACTGCTTATCGTACAGTTGGGTTCATTGATTGATTTTTCCCCTATAGACGATAGCGATTGCAAAATCCTGACAAACTTTTTCAAAAAAAAGTAAGAAAAATAAAAAAACGTTTAACGACAATTACTTATAAACGTTAAAGCCAATATCCCCCACTTTCAAATTTGGCTTGATGCTTAACTTTGTATGAGTAGTTAGGGCCTTCTAAAAAAATGATCGCCCTACTATCCACTAGTACTTATATTTCAGGCAAAAAAAAGCCCGCTTAACTAAGCGGGCTTTCAAAAACTATCAGAAAAATATTAGGCTAGCGTAATACGCGCAAACTTGCGTTTACCCACCTGATACACGTTTTCACCTTTTTCGGTGATTACTAAGCGGGTGTCTTCCACTTTATCGCCGTTAATTTTAACTGCGCCTTGCTTAATCATGCGCATAGCATCTGAAGTCGAACCTACAAGGTTAGCTTCTTTCAACAAATTACCAATGGCAATACCTTCATCGCTCAATGCAATTTCAAGCTCGGGCATGTCGTCAGGAATAGCGTTCTTCTGGAAACGTTGAATAAAGTCCTGATGCGCGCCTTCTGCCGCTGCGTCGTCATGGAAACGTGCAATAATCTCTTTCGCCAGCATGATTTTGATATCACGTGGGTTTTCACCGTTCGCAACGCGAGTTTTAAGCTCAGCAATCTCTTCTAGCGGACGGAAGCTTAGAAGATCATAGTAACGCCACATCAAATCATCAGAAATAGACATCACTTTACCAAACATGTCGTTTGGCGCGTCTGTAATACCAATGTAGTTGTTCAAAGACTTAGACATCTTCTGAACGCCGTCTAGACCTTCTAGAAGCGGAACCATTACAATAGATTGCTGCTTTTGGCCTTGCTCTTTTTGAAGCTCACGACCCATTAGCAAGTTAAAGCGCTGATCAGTACCACCTAATTCAACGTCTGACTCTAGCGCAACAGAATCCCAACCTTGCACTAACGGATACAGAAACTCGTGAATAGCAATTGGCTGACCGTTGTTATAACGCTTTTTAAAGTCATCGCGCTCTAGCATACGAGCAACCGTCTGACTTGCAGCAAGTTTGATCATGCCCGCCGCACCAAGGTCGTCCATCCACTCTGAGTTAAAACGTATTTCCGTTTTATCTTCATCAAGGATCTTGAACACCTGTTCTTGATACGTTTTCGCGTTCTCTAATACCTGTTCTTTACTTAAAGGCTTGCGTGTTACATTTTTACCTGTAGGATCGCCAATTAGGCCAGTAAAATCGCCAATAAGAAAAACAACTTTGTGGCCTAGTTGCTGGAATGTACGCAACTTGTTGATCAACACAGTGTGACCAAGATGCAGATCAGGCGCAGTTGGATCAAAACCCGCTTTGATGGTTAGGGTTTTGCCGGATTTTAGTTTTTCAATTAAATCCTCTTCGGGGAGTATTTCATCAACGCCCCGTTTAATCTCAGCTAGCGCTGTTTGCCAATCTTTCATTTGTACGTCACACTCTTAAAAAAACTGTATATTCAATATTGGCGGGCATTTTACGCGTACAACGGAACCATTAAAAGGTTTGCGCGTCAAAAAACGGATTACAAACAGTCATGTTGTTAAACCCAACAGCTTTTAACGTGGAAATAGAGTGCTGAATTAACGTGGACTGTATTCAGTAAACTCAAGAAATAGTCTTCATGATAAGAGCTATTGGGTGTAACAATTTGCGCTAACAATATAATGAGAAAAGTTGCATTTTTAAGCAACGTATGTGAAATAGTGTTGTGCACATAACATTTCTCAGGTGGGCAGTAGTATGAGAAAGAAATTAGACGCTTCTAAAGCGCTCAATTTATTTAAAAAATTACCGAAACAGCACAGAACTGGGTTAGCAGTAGCTAGCTTATTTCTGGGTGGGCTTATTCTTTTTCCAAGTGAACCAGTAGAAGCCAGTCGCCATCAAGAAGCACACATTCTGGATGCGGGTGTCCGCTATCCGGTGGAGCTTCATATTGCGCCGTCAACCAACGTATTTTCTGGTGAAGAAGAATCTTCATGGCAGACGTACAAGGTGCGCAGTGGCGATACATTAGCAAAGCTTTTTAAGCGTGCTGGCTTCACTTCGCGTGACGTATATAACGTAACGCAGGCAGGAGAGCTAACAAAAACGCTGGTTACTTTATTGCCCGGCGATGAACTATCGTTTAAAGCGAATAAAGACGGCAGCTTCGGCGAGCTAAAGTACAAATTGTCTTCGACTGAAACCCTGTTTGTACGTCCAGAATCGTCGGATGAGAACAGCGCCTTAACCGCTGAGCTTGAAAAGCGGGATGTAGACATTCGCTACAACTTCGCCCAAGGTGAAATTCACTCAAGCTTTTGGAACGCTGCCAGTGATGCAGGCTTAACCAGCAACCAAATTATGAATTTGGCGGGTATTTTCGGCTGGGATATCGACTTCGCCATTGAGATCCGTTCTGGCGATACGTTCAACGTAGTATTCGAAGAGCAATACATCGACGGTGAATTTGTCGGTTACGGCGACATCGTAGCAGCGGAATTTACTAACCAAGGCGAGCATTTTAGCGCTATTCTTCACGAAGATGGCACATACTACACGCCTGAAGGGCGCAGTATGCGTAAGAGCTTCTTACGTGCGCCGGTGAATTTTAGATATGTAAGCTCTAACTTCACAAAAGCTCGCTTCCACCCCGTGCAAAAGCGTTGGAAAGCGCACCGCGGTACAGATTATGTTGCTGCGGTTGGTACGCCAATTATGGCTGCGGGTGACGGTAAGGTAATTAAAGCCGGATACGATAAATATAACGGTCACCATGTATTCATTCAGCATGGCGAGAAATACACAACCAAATATCTTCACTTTAAAAAGCGTGCAGTGAAGGTAGGAGATACGGTTAAGCAAGGCCAAACCGTGGGCTATTTAGGTAGTTCAGGTATGGTTACTGGCGCCCATCTTCACTACGAGTTCTTAGTGGATGGTGTTCACCGAAACCCTCGTACGGTAGAGCTACCGAAGGCGCTTCCTATTGCTAAGGAAGAGAGAGAAAGATTTATGGAAATTGCCGCAATACGCCAAGAGCAGCTAGATAATAACAAGCGCATTATGCTTGCAATGAAATAGCGACGACTAAATGGCAAAATATATTGGCCTGATGTCAGGTACTAGCATGGACGGCGTCGACGCCGTCCTGTGCGACATCTCGCAAACGTCTTGCACCACCCTCGCCGCCCATTCAATTCCTTATTCTGCCGAATTACTTACTGCACTCAATGCACTTTGTAGTGAAGGTCCTGATGAACTTAATAGTTTGGCCATCGCTGATAGACTGGTTGCTGAAACCTTTGCAAAGGTCACCTTAGCGCTGATTGAGAAAAACAACCTACATCCTTCGGATATTACGGCTATTGGCTCGCACGGCCAAACCATACGTCACCACCCAAATTCCGATGTATTGTCAGCACACTTTGCAGAATCATCCATACGCGGCTTCACCTGTCAGATAGGCGATCCTAATACCATCGCTGTTCTTACCGGCATTGATGTTATTGCCGACTTTAGGCGCAAAGATATAGCCCTTGGTGGTCAGGGTGCTCCCTTAGTGCCCGCTTTTCACAATGCAGTATTTGCCAGTGATGATAAACACCGGGCACTCGTTAACATTGGCGGCATAGCAAACGTTTCACTGCTTGCGCCAAAACAAGATGCTTCGCCACCTAAAGGGTTTGATACCGGACCCGGTAACACCTTGATGGATCAGTGGATAAGCCTTCATTTAAATAAAAGCTTTGATGAAGATGGAGCATGGGCTGCGTCAGGGCATTGTCACTCAGGTCTGTTAGACAGGCTCTTACTGGATGATTACTTCGCTTTGCCTGCGCCTAAAAGTACTGGCAGAGAGTATTTCAATATTAATTGGTTAAGCAATGCGCTCGCCGATTACTTCCCTTCTAGTGCAGAGCTGCAAAGCGAAGAAAAGAACAATAATTTAGCCCCTAAAGACGTGCAAGCATCCTTACTTTCGCTAACAGGTAGCACTATCGCTCAGGAAATTGTAAAGCATTTACCTAAAACGAATAGAGAAGGCGCAAAAAGCGAAGTTATAGTGTGTGGCGGTGGCGCATTCAATAAAGCATTAATGCATAACCTGAGCAATGCGTTAAGCGATTATGTAGTAACAGACAGCCATGCTCTGGGCATCCATCCACAGCACGTTGAAGGCGCAGCATTTGCGTGGTTTGCACATGCGTATGTGAATGATATTCCAGGCAATGTGCCTGCAGTCACAGGGGCTTCGAAAGCCACGGTACTCGGAGCGTTATATAAAAAAGCGTAAGGGCGACAGACTATCGCCCTCAAACGCTTTATTGGTTCTTTTTATAAAAGCAACGTCACCACCTTAACTTGCCGTAACAAACATATTCGCCATTACCAATACCAGCGCGTAACCCACGCTATACGCTGCAAGAAGAAGCAACACGAACTTGCCGTATTTGGCGAACGTCAGGCCCTTAACCTTACTCATGGTAACAATGCCTGCTGATGAGCCAATAATAAGTAACGAGCCCCCCACGCCTACTGCATACGTGAACGCCATCCACTCAGCTGTCGACATGGCAATGTCCGCTTTTAACAACGCAGCAGTTAATGGCACATTATCTATCATGGAAGACAACACCCCCATCACAAAGTTGGCCCCTGTTGAAGGCATTACGCTATATACATGTAAAAGTGCGCCCAATGCGTCAATGTGATCGAGCATTCCGACAAGCAGCAACACCCCAAGGAAAAACAGAAGCGTGTCGAATTCTATTAGGCGAATATAGTCCAAGATAGGATCATCATATTTTTCTTCTCCCATAAAGGTTGCCACTAAAAACATAACCGCCATACCCGCTAAAAACGAAAGCATAGGTGGAATAGCAAAAAGCACATTGGCAATTAACGTCAGTACAATAGTGGACAGGAATATTCCCGCAATTACGTAATCAACCGGCCTAAGTTCATGGCGTGTTTTTTTTATTTTAACCTCCCCCTTCATACCTATACTCAACAGTAACGCTAGAAATAGTACTGCTGTGAGTGAAGGAATAATAAGTAAGAGCAGCTGAGTTATAGTGACCTTATCATCCAAGAAAATCATAAGAGTGGTGACATCCCCGGTTATTAGCGACACGCCCCCAGAGTTCACCGCAAATACCACTAGCACGGCAAATCGCATGGTTTGGTTAAAGGGCAAACCCAAGGATAAAACCATGGCAATAGACACCAAGGTCGCTGTGATGTTGTCAGCTAGCGAGGAGAAGCAAAAACTAAAAATAGCGGTAAAGAATATGAGTTTTTTGAGGGTTATTTTTTGCGGCATGATAATGTTTAACATGTTTTCAATCATGCCTTTGCGGTTAAGGTAAGCAACGAAAGTCATTGCCGCTACAAGGAATAACCAGAGGGTGGATATTTCGTTTATGTTTTCTATGAGGTGTTCATTGAGCTCTGCTAGGTGAGGGCCCCTATTCGCATCTATGAAAAGAAGGATCCATGCGAATGTTCCGAAAAATAATGTGGTTTTGGCTTTATTCACGTGTAGCACTTCTTCAAATACCACACCCAATAATGCCATTACCGCTATGCCAATGAGCACATAGTCCAGCATACGTTTTACTCCCAAATTGTCAGGGGTGAATTATACGATTGCTGTTCATGCTTTAGCAGGTGTTCTGCGCTATACAAGGGGAAAAATCAGTTATATTCAACATGCACTAAACTGATGAAAATACGGTGAAAAAATGCTGTTAACTAATTGAGTGCATTCCTCAAAAAAGTGGAATACATAACGTATTCAATATACAAAAAAGGCCAGTGATAGAATCACTGGCCCCGTACACGTTTCTGAAGAAATACTATTTAGCTATTCCCATTTCCATCTTTTTAAGGGCATCTGCGTCTATTTCGGACTGAGGCTTAGCGCTGCTCTTTTTGGCGCGCATGTCGAAGTAGCCATAGCCACCTACTAGCAAGAAGCAAATAGCTGGAACAATATATGACACAACAACACCTGCGCTATCAATAATGGCGGCTTGGAACAGCGGCATAATAGCTCCACCAAGAATGGCCATTACAAGGCCTGCTGCGCCTAGCTTAGTGTCTTCCCCCAGACCTTCAAGCGCAATGCCGTAAATCGTTGGAAACATGAGTGACAAACAGGCAGAGATAGATACCAATGCGATTACGCCTGCTAAATTAGGAGACTGTGTCATGAAGATACATAGCGCCATGGCAATCAGTGACATGATCATTAGCAGTCTAGCTGGATAGAGGTACTGCATAACCCACGTCATCACGAAACGAGAAATTAGAAATACAATCATGCTGTATTGTAAAATTTCACCACCACTCACTTCATTGCCACCTGTCGCTTTCATTGCATATTGGATGGTGAAGGTCCACACGCACGTTTGTGCTCCGACATTAAAAAACTGAGCCAATACGCCAAACCGATAATGCTTGTTGGCTACTAACCGCTTAAGCGAAGCGCCCAACTGAACGTCTTCCACACTAGACTCAACCGATTCTTGAATTGGCGCTTTGATCAGGAAGATTGCAACCCAAACCAAAACGAGTACACATGCCATACCTACATAAGGAAGCATTACCGCATCAAGCTCAGCCCCTATCACGTTTTTAAGCTCGCTTACCGACATGGCGGCACGCTCTTGTGCAGATGCCTGATTCAGGTTTGGCAATATAAGTGTTGCAGCCAAAAACACACCTAAATTAGTACCAACGGGATTAAATGCTTGAGCTAGATTTAAACGGCGTGTCGCACTTTTTTGATTTCCCATCGCCATGACGTAAGGGTTCGCCGACGTTTCCAGAATGGATAATCCACCAGCCAATACAAAAAGTGCAGCAAGGAAAAAGCCGTAAGTCATGGTTTGGCTTGCAGGATAAAACAAGAATGCCCCCGCGGCCGCGCAGCCCAGTCCGGTCAATACACCTGTTTTATAAGAAAAGCGCTTGTTGATAAAAGCAGCAGGGATGGCTAAGCAAAAATACGCGCCATAATAGGCAAATTGAACCAATGCCGATTGCAAAGACGACATGGTAAATATTTTACTAAATACCTTTACCAAAGGGTCTGTCATGTTCGCAGCCACACCCCATGCAGCAAAGCAAATCGTTAACAATACAAAGGGAATCAATGTGTCTTTGGAAACCAAAGGGGCGTTGTTTTTCATAAGAACGGCCTTTCGCTTGTAAAAAATTAGTTAACCAATTTAAGCATTGCTCTTTACCCCTGTCAATAAATCAATTTGATTTACTTATTTCAGATTGCGTTAAAAATTAGACTTTATATGTAGACGACCGTTAACAGAAAATGCGTGACTATTATTAAACGGATAAAACCGCCTTTGAAAATTTCTTAATAGACAATGACATAACCTAGATAGCACGCCTCACTGAACGCTTTCTACTCACCTTGAAATACTGCCATCGCATCTCCCCACTATTAACGAAAAACACACAAATGTAGCAAAAGAAATAAATAAACAAGGTTGATTTAATAACAAAGGTTAGTTAGATTTCGTTCAAAACAAGCATATGTTAACGCGTTGTAACGTTAGCTAACTCTGATTTATCTTGCGTCAACAAGGAGTTAGCAACAAATGCGTAGATGTCATCAGTCACACGCTTATAACAAGCTGCGGTTGATAAACATTTTTAATTGAGAGAATAATGATGAAAACACCTACAGTTACCCGTCGCTTTTCTGGATGTAAGACAGGCTTGCAAACAGCGCTCCTCGCAAGCACCGCCATTGTTGCCGCCACTGCGTCAGCATCACAAAGTAAGTTTCAAGACGCGTTTGACTTTCAAGCAAGTTATACGGGTGAGTCAGCCACCAATATTGACGGTGGTGAACGCAGAGGCAGTGCCTATGCTGGTCAGCTCTTTGTAGGTGGGGAATTAGATTTAAATACGCTAGCGGGCTGGAAAGACACCAAAATCCATATTGCCATGACAAACCGACACGGCAAAAACTTAGCCGAGCACTACATTGGGAACAGTACGTCCGTACAAGAAATCTTTGGCGGCCAAAATACCCGTCTTGCACGGTTTACGATTTCTTCCTCGTTTTTAGATGGCGATTTAGAACTGGAAGGTGGCCGCACAGTAGCGAATATCAGCTTTTTAGGCTCTGAACTTTGTCAATATTTTCAAACCAATGCTGCTTGTGGGAACCCAACCTTTGTATTTAGAACCAGTAACTTTACTTGGTGGCCGGTTTCGAGTTGGGGTGGCCATGCGAAATACTGGCTTTCGCAAAAAACATACTTTCATACCGGCGTCTATGAAGATAACACCAGTCATCAAGACTTAGGCGATCACGGCTTCGATTGGGCGACTAATGAGGCTACAGGTGTTGTTGTGCCCTTCACTCTGGGATATCAAACTACGTGGGACAATGACGAACTTCCAAGACGCTACGAAATTGGCGGTTGGTACGATGGCGCAGACTACACCGACCCAGTCTTTGATGAGGAGGGCAACTATGCGGCGCAGTCAGGCAATGATTACGCTGTTAGAAACGGTCGCTCGGGTATATTCGCACGTTTTGAACAAACTGTTACTCGTCCTAACCCACTAACGAAAGAAGGGTTAACACTATTCGGTGCCGTGCTAACCGGTACATCGGGCGAGCTGATTGAAGACTACTATATAAAAGCGGGCTTTGTATTGCGAGGCACACTGGCCTCACGCCCTGACGATACCATTGGCTTCGTATTTACCCGTCAACAGTACAGTGACGAAGCGCTAGAGGATCAGCGTATATTAAGAAGCATAAACGGCGGGGTTGGTACACCAGCAAGCAGCCAAACCATGTTAGAGCTAAGTTATGGTTATCAACTCAATGACCACGTAAGAATTCAGCCGAACGTTCACTACATTATCAACCCCGACCAATTCGCACAGCGCGACAGAGCCATGGCACTTGATGATGCGATTGTTCTGGGCCTAAGGTTCGACGTAAACCTAGCGGCTTTGATACTTTAAATCTCCCTGCAATACACTTTACAGCGCCTTCGGGCGCTTTTTTTCAAACCGATGCCATTCCCTGCCGTTGAGTTTAATTAGTTTCAAGGACAACTTTCTACCAATCCAACTTCTCGCTATCTCTGTATTCACTACTATCTTATAGCGTTTTGAGCACCAATACGCTTAGCGCTTCAACATCAATCTATTCTACGTTGAATAAGGAATAAGAATGACAGACTCAGTACTTTTTAGCCCGTTTGATTGGGCAGAGAATACACTGCAAAACCGCATGGTCTTAGCCCCTATGACGAGAGGTAGAGCTGGCGCCGATCGCATACCCAATAAAATTATGGGCGATCACTATGTACAACGCGCAGATGCAGGGCTCATTATTACTGAAGCAACGGCCATTTCAGAAGAAGGCATTGGTTGGGTTGATACCCCTGGAATTTATACCGACAAAATGGTCGAGGGCTGGCGCTCGGTGGTCAATAGAGTGCACGAGGCAGGGGGAAAAATCGTTTTGCAGCTCTGGCATACTGGACGCGCATCACACAGCGATTTCCACAATGGAAATTTGCCCCTGTCTGCATCAGCAATAAAAATTGAAGGGGACGAAATTCACACGCCTAAAGGCAAGAAGCCCTACGAAGTGCCGAAGGCGATGACCTTTGACGATATAAAACGCACAGTACAAGACTACAAAAAAGCGGCCATTAACGCCAAGGCAGCCGGATTCGACGGTGTGGAAGTTCATGCTGCAAATGGCTATCTCATCAATCAATTTTTGGATAGCCGCAGCAATCAGCGCACCGATAATTATGGTGGTAGTGTCGATAACCGCTACCGCTTTTTGGCCGAGGTGATGGATGCAGTATTGAGCGTGTGGGATAAAGAGCACGTTGGCGTGAGATTATCGCCAAACGGGGTGTTTAACGATATGGGGGCCGATGATTTTCGTGAAACCTTTACCTTTGTTGCCCAACAGCTAAACAAATTGGAGATAGGTTATTTACACGTAATGGATGGCTTGGCCTTTGGCTTCCATGAACGAGGCGAAGCCATGACCCTTGCTGAATTTAGAGCACTATTCGACGGTATGATCATTGGAAACTGTGGCTACACCAAAGAAGAAGCCGAGAAACGTTTATCTGATGGCGATGGTGACATGATTGCGTTTGGAAGACCTTGGATCACGAATCCAGATCTTCCGACACGATTTAAGCATAATTACCCTCTCGAGTCCTTTGACGATCCATCATCGTGGTACGGAGGTGGTGTTGAAGGCTACAACGATTTTGAAACCTACCGCGAGAAGAGTGGGAAGGACGCGATGACTTCGCTGACCTGATTGTCTTTGGGCAGAGCCTAGCGCTCTGCCCTTTTCAAAAGCGTTATTTGAAATAACACGATGCGTAATGCTAACGCGTTCTCACTATTTTAGTATGGCCTTAGTTAAACGACTTTTTCTTAGCGGCTAATACGGCAAGTTTTTCTAGACACGACATCCACGCGTAGTTGTGCTGATCGCACTCTTGCTTATTGAGAAAGCCCTGCTGAATGAGCACCAACCTTACATTCCCCTCTTCGGTCTTTTCGAAGTGAATGTCTACTGATGTCATCACCGACTCTTCCATATCATCTTCCCACGCCCAGGAAAACGACAGCTGCTCGTTCGCTAAAATAGTCACATACTCACCAGTTAATGACATTTCAATACCGCTGGGATCCATCATCTTTATGCGATAGCGACCGCCTTCCTTGAAATCACTCATGATTTGTGTGACCGAACAATCGCCCGGTGCAAACCACTCACTAAGATATTCAGGCTCGTGAAATGCTGCAAAAACAAAGGGCAATGATGCATCTAGCGTTACATCAATTTTAAACTCGTGCATAAGGCTGCCTTAGATATTCTTTGACGTTAAAGATCTGTGTCTATCTTACCTTATAACAAAAGTTAGGCGCTCTAGCGTCATTTACCTTTGCTATAAATAAAAAAATCCCGAGCCCGCGTAAGGAAAGGCCCGGGAGAAGGAGAACATCCTCAATATTTTTTATCGACAGCTCAAAGCAACTTCTTGAGCTAAAAAATGAACCTATGCACCTTTCATCAGTGAATCCATACTGGCCTTGCTGCCAAAGTGCTGTGAACTTACTCTTTCACTTACCGACAAATACAGATTGTCGATGTCGGCATTTGCCATAAACTTCTCACAAAATCCAGGAGCATGAGGCTCGATAAAATGTTTGGCGGCTAGCATAAAGTGGGCAATGAGCTGTTTAACGTTGTCGGTACCCATGGCGATACGCATAGTGGTCAGTTCTATCCCTGCTTTCTTCTGCTCGTCTGAGCTAAGCTCAGAGTGAGAGGTCAGCGCTGGGCATAAAATTATCGTATTATTCTGGCCAATACTCACTTGGTGGCTGAATGCAGGCTCTAGGGCATCGAAGAACCGCACAAATACATCGCGAGGCAGGTTTGCCGGCGCCATATCAACCGTGAATAAAGTACACGGCCAGCCGTGTGTATGCTGCTTTTCACGCAAACCGGCATTACTGTGTTCAGGCAGTGCGTGACAGTTAACGCGAATTTGATCGTGGGCATTCAAAAATGCAGTAAACACTTGCGTATTGATGACCTTGGTCATCATACGCTGCTCCAATGTCTTCATGCCGTTTAGTACATCAAAGGCCTTTTCAGAATCTAAGAACGCGCCTTTAATGTAGTAAACATCCCAGAACATAGTCTGTGACCAATCAACACCATTTGCTGAACTGCCTTTTGGCTGGAACATACGGTGTCCTTCACCAATCACCACGCCCGCTGTAGTTGCGCCACTGCCACACAAATCTTTGGTGTAGCTGTGAATGACATAGTCTGGTCGCGCAGCTTTGTTTTTATGCTGAAGTGGCTGGTGCAGTACAGGTGTAGCAAGGGTGGAGTCCAACATTACCAACGCATCTTGTGCATGCGCTAATTCACAGATCCCAGGCACGTCCAGTACGTAGCCGTGTGGGTTGCAAGGCGATTCTAGATAGACATGCATTTTTGCGCCATTGCTTAAGCGTGATGCATGTTCAGTTTTAGTTTGCTGCATGAACTCTGCAAAGCTCAGTGCGTCATAACCGTCAAACCACGCAATCTGTATGTCCATTCGGTTGCTGCGGGCGAAATAATCATGAAGTAGCTGGTACACTCCGCCGTACACGTTCCTCGAAACAATCAGTACATCGCCATGACTAAGAACATTTGATAAACACGCATCAATGGCAGCCATGCCCGAGTTGAAGTTCCAGGCTAGATATTCGGCAGCGTAAGGACCCGCTTCCATATCCACAATGGCGTTAGCAAGGGAAATATTCGTTGGGTTCAACAGACGTGAATAAATTTGGTGAGTAAATTCTTTGCCTTGAAACGCGTCGTCGACCCATTCAGTACAGGCATACACATAAGTCGCTGTTCTTACCACCACCGGTGTTGCAGAAAAAAGTGCCGTGACATTGTCGAACAGTGGATAGTGCCCTTGCGAGCCATTGCCACTCGACAAACTTTGGTACGTGGCACGAAATGGGTTTTGCAACGTATCCAGTATCTTCGCAATTTGAAAAGACAGAAACTTTTTAGCGTTGAAATAAGCCAGTCTGTCTTCTTTATCAAGTCCTTGTAGCGTATTACTCGTAATATCCCATAGCTGCATAACGCTTGCTTGAGCACCATATAAGTGATGAGCGGTGTTGGCGAGTGCCCTACCGTAGTCGCTCTCAGCATTTATACCGAAATGAGATAATTGTTCCTCAACTAAAGCCTGCGTTGTTTCGGCTTGGGTCGTGTTACGCTTAGGTGAAAGCACCTTAGCGTGCGTTACATCAACATCTGTTGAGTTTTGGAATTTGTTTTCTGACTGCATAGCGATTCCGTTGCAAATTGACTTCAGGTGCATGTACATGACACCAACACTGTTTACAAAAATGTAAAACTTAAATCACATTTTTAGAACAATTGACATTACGATTGTGCAGTCAGACAGAGGAAAGAAAAGTTTACTTTAGGAGTGTTAAGCAAATGACAGCAAGGAGTTCAAAGAGGATTGAACTGACTATTTTGAGCGATGAGGCGAATGATATTGCCGAAGCGATTCGCCAAAGAATAGCAGATAATAACGACTTCATAGGCGCTGATGGTCTCCCGCTTTTAACGCTTAAACAAATTGCTCAATGCCCTGAAGATGTAAATTCAGAAACCGTTACGGTACTGCTTGCAGACCCCGACCTTGCGTCTCGAATTATTGATACATGTTCAGCACTCACCTGGTGTCAGTCTACCTGGGCAGGCAATGCTCCCCTTCTAAATGCTGACAAGAAGAACTACATACTTACCGGACTAAAGGGAATTTTCGGTAAACTCATGAGAGAGTATGTTTTTGCTTACTTGCTTGGGCATGCCAGAAACGTAAAGGCTTTTGAGCAAAACCAGCGTGCCGCTCAGCCAATATGGGAAGCATCAAAGCGAATGCCGCTAAATGGTCAAACGCTTGGCATTGCTGGACTGGGCAGTATTGGGCAAGCATTGATCCCCGTTGCTCACGCATTGGGTATGAGCGTTGTGGGTTTAACCCGAAGCGGGCAAGCAGTGGAAGGTGCCTATGCTGTTTATACACCCGACACTATCGAAGCGTTTGCCAGAGCATGTGACCACGTGGTGAATTTAATGCCCGACACGCCATCTACGCAAAACATGCTTTCTCACGAATTTTTTAGTGCGCTGAAACCCCACAGTGTATTTATTAACGCAGGGCGAGGCAGTGCGGTTGACGACGATGCGCTTTTGCAAGCCTTAGACAACGGCACATTGGCCCATGCAGTATTGGACGTATTTCGCAACGAGCCACTCGACTTCGCTCATCCATTTTGGCAGCACCCTCGTATTTCGGTGACCGCTCATACTGCCGCAGAATCTCAACCGAGCGATGTAGCTGACGTGTTTTTAGAAAATGTAATGCGTTACATCAACGGTGAATCGCTTAATTACCAGTTTGATTTTGCAAAGGGCTATTAGTGTTTAAATAGCCCTTCTCGTCATCCACTCAAGGCTAAAATACAGCCTGTCTGTAGCTGGTTACGCTGACGCTTAAATTCTAGGGTCAGTTGCCGTTACCTCAATGCGATCATGGTGCTTTTCATGAAACGATAACAGCTGAGGATAATCCTTCATGCTGTGTAGCTCACGGAAAAGTACCCAGTCAATCATGCTGTACAAACAGATTTCGGGATAAGTCCAACCACTAAATCCACCCGCATCAAGCTGGTTTGACAGCGCATCTAACACAGCTTCAATTCGCTCGTTTTGAAGACGGTAATACATTTTGTTTTCGCTAATATCAAAGTCTGAACGTTTCAGCAGCATAAGCTGAACAAAGGAATCGTTAGCTGCATCAATCAGGGTTAGTTGATTCTCTTCTTCCCAACTTAACCCTTCGTGATCAAGCTTATCGGCAAGGTAGTTATAAATAATGCGAGAGTCGAAAATCATTTGGCCGTCATCTTCAAGACAAGGCACTTTAAGCGTAGGGTTGCGAGAGGCGAGCAACTCGCGATCTTCACCTGAAAAAATTTGAAGATTAAGAAATTCATGTTCTGTAGACGCAAGTACGATGCGAATGCGGCGCACGTAGGGAGAAGTGGTGGAGCCATATAATTTCATAAACGCTGTCCTAAACCTTAGTCGTTCTATGAAATCAGTGTAGCCGGAATTTGAAAATAAAAGGAAGTGTTGAGAACAAGACAACCGACAGGCATACAAAATGATGCGATGTATGCCTATCGTATTAACATCAAGCGCTCAAAGCTGAACGTTCAACGCTTAAAAAGCGTAGTAGTGTATAGCTTAAGCCCTTAAACGCTAAAGCTTGCACCACAGCCACAAGTCGTCGTGGCATTTGGGTTTTGAACTAAAAACCGTGAACCTTCCAGACCATCTACATAATCGACAATGCCACCGACCAAGTATTGTAAGCTCATCGGGTCGACAACCATAGTTACGCTGTCTTTTTCAATGGTCATATCGCCTTCGTTCACCTTCTCATCGAACGTGAAACCATATTGGAAGCCAGAACAACCACCACCTGTTACGTATACACGTAATTTCAAATCAGGATTTTCTTCTTCTGAAACAAGGGCTTTCACTTTCGCTGCTGCAGCGTCTGAAAACTCAATTGGCAACGCCGTTTCTACAGACATACCCACCTCTACATTAACCTCGTGCTTTCGCACTTTGTGCTTGGTCGCAATTATCTAATACTTGCGGATAGTTAGCAATTATTGGGGCAAAACTTAACGATTCAAGTTACTGCACATTAACGGCATTTCTGTTAAGTGACACGTTGAGATAGAAAAGTTAAGTAAACTAGTTAACACTAACAGATAGAAAATAGCAGTGTGGTCAACATATCTAAAATATTGACGATACACGAATAAAGGGGCGGCATATGAGTACAACCGACAACTTCCAATTACCTTCTTCCACCCCAGTGCTGTTTGACGATTTCGGCCAGTCTCGCTTTACGAGCAAAGAAGAATACAAAGACGCGTTAGTAAAACAGCAAGAAAAACTCTTTCACGTTCAGCAATCTTACTTTCATCAGAAAAAACGAGCACTTATTGTGTTTGAAGGATGGGATGCGTCAGGGAAAGGCGGCGCTATAAGGCGTATTACTGAGAAATTAGACCCTCGTGGCGTGAGTGTATTTCCTGTGGCAAAGCCCGCAAAAGAAGACCAAGACAAACACTTTCTCTATCGCTTTTGGCAACACATCCCCTCCCCTGGCATACTTAAAATATTTGACCGCTCACACTACGGAAGAGTGCTTGTAGAAAGAGTAGATAAGTTGGTTGATGAAGAGGTATGGCAGCGCGGTTATGAAGAAATAAACGCATTTGAGAAAACGCTCAGTGACAGCGGGGTTCGTATTATCAAACTCTTTATGCATATTTCGTCAAGGGAACAGCGGGAGCGGTTTGAAGAGCGGCTGCACAATCCTTTCAAGCGCTGGAAGTTAACCGAAGAAGACTTGCATAACCGTAAGATGCGAAACGCCTACGTAGAAGCTACAAATGACATGTTCAAGTACACCCACACGCGTTGTGCGCCATGGCATGTAATTAACGGAGAGTTTAAGTGGCAAGCAAGGGTTAACGTACTTGACGCCGTTATCGACAAACTCAGTGAAGGCGTAGATATCTCTCCGCCTCCACTTGATGAGCGTTTAATCGCGCTAGCCTCCAAACAACTAGATGTCGATGAAGATCTAATGAGCGGCTAAGGTGAAAGAACGCTGGCAGGCAGCCATAACTAATTAAGCGATTAAGCCTTAGTTATTGCTGTCTGGCAAAGTCACGTTCAATTCAAGTACGCTGCAATCATCGTTATTGTCTAGCTGTACTGAAACTTGATCGTCAGCAATCGTCACGTATTTGCGAATTACCTGAATAATTTCCTGCTGCATCATTGGCAAGTAATCAGGCTCTGTTCGCTTTTTACGTTCGTGCGCAACAATGATTTGTAACCGCTCTTTGGCGACCGCTGCGGTACTTGGCTTTTGCTTCTTTTTGAGCAGGTCGAAAATTCCCATTACTTCCCTCCTAGCAGACGCTTAAAGAACCCTTTCTTCTCTGCTTCTAGGAAACGATGTGGAACAGTTTCGCCTAGCAGACGTTTTACAGCGTCAGCATAAGCTTGTCCTGCATTAGCTTCTTCGTCAAGAATAACCGGCTGACCTTGGTTAGATGCTTTCAGCACCGATTCAGATTCTGGAATAACACCCAATAGTGGAATCGCCAAAATTTCTTCAACGTCTGCAACACTTAGCATTTCAGCACTTTCAACACGACTTGGGTTGTATCGGGTTAATAAAAGGTGTTCTTTAACCGGTTCGCCCTTTTCTGCGCGCATCGATTTACTTTGAAGAATACCCAAAATACGATCTGAATCACGTACAGACGATACTTCAGGGTTAGTAACCACAATGGCTTCATCAGCAAAATACAACGCCATCTGTGCGCCTTGCTCAATCCCCGCTGGCGAATCACAGATAATAAACTCAAAGTCTTTCTTAAGCTCATCTAATACGGCCTGCACACCATCAACGGTAAGCGCGTCTTTATCGCGAGTTTGTGATGCCGGAAGAATGGAAAGGTTTTCCGTTCTTTTGTCTTTAATTAGTGCCTGTTTAAGTGAGGCCTCTTTATTAATGACGTTTACAAAATCGTAAACAACGCGGCGTTCACATCCCATGATAAGGTCAAGGTTTCGCAAGCCCACATCGAAGTCGATCACTACCGTTTTATGGCCTGCTAACGCAAGTCCCGTACTTATTGCTGCACTCGATGTAGTTTTGCCTACACCACCTTTTCCTGAGGTTACTACGATAATCTTTGCCATCTATTCTTTCCTATTAGTGCGTACAAAGCATTAAGCCAACGGCTCTATACGTAATGTTTCGTCTTCTAAATATACTTGTGCAGGTTTCTTCCAGCATTCACCTTTTACGGTTTCGTGCATAATGAATTGCCCTGCAATTGAAATAAGTTCCGCGTCTAACGACTGGCAAAATACACGGGCTCCCGTATTGCCTTTTACGCCTGCCAACGCGCGGCCGCGCAGGGTGCCGTAAACATGAATATTACCATCGGCAAGCAGCTCAGCCCCCTCGCTTACAGAAGCCGTTACCACCAAGTCTCCGCCTTCGGCATAGACTTGCTGACCAGAACGTACCGGACGGTTAATTACTTTGGCAGGTTTGAGCGTGGTTGCGGCTGCAGGAGCCGGTTCACTTTTTGGCGGCGCAGAAACGGTTTGATCTTGTTGTGCGGTTTGAGACTGGTTTTCGCCGCTTCCGTTATTGTTTTCACTACCATTCGCTTTGTGCGAACGAAGGGCGCTGTCTGTAAATTTGCTTTGGCTTACATCGGCTAACCCCAAATCATTGATGGTAGGCTTCAGCTCTGCCACCTCACCTTTCACGGCCATGGGCTGTAATTGCAATCGACGACATAGCGCCACCAGCAGCTCGAACTCTGTAGCAGATAAAGGCTTTATCAAATGTAAAATCAGTGAGGAACGGGTAAAGAACTGCGGCGCGCTCGCGACCTTCTGAGATAACTGAGCTTCAAAATTATCTGGCTCAAAATCTATTACTTCTAACACAATACTGGTGAGCGTAGTGCCCTTCATGCGAAAGCAAGTTTCTGTCATTTTTTCTTCCCGAAAAGGCGTCACTTTCCTCATAGCAATTAGCCATGACAATAAGCAAAACCTATTAGCGCTAGTGTCTGTTGCTGTCTTACGCAGCTATACAATTTATTTATTGTGTCACTGTATCAAAAATCCCGTTCGCATACAGCAACTGTATACCGGTTAAAACACGTTTTACCCTGATAATAACCCTAGAACAAGCCAAGAACGTGCCAATCATTGAGCAGTTTTTAATCAAGCGTGGATCATGCGAGTTTTTAGTGCGTCCTGTTTGTATAAAAACGTCTCTTTCACTACAAAAAAATGCGATCGTAGATCGCACTTTTTATCATCTTCGTTTTCTCACGGCGCTTAAGGTGTGGTAAGTTTTTTCGGGTCTAGTAGTGATTCTAGCTCGCCTCTGGGGATATCTGTCATCGCTTCAGCCACATCAATAACAGGCTTGTTTTCTTTGTAGGCTGTTTTTGCTATTTCTGCGGCTTTAGCATAGCCAATAACAGGGTTGAGCGCGGTGACGAGCACGGGGTTTCTGTAAAGCGCAGCTTCAATGTTATCTTGATTTACAGTAAAGCCCTCTATCGCCTGCTCGCCGATTAGCGTTGCACTGTTGGTCATTAGCGACAGACTTGAAAGCAAATTGCTGGCAATCATTGGTAGCATTACATTTAACTCAAAATTCCCAGACTGCCCACCTACAGTAATCGCCGTATCGTTACCTATTACCTGTGCTGAAGCCATTGCCACTGCTTCTGGAATAACCGGGTTTACCTTGCCGGGCATAATCGATGAACCTGGCTGTAGCGCAGGCAGCGCAATCTCACCTAAACCAGCCAAAGGCCCAGAATTCATCCAGCGCAAGTCATTAGCAATTTTCATAAGGGTGACGGCTAAACTTTTTGTCGCACCGGAAAGCGTCACTGCTGTGTCTTGAGAGCCAATCAATGCAAAGAAATTGTCTGCGGGCTTAAACGCAATGTCGGTCAGCTCCCCTAGCGCATCTGAAAATGTCGTAGCAAAATCCGCATGGGCGTTTACACCTGTTCCCACGGCAGTGCCTCCTTGGGCAAGGGTTTGAATAGCTGGCTGCACAGCGCGCAAGGTTTTAACCTGCTGCTTAAGCTGAGAGGCCCAAGCCAGTAAGCTCTGATCCATGCCTACAGGCATCGCGTCCATGAGATGAGTGCGTCCGGTTTTGCAGTATTGCGCTACCGACTTTGCTTTAACTTCAATAGTACGAACTAAACTTTCAACGGCCGGTATAAGCTCGTTTGACAATGCAATAGCCGCGCTAACGTGAATGGTGGTAGGGATCACATCATTTGAACTTTGCCCGTAATTTACATGATCATTCGGATGAACCTCTTCGCTAGAATAACGAGAGGCTAAGCGAGCAATGACCTCGTTGGCGTTCATGTTTGTGCTGGTGCCTGAACCAGTCTGAAATATATCAACGGGAAAATGCTGCATCACATCATCAAGTGCCAACAGCTCATCACAGGCTTTAACTACCGCTTGGCCGCGATCTTTATCCAGCACTTTGAGTTTCATGTTGGCTTGTGCTGCGGCTTTTTTTACTGTAATCAACGCGCGTACGAAGGCTTCGGGCATGCGCTGCCCGCTTACAGGGAAGTTTTGAATGGCACGCTGAGTTTGCGCGCCGTAGAGTGCATTTTCGGGGACCTGTAGCTCGCCCATACTGTCGCGTTCTGTGCGTGTTGCTGTCATGACTCGTATCCTTGTGTTGATATAGCTAGTTTTTCGGCGTGGTTGCCACGCTTTTATCAGAATCCTATTAGGGCTAGTGGCATTAGAAAACTAGGCCCTAGTAAGTGAATTATAAAAAATGGTGCACTAGCGCTTGCAGACCTTTGCTGTACATCAAAGATCAACAGGCTCTTTGGTGTTCATGTCTATTTTTATTCTCGCAAGCGCAATTCGATCACTCTCGTTACACGCGTAGCGCTCAGCTTTAAGTAACGGCTTGTACAAATGCTCTAAACAACTATGCCGCCATTGCTGACTGACCTGCGGATCGCACAGGGTTTCATAAAGCACCTCAACCGCATTTTTATAGATAGAAAATTTGTCTCTATCACTTGGCAATAAGTTGGCAACGAAAGTTACGCCATCGAGATAGTTTCTTAAAAGCGTTGAGTTCAGCTCATTGTCGTTGTATCCAAATCGAACGTGTTGAACTGCATTTCGTATCGAAGACATGTGCATCCCTTGTACGTGAAAAAACAAAAAGGCTCGATAAACATAAATAAGCTTTCTTTATATACCACTCAATATAAATGATAATCGTTAGCATTTACAATGATCCAGTGCTATTCTTTTTCGTAAAGAAAATTGAATCTTCCAATTCCACCGATAGGTGAAGTTAACCAAAATTCAAAGGACATTATTTATGATCAAGAAATTACTTGGTGGCACAGCCCTTTTTCTTATGGCCTCTGGTGCATTTGCTAACGAATGCGAAGTGACTGTGGAATCAAACGACGCCATGCAATTCAATACGTCGAACGTTGTTATCCCGGCGAGTTGTAGCGAGTTTACCGTGACTTTAAAGCACACAGGTCAGTTACCTAAACAAGCCATGGGCCATAACTGGGTGATGACAACAAAAGCCAACGGACAAGCAGTGGCAACAGACGGTATGAGTGCGGGTTTAGACAACAATTACGTTAAGCCAGACGATGAGCGCGTAATTGGCGCGACTGACATTATTGGCGGCGGTGAACAAACTTCTACGACCTTTTCTGTTGAAGGGTTAAGCAAAGATGAAGAATACATGTTTTTCTGCTCGTTCCCTGGTCACATCGGCATCATGAAAGGCACAGTTACGCTTTCGAGCTAAGGCGTTGCGAAAACTAGGCGTGCTTAACTAGGCACGCCTTAAACATGGATAACAATAGGTCGAGGGTGTAGTTGTAATGGATACGGCGTCTCACACATCAAAAAGCGCTAAGGCGGTGGTCCGGTATAAGCACTTACCTTCTTTTACTAGCGCCCTATTAAAAAACGTTTTTTTTCCTCACTTAACCAATAAACGGCTGTTGATGCCGCTGTTTATAGCCATTCTTCTTACTTATAACAGCACCCGTGCGGTTACCTTATCGGTGTTGTCAGATGCATTTTTTCAAGTGGCAGCGTTTGTATATGCATCGCTTGCGCTTTATTACGTCGCCACGTTGCGCGTTTCGGCCGAAGCCATTGGTAATTATATGAAAGCGCACCCTGTACATGAGGTAGGATTATCTGCCCTACTTGGTGCTCTGCCAGGCTGCGGCGGTGCTATTATCGTTGTTACTCAGTACACGCGAGGTGTGACAAGCTTTGGAGCTGTGGTAGCAGTGCTAACCAGCACTATGGGCGATGCCGCATTTCTGTTACTCGCCCAAGCACCGTTAGATGCCTTAACCGTAATGGCCGTCAGCGTCACGGTGGGTGCAATGACTGGGCTAGTGGTCAATAAATTTCATAATTACCAGGCTCCTGAAGCCGATGGTGCGCTCCAACAATCGCAAAACTGTGATAAACCCAAAACAGTAAGCCACAAAGCCATATCACTTTCTAAAGTATTCTGGATGATTGCGAGCTTACCCTCGTTGGCGATTGCGCTTGGTTTGGCCTTTCAACTTCCCGTACACAGTTACCTTGCTATCAGTGAAAGTACACTAACGCTGATTGGTGCCGCGTTATGTATTTCGAGCCTTGGACTATGGTCTTTGTGTGGTTCGGGAAGCGGATACGCTTCGATTACGAAAGAGGATTTAATTCCGCCTCCGCCTAAATGGCAAGAGAAAGCCGCACTAGACACGCAGTTTGTATTGGCATGGGTAGTACTCGCGTTTCTTATGTTCGAGCTGTCTGTTGTCTGGTTTGGGCTAGACATTGCAGGGCTGCTTCAATCCATGGGCCCCGGCTTAGTTGGCTTGGCGATCATCATCGGGTTCTTACCTGGCTGCGGCCCACAGATATTGGTAACCAGCTTATATCTTAATGGCGCAGTTCCGTTTTCAGCACAACTCGG
Source organism: Alteromonas sp. R7 (assembly GCF_055755235.1). Lineage (NCBI taxonomy): Bacteria > Pseudomonadati > Pseudomonadota > Gammaproteobacteria > Alteromonadales > Alteromonadaceae > Alteromonas > Alteromonas sp. R7. The sequence continues at coordinate 42,414 of NZ_JBVTQX010000001.1, read as the reverse complement.
CAATGCAATAAGTAATGACGGCGACGCGTTGTTTCCCGCCATTGCGCTCTCACCCAAAGCAGCGCTTATTGCCACAGTGTACTCTGCTATTCCTGCGTTTATTGTGGGTTATGGCTACTGGTATTTGTTTGAATAAAGCTTTCGATGCGTTAAAAGGTTGAATTAACGGATAGGCTAGCGCTGCCCCACAGCGATTACTCTATTTCGACAGAAAGCGCTTCATTCCACGGCACGCTTATCTCATAGCTGCCTTTACGGGTTTTGTATTGATAGACCGTTGTAGAAAAACTAATGGTTTCGGGATTTATATCTTCCTCAATAGTGAGAGTTACGTTAACGGCTTGGAAAAAGCGAAAGCGATATTTGATATCTTCTGCCAGCAGGCTCGATTCGCCCGATTTCAGCGTGATCACTTCACCGTTTCGCTGACCGACTACGGCAATATCTAAACTGCCATTTATCACTGCTTTTTGCTGTTTAGACTGCAGCAGAACCAACCTAAGTTGATAGGTATTGTCACTTAACTTAAAAACTTCTACCCCTTCAATGGCAAAACCTTCGTCGGTTTTCTCAGGCGCCACGACGCGTTCATAGAAACTCAGTAATTCTTGTTGTGCCTCTAGTTCTTTTTTCTGTTCGCTTAACGTATTGGTAATGCTCTCCGTCTCGAGCGTGGCAAGCTCCATGGCGACTTCCAGCTGATTCACTTTGGTAGTAAGCGCATGGTTTTCTTCAGACAAAATAGCAATAGTTTCTTGCTGAGCCTGTACTTTCTTGCTGTCGCCTTCGTCAATAATTCGCGCTAGCTTATAGCCGAACCCAACCATGGCAAACATAATAAGCGCCACTAACAGTGTCCACTTGTAGTTGCCTAAAACTTCTTTTAACTGATCTGTCGTCATGATATCTACATCAACAAAAAACACCGTGCGCTAAGGCGCTCTAAACATTATGAATTTTAGGTGTTTATGGTAAGCTTCTTTTTACGTTAATCTACTGTACCACAACATGCGCTTGCAGGCTTTAAGAGAGGAAGTAGCTCATCCACGCACATCCATTCAGTTGTGCATGCTGGGCATTGTAGGGGGAACCTGCGCGGCGCTTATCATTATACTGTTTCGGCTGTGCGTAGAATGGCTACAAGAAACAGGCGTTTCGTCGCTTCAGTCGGTGCTTACCTATGACTGGTTGGTTTGGCTTATCATGCCATTTATCAGTGTAGGGTTAATTCTATTTATCGCCTTTCTTACGGGCTTCAAGCACTACCGTTTAGGTATTCCCTTCGTTATTCATCGAGTGAAGTACTATTACGGTCATATTCCATTTAGAACCACCATTAACCAGTTCTTTGGGGGCATGCTAGCCCTGGCCGGCGGTTTCGTTGTTGGTCGAGAAGGCCCTTCCGTTCATTTAGGCGCGTCAGGCAGTAGTTTCTTAGGGCAATGGCTTCGCTTGCCTTATAACAGTATTCGAATACTTGCAGGCTGCGGCATTGCGGCAGGGATATCGGCATCATTCAACACCCCGTTTGCTGCCGTAATATTCGTGATGGAAGTGGTACTTAGGGAATACAAAATACATATTTTTGTTCCTGTCATGCTGGCTGCTGCCTGTGGCTCGGTGCTCACTCGCATTGTATTTGGGGAAGTAAACGAGCTTTCGTTTTTATCGTTTAATGCATTTAGCCAGTGGATGTATTTTTATTTGGTGCTACTAGGCATTCTGTTGGGCATGCTGGCCGTTTTATTCAATAGCCAGCTCATGCGGGTGATGACGTGGTTCAGGCCGGTTTCCATGGTGTGGCGTTTAATACTTGCTGCGCTAATTACCGGTACCATTGGTATGTTTATACCTGAAGCCCTTGGCGCCAACTTTATCGATGTTGAGCACTTATTTGATAGCTCCCCCGGCGCGCTGCTGTTGGTTTCTACTTTGGTGTTTAAAGTTATCTTAGCGGTATTTGCTATTGGCCTCGGTATTCCAGGAGGGATCATTGGCCCTGTGATGGTTATTGGCATGCTCGCTGGCGCCGTACTTTTATTGCCACTGTCGTACTTTATTGACGTACCCGAATTTACCAACAGCTTCGCCCTGTTAGGCATAGCAGGCATGTTGACCGCAGTATTGCACGCGCCTCTTGCAGCGCTTTCCGCGGTTATGGAACTATCGTACAGCCCGCAAATTATTCTACCAGCCATGTTGGTAATTGTGCCTGCTTACGTGACTTCTACGCAGTTCTTTGGCAACCGCTCTATTTTCATACGCCAGCTTGATTATCAAAATCTCCCTTACGCTATCTCGTCTATTCGTGAAGCGCTTGAGAAAACGGGCGTACTTGCAGCGATGAATACTGAGTACAAGCTATTTCACGATGCGCCGGAGCAAGCGTTAATTAACTACTTAGAAAGCGATCCAACAAAAATTGTCATTCAGAAGTTAAAATTTGAAATAGATGTGCAGTATAAGCTGGTCCAATACAATGTGAGTTTGGAACACGATGCAACAGCGTTAAACTATTACGAAATGGAAGGTATTAGCGCGCAGTCTACACTGCACGAAGTATACGAACACCTTAAAAATTCGCGCTCTGGCGCAGTTTATATTTACGATCAGGAGCTAAACGATATTATTGGCGTAGTAACGTGGAATATCTTACAAAGCTTCTTACAAAAGGCTCATTATTAGTATGTACATTTTATGGTTTAAAGCGCTGCACATCTTTTTCATGCTGGCTTGGATGGCAGGACTTTTCTATTTACCGCGACTTTTCGTGTATCACGCGACAACGAAATCTCAAGTGGTAAAAGACGAATTTAAGGTCATGGAGCGCCGCCTGTGGTTCTTTGTTACTCCATTCGCCTTGTTAACTCTGGCATTCGGCGTTGCGCTTATTGTCAGCTATGGTGGAACTTGGTTTAAAATGTCGGGGTGGCTTCATATAAAGTTGCTGCTGCTTCTTGCTATTTACGGCTATCACTTCTATTTGTTTAAGTTGATGAAGCAATTTGCACGCGACGAAAATAGACACTCTCCGCGCTTTTATCGCTTTTTAAATGAAGCGCCGGTGCTTATCATTCTCGCCATCGTTTGCCTAGCTGTGGTAAAACCTTTATAAAAGTTTAAGCCAAACTAAATAGTAAAGGCGCACGTACAAAGTTATTGAAAAGTCAGTACTCAAGGAACCAGTACTGCTGTGTAGTGTGAGAAGTAATTTTAAGCTTGTTGTTGAGAGTGTTGTAAGCATTGCACATAGTCGCCCAGAACCTGCTGTTTCTCGGGTTTAACAAATTGTTTTTATCGGAATGCTATACATGGATGACAGTAATCAACACCTCAAGCATTTGCTCAAACAGACAGACATTGCCTTTAAGGCGCTCATGAGGGAGCCTGCTTCAAGGCTTCTTAACGAGCAATACGAAAAGGCGAAGCTTGAATTAGACAGCTATACCGCTTCGCTTAAACACACGTTGAATCAACGGCATCAACAACAAAGACAGCGCTAATTTTGAATTAGCGTTTTTGTTTTTTGCTTCTCCTGCAGCTCCCAGTTATCAAATTTTCCCCTAGGTTACTTTGTTAAAGGTTTCAAATTGATTGGGTAACGCGCCTGCTAGCTCTCCTGACAACTTAGTGTAATCTGCCAGCACCGAAGGAAGCTGTTTAACAAGCATGTTTATATTACTTTCAAGCTGAGCAGCTTGTTTGTCGTTTCTGTAAGACAAGGCTAATTCAATATTAGCAAGCGTTGAGAAAAGCTTTAAACATCGAGACAGGCGAGCTTCTGCAGGTTCTGTTTTCTCAGGCTCGTTACTGTCACAGTCTTTCTTGTTCGCCTTACTTTTTTCTAAATGCTTTTCCCAATGGTTCCACGCATTTTGCCACACAGGTTCTAATTGCTTGTGCACGTGTAAAAGCCCACTTAGCCAGCTTTCGAGCTCTTTCGAAGGCCTCGTCGTTCCTTGCACCTCTATCGCAACGTTCAATTCACTAGGCATGGGCGACTTTTCCTGACGCATAAAATCCAAATGCGCCCGCAGGCCATTCATTAATGTATCAGCAAGCTTATCTACATCTTTGTCTACAAGGTGGCTGTCACTAGACTGTATGAGCCACGGCATCCACTGTTCGGGCATGGGAATTTCAGGCGCGGAAGCAACGGCAAAGATCATTCCATCTACATAATAAGCATTCGGAAGCACATTCTCGAAATTGGGAAGCGAAACAATATCGCTGATTGTGTTTATTGGAAACCCATCTTTCACCATTACCATCCTATTTTAATTTGCGTTCTCTTTTATGAAACGGTAGTCTGCGCGGCCACTTTGTAGAGGGCATGTTTTGTAACCTTTTATCTACCCAAAATAATGGGGAAATAAGGTAAAGAGTAAACAACAAACTTCTACACTGGGTACGCGACAATAGGTTTAAAACCAATCTGTTACTGTATTGGTTTAGCGGTACTGTTGCGTGCTCGCCTACCTATTGTCATGATAGCAAAACTTAACTAAGAGTCGTTGCAATGGCAAAAGATAAATCAGGATACATCATCGCGGCCGCCTTTATTGGCCCTGGAACAGTAACTACAGCAAGTCTGGCAGGTGCAAACTTTGGCTTTCACCTAGTATGGGCGCTCCTTTTCTCCATATTCGCAACCATAGTATTGCAAGACATGGCTGCGCGTTTAGGTGTGGCCAGCGGCCAAGGCCTAGCCAGTGCAATGAAAAACATGGCTTACAAGCCATGGCTAAAGAATCTTTTTATCGTGCTTATTGTCAGTGCTATCGGCATTGGCAACGCAGCCTATGAATCGGGCAACCTAACCGGCGCAGCAATCGGCCTAGACGCATTTATCAGTATAGGCATTGGCCCTTGGGCCAGTATTTTGGGCACGATCGCTATAGTTTTACTCTGGTCGGGCAGCTACAAGTGGATAGAGACAGTACTGGTTTATCTCGTCTTTATTATGGCTGGCGTATTTCTTATCACGCTGTTGGTAGCCAAACCTGATATCGCCGCGATGTTTAGTCAGTTAATGTCTCCGCGGCTGGACGCTGACGCCATTACCACGGTGCTGGCGCTTATTGGTACCACCATCGTGCCTTACAACTTGTTTCTTCACGCGAGCCTAGTTGCAAAATCATCGAAAGGCCAAGATAAACAAGACGCGGTCGTTGCGTGCCGAAACCAGTCTGCTAGAGCTATTAGTATGGGTGGGCTTATTACGCTTATCGTAATGGCTACAGCAATGATGGCGTTCTTCAATCAAGCTGCCACTATGGACGCTTCAAACATGGGCGAACAGCTTAAACCGGTTTTAGGTGACAAAGCTCAGTGGTTCTTTGCACTAGGGTTATTCGCCGCAGGCTTAACCAGTGCTATCACTGCGCCGCTAGCAGCCGCTTATGCGGTAACAGGAGCACTAGGGCTTTCTGACGATATGCAAAGCAAGAGCTTTAAAGCGGTATGGTTTATCATCATTGTAGTGGGTGTCAGCGTTGCAGCACTTGGCTTTAAGCCCCTACCCGCCATCTTGTTTGCTCAAGCGACTAATGCTCTTTTACTGCCAATTATTGCCATATTCCTATTGGTCGTTATGAATAAAAGCACCGCACTGGGTGAATTTAGAAACACATGGAAAAGTAACCTGGCAGGCTTTCTAGTAGTGGGTACTGTGATTTGTTTAGGCCTGTATAAGCTAATCGGCGTATTTAGCTAATCTCAAAAATGGCAAAAATGGGGTCAGAGTAATTTTCTCCCTTTGTATGTCATTATAGTGTGCACTCGCAGATAGCAATGAAATTACGTGACTAACAAACTAACTGCATATGAGAAGGGCCAAAGTAATACTTTGGCCTTTTTTAATAGAGAGCGTAGCTGCAAAAAGTACTCTGACCCCATTTTGGGGCTGAAAAAGTACTCTGACCCCAATTTTTAGCTGGCGAGGCGTTGCAGAATATCTTGGAGCATCGCTTTGCTGCAGCCAAAGTTAATTCTGAAATGGTCCGCCTTGTGAAAATCGATGCCTGGTGACGGGCCTACGCCTTTCTCTTCGGCCCACTGCTGGACGTTCTCTACACCTAGTCCACTGGCGTCTACCCACGCAAGGAACGTCGCATCGGCTTTGAGCATTTTAAGCCCGTCAATGCTGTTTACTGTGTTAAACACCATATCTCTGTTTTCACGCAAGTAGGTAAGTTGCTGCTGATGCCACTCATCACATTGAGTGAATGCTGCTTCTGTAGCCGCTAAGCCCAATACAGTAACCCAAGGTACGATGCCCGCTGCGGCATTGGTAAATGCCTGGCGTAATTGGCGATTAGGGATGATGGCAAAAGACGTTCCCAAACCAGCAATATTAAATGTTTTACTGGCAGCCATTAGCGTAACGCTATTTTCAGCAAGGTTCGACTCGCGGCCTGCCGGTATGTGCTGCTTGCCTTCTTCTAGAATAAGGTCGCAGTGGATTTCATCAGAACATAGCTTAACGTTGTTCGCGTTACAGATCTCAGCAATGCGATCTAATTCAGCTTTAGTAAGCACCGAACCTACCGGGTTCATTGGGTTACAAAGAATAAACAGCTTACATTTAGGATCAGCCGCTTCTCTTTCTAATGCTTCAAAATCTAACGTATAGCGCGCACCTTCAACACTTGAGATAGTTTCAGAACTCGTGCCGTCGTCATTTTGCACTACCGTGCCTATATCTACCCGTTCGAGACCATTTAGTTTTGGGGCAGCCAGTAGAGGCGGATAATTAGGTGTTTGAATAAGTACTTTATCACCGGGTTCACAATAGGCTTTACACGCTACGTTAAACGCTGGCACAACGCCTGGTGTCCACACTAGCCACTCGGGTTGAATTTCCCAATTATGCTTATCTTTAAGCCATCTCACTACAGCCTGAATGGCGCCTTCGTGATGTGCAGGCAGTATGTAACCCATGTTGCCATGCTCAACCTGACCCGAAATGGCGTCTAGAATTGGCTGCGCGCAACGAAACTCAGTATCGGCAACCCACGCAGGAATGATGTCTTTCCCTTTGTACTTTTGCCATTTAAACGAAAACGTGTCTTTTCTGGGAGGGGTATTATCGAATAAGGCGCTCACATTACATCCTGTTGCATAAAAACTTATGCCAACAGTGTAGAATTTTAGCGCCTCATAAACTAGGGGCGTGAGATGAATTAACCCGAATTTTCTATATCGAAATGTACTTTAATAGAGATAAATTAACACGTTAAAGCCAAAGGTAAATTGCGCTTTGCTGTCCTAACCTGTTTTACATTGTCATCGTTAACCACGAAGTAGATCTTTGGCCCGCATGCACACCTTTAGCGTGCGATGCATAAAATGAAAAACAACCTACAGGCTTAGCTGGCCTGCGACACCGCCTCTCTCGATTTTTGAACTAGCTCTTCCATATTGAGTGGCTTAGCAAGAAAACCGGTAACCTGAAGTTTACGCGCTTCTATCACTAACTCTTTGTTAGGGTCGGCAGTAATGAGTAAAAATGGAACGTCCAAACCCGAAGACTGGCAGGTTTTTAGAAGACTTAGTCCATCATAATCCGGCATTACTTGGTCACTGATGATCAAGCTGATAGATTCCGCAGTTTGTTGCAGCAAAAAATCCCTTGCAAATTTACTACGTGTAAATGGATACACGGTAGCGTCTAACTGCGTTTCCAACGCGTCAGTAATAAGGTCAAGCGTGATAGGATCATCTTCAACTACTGCTACAGAAAACACTACCCTTCCCCTTTTTTTTAGGTCATTAGCCGTAAATATTACAACGACTTAGCTCACGTGTTAAGACGTCAGTTTATTGTACCAATCCGCATAGATAAATGCTCGCTGGGTATTGACCTATGCGGACTGGTATTTTTAAGCATAGAATCTCTGAACGCTTTTGACCACTAACCTTTGGTCGATATTTAAACTTTTTCTAACGTTTTAGTGATAATGCTAGAAAGCAGCTTTTTTGATAGGAAGTGACGGTGTGTAAGTTGAGACACGAGTTGAAAGATTGCAGGCCAAACTCATCGGCAAAATGGAAAAAAAATGCCAGCTGACGCTGGCATTTTCAAAATCAATGTAAGTTTTAGAAGCTATTAAGACTTAGGTGCACGTGATGCACGCTTACGCTCGTTTTCTGTAAGAAGCTTCTTACGAATACGGATAGATTCAGGCGTTACTTCTACTAGTTCGTCGTCATCGATGAACTCAAGCGCTTGCTCAAGTGACATTCTGATAGGCGGAACAAGTGTTTGCGCTTCATCAGTTCCCGATGCACGAACGTTAGTAAGCTGCTTACCTTTAAGCGCGTTAACAGTAAGGTCGTTGTCACGGCTGTGAATACCGATAACCATACCTTCGTACACTTCAACACCGTGACCGATGAATAGGCGACCGCGTTCTTGAAGGTTAAACAGGGCGTTAGTTAGTGCTTTACCGTTTGCGTTAGCGATTAGAACACCGTTCTTACGCTTACCAATGATACCGCCTTTGTACGGACCATAGTGATCGAACGTGTGATATAGCAAACCAGAACCCGACGTTAACGTCATGAATTCTGTTTGGAAACCAATTAGGCCACGGCTTGGAATGATAAAGTCGATACGTACACGACCTTTACCATCAGGAGACATGTCAGTCATTTCTGCTTTACGCAGACCAAGCTGTTCCATGATTGAACCCTGGTGCTGTTCTTCACAGTCGATAGTCAAGGTTTCGTATGGTTCTTGCGTTGCGCCGTCAACTTCTTTCAGAATTACTTCTGGACGTGACACTGCAAGCTCGTAACCTTCACGACGCATGTTTTCGATAAGAATACCTAGGTGAAGTTCACCACGACCAGATACGCGGAACTTGTCCGGATCAGGCATTTCTTCAACGCGCAGTGCAACGTTGTGTACTAGTTCGTCTTTAAGGCGCTCTAGAATGTTACGTGACGTTACATACTTACCTTCTTTACCTGCAAACGGCGAGGTGTTTACCTGGAACGTCATGGTTACTGTAGGCTCGTCAACCGTAAGTGGAGGAAGTGCTTCTACAGTGTTGATGTCACAAATGGTGTCAGAGATCTTAAGTTCGCCAAGACCTGTGATTGCAATGATGTCGCCCGCGTGAGCAGATTCAACTTCGTGACGAGCAAGGCCAAGGTAGCCGTAAACTAAGCCTACTTTGCCGTTGCGCTTTTTGCCATCAGCAGTAACAACCGTTACTTGTTGATTTGGCTTAACAGAACCACGCTTAACACGACCTACGCCGATAACACCCACGTATGAGTTGTAGTCAAGCTGAGAGATCTGCATTTGGAATGCGCCGTCGATATCTGCATCAGGAGGAGAAACCTGGTCAACGATAGTTTGGAACAATGCCGTCATATCGTCTTCTTTAGTATCTGCATCTAGTGATGCCCAACCGTTAAGTGCAGACGCATAAACAACTTGGAAATCTAGCTGTTCGTCAGTTGCACCTAGGTTGTCGAATAGGTCGAAAACTTGATCCATAACCCAATCAGGACGCGCACCAGGCTTGTCGATTTTGTTGATAACAACAATTGGCTTAAGACCTTGAGCAAATGCCTTTTGCGTAACGAAACGGGTTTGTGGCATCGGGCCTTCTTGCGCATCTACAAGTAGAAGTACAGAGTCAGCCATCGACATTACACGCTCTACTTCACCACCGAAGTCAGCGTGTCCTGGAGTGTCTACGATGTTGATACGGTAGTCGTTCCAGTTAATCGCTGTGTTCTTAGCTAGGATGGTAATGCCACGTTCTTTCTCGATGTCGTTCGAGTCCATTACGCGCTCTTCTTGCTCGCCTCGAGATTCAAGGGTGCCAGACTGCTGTAACAGTTTGTCTACCAGGGTGGTCTTACCGTGGTCAACGTGGGCGATGATTGCGATGTTACGCAATTTATTAATATCAGTGGTATTCATGCTTATATAGAGCCTGTGTAAATCAACGTCTACTTCAATTCAGTGGAAAGGAGTATGCGTTAGATTTGTTGCAAAAAAATGCAGATAGAAAAATTTGCGCGGATTGTACAGAAAAACCACGACGTTTGCGCATCTTTTTTTTGATGGAAACGAGTTTTATTGGTTTTCAAACACTTGTTCAACAAATAACCAGCCCCGTTGCACCTAATTGATCATATTTGGTGGCTATACGCTACAAAGTAATCTAGGCTGATTGACGTATAAATGAGCACAAAACGCCATATTGGTGCAACATTGCACCAATATAATGCAATTTAATTCAAACGGAAGTGATAAATGCCCGTCTATGCCACAGAAATCGGTATACATATAGATGGCATGATAATCGCTTTCACTTTTTCCACTGTTGGAGTGAAGCTGATCATTCCGCATTTTTACATTAAACCTGGAGGACACGATGTCAGTAGAAAAGGCATTAGAGCTGATTAAAGAAAGTGAAGCGAAATTTGTAGATTTACGTTTTACCGATACAAAGGGTAAAGAACAACACGTATCTATTCCTGCGAGCGTTGTTGATGAAGAGTTTTTCGAAGAAGGTAAAATGTTCGATGGTTCTTCAATCGCTGGCTGGAAAGGCATCAACGAATCAGACATGGTTCTTCTTCCAGACGCAACAAGCTGCGTAGTTGACCCTTTCGCTGAAGAGACACAAGTAAACATCCGTTGTGACATCGTTGAACCTTCAACAATGGAAGGTTATGAGCGTGACCCTCGTTCAGTTGCTCGCCGTGCAGAAGAATTCCTAAAATCAACTGGCATCGGTGACACATGTTTCTTCGGCCCAGAGCCAGAGTTTTTCCTTTTTGATGACGTACGCTTCCACACTGACATGGCGGGTTCTTTCTACAAGATTGACTCTTCTGAAGCAAAGTGGAACTCTGGCGAAGAGTTTGAAGGCGGCAACATGGCACACCGCCCTGGCGTTAAAGGCGGTTACTTCCCAGTACCACCAGTGGACTCTGCTCACGATATCCGTGCTGCAATGTGTCTAGTTATGGAAGAGATGGGCCTTGTTATCGAAGCGCACCACCACGAAGTAGCAACTGCTGGCCAAAACGAAATTGCTTGCCAATTCAATACGCTAGTTAAGAAAGCTGACGAAATTCAAGTTTACAAGTATGTTGTTCACAACGTTGCACACGCATACGGTCAAACAGCTACCTTTATGCCTAAGCCGCTTGTTGGCGATAACGGTTCTGGTATGCACTGTCACCAATCTATCTCTAAAGATGGCGTAAACATCTTTGCAGGTGACAAGTACGCAGGTCTTTCTGAGGAAGCACTTTACTACATTGGTGGTATCATCAAGCACGCGCGCGCAATCAACGCGTTTGCTAACGCTTCTACTAACTCATACAAGCGTCTAGTTCCTGGATTCGAAGCACCGGTAATGCTTGCATACTCTGCACGTAACCGTTCTGCATCTATTCGTATTCCTCACGTAACTAGCGATAAAGCACGTCGTATTGAAGTACGTTTCCCTGACCCAACAGCTAACCCATACCTAGCGTTCACTGCTATGCTTATGGCGGGTATCGACGGTATTAAGAACAAGATCCACCCTGGTGATTCAATGGATAAAGACTTGTACGACCTACCGCCAGAAGAAGCTGCTGAAATTCCAACAGTTGCAAGCTCGCTAGAAATGGCACTTGAAGCTCTTGATAACGACCGTGACTTCCTTAAAGCTGGTGGCGTTATGACTGACGACATGATTGATGCATACATCGATCTTAAGTCTGAAGAAGTAACGAAACTTAACATGACTACTCACCCTGTTGAGTTCGACATGTACTACAGCGTGTAATTTCGCACTGTATAGCAATTTATACTAAAGCCCGCTCTGCGGGCTTTTTTTATGCGTACGATTTATCTACTATGTTTTTATAGCTATGCTAATGAATACTCTTTCATGCTGTATCAACTGCGCACAGGGCTTTGCCCGCTTGCATCTGCATACAACTAGAAAGGTTATCCATAAGCCAAACATAGCAAGCTATATGAATTAGCCAGCTAGCCAAAACCACATTGATTAGGTAACGACACGTGCACTACATGACGCGAGACATTTGCTTAATTTCGCTATTACTAAGTAGCGGCAATGGCTTACTGCCTGTGCAAGCGGAAATGCTGAGCCAAGAAAGTACCCAGCAAGAAGCACAAGAAAACGAAACCGGACAAAGCAGCAATGCAACATCAGCCGCAGCTACCTCTCCAATGACCATATACAAGGTGGTAGGTAAAGACGGCTCTGTGACTTACACCGACAAGCCGCAGCAAAACGCAGAACCCCTAGCTTTCGATGTAAAAACGCAAAACGTAGTAACCGCGGCAAAGGTTACCCCACCTCCCCCTGCGAAGCCGGCTGCCCCCAAGCCCAACTATCGCGTAGTCATTAAGTCACCTGCACCAGAAGCGACAATTCGCAATAACTTGGGTGAATTCACTATTTCTGCCGCACAACCTGGTGCACCCAAAGCGCCAATCTACCGATTAATCTTTGACGACGCCCCATTAGCTAGCAATAGTTCAGGCGTCTTTAAGCTTTCTGGTATCCATCGTGGGGCACATACTTATAAAGTTGAACTCACGAACAATACGGGCAAGACTCTTGCATCGTCTCCATTACAAACCCTTTACCTGCATCAGGCATCGGCGTTAATTAATAACTAATAGCGTGCAACCATTGTTATGTATGCGCACCATAGAGGTTCAGTGAACATTTCTTCTTGAGCTCTTTATTCGCGCAACGCATCATTGCAAGCTACAATGCACAATTATGGTGCAAAGGAGACGAGCTCGGATGCATTCCACCGAGTTAGAAACACAACAGCTAATCAATAGCCTAAATACCGCACTGGTAATGGTAGACAACAAACTTACGATTGTTTATGCCAACCACGCTGGTGAAGCTTTGTTTGAGACTGGATTAAAACAACTTATTGGGCATCCACTTCAAGATTTTTTCTTGCCGGGCACAATAGAAACCACCCGACTTAAAGCTGCCATCAGAAAAGGTGAAGATTTCACCGAAAACGAAATTAAGTTGGCTTTTCGAGATAACCGCTATGTATCTGCCGACCTAACCGTTACCAACTTGCACTTCGAAGACGGCCCACGACTGCTATTTGAAGTTAAAAAGATTGACCAGCAAAAGCGAATTTCTCGAGAAACTTTACAAAACGCGCAGCATTACGCAGCACGGGAATTGGTTCGCGGCCTTGCACACGAAATCAAAAATCCTCTTGGTGGTATTCGCGGTGCAGCACAGCTATTAGAAAAAGAGCTGATTGACGAGCATAAAGAATTTACAAGCATGATCATTGAGCAGTCTGACCGTCTGCGAAACTTAGTTGATCGATTGCTTGGACCAAATTCACTACCTCGATTTGAAGAAAGCAACGTGCATCAAGCGCTTGAAAAAATACGCAGCTTAATGCGCTTTGACTCAGACAATCCCATTACCATAGTTCGCGACTATGACCCCAGCATTCCACCGCTTATGTTAGACCCTGACATGATTCAGCAAGCGGTGCTCAATATTGTGCGCAACAGCGTTCAGGCATTAACCGAGAGCCAAACCCCCAACCCACAAATTAGGTTAATTACGCGAATAGAGCGCCAAATGACAATTCAAACGAAGCGTCACGCGCTGGTAGCTAAAATAAAAATTATTGATAACGGCCCGGGTATTCCGGCTGAAGTAAAAGACACACTTTTCTACCCCATGGTCACAAGCAAGCAAAATGGCTCTGGGTTGGGTTTGTCTATTTCACAGACCCTTATAAACCACCACGGCGGCAAAATAGATGTAGATAGCTACCCTGGTCACACTGAGTTCGTAATTTACATACCAATAGATCGTAAGGAGACAGACGATGACGAATGAGTCTGTGTGGATTGTCGATGATGACAGTTCTATTCGTTGGGTGCTGCAAAAGGCCTTACAAGCAGCAGATATCAGCTGCTTAAGTTTTGAAAACCCTGAAGATTTATTGCTTCAACTTCAAAGCGGCCAAGCCCCTGAAGTCATCATTTCAGACATAAGAATGCCACAAATGGACGGCATGACGTTACTGAACGAAGTGCATGCCTCGCACCCTATGCTCCCCGTTATCATTATGACGGCGCATTCGGATTTAGACAGCGCAGTTAACGCATATCAAAAAGGCGCCTTTGAATATTTGCCAAAGCCATTTGATATCGACGAGGCAGTAACCTTAACCCAGCGGGCGCTGGCACATGCCAGAGAGCAATCCACCGTATCTAAAGCGCAAGTTGAAGACGTAGTAACGGAAATAATTGGCGAAGCACCTGCCATGCAGGAAGTGTTTCGTGCCATAGGTCGCTTGTCTCGCTCTTCAATTAGCGTGCTAATTAACGGGCAATCAGGAACGGGTAAAGAACTTGTGGCGCACGCCCTTCATAGGCACAGCCCAAGAGCAAGTAAACCTTTCATCGCCCTTAATATGGCCGCCATTCCTGCCGACCTTGTAGAATCAGAACTATTTGGCCATGAGAAGGGCGCGTTTACCGGAGCCCAGGCAGCTCGCCAAGGCCGCTTCGAACAAGCCGACGGCGGAACATTGTTCTTAGATGAAATAGGCGATATGCCGTTAGATGTACAAACCCGCCTTTTACGTGTGCTTGCAGACGGCCAGTTTTATCGTGTCGGTGGCCATCAATCAGTGAGTGTGGACGTACGCATCATCGCTGCAACTCACCAGAATTTAGAACAAAGGGTTGCTGAAGGTAAGTTTAGGGAAGATTTGTTCCACCGCTTAAACGTTATCCGAGTGCACCTTCCTTCACTTAACGAGCGCCGCGAAGATATTCCATTACTAACCCGTCATTTCTTGCGCCGAGCAGCCAAAGAACTTGATGTAGAAGCTAAAAGCATATCGAAAGACGCTGAGCGCGTAATGTCTCAGCTACCATGGCCTGGAAACGTAAGACAGCTAGAAAACGTGTGTCGCTGGTTAACGGTAATGGCGAGTGGTCAAGAAGTGCTGCCCAGCGATCTGCCACCGGAAATTCACAGCGATAGCAGTATTGAAAAACCCAGCGCTGAATCGGGTGAGTGGCCAGATTTGTTGGCAAGCTGGACCGATAAACAGCTTCGCGACGGCCATCACAACATTCTTAACGACGCGATGCTGACGTTTGAGCGTATTATGCTTGAGCGAGCACTTCAGCACACTCATGGCCACAAACAAGATGCGGCTAAACGCTTGGGTTGGGGAAGAAATACCCTAACAAGAAAGTTAAAAGAATTAGGCGTGAACTAACCCTAGTGATTACGCCGTAAGCTAGCAGGGAACTCACTGCTAGCTTATGAGCGGCTTGCGACCTAATGTCCTTTCGTCAGTAGCGCCGTCATTCCCTGATTGAAATGCCTTACCCACTTCATACTAAACTGGCCTTTGGCGCTTCGATTTATTTCTATCACCGCCTCTTTTTTAGAAAGTACGTTATCTTCATTGTGCGCTCTTGGGTGTGTCATTGCATCGTAGGTATCAATAATGGCAAGTAACTTCGCACCTTCACAGATATCGTCTTCTTTTAGCCCCAATGGATAACCTGTTCCATCAGTGCGTTCATGGTGCTGCATCACGATTTTGCGCGCCATATCCCATTGGTCTAGGTGCTCTAACAAACGGGCGCTTTTATACACATGAGAGCGCATAAGATTAAATTCGATATCGCTTAGCGCATCGCCTTTGTGCAAAAGCTTCAATGGCATGAAGGCCATTCCGAAGTCATGTACATAGCTGGCTACGGCAAGCTGATCTTCGTCTATAGGGTTTTCGGCCACGTCGTTAATATACATAGCCAGTTTGGCAATGCGATCACCACGACCAGACCAGTAGTTTGAGCGGCGTTCAATGGTTTGCATTAAGTCGCGGAAAAATAGAATATCTTGCTTCTTTTCACTACTAATATCTTTAGGGATACCTGTAGCCGCTAACGTAGGGGGCTTTATCTGAACGTTTTGTGGGTCGTCTTCATCCGCAACAATATCTAACGCTGGGTTAAGTAATAAGACCGCTTCGGTAAGGCGTTTTTCATGCTCAGCAGTATTTTCAGGCGTCACACGACCGATAGCTAAAACCAGCTGATTGTGAAGATTGTCATCGTATTCGGCTTTGCCACTGGCCATTACAGCCTCTACGAAGGCTTTTACTCTGTCCATTGTAAGCAATACCAAGTCACTCATAGTACTCGTGTACGCCACCTGCCCTTTGCGCAAGTAATCTAGCAAGTCCTCTACATGCTGCAAAAGCGGGATCATGGGAGAGAAGTTAACCAGGCCTAAATCACCTTTAATGGTGTGGATTGAGCGAAACAGAGCACGCTGCAATTCGTTGTCTTCCGGACGAAGCTCTAATTCAATCAAGGTTTGTTCACTTGATTCATAGAGTTCGTTTATTTCCTCCATAAGGTCAGCAAGAATATCTTCTTCTAGGTCGTCTGGAGTAAATGTCTGCATATAGTGGTTACCGAGTTAGGTTCGATTGCGCTTTTTATTATTGTAATTGGGTATCGGCAAAATTTCCTCATACTAAAGGTGAGAAACATAGCCACTTTTCCAACTTATTGCTCAACTATACCTTCCGCACTGTAAAAACTCATCGGACAAGTGTACGCTGAAACTTCATCTATACTGCGCGCGTCAATTGTATCTAGGAGTTGTTTTGATCGCTTTATTCCGCATTCCGGCGCTTTTTATCGCTTTTTTACTCATTAACATCGTTCTGCTAATTGTTTGTATCGCACGACCTTTTCACAAAGATAACGTGCATATTGCGGGTAGTATGTATTCATTTATGGCTAAGGTCGTAGGTCTCAAAATTATTATAAAGAAAGATCCTGCGGTTAAAATAAACGAGCCCTACGTTTACATCGCCAATCATCAAAACAGTTTCGACGTTATCACTATCTGTAAAGCTGCACTGCCTGGCGTGGTAACCATTGGCAAAAAGAGCTTAAAGTGGATCCCTATTTTCGGCCAAATCTATTGGTTGTCGGGCAATATCATGATTGATAGAAAGAATTCCGGTAAAGCCCGTAATACACTCGATATTGCTGCAAAACGCATTGCGAAAAAGAAAACGTCGGTATGGCTATTCCCAGAAGGTACACGAAGCTATGGCAGAGGCATATTACCTTTTAAGCAAGGCGCGTTTCGCCTAGCTAAGACCACCAACGAACCGGTTGTTATGGTAACCGCCAGCAATTTGCACAATAAAGTAAAATGGAACCGTTGGAATAACGGCATTGTGCTTATTGATATAGCTGCCCCTCAGGCTTTGGGCGAAGACAAGACAATTAAAGAGTGGATGGTGCATTTTAACGATGAAATGAAACAAAAGTTTGATGCGCTTAATACACAGGTCGATGAACTGGAAAAAAGCAGGTAAACTTGCGTCAAAATTGCTAACGAGTGTTTATTATGACCCAGTTCGATGAAAGAGAAGAGTGGTACGAGTTTAACCAAGAAACTATTGATGCCCTTCTAGAAGACGGCAGCCAAGCCGATGCCGACTATACCATTGAGCACCACTTCGCCAGCACTGACTTCGACGTGCTAGAAAAGGCAGCTGTTGATGCGTTTAAAGCTGGTTTTGAAGTCACCGACGCAGAAGAGCTTATTCTTGATGATGGCGAAACCATTTTCTGCTTCGACGCAGTTGCAGAGCGAAAGCTAGATATTGAAAAGCTTAATGCGGACTCTGACACCTTGCTTAAAATTGCCGACAAGCATGATGTAACCTACGACGGTTGGGGTACTTACTTCGAGCCGCGTGAAGAAGGTGAATACGAAGAAGAAGATCACTACTTCGACGACTGATCTCTAAGGCACCCTCACCGTTTTAACTGAGAAGGCGTTAAGTTACCCTTCAGCTTTTGTTCATCTTTTTCCGTCAACAATGACACTGTCATTATCGATTGGAAAAGGATGGACAGATGAAAAAGCTACTTTTCTCACTTACTACATATTCTGCTATTGCAACATTACAGCTTGCGCTTATGTCACCTGTGCATGCCAGTACCGAAAATAGCGCACAAAACAAAAACGTTACCTCTAACGAATACCGTTACAACAAACCATTTGTTGCCGCTGAATCGCTGCTGCCTAAAACCTCAGGTGCATTGACAAGCGAAGAAACAATCTCTCAATCTGTTGATGACGTTGAGACTGATCAACAGTCCCTTGCCAAGGCGGGTAAGCATCAACAGCATTTAGCCGTGAGTAAGTCCTCTAGCGATATCGTAGTCAGCAGTATTAATGAGTTTTGGATTTATGAAAGCTGGGTAACGCTTGAGCAAGACATTGATTACGATGGTTATCACTCTACGTTTTCGATTGAGTTTGACGCCGACACCATTTTCACTCGCGCGCCAGTATACGCGGTCTTGTATTTGGGCAAAAACGACGTGTACGAGTCTATTCACGTGTCGTCTGAATTTTACATTTACTCAGAAGACTCAACAGATACCTTTACCATTGAAAGCACATTAGTTTCTGGCTATCCGCCGGGTGAGTACGACATTCTATTAGAGCTTTATGATGCAGATACCGAAATGCTTGTGGCGTATACCGATGCCTATGATGACAGTGCACTCGCCTATCTTCCCCTTGAAAGTGAAAATAATGAATATGTGGTTGAAGATACGGTAATCATAGTAGAAGAGCATGGCGGAGCATGGTCTTTACTCCCACTGTGTCTATTAGGTGGCATTGTACTTGTTAGACGAACTGTTAGACGCCGACACTGCTAACTATCTTGGAAAGTTAATCAGCTAAAAGCTGCATGCACCTGCAGCTTTTGGCTATTTTTTATACTAAAGTCTATTATATAATATAAACCTTCTTTTCCAATTAACGTTGATTCGCCAATGTACCAAGGAAAACAGTACATACTGACGCTTTCAATTGGTGTAGTGCAATGAGCATCGACAATGTTAACTTGTTCAATCTATTAGAAAATACGCAAATTGGCGTAGTCATTCACAATGCTACTGGCGTTGTAGAGTATGCCAATCCCGCTGCGTTAACGCTACTTCGATTGAGTATAGGTAAACTTAAAGAGAAAAGCTTAGACGTGGACTCCTGGGAGTTCATTGACATGCGTACCTTACCACGAACTTCCCATTGCCCAGGTGCTTGCTACTAGCACCGCTATAAATAACCGAATATTGGGAACGATAAATAAAGATACCGATAAAATAACGTGGTTTAATGTCAACGCATATCCCGAAAAGTACAAGGTCAATGGCAGTTCACCGTCTTTTGTAGTGGTTTATTTCACTGATATCACGGCAAAGATTAGTGATTTCTCTTACAAAGATATTGTTCAACATTCACAAGATATGATTTTGGTAACGGAAGCTCAGAATATCGATGCCCCGCTTTCTCCTAAAATCATCTATGCAAATGAATCATTGTGTAAACATACTGAATATAGTCTTGAGGAGTTATTGGGTGAGACACCTCGCATTTTTCAAGGTGCCCTAACCGACAAAGCCTCTACGCTGCGTATTCGGCAGTCACTTATTGATCAACGCCCATGTACCGAAACACTTTTAAATTATACGAAGTCTGGCACACCTTTCTGGGTTCAAATGAACATATTCCCGCTTACCAATGAATTTGGTGAAGTAACCCATTTTGCAGCTGTTCAGCGTAACGTTAGCGAAATGAAGTTCCAATCTGAACAGCTAGATAAGCGCAATTCAGAACTTAAGAAAATAAAGCAGAACTTAGAAAGCCTGGTTAACCATCGAACCAGCGAGCTTCGTTCAGCCAATCATAAATTAGAGAAACTGGCATATTATGACGCGCTCACGAACATTCCAAATAGACGGGCATTTCTAGACGCATTTGCAAAGTCTTTAAACTTCGCAAAACGCAATGGATATGCAATGTTGATTGGCATCGCCGATGTAGATCACTTTAAGGCTATTAATGATAGTTATGGCCATGGATTTGGCGATGACGTATTAACCATCGTTGCTCAGACAATGCAGCAATTTTTCGTCAAGAAGATGCCATTGGGCGCATAGGTGGCGAAGAGTTTGCGTTCTGTATGGTACTAACAAGTCCAGTCTCCCCTCGCCAACTATTAGACAGATTTCGCGAGAAAGTCAGCATTCTCCATGAAACCCATCCTCCGTTGAAAGGAAGACAAGTTACCCTTAGTTTGGGAGCGGTATATGTAAGCGACTTAAAAGAGGTAAGCATAAAGCAACTACTTTGCGATGCAGATGAAGCCCTTTATAGAGCCAAAAATAAAGGTCGCAATACCATAGAGTGCGAATGTTATGACGATATCGATAACGAAGGGTTAGAACCCTGTGAAGATGGTAGAGCTGGCACAGAGTCTCATTCTAAACCTCATCATGTTACGTAAAAGCTAATATTGATTCGTGGTAACGCTACATGAGCATATTGTTCACTACGGCTCACCTTTAATAACCTAAATCGTTAGCTTATCAGCTCAGCATCGATTTGGCTGTCCAGCCACGTTGCTTAGTTTTCTCCCCCGTCAGGCGGCTCAATACCTTCAACCTCTACTACCACTTTTTCTACCAGCTTCACTCTTCCCTGCTTCACTAGCGCTTGTCTTAATACATACTCTATTTGCGCATTTACACTGCGCAAGTCATCGGCAGCCCATCGCTCCATGGCGGCAAGTACATTTTCATTTATCCTAAGTGGATACGCTTTTTTCTTTGCCAAAATTACAAACCTTATGTGCCGCAGTGCATTGCTGCGGCACTACAATTTCAAACTTAAATTAAAAAAACGAGCTAGTAGATTGTACCTGTATTAATAACCGGTTGCGTCGACTTATCACCACACAGCACAACTAATAAATTACTGATCATCGTCGCTTTACGCTCTTCATCAAGCTCTACTACACCCTTTTCATTTAATCGCTGAAGTGCCATTTCTACCGTTCCCACAGCACCATCTACAATTTGCTTCCGGGCAGCCACAATAGCTGATGCTTGTTGACGCTGTAGCATGGCGCTTGCGATTTCTTGCGCGTAGGCAAGGTGGCTGATACGAGACTCCAAAATTGTGATCCCAGCTTTCGCAAGGCGAGCTTGGATCTCTTCTTGTAAACGCGCTGATATCTCTATTGGGTGGCTACGAAGTGCGACTTCCGCTTGCTCGTCGTCACGTGGATCGTAAGGAAAGCTACTTGCCATATTGCGGATCGCGGACTCACTTTGAATTCGCACAAAACTTTCGTAATCGTCTACGTCAAACATTGCTTCAGCAGTATCGCTCACTTTCCACACGACAATAGAGGCGATTTCAATGGGGTTTCCTTGATTGTCGTTAACTTTAATTCTGGCACTTTCAAAGTTTCTTATGCGCAGAGAAATATTAGCTCTACGGAACAAAGGAATTGTCCAGCGTAATCCAACATCAGAGACAGTACCTACATAGCTGCCGAAAAACGTCATGACCTTAGCTTGGTTGGGTTGCACCATGAAATAGCCCAACCACAAACTTCCCACTAAAACGCTTAGAATTACACCAGCTTCGGGGTTACCCGACACTGCATAGAAAAACGTAGCAACCTGTGCGACTAGCAAAACACAGATCATCAAATAACCGTTTACCGAAAACCCTTTCCTTTCTTTCATATCACTCACCTTTGATATCATTTTGATATCTTTATAATACAAAATTTAACTACTCGCTAATTTTGATGTGTTACCAAATATGTCAAAGCAACATTTTATTTTTAACTATGGGGTAACATTTTTTGGTAACTCTATGAAATAGATGCCAGAATAATGGTGGGTCATCGTTTACTATGGACGTACGTTAATGCCTTCAAACTCAGATAAAAACGTCGCTTCTTCTTTCCAGCGCCGTACCTTGTTAAAGGGCGGTCTCGCCTTTGGTCTTACTGCGGGCATTACCCCTTTTTCAATCGGAAAAGAAAAACCGACGCTGCGCGTATTAGGCACTCATGTCACGCTTCAAGAAGCCATTCGTCAGCGCGCCATGGAAGACTTAGGCATTAATATTGAGTTCGAGCCGGGTGGCAGTGCAACCGTTCTTCAAAAGGCGTCGATGAACCCTACGTCATTCGACCTTTATGAGCAGTGGTCTAATAGCATTAATGTATTGTGGCGCGCTCATGCTATTCAGCCCATAGAGAAGAAACGCCTTCAGTATTGGGAAGAAATAAACGATTTAAGCAAAACCGGAAAGCTTACCGAGAACGCGCGAATGGGCGCTGGCGACGCACCGCATAAAATTATTAATGTTCAGGACGACGGCACACTAGGCGCCAACCATACTGACACAATTAGTTTTTTACCTTATGTGCACAATGTTGACTCTTTTGGCTATGACACATCAAAGTTACCCAAAGAACTGCAAGGGCAAGAAGAAAGCTGGGGCTGGCTTTTAGACAGTCGCTATTCAGGAAAAGTGGGCATAGTCAACGACCCCACTATCGGACTTTTCGATTTAGCACTTGCCGCACAAGCTAAAGGGTTCATTCAATTCCAAGATATCGGTGCCATGACCGAGTATGAACTTGATGATTTGTTTAGCTTACTTATAGAGTTGACTCAGTTAAACCATTTCAATGGGTTCTGGACCTCGGTCCCTGAGTCAGTTGAGTTCATGAAAAGTGGACGGGTTGCAATCGAAAGCATGTTCTCGCCTGCGGTCTCTGCGCTGAACGGTCAAGATATTCCGGTTACGTTTGCAGCACCGAAAGAAGGCTACCGCGGATGGCACGGTGTAATGTGCATGTCCTCTGCCACACAAGGTAGAATAAAGGACGTGGCTTATGAGTATATGAATTGGTGGCTGTCGGGGTGGCCTGGCGCATTTATTGCCAGACAAGGCTACTATATTTCCAACCCTAAACGTTCAGCTCAATATCTTTCAGACGCCGAATGGAATTACTGGTACAAAGGGCAAGTAGCATCAGAGCCGCTAAAAGGGCCCGACGGAAATATTAGTGTTAGACAAGGCGCCCAGCGCACTGGTGGGAGTTATGAAGAGCGTTTTAGTAATGTTGCCGTATGGAATACCGTTATGCCAACCTACGAATACAGTTTGCAGAAGTGGTACGAATTCATCACTGCATAATGTTGCGTTAAGTAAAAACCCATAACGTAAATGGAATAAGGCTTTTTTAGTTCACATGTTATCCTCAATTCGAATTCAGCTTATCACCGTGCTACTCGCTCTTATAGCGCTTATATTGGCACAGGGGTTTATTGCTAGAGAAAACCAAGAAGTCCTAAACAAAGGCGTGGCATCAGCGTCAAAGGCAGTAGTTGATGTTGCACTTGTTAAGGAACTTGAACGGGATGTGGTGGACTTACAGCGCAACGTGCTCATATTCAAAGAGAACGCGAGCAAATCAGCCATTACTCGCTTCAGTCGACTCATGGTGACTATTAACACCAAACTCGACAAGTTAGCCCTGGTAGACGAAGACAAGGAAATACAGGAAGACAACCATATCCTTTCAAGAATGAAGGAGCACCTTAACGCCTATCAGGAGAACTTTACTCAAGTTGTCGATGCGCGCTCTGAAAGGGATAACCTCATAGCAAGAGGCACCCTATCTGATATTACGTTACTGGAAAAGATACTGAGTGACGCTAAAACAAACGGCGATATCTCTGCTGCCTCTGAAGAGCAGGCAAAGACGCTTCTTATTCGGGCAGAAAATGCGATGTTGAAATATCTGATGAAACCCGACATGGGTTTTATTCGAGCATTCAACGAAGCCGCAGATTCACTACGCAAATTAACGCTAACGAAAAATACATCCCTTCAGGAAAGAGTGGAGCGATTGTCGGAAAAAATTAAAGCCGATTTCGTTAAGCTAACCCAGATAACCCAAGGTAATTTATTCTTGGTTAACGTAGTCATGGCGGGTTCTGCCAATGAATTTCTCTATTTAAGCGGTGAGCTGGCCAAAAAAGTAACCACAGACTCTGAAATTGCGACTCAACGCACCTACACACTAGCTGAAAGCACACAGCGTAACGGAGAGTTATTTTCTCTTGTTGCCATTCTACTCGCCCTCTCAGCCGCGCTGTTTGCCATGTTTCGCATATTGGGCCCTATCCGCTCTATCACTCAAGTTTTCAACAAACTTGCCCAAGGCGTACAAATTTCCAATATTCCTGGCAGCAGTCGAAAAGATGAGATTGGCAAGCTAGCAAAAGCGGCGCTTGTTTTTAGTGATAAAAACCGAGAGACAGAAAAACTGCTAGATGAAGCAAGAACCATGAACTCTCAGCTTGAAAGCTTAAATAAAGCGATTACTGAGGCGAAAATAAAAGCGGAGCAAGCAACCGCGTCAAAGAGTATGTTTTTAGCCAATATGAGTCATGAAATCCGCACGCCGATGAATGGCATTATCGGGCTAATAGAACTGGCGCAACAGCAAGAGCTGTCCACTACTGTTAAAGGGTATCTCGACAAGGCAGCGTATTCTGGGCAAATATTATTGAGCGTAATTAACGATATTCTCGACTTCTCAAAAATTGAAGCGGGTAAATTGAAGATTGAGGAAGTGAGCTTTTCTTTGCATTCACTGTTCGACAACCTCATTGCAGTCATTGCACTACGCGCAAAAGAAAAGAATTTATCGGTGCACTTTACGGTAAATCCAAAGATACCTCCGCAAGTAATTGGCGACCCACTGCGCATTGCCCAAATAATTATGAATATAGGCAACAATGCTGTGAAGTTCACCGAGCAAGGGCGTATAGATATTGAGTTTGATGGCAACTTGAACGAAAAAGGGAACGTGTTAAACCTTACCATGCGAATTACCGACTCCGGCATAGGTATGAGTGCAGCCCAGCTAGATAGAATATTTAAGCCTTTCACTCAAGCCGACGGTTCAACCAACAGAAAATACGGAGGTACCGGCCTAGGCCTTGCGATTGTAAGCCAGCTTACTGAACTTATGAACGGCCGCCTTGATGCCACTTCTACTATGGGAAAAGGCAGTACGTTTGAAGTTGAACTACCGCTGAAAGCATTTAAAAACCAACCAGGCGTGCTTGAACAAACACCTCAGCTACCTGTTGATAGCCTTTATATTACTGAAGCAGCATTGCTGCCTGTGGCTTATTGCAACCAGATACAGCTGCCAACTAAATCAACGCTATCAATAGAAGATGCCAAAAATACCGCCGCTTTACCTGAACATATCATTGTAGATATCCATGAGTTCAGTGAATTCAGACAGAATATTGCTTGGTTAAACACCTTGCTAGAACAAGGGAAGTCGGTAGGCCTGGTAATGGAAAGTGCAGGCAGCGCGCTACAAGCTAAATATGACACGCTATGGAAAGGCCCACTTATCATGCATCCATTCACACCTGCGCAATTTGAGCGTTTTGTTCATCAGGTGATATCTAAAGATGCAAGTTATGACGGACATCATTTTAGTGAAGAAGCGGAAGCAACATCGCTAGAAGGCCACGTGCTTTTAGTAGAAGACAATAATATAAATCAACTCGTCACCGGAGAAATGCTTACCAATCTTGGGCTTACTTTCGATATTGCAGAAGACGGCAAGCAAGCCGTGCAAAAAGTAGAAAATGCCCCGCAGTACGACCTAATATTGATGGATGTACAAATGCCAGTGATGGACGGTTATGAGGCAACCAAACAACTCCGCGAAAAAGGCTTTACTGGCGTACCTATTATCGGCCTTTCGGCCAATGCAATGAAGGAAGATAAACAAAGCGCGATAGACGCGGGTATGAACGACTACCTCACCAAGCCAATAAAGCAAAAATCATTGATAGGCATGTTAAAACAGTACTTAGGCAAACAGCGCTATGTTTAGGGCCTGTTCAATTGCTAATAAAAAAGGGTTACCTTTCGGTAACCCTTCTAATTTGTATCGACACAACCCGTTCTAGGGGCTGCACTTAAAGCGCTTTAATGGTCTCGAACTGCTCTTTAAGTTTGGCTAGGGCTTTTTCACCCTCTTCCAACTTAGCGCGTTCCTTTTCAATTACCGCTTCTGGCGCATTACTTACGAACTTCTCGTTACCCAATTTGCCGCGAGTACGAGATACATCTTTCTCGATTTTCTCCATGGCTTTAGTAATACGAGCAAGCTCTGCGTCTTTGTCGATAAGCCCTGCCATTGGGATAAGAATTTCCATCTCACCCACAAGTGCTGTTGCGCTGGCTGGCGCTTCTTCACCGTCTTTTAATATGGTTACGGTTTCAAGCTTAGAAAGCTTATCTAGGAATGCCTTAGCCGCATCAAGACGACGCGCGTCTTCGTCGCTTACGTTTTTAAGTAGCGCATTAAGTGGTTTGTTTGGCGAGATATCCATTTCACCACGGATATTACGAATACCCACGATAAACTTCTTCACCCACTCGATATCAGCTAGTACTTTGTCGTCTTGTTTCGCTGCATCAACTTCAGGGAATGCCTGAACCATAATGCTTGCGCCCTCTTCCACCTTAAGTGCACTTAGTGGCACAACGCGCTGCCAGATAGTGTCGGTGATAAATGGCATTAGTGGGTGCAACAAGCGAAGCAGGCTTTCAAGTACGTTAATAAGCGTATGACGTGTACCGCGCTTTTCAGCTTCGGTGCTGGCGTCATTGTTAAGCACTGGCTTAGTAAGCTCTAGATACCAGTCACAGAACTGGTTCCAGGTGAACTCGTAAACGGTTTGTGCTGCAATATCGAAACGGTAGTCTTCAAGCGCTTTTTCAAACTCAACCAGCGTTTGTTGGAACTTAGCCCAAATCCAGCGATCGGCCATGCTAAGCACCATTTCACCACCGTCGCGACCTGTATCGTGCTCTTCTGTGTTCATCAATACGAAACGCGATGCATTCCAAATTTTGTTACAGAAGTTGCGGTAGCCTTCAACACGGGCCATATCAAAGTTGATATCGCGGCTGGTTGACGCCATAGCGGCAAAGGTAAAGCGCAATGCGTCTGTACCGTAGGCCTGAATGCCGTCTGGGAATTGCTTGCGAGTACGCTTGGCAATCTTCTCAGCAAGCTGAGGCTGCATCATGCCAGCAGTGCGTTTAGTCACAAGCGATTCAATATCAATACCGTCAATCAAATCGATGGGGTCAAGCACGTTGCCCTTCGACTTTGACATTTTATCGCCATTCTCATCGCGGATAAGACCAGTAATGTAGATGTCTTTAAACGGAATTTTGCCCGTGAACTTCTTGGTCATCATGATCATTCTGGCAACCCAGAAGAAGATGATGTCAAAGCCGGTTACTAGCACTGAAGACGGTACAAAGGTTTCTAGATCTGGCGTTTCTTCTGGCCAGCCCATGGTCGCGAACGGCCATAGTGCGCTTGAGAACCAGGTATCTAGTACATCATCGTCTTGTGAAAGGGTTACGTCACTGCCAAGGCCGTGTTTTTCACGCACTTCTTCTTCGGTGCGGCCAACAAAAACGTTACCGTTTTCGTCGTACCACGCCGGAATGCGGTGTCCCCACCACAGCTGACGTGAAATACACCAGTCTTGAATGTTGTGCATCCACTGGTAGTAAGTCTTGTTCCAGTTCTCTGGCACAAAACGAATTTCGCCGCTTTCAACCGCTTCAATTGCAGGTTTAGCAAGAGACTCAACGGCTACATACCACTGGTCAGTTAGGTAGGGTTCAATTACCGCACCTGTTCTGTCGCCACGCGGCACTTTAAGCTTGTGCGGCTCAATCTTAACCAATGCGCCTTGTGCGTCTAAATCAGCAACAATTTGCTTACGGGCGTCGAAGCGATCTAAACCGCGATATGCTTCTGGCGCATCATCATTAATTTTCGCATCGTCGGTAAGAATGTTGATCATAGGCAAGTTATGACGCTTACCCATATCGTAGTCGTTGAAGTCGTGAGCAGGCGTAATTTTAACGCAGCCTGTACCGAATTCTTGATCGACATAGTCATCGGCGATAACCGGAATTAAACGGCCAGTAATCGGTAGCTTAATTTCTTTGCCGATAAAGCCTTGGTAACGCTCGTCATCTGGGTGTACCGCAACCGCGGTATCACCTAGCATAGTTTCAGGACGCGTTGTCGCAACCACTAGCTCACCGCTACCATCTGCAAGTGGGTAGCGCATGTGCCACATGTGGCCGTCTTCTTCTTCGTTCAGTACTTCAAGATCAGATACTGCAGTGTGAAGCACTGGATCCCAGTTAACCAAACGCTTACCGCGGTAAATAAGGCCTTCTTCGTGTAGCTTAACGAATACTTCAGTTACGGCTTTAGACAGGTCTTCGTCCATGGTAAACACTTCGCGAGACCAGTCAGGAGACGTACCTAGACGGCGCATTTGACCGGTGATCGTTCCGCCGCTGTGCTCTTTCCATTCCCACACTTTCTTAATGAAGTCTTCGCGACCTAAATCGTGGCGCGTCTTGCCTTGTGCGTTAAGTTGGCGTTCTACCACCATTTGGGTAGCAATACCGGCGTGGTCAGTACCCACTTGCCATAGCGTATTGTCGCCCTTCATGCGGTGATAACGGGTTAAGGCGTCCATAATGGTTTGCTGGAAACCATGGCCCATATGAAGGCTACCGGTAACGTTTGGTGGCGGAAGCAAAATACAATAAGGGTCGCCGCTACCTGAAGCTTTAAATAAACCCGCCTCTTCCCATGACTTGTAGCATTGCTGCTCGATGGACTGCGGTTCGAAGGTTTTATCCATTACACACTCTCAAATTGAAGCTAAACGCGAATGACTTATGCAGATTTGAACTGCATGTTGCATCCAGCTTGCTGATAGTTTTTGTATCTTACCCGCGCGGCCTGTTTGGCGTTCTCGTCCACGGGTACAAAATCGATGATTTGACGATGCTGGTTGGGTGTAGGCACCATACCGGACCCCACATTAACCACCATTTGTCGTCTGGCTACCTGCTCTGGCCGCCAACAAATTTCCACCGGCGTTCCCGATTGCGGCCCTTCACCATAAAGGTTATGGGGCACAAAGCGGTCAGCCGGCAGCTGCCACAACAATTCATCAACTTCTTCAGCCTGCGCCTGTGTATCGCACAGCACGCTAATTTTTTGCTTATTGGCAAACGCTGATGCAATAACTTCGCTGGCGCGGCCTGCCACACCATTGTCACTGCTGGTAAGTTGATAAAATATCACTTGTGGCATGAATGATTAGTCCTCTAACTTGATATCAGCGCGGTTCATTAGGAACTGAGACAGCATAGGCACTGGACGGCCTGTTGCGCCTTTGTTCTTACCACTGCGCCATGCCGTACCGGCAATATCAAGGTGAGCCCAGTTGTACTTCTTAGTGAAGCGCGACAAGAAACAACCCGCAGTAATTGACCCTGCTGGGCGACCACCAAGGTTCGTCATGTCGGCAAACGGGCTTTCAAGCTGCTCTTGGTAATCGTCCCATAGCGGTAGACGCCATGCGCGATCTGAGCTTTGCTCTGACGCATTAAGTAGTTCGTGAGCAAGCGGATTGTGCGTACTCATTACCGCTGTTGCATGGTGACCAAGTGCGATAATCGCTGCGCCAGTTAGCGTGGCTACGTCAATTACTAGCTCTGGGTCGAAGCGCTCTACATAGGTTAGCGCGTCGCATAATACTAAACGGCCTTCGGCATCAGTGTTTAGCACTTCAACGGTTTGACCCGACATAGTCGTTAGAATGTCACCCGGACGGTACGCTTTGCCATCTGGCATGTTTTCACAGCCTGCCAATACACCAATAACGTTAATGGGCAGATTCAGCGCCGCGATAGTGTGCATGGTACCCAGTACGCCTGCAGCACCACCCATGTCGTACTTCATTTCATCCATGGCTTCGCCTGGCTTAATTGAAATGCCGCCTGAATCGAACGTAAGGCCTTTACCTACAAGTACAATTGGGGCTTGATCAGCTGGGCCACCGCGATGATGCATAATACTCATCATACTTTCGTTGTCTGAACCACGACCTACAGCCAAATACGCTTGCATACCAAGCTCTGCCATTTGGGTTTCATCAACGACTTCAGCGGTTACGCTGTCGTACTGGCTGGCAAGCTCTTGCGCCTGCTGCCATAGGTACGCTGGGTTACAGATGTTTGGCGGCATGTTAGCCACATCTTTGGTCACTTTCGCACCACGAGCAACCGCTAAACCATGCTCAACTGCACGTTCACCCACAGTAAGTTCACGGCGTGTAGGTACGTTAAATACAATTTTACGCAGTGGGCGACGTGGTTCGCCTTTCTTGGTTTTAAGCTGCATAAAGGTGTAAAGCGTGTCTTCAGTTGCTTCTACTGCCTGACGTACTTTCCAGTAGGTATCGCGACCTTTAACGTGAAGTTCGGTAAGGAAACATACCGCTTCCATCGAGCCTGTTTCATTCAATGTTTGAATGGTTTTGGCGATTATGTTTTTGTACTGGCGCTCGTCTAATTCGCGCTCTTTACCACAACCGACTAGAAGCACGCGCTCGCTTAGTACATTTGGCACGTTGTGTAGCAACAACATTTGGCCGGCTTTACCTTCAAGGTCGCCACGGCGTAACAAGTTGCTGATATAACCTTCACTGATTTCGTCTAGCTGTTCAGCCACTGCCGTTAGGCGGCGCGGCTCGAAGACACCTACAACAATACATGCGCTGCGTTGCTTTTCAGGACTGCCACTTTTTACACTAAACTCCACGATATCACCTCGCTTTTCGTCGTTTATGGTTTGCACGATGACTAAAATCACGTAACGTTTCGCGCTGCTTTATGTTTTAATACGCAGCATAACTTTTTAGTTCGCTGCAATTCACGCTTAAAGACCTATTGAATATAGGTTAAATTTGCGTCAAAACACCATGCAAACGGTTTATGATTGCAGGCAAAACTTGTAAAAACGGTAAGTTTAAACAAAATTGTGCTTTCTTTCACTAAAATTCCTAATTTTCCGGAAGGGCTGAGATGCTGATATTCCGCTATTTACTTAAGGAAACGCTGAAATCTCAGTTAGCGATTTTCTTTATCCTAATGGCAATTTTTGTCACCTTGCGATTTGTGCGCGTTTTGGGCGACGCCTCGGACGGTGATATTCCCGCTGGGCTAGTGCTTGGCTTCCTAGGTTTATATGCCCCTATCCTCTCTTCATTAGTGCTGCCTATCAGCGCCTATTTGGGCATTATGCTGGCACATGGCAGGCTGTATGTAGACAGTGAAATGACCGTAATGCGAGCCTGTGGTATCAGTGAATGGTATGTAACGCGGGTAATGCTGTTCTTGTCTGTACTTATCATGATAGTCACAGGCGCAATTACCCTTTATTTCGCGCCATTGGCTGCAGAGAACGAGTATCAGCTGCGAGAAAAAGCCAGAAATGAGGCGGGAATATCGGCGCTAATGCCAGGTAGATTCCAGCAAACCGGTAACGAAAAAGCGGTTATTTTTGTTCACGATGTAGACAATAACGATAAGCTACAACGTGTGTTTTTATCGCAAAATCAAACAGACGATAGCGAAGGCGACGTGCGCGTTGTGTATGCACAAACTGGTGAAGTGGCAAATAACCCTGACGGCACGCGAAACCTTGTACTGAAAGAAGGGGTACAGTACGAAGGAAAGCAATCTGAAAAGGCTTTCCGCAAAGTAGAATTTGACGAATACCAAATTCAGATTGCCGATAAACCTGCCGACGAAACTCGTCGTAAGGTAAGCGTACTGCCTACTAACGAACTGTGGGAAGACGACAGTATTGAAGCTAGAGCAGAACTTCAGTGGCGTATTGCCATACCGCTTTCCATTCCGTTTTTAGTACTAATTGCTGTGCCGCTAAGCGCAGTCGACCCGCGTCAGGGGCGCTTTGGTAAAATGTTCCCTGCCATCCTGCTTTACTTGGGATACTTCTTGCTGCTGCTTGCGAGTAGACGAGTGTTAGAAGACGGCAAAATGCCACCTCAGCTTGGCTTATGGTGGGTGCATACCATCATGCTGATTATTGGTGTCATGTTGATTGTGCGAGACAGAAAAACCGGCACTGAGCTTCGCGCTTGGATATTGGGGAAAAAGTAGATGTTTAAGATCCTCGATTTATATATCGCCCGTACGCTGTTAGGCACTATTACCGTTACGCTTAGTGTACTAATTGGCTTAAGCGCGCTTATTAAATTTGTAGAACAGCTGCGAAAAATTGGCGAAGGCGACTATGACATGCTGGTCGCTTTTATCTACGTATTGCTAAGCTTGCCTCGCGACTTAGAGCAGTTCTTCCCTATGGCAACATTGCTGGGCGGCCTTATTGGCATGGGCGTACTGGCTAGCAATAGCGAATTGGTAGTGATGCAGGCCGCAGGTATGAGCCGCTGGAACATCATAAACTCAGCCATGAAGTCGACCCTTGTAATGATCTTATTAGTGATGGCCGTTGGCGAGTGGGTCACCCCGTACAGTGAAACCAAGGCAAAACAGATAAGAACTGAAGCCATTTCAGGCGGTAGTTTATTTTCTTCCGATAAGCTGGTGTGGGCAAAGGATGGCGACCGATTTGTAAGCATAGGTCAGGTGTTAAGCCAAGACTCTCTCAAAGATGTGAGCATATTTAGCTTTAACCCTGACTTGTCGCTAGAGAGCATTACTCACGCTAAAAATGGGGCCTTCGACGGCGACGGTTGGTGGCTAAGCGACGTTGAAGTAACCAAGTTTACTGAAACGAATGTTACAGTAGATGAAAATAACCGCATGCGTTGGAATTCAACACTGACACCAGACAAACTAGGCATTGTTGCGGTTAAGCCAGAGGCTTTATCTATTACTGGGCTGCTGGATTACGTGAACTACCTAGAAAATAACGATCAAGACCCTTCTCGTTATCAACTCGCCTTGTGGCGCAAGGTATTCCAACCTATTTCGGTAGGCGTAATGCTGTTAATGGCATTGTCGTTCATCTTTGGCCCGCTGCGTAGCGTTACAATGGGCGCTCGCGTGATCATGGGCGTACTGACAGGCTTCGGTTTCTTTATTCTCAATGAAGTATTTGGCCCAGTGAGTTTAGTCTATCAGCTGCCACCATTCCTTGGCGCCTTACTGCCTAGCTTACTGTTTGCGGCCATTGCAGGGGTAATGTTGAGGCGTTGATCAAGCTATCACATTCGTCTACTTCAACAGTCAAAACTAATAAAAAGAGCTTGCAGCCTCTTTTTTTGTTATTTTTTAGCGCCTTACAAAGCACGTTTACCAGCTCTTGTGGTCGTTCGCTTCTTTGGTCAACTTCAGCACTTCGGTCTTTGCCAGTCGGTCTTGCAGTGATTGTTTATTTTTAAAATCAAACAAAACAAGTAAGGTGCCTAGACCACCTAACGATGCTATTAGGCGAATGAACAAGCGTGGCCAGGTCATTGGCTCTTCAACCGTGCTGTAAATTCGCAAACGCCATGCACGCATGCCTAGGGTTTGCCCGCCCCTGCGCCAGAACCACAAGAAAAACCCAGCTATCCACAAGCCCACCCACGTTTGAATAAGCAGCTTATAACCAAAAGAGGCCTGAATCAGATCGGCAGGTTCAGCATAGCCTTGCAGGTCAAGGGCGCCATTTTTCAGCATGACCACCAGCGTTACGATCATGACCATGGCCGCACACATCCCTACGGCAGTAGCCACGAGCGTGTCGTAAATCATTGCCAACAAACGCCTAACGAATCCAGCTCGCTCAAGCGATGAACTGTCTGATTCTGAGTTGGGCGCGTTTTTATCATCCTTCGCCTTTAAGTGATTAGATGATGAGGACTTCTTCTTGGCTTTTTTGTCGTGTCTCGCCACGGGCTTCTCTTCGCTTCATTAACAACAGCGTTTATTTTGACACAAGCGCCACATCGCTTAAACAACATAAGCCTTAGTTAACGGCATTTAATAGTGCAATAAGCAAAGAAAAATGATTTCCACCTTTTTGCATCCATTAACCATTGTTAATCGTTATTGCTATTACAAACGGATAATGGACGTAAATACGGTGACAGCAAAAACTCTGGTAACAACACTTCTCGCTAGCTCATTTTCGCTTGGTATGGGCGCTGCAATGGCGTTAGACGACCCCGAAGGTAATATTGAGCATATTCGAGTACGTGGTGACTCATCTGTAAAAGACGGAGAGTTTATCTCGGCTTCGCAGGGATGGGTGTCTGGTGACACCTTGATTGAACGCCCAATGTTGCGCGCCGGTGAAATACTCGAATTCATCCCGGGCATGATGGTGACCCAACACAGTGGTTCGGGAAAAGCCAACCAGTACTTCCTGCGCGGTTTTAACCTCGACCATGGCACGGATTTCACGGTGAGTGTAGACGGTATGCCTGTGAACATGCGAAGCCACGGACATGGCCAAGGCTACAGTGACCTTAACTTTATTATTCCCGAATTTATCGACAATCTAAGCTACTTCAAAGGCACCTATTATGCCAACATCGGCGATTTTTCTAGCGCTGGCGGGGCATTCTTCAATTTAAGAGATTCACTTGAGCAAAACCAGTTGTTCTTAGGTTTAGGAGAATATGGGTTCAAGCGCGCTGTTGCATTAAATCACTTTGAAGCAGGAGAGAACCGCGTTGTTACAGCGTTGGAATATCAAACCTATGACGGCCCGTGGACTGACGTTGACGAAGATGTAAAAAAGAAAAACGCCCATATTCGTTATATTACGCCTTTGTTAGACGGCCAACTCACCATTACAGGAATGGCCTACGATAATAGCTGGAACGGTGCTGACCAAGTACCTGAGCGCGCTATTGAAAGCGGCATAATAGACCGTCTTGGCTCTATCGACACCCAAGTTGGCGGCGATTCGTCTCGCTATAGTCTCTCCGCAAACTATACCAGTGATACATGGAATGCTTCACTGTATGCCATAGATACAACGCTTAGCCTTTTTTCTAATTTCACTTACTTCCTTGATAACCCAGAGAGAGGCGATCAATTCGAACAGGCCGACGACCGAAAAATTTATGGTGGTGAAATATTCACTACCCTTCCCTTGGCGCTTACGGATGGAAGCAGTATTACCTTAGGCGGCCAGTGGCGTTTCGACGATATTGAAAACGTGGGTTTGTATCGCACCCAAAACTTAACCCGCTTTGGCACTATTCGAGAAGACGAAATAGACAGTAACAGCTATGCACTTTTTGCCCAGTCAAACATTGTGCTAAGTGACGCATTAAGCCTTTCATTAGGAGGCAGATACGATTACTTAGATGTGGACGTTACCAGTAATCTTGGTGCTAATTCAGGAAGCGAAAGTGACGGTTTATTTACCCTTAAAGCAGGCTTGAAGTACAGTGTATCAGACCAACTTACCGCATTTGCCAACGTTGGGCAGGGCTTTCATTCCAACGATGCACGGGGAGCCACCATTAATATAGACCCGGTAAGTGGTGACGCCACCGAAGCTGCTCCCTTGTTAGTAAAGAGCCTTGGCTATGAAGCGGGCGTTAACTATACCGATAACAAAACCTATAACCTGTCTGCTGCCTTGTGGCGCCTAGAGCTTGATAGCGAGCTGGTATATGTTGGTGATGCAGGCTTTACTGAAGCCAGTCGCCCCTCCGAGAGACACGGCATTGAAGTGAGTGCCTACTACTGGA
Source organism: Alteromonas sp. R7 (assembly GCF_055755235.1). Classification (NCBI taxonomy): domain Bacteria; kingdom Pseudomonadati; phylum Pseudomonadota; class Gammaproteobacteria; order Alteromonadales; family Alteromonadaceae; genus Alteromonas; species Alteromonas sp. R7. The sequence goes on along the minus strand of NZ_JBVTQX010000001.1, from coordinate 6,791 downwards.
TAAGCCATCACCTAACAACAGACATTGAAGCTGCGTGGACCAAAGCCCGATTTAGCGACAGCGTTGAAGGCGAAGGTCGCCACATCGATGGCACCGTGCCAGGTGTGGTGAGTGCAGGGCTAACCTACTATCAAAGAAGTAACCAACTAGGGTTCAGCTATACCTTACGAAGCCGCTACCTAAGCTCTCGCACCGTAGAAAGCTTCGATGAAATTTCACCGCCGTCAACATTTTTAGTGAATGCTCAAGTTGCCTATCGCCAGCCAACTTGGGACGTAACGTTAGAAGTACTCAATGCCCTAGACAGTGACGATCACGATATTGATTATTTTTACGCATCTAGGCTGCCCGGAGAGCCAGAGGAAGGGATTGAGGATTTGCATTATCACCCTGTAGAGCCAAGAAATGTTCGCCTTACCTTTTCAGTAAAGTATTAATACATAAACGCTTTACTGTTTGGGGTCTGTCTATTGATTAGGTAACCATTCAGGCAGTTGTATATAAAACATGCTACTTTAAGAAGTAGCCGCCAAATAGTTAGAGCAATAAACAAATGGCCGCGCTACAACGATAAAAATAGGAGCAACAATGGAACACGAAACTCTGTTTCCTCTGCTGTGTAAAACCGCAGACGGCGACAAAAAAGCGTTCGCAGAGCTTTATAAGATAACCAGTCCACAGCTCTACGCTGTTGCTTTAAGGCTTTTGAAACGCCCTGAACTCGCTGACGAAGCCACACAAGACGCCTATATAAAAATTTGGCATAACGCCGGTAATTATCAACGAGGCAAAGGTACGGTACTTACCTGGATGGTCAGTATAGCTCGCTATCGTGCGCTCGATTTAATCCGCTATCACAACGTAAGAAATGAAGTCGAATTAAATGATGACGCACCGTCAGGTATGGAAACCACGCAATCAATAAAGTTAGAGGCAGAGCAAGCAAAATTGGCCTCTTGTTTAGATGAACTTGATGGACCGCAGCGTCAGGCTATCCATTTAGCCTATGTGAATGGTATGTCGCATCAAGAGGTGGTAACTCACTTGGCGTCACCACTTGGAACCATTAAAAGCTGGATAAGACGAGGCTTGCAAAGCTTGCAGAGGTGCCTATCACTATGAATTATTTAAAAGAAGAGCGATTAAACGCCCTCGCCGCTGAATATGTAGTTGGAACGCTGCGCGGCAAAGCGCGTACGCGCTATCAAAAGTTAATGATGCAGTATCAGGCTGTTAGCGATGCAACCGCACAATGGGAGCAATACCTTACTGGATTTGCTGAAACCTTGCCTCCGGTGACACCACCTGACAGCGTGTGGGAGAGCATACAAGTGAAGCTTGGCCACAAAGCGGCCAATGATACAGAGTTTGTCGGTCAGACTACTAATAGTATACCCAGTAGCGACAATGTAGTTGATCTTGAAAAAGAAAAGCAGAAACGCTGGAAGAACTTATCGTTCATATCCACAGCTGCTGCATTGGTGTTAGCCGTATTGCTTTTCCTGATGCAACCTGTGCCTACCCCAGAGGTTTCCCATATTGCCGTAGTCAATAATGCTGATAACACGCCATTGTGGGTAATAGAAGTATCTGACACAACCATGAATGTTAAGGTCACCGATGCATTTGTGGCGTTAGCAGACAAAGACTATGAGCTTTGGATGGTGCCGGCAAACGGCGAAGCACCAATTTCTCTCGGCTTGATGCCTGAAGTTAATGGCGACACGCGCGCGACACCAGATATCTTGCTAGATCAAAGTATCGCGGCGTTAGCAGTGAGCTTAGAAGCACCAGGCGGCTCGGTAACAGGCGCACCAACGGAAGTGCTATATATAGCGCCGATTGTTTCCGTGTAATTTTACGCACAAAGCAGCACACCAAAAGGCCACGAAACGTGGCCTTTTACTTTTTATAAAAACTTTATTTTAATTTTTTAAATATTTTTGCATCTAAGGTGAAACCTCAGTCGTTTGGTCTCTTGAACTCATAAAAAAGCAGAGAGACTCGACATGATCCAATTCAAACGCAAAACTTTGTCACTGGCTGTCGCCGTGACATGTGCAGCCGTAACTGCTGGCGCAATAGCGTCAAGTCACCGAGAAGCACCTAATATCACTCGCCACCCAGCGTTAGATAGCACCGACTTTTATGCTTTCAATAGCTATGAACAAGGCCGTGAAGATTATGTGACTTTCATAGCAAATTATATTCCACTGCAAGATGCCTATGGTGGCCCTAACTACTTTGCAATGGACCCGAATGCGCACTACGCGATTCATATTGATAGCGATGGCGACGCGGTTGAAGACTTAAGCTTTGTTTTTAAGTTTAACAATATGCTTGCTGCCGATAACGAAGGTATCGCCTTGCCTATAGGCCCTGAAGGCGAACAGAAAATGGTGAAAGTACCGCTTAAAAATGTAGGCGGTATCAGCGCAGACGATTCAAGCGCAGCAAACTTCTCGGAAATGTACAGCCTTACTATGGTGAGTGGCGACATGCAGACAGGCACGCGCACTACTCTTAATCCCGCCATGGGCGATATGTTTAAAAAGCCGCTTGATTACATTGGTAATAAAACCTTTACCAGTGAAGCGGAATACGTACGCTATGCTGAAAGCTTTATTTATTCGTTCAGCATCCCTGGGTGCGATGACATGGCCAAAGTGTTTGTTGGTCAGCGTAAAGACCCCTTCGTTGTTAACTTGGGCAAAACATTCGACCTGGTAAATTATGTACCTGTTGAGGGCGACAGCGCACCGGGCGCAGGCGATGGTGAAGGTTTTCCTGGCGGTATAACGCAAAGTGCCATGAATGATGACTTAGCCGATAAAAACGTGACAGCGTTATCTATTGAAGTACCTAAGGCGTGTGTTACAGGTGAAGGTAATGGCGTAATTGGTAGTTGGACCACGGCAAGCTTGCCGCAAGCGCGTATCCTAAACCCAGATGCTACTTTTGCGAAACCTGAGACTAATGGTGGTGCGATGACTCAAGTGTCTCGTTTAGGTAGCCCGCTAGTAAATGAGCTTGTTATCGGTATTGGCGATAAAGACAAATTCTCTACTTCTCATCCAAGTGCAGACGGTCAATTCGCTGATTATGTAACCCACCCTTCTTTACCAGAACTACTGAACATTCTGTTTAAAGATGCAGTGAATACTACGCTGGGTACGGATATTGAGACCCTTGCGCCGACGAATTTCCCGCGTATGGACTTAGTAACAGCGTTCCTTACAGGTTTCCCTGGCGTTAACCAGCAAGCAACTGTAACAGCATCAGAAATGCTGCGCCTAAACACAGGGATCCCAGCAACGCCAGCCGAATCGCAGTCAGCATTTGGTGTGGCAGGCGATGACTTAGCAGGATTCCCGAACGGTCGCCGCCCAGGTGATGACGTGGTTGATATTGCCCTTCGCGTTGTTATGGGCCGTTTGTGTTATCCCATCCCGGTAGCAGGTGAAGATACAGACCTTGGCCTTTGTACACCAGAGGACGCCAGCGTAGGTAATGTACCTTTCACTGATGGTGCACCTGTAGATGCAAGCATGATTGATTCATCGTTTCCTTACCTAAAAACACCACTTGCTGGCTCTGAATAAGGAGATCCATCATGTCTATGAAGATTAGGTTATTTAACAAGAATCCAAATGCCCCCGCGTTTGTTAAGTCGGGTCAAGCCCCTTTGCAGAAACATAAGTTGTGGGTCATTTCTGGATTGGTGCTAGCGCTAACTGGTTGTTTCGATAGTGATGACGATAACGATTATCAAGCGCCAGAAGAAAATGCAGCGCCCGTAGCCATTGATGAAATGCTAACGACGCAAGCAGATATTGCGTTTGATGGCACGTTGACAGCAACCGATGACGATGGTGATGCACTTACCTTCGGGCTTGGTGAAAACGGTACGTTAGGTAATGCAGAAGTTAATGCTGATGGCAGCTTTACCTACACACCTAACGCTCAGGTAACAGGTAGCGATAGCTTCACATTCACCGTTTCTGACGGCGTAAATCCAGAAGTTACCGCTACTGTTAGCGTTACGATTGAGGCACAGCAGGTATCGTTCTCTAGCTATACCCGTGACGCCTTTAATCAAGCACCAACCGATGAACCTCTGCCAATTAACGGGCGCGAGTTCACCCAAGATGCTGACGACACCACGTTCGATGATTTATTGATTGGTCAATAACGAGCGGTCAGTACACAGTGTCAACCGTAAAGCCAAGGACGGCTTTTATAAAGGAAGTTCTGATGAAGTTGATGAGAAGCAGTACTCTCATACTCCCTATAATGAGCGTATTGTCAGCCCTAACAGTCTGTTCGGTATCTGCTCAGTCTGAAAAATTCAATTATGATACCGTCATCGCAACGTGGCAGCCTAGGCAGCTATCCATAGCAAGTATCGACGAAGCGGAAAAAATTTTAACTTCAAGTAGATACCTTCAAGCAAAAGGTGATGAGAGAGAGCGTATTGTTAGGTTCACGAACATAATGCGACAAAAATTCGATTCGCTGAACGCAGGTCAAAAAGAGCGTTTAGTTGTTTTAGAAGCTCGACTACTTCAAGGCATTCATAAGTTCGAACAAGCCAAGCAACATCTCAATCAAATAGCCCGCTTTCGCTCTCCAGCTGCACAGTTATTGTTGGCAGATATAAACGTTCAGCAAGGTAACGCTAAAAAGGCGAAAGAAAACTGTGAAAAGCTGGTAGGGCAAACAAGTTTTTTAATCGCTTTCACGTGTATGGTTAACGCTGATTTTTCACAAAATAAAGACGTAAAATTTTTGAAAAAGCTTAGCGCTTTTGAGACCTACACGAGTACAGTGAGACCTGCGGAGCGCCAGTGGTTTTATGAAGTACTCGCAGACATGTCGCTTCAACTTGGTAACGCTGAAGCCGCGCTTGAGCATTTGTCACAAACAGAATTCAAAAAGCTACCTATAAGCGCAATGTTAGTTTGGGCCGACGCACATTTTGCGTTGAATAACTATAAGGCAGTGAGTTCTGGGTTTAGCAACTCCGTTCCCGATATATTGACAGCCGACGATGGCTTGCTACTTAAATGGGCCATTGCGGAACGAGCGCAAGGTATTGTGCGCTCTGAAGTACAAACTCAACTTGCTAAGAACATGGAAATTCGAGTGTGGCGAGAAGACAGTTCTCACGCCGCACAGGTCGCCACTTACTTTTTAGAGATTGAGCCCAATTACCCACTGGCGCTTAAATTTGCCGAAATAAACTGGCAATACGCACAGTCATTAGATGACAAAAACCTCCTAGAGCGCGCTCGCCGTGCTAATGAAGTATCGACCAATGCTTAAAGTTCTCCCGCCCTTCAGTAAACGAGTCATGATTAGATTTATCACACTTTTCATCTTTGCCGCCTTCAGCGTTTTCACGCATTCACACGAACTGAGTAACGGCTACTTAACGCTTAAAAACGATTCAAATAACACTTTGTCTGGCGAGCTTTTGCTAAAGCCTGAAGATATAGGACAAGCAGCAGGGCTAGATAGTAATAATGACGGTAATTTGACCTGGGGTGAAGTCAACAGAAACCACACTATGGCAAACGACTATATCCAAAACCACCTAGTGATTCGAGATAGCGAAACGCGATGTACGGTTAGTATTGCTCCCCCTTCTATACGAGATATATCTGCAGAGTCATTACTGGTATACCCGCTGTCGGTAAACTGCGTATATGTAAACGAAGTATCGATACAATACACTGGCATAGTTAGCGATTTTCCCACCCACAAGCTACTCACAACGGTAACGTTAAACGATCACACACGTGTTTATGTACTAAGCGATGAACGCTCTTTTATCACTGCTTCTGCTACAGGAAACAGCTGGATTTCGCAGTTTGGGGAGATGGTTTATCAGGGAATTTGGCACATTTTCATTGGGCTAGACCATATACTGTTTTTGGTTGCTACGTTGCTCACCGTTAATCTTTACAGGGAGAATAAGAGCTGGGTGAAAGAGCAAAGCAAAAGGCACATTATAAAAAGTACGGTGATATTAGTAAGCACGTTTACGTTAGCGCACTCGATTACATTAACTGCCACAGCACTGGATTTTATTACGCTAGATAGCCGTATTGTTGAGCTAGGCATTGCTATATCAGTGGCTATAACTGCGCTTAACAATGTGTACCCTATCATCATGCGTTTAGGATTTATTACCTTTGGGTTCGGCCTACTCCATGGAATGGGATTTGCGAGCGTGTTTGGCGACCTTAATGCCCAGTCGGGCAGCTTGGTAATGAATGTATTCGCTTTTAATATAGGGGTAGAGCTGGGTCAACTTGCCATAGTCACGCTGCTATTGCCCTTACTTATCTTACTTAGAAACGTAAGGTTATATTCAAAAGCCATAATGCCAATTGCATCGTCAGTAATCGCGGTAGTAGCGATTAATTGGACGCTTCAGCGTTGGTAAAAGTGTGCGTTCTGTTGATTAATAGGAAATAGATAAAGCAAAATACGCTTTTGAACAATCTTTCGGCACTTAATCACAAAAAGCTTAAAAAGTTGTTGTATAGGCGCGCCGCATCGCTATAATGCCATGCATCAACACCACGTTGATAACCATACACAATGCCAGTGTGATGGAATTGGTAGACATGACGGATTCAAAATCCGTTGCTAGCGATAGCGTGGCGGTTCAAGTCCGCCCACTGGTACCATCTTCTTCTAAAGAAGGGCTCTACCCCATAAACGGGGGATCAGCATTCACCTTACACGATTGATAACACCATCCCATCCACAATGGGTCATCA